>JBEKWO010000013.1:0-60444 GCA_049512975.1 Xanthobacteraceae bacterium | reverse complement strand
TCCAGGCGGAGCTCAATCGCCGGCTGTCCAAGCTGCAGGACGCCTTCGTCGTCGCGGTGCTGCCGCCGCCGGTCCGGGGCATCGGCACCGCCGGCGGCTTCCGCATGATGATCGAGGATCGCGCCGGGCGCGGCCCGGCGGCGCTGCAGCAGGCCGCCGCGGCGGTGACGGCGCGCGCCGCGAAAACCGCCGGCGTTTCCCAGGTCTTCACGCTGTTCGAGAATTCAACGCCGCAGGTTTATCTCAACATCGACCGCACCAAGGCGCAGCTCCTCGGCATCAACGTCCAGGACGTGTTCAACGCCCTGCAAGTCTTTATCGGCTCGTCCTATGTGAACGACTTCAACCTGTTCGGACGCACCTTCCGCGTGACCGCCCAGGCGCGCGAGCAGGACCGGCGCAACGTCGCCGACGTGCTCAAGATCCGCGTGCGCAATGCCAACGGCGACACCGTGCCGCTCGGCTCCTTCACCACGGTGAGCGACATATCCGGTCCCTACCGCGTGCCGCGCTACAATCTCTACCCCGCCGCCGAGATCGACGGCGCCGCCGCGGCCGGCTATTCCCAGGGTCAGGCGATCGCGAGCATGGACAATCTCGCCGCCGAGACGCTGCCGGACGGTTTTGCCACCGAGTGGACGACGCTCGCCTTCCAGCAGATCAGGGCCGGCAACACCGCCATGTTCGCCTTCGTGCTGGCGGTGGTGTTCGTCTTTCTCGTCCTTGCCGCGCAGTACGAGAGCCTGACGCTGCCGCTGGCGGTAATTTTGATCGTGCCGATGTGCCTGGTCGCCGCCATCACCGGCGTCATCCTGCGCGGGCAGGACAACAACATCCTCACCCAGGTCGGCTTCGTGGTTCTGATCGGGCTGGCCGCGAAGAACGCCATCCTGATCGTCGAGTTCGCCCGGCAACTGGAAGATCAGGGCCGCAGCCGCTGGCAGGCCGCCGTCGAGGCGACGCGGCTGCGACTGCGCCCGATCCTGATGACCTCGTTCGCCTTCATTCTCGGCGTCACGCCGCTGGTCTGGGCGATCGGCGCCGGCGCCGAACTGCGGCAGGCGCTCGGCACCGCGGTGTTTTTCGGCATGATCGGGGTGACGGCATTCGGCCTGATTTTCACGCCGGTGTTCTATGTCATCGCGCGGTGGATCGCCCAACTCGGGCCGCGGCGCGGCAAGAAACGGCAGGCGGCGCAACTGGCGGAGTAGGGTCGGCGCTTACTCGCTGCGCTCGAGCGCCGACGCCATCATTCCAGTCCCAAAGAGTAGCGCCACTCGCTGCCCATATTGTCGTCGGTCACCGGCTGCTCGCCGGCGGTGCGGGCGAGGATGTGCGCGCAAGTCTCGATCGCCTGCGGCCCGTTGTCGGCCGCGAAGCTTGCCTGCAGCCGGTCGAGCTCCGCGCGATCCTCGCTGCGCGACAGATCGAACACTGGCCGGCCATCGATACGATAGACTTCAAGGATGCGGCGCCAACGCGCGAAATCCCAGCGGATCGGTGTTGCCGACACCACCATGTGATTGAGCAAGCGCGCCCCGTCAGCGAAGGCGAGGCAGCCGGTGCGTTGGACACGGTCGGAATCGGTGGCGTTGTAAAAGAAGACGCCGCCCGGATTGAGGTGGTTTTTGACGAGGCCGAGAAACTCGGCGGACAGGAGGTTGGTGACGTTGGCGCGGAAGTGCCATGTGGTGTTCGAGACGATGGCATCGAAGCGCCGGCCTGGATTTGCCCGCAGCCAGCGGCGGCCGTCATCGGTGACGATGGCGACCTTTGGGTTGGTCAAGAGCGAGGCGACTTCCGGGGTCTTAGCGATCAGCGTCATATAGCCCCGATTGATCTCGACAACGGTGAGCGAGGCGACATCTGGATTGTTGACGATGACTTGCGCCTATGAGCCGGAAGAAAGGCCGATCATCAGCACGTCGCGCGGCGCCGGGTGGAACAGGCCCAACGCATAGGGCCGCACGATGCCGTTGCTGTCATGCTTGAGGTCGGTGTTGAAGCGCCCGTCATACATGCCGTTACCGAACACGGTGCCGTCCGCCGCCACGCTGATGATGCCGCTTCTGTTCTCCACGATGTCGACGAGAGAGAGGGCATTCGGCGCGCCCTTCCATTGCAGGTCGGCGAGCACGCCCGCCGACCAGCGCGGGATTGCGACGAGCGCCAGCAAAGCGAGCCCCACCGCAAGGCTCGCGCGCAGGAGCTTCTCCGAGCGCGGCAAGGGCAGCGTGCCGGTCAGCACCACGACGCAGGCGAGGCTCGCCACTAACCAGCGCCGCAGCGATCGCCACCAGGCTGAGCCGATCGGTCAACACGAATCCGGTGACGATCGAGCCCGCGGCCGAGCCCAGAATATTGGCGAAATAGAGCAGCGCCGTGCGCATACCGGCTCTATCGTCGGCGG
Organism: Xanthobacteraceae bacterium; assembly: GCA_049512975.1. Taxonomy (GTDB): domain Bacteria; phylum Pseudomonadota; class Alphaproteobacteria; order Rhizobiales; family Xanthobacteraceae; genus BOG-931. The sequence continues at coordinate 58,034 of JBEKWO010000013.1, read as the reverse complement.
CGACGCCAAACTCGGCGAGATAGGGCAGTAGCGAACCCCAGAAACGGGCGACCAGATAGATCAGCAGAAACGCCACGCCGACGATACCGCTGCCGAGCCAGACCAGATGGTCGAGGAGCGGCAGGAACAGCAGCCCGAGCAGGCTGGCGCTCATCAGGGCGGTGACCGCGCGCCGGATCGCGCGTTCCGGCGGCAAAGCCGCGCAATTGCGGCCGGCTTGCCGCGAGCCCGAGGCCAGCCCGATCAGGAAGGCTCCCAGCGTCAAGGCGAAGGCGGTCGCGCTCGAACCGGTGGCATAGGAGACGGTGCGGAAGAAGAAGATTTCGTAGGACAGCGATACGAAGCCGCCCGCACCGGCGAGCGCCAGCGCCGGCGCGAGCCCGAGCATCGGCCGGCGCGCCACGGACGCCGCCGGCGTATCCGCTACGACGATGGTCGGATCGCGGCGATCGCGCCAATAGGCGGCGAAGGCGCCCGCCGCCACCGCCGCATTGATCGCCACGGCGACATACACCGCGCCCTGCATGCCGACGAACGGAAAGAGAAACGCAGCACAGGCGAGGCACGCTGCGCCGGCGCCCAGCGTATTGACGTAATAAAGAAGGCCGAGCGCGCTCCCCACATGGCCGGAACGGCGGACCAGATGGCCGACCAGAACCGGCAGCGTCGCTCCCATCAACAAGGTCGGAACGATCACCAGCGCCAGACTGACCGCAGCCGTCGCCGGCAATGGCAGACCGGCGGTGAACGCGCTGACCCGGTCGAAAATCCTGAGCGATAGGAGACCAAAGGTCCCGGTCATCAACTCGATGCCGCCAAGCAGCGGTAGCAACGGGATGCCGCGCCGCTTCGACAGCCAACCGCCGGCGAGGCTGCCGAGACCGAGGCCAAGCATGAACGCCGTGACCACGATTGTGACCGACTCGATATTGACGCCAAAGATGCGAAATAGCGCGCGCTGCCAAGTCAGCTGATAAATCAGCGCCGGAAAGCCGGAGAAGAAGAACAACACGCACAACACGCGCGTCCACTGGACGAGCCGGTCTATTTGCCGCGCATTCGCAGGATTCGAGGTCAATTCGAGGGTCGTCATTCGGCACCGGAGCTCGCGTTCCGAAGAACCCTAGCGGCCGAACGTTACCCGACCCTCAACGGCGCCCGGCTATGAATGACCCGCTGTCGTGCGGCCGGGGCGCGGCGAAAACGGCAAGCGGTGGAGGCCCAGTCCGGCATTATGCGCGCCGCGCCATCCGTGCCACGGCGTGATGCATTGGCGTCGGCGATACTTCGATTTCCCGCAGCCTAGACGCGCCGCCGCTTCATCGGCGGATTCTCGCGACGCGACAGCTCGCCCTCCAGCGCCTTGATCTCGGCTCGGGTTTTCTCGAGCCATTTCGTGTTTGCGCCAATGAGCTGATTCAGCGCGGCGTCGTTTTTCGGCAGCCCAGCGCCGCTGGTGAGAAAACTCTGATATCTTAGAATGTTGACAATGGCTTCATGACTTTTAGCAAGCACTTCCAGAACCTGCTCGTCGGAAAGCTGAGAATAACTCATCGCTATTCCTCCTCCTGCAGCCGCCAAAGCCGTAGCTAACTACGCAGCGAGGACCGGCCTTTGATTTATGTCAACGCAAGACACAATCGATGTCGGAACGTGCGAACCGCTTCGTTGTGCTCCGCCGTCGCGCAGGGTGCAGTCCGGCCTCTGGCACGTCCGATAGCACCGACCTCGCGATCGAGGCGCTGCCAAGCCACGATCAATCAGGCTGGCTTGTTGTTGCGCCCCGCTTGCTGAGACGGCTCAGCCCATTCGGCCACGCACCGTTGCAGATCTTTGCAGTTGCTGTACATCTGCTCAAATGCAAATCCGAGGGCGAAGACGCGTTCTGCCGCGTCGCTGGGAAGGCTTCGCGTGAAACCCTCGCGACGCAGCGCCGCGATCTCGGCGGCATAGGCCTCAAGCGCCGATTCCACGGCGGTGAGCGGTGGCGGACCGCGATCCGCCAGCAGCGCGGCGGCACTGGCGCCCAAGTAATCGGCGAAGGCCGCGCCGACACCCGCCAGCGGCGATTGCAGCCGCTTCCCGATCGCCTCGGGCAGCGGCCCGATGGCTGCTCTGCCGATCATCACCAGGTCGTGGCGCAACCTGAGCAGCGTGCGCAACAGCGGCCCGGTGTCGGCGCCCACGGCGAGACGCGCTGCCCGTTCGCGCTCGGCCTCGTCGCCCACCGCATCCAATCGCACCAAGGCCTGGCCGATGCCGTCCTGGATGCGGTGCAGCGCGTCCACGTCGAGACCCTGCGTCAAGCCGGCAAGCAGCTCGCCGAGTGCCCGCGCCATCCGGGCAAGCGTGCTGGCAGCCGCTTCGGCGACCTGACGATGGGCGCCCGACGGCAACAGCAGAAACGAAACGACCAGACCGGTGACGCCGCCGAGCGCCACCTCAAGGACGCGGTCGAGTGCCGAAGCAATCGGACTGGCGTGGGTTATTGTCGGAAGCAGCAGCACGATGATGGCGGTGATCGGCGCCACGGAGAATCTGGGATTGATCGCCGCGACGAGAGCCAGCGGCGCTACGGCAAGCGCGAGAACCGCGAGCAGCGCGATTTCGCTCGAATGCGGAATAAACACGCCGATGCCGCCGCCGTAGATGGCGCCGCCCAGCGTCCCCACGAGATAATCGAACGTTGCCTTCAGCGACCGCCCGACGCTCATCTGCGTCACGATGACGGCGGTCAGCACCGCCCATAAGGGCAGCGGAAGATGCAGCAATTGCGCCAGCGCCAGAGACGCCAGCGCGGCAATCGTCACTCTGATCGACAAGGCGAGCTGCGCGCGGCGGCGACGCACGAGGGCGCGCAGGGCGGTCCGGAATCTTGCGCTGCGCGTCACGATGCGCCCTCGGAACAGAAGCGAATGATCCATCTCGGCAACAGAGCGCGCATCGCATCGGATCCGCGGCGGTGAGCGAACCGGTTCGATTGACGGCCGTGTCGCCGACGCTGCAGAGAACTCAAGCCTTCCAGCCGGCACCGTCGAAACCGGCTCTCGCATAGGCGACGCCGCCATCGACCGCGAGCGTCGCACCGACCACGTAGTCGCCGGCGCGCGACGCCAGATAGATCGCCGCGCCGGCCATGTCCTCGTCGGTGCCGATGCGTTTTGCCGGAACGCGCTGCGCCACCAGCTCCGGATGGTCGCGCGCGGCGGTGTTCATGTCGGACTGGAACGGGCCCGGCGCGATCGCCGAGACGACGATGTTGTCGGCGATCAGCTTCGCCGCCATGCGCCGCGTCAGGTGGATCAGCCCGGCCTTGCTGGCGTGGTAGGAATAGGTTTCCAGCGGATTGACGAAGATGCCGTCGATCGACGCGATGTTGATGACCTTGGCAGGACGCTCGCAGCTCGCCGCGGCCTTGAGCGCGCCGTGCAGCGCCTGCGTCAGGAAGAACGGCGTTTTGACGTTGAGGTCCATGACCTTGTCCCAGCCGTTCTCCGGGAAGGCATCGAACTCCGCGGCCCATGCGGCGCCGGCATTGTTGACGAGGATGTCGAGCTTTGGCTCGCGCGCGCTGACCGCGGCGGCGAGTTCCCGCACGCCGTCGACGGTCGAAAGGTTCGCCGGCATCGAGAAGCAGGCGCCGCCCTCCTTCGCCAGCTCCGCCGCGGTCTGATCGCACTGCGCCGCCTTGCGCGCCGCGATGTAGACCCGCGCGCCCTGGGCGATGAAGCCCCGTGCAATCATCTTGCCGATGCCGCGCGAACCGCCGGTGACGAGCGCCGTGCGGCCTTCGAGCGAGAACAGGTCAGTCATCATCGGCACACTTCCTCTCCGCGCCGGTCGAGCAACCGCCGGCCTGGCGTTGACGATCGCTTGCGATAATCATCCGGCGAGCTTGCGCGTGCCTTCGCTGGCTGCCGCCTCGCGCTTGGCCACTTCCTCGGCCACCAGCTCTTTCTTCGACAGCTTGCCGACCGGCGTCTTCGGCAGGCTCGCGCGGAATTCCATCTCGGTCGGCATTTCATACTTGGCGAGCTTGTCGGCGAGAAAGGCCTTGAGCTCGTCGAAGCTGAATGCAGGCTGCCCGGGCTTGAGCGCGATGAAGGCCTTGGCCGATTGGCCGCGGTAGGGATCTGGGATGCCGATCACCGTCACCTCGGCGACGGTCGGGTGCTCGTAGATGGCTTCCTCGATGTTGCGCGGGAACACGTTGAAGCCGCCGGACAGGATCATGTCCTTCTTGCGATCGACCAGGGTAACGAAACCGTCCTGGTCGATAAAGCCGATGTCGCCGGTATGGAAACGGCCGCCGCGGAAGGCGTCCGCGGTCGCTTCCGGCTTGTTCCAATAACCCTTCATGACCTGCGGGCCGGTGACGCAAATCTCGCCCTTCTCGCCGACCGGCAGCACGCGCGTTCCGGTTTCGAGGTCGACGACCTCGATAACGGTGTGCGGCGCCGGCAGCCCGACCGTACCGGCCCGCGGCGCGGCGTCGTTCACCTGCATGGTGCCGAGCGGCGCCGTTTCAGTGAGGCCGTAGCCTTCGCGCGGGGTGACGCCGGTGAGCTCGCGGAATCGCTGCAGCACCTCGACCGGCAACGGCGCGCCGCCCGATGCGCATTGCCGCAGCGACGACAGATCGAACTCCTTGATCTTCGGATGATTGACCAGCGCGGTGAACATGGTCGGCACGCCGCAAAAGACGGTGATCTTCTTGCGCGTGATGTCGACGAGCACGCGATCGGCGTCGAAGCGCATATGCATCACCATGGGCGTGCCGGTATAGACCGACAGCAGCATGATGAACGAGAGCCCGAAAATGTGGAACAGCGGCAACACCACCAGCGACTTGTCGTCGTCGTTCAAGGGGCTGGCGCTGGTCCAATGGTTGTAGGCGTTGAGCACCGCCGAGAGATTCGCATGCGTGAGCATCGCTCCCTTCGGCTCGCCGGTGGTGCCGCCGGTATATTGCAGCACCGCGACCTCGTCCGCGAGCGCGCCGTGCGGATGACGAACAAAGGCGCCGTCGTTGGCGACGAGCGCGCCGAAATCGATCTCGCGGCCCGCGCCGCCGCTACGGTCGACCGCCGGGCCGACGAACGCGTGCACCACCGGCTCGGGCAGAAAGTCTTCCAGATTGCAGACCACCAGGGTCTCGAACTTCGCCGTGCCCTTGAGCGCCGCGATCTGCGGATAGAGGGCCTGGATGCCGAGCGTGACCATGACCTGGACGTCGGAATCGACGATCTGGTACTTGAGCTCGCGCGGCGCCGCCAGCGGACTGAAATTGGCGACGCGGCCGCCGGCCATCAGCACGGCGAAAAAGCAGACGACGTAATGCGGCGTGTTGGGAAGATGCAGCCCGACATTGACGCCGGGGCCGACGCCCAGCGCCTGCAAGCCTTTGGCGGCGCGGATCGCGAGATCGTGTAGCTGTGCGAACGTCAACGTCTTGTCATAGAAATCGATCGCCACCCTGGCGGGCCAGCTTTCCGCCGCGTTGTCGAGGATGGACTCGATCGCCACCGGCGGCGGCATCGGCGCGTCCCACGATACGCCCGGCGGATAGGACTTTTCCCATAAGTGAGCGGTCATCGGTGATCCTCCCGAGAGCGATCTGCGTTGGTTAAGTTCGGCAGCGGCACCCGATCGGTGCTCGATCGAAGCGATATGTCCCGACGTCTGCCGGACCTAGCGTGACAATGCGAATTTGATATTCGCGTGTTTCCGGCCTTCCCGCAAGGCAGCCGCGCCGGATCGATGCCCGCGGCTTAGCTTCAGTTCGGCTGCTGGAGCGAATTGGCAATTGACCCGTGCTGTCGGCTTGTGGCCCATTGCGGCCGTGGCGCGACCCCTCCGACTGTTTGTTCGAGTGAGGCCGGCGCGTCGTTTACCCATGAGATCGGAGCAATCGCATGCAGCCGCTGAAGTTCGGCATCGGCCAGTCGGTCGTGCGCAAGGAGGACGACCCGCTGTTGCGCGGGCGCGGCCGCTATGTCGCCGATATCGGGCCGCGCCGTACGCTGCATGGGATAGTGTTGCGCTCGCCGCACGCCCATGCTGCGTTTCGCATCGATGCGGCGAAAGCGCGGGCGATGCCGGGCGTGCGGCTCGTGCTCACTGGCGCCGACACCGCCAATCTCGGGCCGCTGCCGTGCACTGTGGCGTTTCCGAACGCCACGGTCGATGTGCCGCCCTATCCGATCCTGCCGCGCGACGAGGTGCGCCACGTCGGCGACGCGATTGCCTTTGTGGTCGCCGATACGCTTGATCGCGCCAAGGACGCCGCCGAGGCGATCGCGGTCGATTGGCAGGCGCGGCCGCACGTCATCGGCATCGCCGCGGCGCTCAAGCCGGACGCGCCGCGGGTTTGGCCGCAGCACCGCAGCAATGTTGCCTTCGACGTCGCGCTCGGCGACCAGGCGGCGACCGCGCGCGCCTTCGCACAAGCGGCGAAAATCGTGGCGCTGACGCTGGTCAATCAGCGCCTGGCGGCCAATTACCTCGATACCCGCGGCGTCATCGCCGAATACGATGCGGCGGACGACCGCCTGACTCTGACCTTGTCGAGCCAGGGCGCGCACGCCGTCCGCGACGTGCTGGCCGGCATTCTCCATGTGCCTGCGCAGAAGCTGCGCGTGGTGACGCCCGATGTCGGCGGCGGCTTCGGCACCAAGCTGTTCTGCTATCGCGAATATGCGCTGGCCGCCGTCGCCGCCAAGCGCCTGCGCGAGCCGGTGACGTGGATCGCGGATCGCTCCGAGCATTTCCTCGGCGATGCGCAGGGCCGCGACAACCTCACGACGGCGCGGCTGGTGCTCGACGGCAAGCATCGCTTCCTCGCGCTCGACGTCGATCTCGTCGCCGACATGGGCGCCTACCTGTCGCAATTCGCGCCGTTCATTCCTTATCTCGGCGCCGGTCTGTCACCCGGTGTCTACGATATCGCGGCCTGCCATGTCCGTGTGCGCGGCGTCTATACCAACAGCGTCCCGGTCGACGCCTATCGCGGCGCCGGCCGTCCCGAGGCGGCTTATGTTATCGAGCGGCTGGTCGACGTTGCCGCGCGCGAAGTCGGGATCGCGCCCGATGCGCTGCGGCGGCGCAACTTCATCAAGCCGGGCGCGATGCCGTACCGGACGGCGACCGGCCAGAACTACGACTCCGGCGATTTCGCCGCGCATCTTCGCCGCGCGCAGGAGCTTGCCGATTGGGCCGGATTCAAATCCCGCCTGGCGCAATCGAAGAAGGCCGGCCGGCTGCGCGGCATCGGGCTTTCGACCTATGTCGAGGCTTGCGGCAGCAACGGACCGGAGACGGCGACCGTGCAGATCGAGCGCGACGGCTCCGCCACCGTGCTGATCGGCTCGCAATCGACCGGGCAGGGCCATGCCACGGCATACGCGCAGCTTGTCGCCAAGCATCTCGGCCTGCCGCCGAAGCGCGTCACCGTGGTGCAGGGCGACACCGACCGCATCGCCAGCGGCGTCGGCACCGGCGGTTCGAGCTCGATCCCCTGCGGCGGCGCCTCGCTGGACGCGGCGGCAAAAAAGCTTGCGGAAAAACTCAAAGAGCTGGCCGGCGACGCGCTCGAAGTCAGCATCGGCGATCTGGAGATCGCCGATGGGGCGGTGCGTATCGCCGGCACCGACCGGGCGATCTCCTTCGCCGCGCTCGCGCAACGGCCCGATGCGGGTGATCGGCTCAGAGCCGCCGACGCCTTCGCGCCGCCGCAACCGACCTACCCGAACGGCACCCATATCGCGGAAGTCGAGATCGACCCGGCAACAGGCGAGACGCGCATCGTCAACTACGTGGTGGTGGACGATTTCGGCGCGACCCTCAATCCGCTGTTACTCGCCGGTCAAGTGCATGGCGGTACGGCGCAAGGGATCGGCCAGGCGCTGATGGAGCAAGCCGTCTACGATTCGGAGTCCGGCCAGCTCGTGACCGCGAGCCTCCTCGATTATGCCCTGCCGCGCGCCGCGGACGTGCCGGCCATCGCCTTCGAGACTCACAATGTGCGCTGCCTGCACAATCCGCTGGGCGTCAAAGGCGCCGGCGAGGCCGGCGCCATTGGCTCGTGCCCGGCGGTGATGAACGCCATCGTCGACGCGCTGTGGCGGACGCTGCGCATTGCCCACCTCGACATGCCGGCAACGCCTGAGCGCGTGTGGCGCGCCCTCGCCGAGGCGCGGCAGCGCGAGACGCTATGACGACAAGCAGTTGCTGGTCGCAGCTTCTCCCGCGCCGCGTTTGGCCGTAGTCTAGGCGCGCTCGCAGAAACGAATGACGTCATCGGTCCGCGGTTTGGGCACGGTGCCGTCGAGAGCGGAGGCCTTAATATGATTCGTACCGTGTTTGCGGTCGCAGCGATTACGCTTGGCGTCACCGCCGCCATTGCCCAGCAAGACCCGACTGCCGCGCGCAAGACGCTGATGAAGGCTAATGCCGACCAAGGTAAGATCGGCGCCGCCATGGTCAAGGGTGAGGCTCCTTTCGATCTGGCAAAGGTGCATGAAATCTTCGCGACCTGGGAAAATGCGTCGGCGAAGGCATCGGCGCTATTCCCGGAAAATTCGATCGATCAGCCGACGGCGGACGATCCCTTCAGCGCCAGCCCTGAAATCTGGCAGAACCTGGAAGACTTCAAAGCCAGGCTCGCCAAGCTCGGCGCTGACGCCAAGGCGGCCGATGCCTCGGTCAAGGACCTGGACTCCTTTAAGGCCGCCTTCGCCAACATCGGCAAGAACGATTGCGGCGGCTGCCACGAAAAGTATCGTCTCAAGAAGAGCTGACAACAACGCCTGCGACCGTCATCCTGAGGTGCGCGCCGCAGGCGCGCCGCGAAGGATGCATGACCCGGCCGTCGCCCTTCGAGGCTGGCGGAGTTTATCATCGGGCCGGCCACTTCGGGCCGGACCCGTTGGCTCGCGCCTCAGGGTGACGGTGAGCAAAGGAAACGGAGCCGCGATGCGAAAGCTCACGCTCATTGCGGCGGCCGTCGCTCTGGTCTGCGCGCTGCTCTGGGTGCTGACCATCCCGGCGACGGTTCCCGCCTCGGCTTTGCCGCCGCACACGCCGGATATCGACAACGGCAGAACGATGTTCAACATCGGCGGCTGCGCGTCCTGCCACGCCACCCCGAACAAGGATGCCGAGAAAGTCGAGCGCACACGGCTTGGCGGCGGTCTCGCTCTGCAATCGCCGTTCGGCATCTTCTACGTGCCGAACATCTCGCCCGATCCCGCCGACGGCATCGGCGGGTGGAGCGAGGCGGATTTCGTCACCGCGCTGTGGAAGGGGACCTCGCCCCACGGACGCCACCTGTTCCCGGCCTTCCCGTACACCTCCTATCAGCACATGGAGCTCGCCGATGTGCGCGATCTGTTTGCCTATCTGAAAACCTTGCCGCCGGTGTCGGGCCGGGCGCGCCGGCACGATCTTGCATTTCCTTTCAATGTCCGCCGCCTGGTCGGACTCTGGAAGGTGCTGTATCTCCACGGCGGGCCGTTTCGACGCGATCCTTCGCAATCGGCGCAATGGAATCGCGGCGCTTATTTGGTCAACGGCCCGGGGCACTGCGCCGAATGCCACAGCCCGCGCAATTTTCTCGGCGCCATCGTCGCCAGCGCGCGCTTTGCCGGCGGGCCCAGTCCGGACGGCAAGGGCTGGGTGCCGAACATCACCCCGGTCGGGCTGCAGCATTGGTCGAAGGAGGATATCGCCTGGTCGGCGAAAGAGATCGCCAGCTTCCTCGACGACGGCATGAATCCGGCCGGCGATTTCGCCGGCGGCGCGATGGTCGAGACGATCCGCAACACCTCCAAGCTCGACGCCGCCGACCGTGCGGCGATCGCCGTCTACATCGTCTCGCTGCCGCCGCGGCAGGGCCCGAAGCCGCTGCCGAAGAAATGATATTTCAGTGCCCGATTGGCCGGACGCAGCGGCGTCGGCAATTCATCGCACGTTGCGGAAAGCGCCGCGGATCGTCGATTTCTCGTCCTTGGCGAGCCGGCGAAGCTTGGCGACGTCGCCCACTGCCACATCCGCAGCGCGCACGGCGACCCCGACTGATCGCAACTTGGCAAAGGTACGCGATAGCGATGACGGCGTGAGGCCAAGCCGTGCCGCAATCAACGCCTTGTCGTACGGCAAGGCGATGACGCAGGGACCGTGGTCGACCGGCGCCAGCGATGCCAGGAACTCGGCAACCCGTTGCACGCCACTCTGCGCCTTGAGCTGCTCCACCTGCTGCATCAGCAGATACACACGCTGCGACATGGAGGCGATCATGGCCAGAGCGATGTTCGGATCTTCCCGGATGCAGTTGATGATATGATCAGCCGGTACCCGGATCACCCTGGCATCGGTAACAGCCTCGGCCGTTGCCGGGAAGCGTGCGCCGGTCAAGGCGGCCGCCTCGGCAAAACTGTCCCCTTTGGTGAAAACGTGAATGACTGCTTCTTCGCCGGATGAGTTGAGCCGGTAATGCTTCGTCCAGCCGTCGATCATGATGAAGAATGCCGTCGCCGGATCGCCTTGCCGAAACAGTGTGCTGCGCGCTTTCAGCGACACCGCGGTCGCTGGCTTTACGATATGCTCGACCGTCTCCGGCTTGAGGCCGCGGAAAAGGACGATGCGGGTAATAATCTCAAGATCGCCGGCCGTAGGACGTGAGGCCATGTTTGAGGTCCCCCCGAAGCCTCGTAATGACGTCAACGACGCCGAGCGCCGGGCCACGATCCGACCACCTCCTTATCACTATTTCAACCCGGTCGTTGCGAAGGCTTTCAGAGAATCGATCATTTCGCCGCGCGGCGCGGCGTTGGCTTCACATCACTGACGGCAGGGCGCCGTGGCGCCGTGATCGCCGCGGTGATGGTTTCCGCCTGGGTTTCCGGCAAGACCCCATCGAGAAACAACTGCGCCAAGCCGTGCACCAGCGCCCAGGGCGCGATGGCAGCCAAGTGTGAATCCTGCGCCACGCGCCCTCTGGCTTGCACGCCGCCCTGCAGCCATTGGAACGCCTGATCGGCGGCGGATTTCAATTCGGGAAAGCTGGCGCGCTTCGCCATCTCCGGACCGAACATCAGCCGAAAAACGCCGCGCCGCGACAACGCAAAGCGCACATAGGCCATTCCCATGGCCGACAAAGGGTCGCGTTCGCTCCGCGAAGCGGCGGCCAAGGCCGCGCCGAGGTCGCGAAATCCCTCGGCGGCCACCGCCGCGAGCAGCGAGTCCTTGTTGGCAAAATGACGGTAGATCGCCGGCGCGGAGACGCCGACGCGGCGCGCGGTCTCCCGCAGGCTGACGGCGCCGACGCCGCTCTCCTCCACCAAGGTCCTGGCGGCGGCGATCAGCGCCGGCCGCAGGTCGCCATGGTGGTAACGCCGTTTTTTCGATGTTGACATCGTTAACATCCTAGCATAGTTTACACTGTAAACATAGACCTAGATCAAGGCCGGCGGCAAATTTCGGCGTCCAGATGCCCAAAAGACCAGGCGCCCGATCCGGCGGCTTTCCTCGCAGTATGCAGGGGAATGACCATGAAAACATTTTTCACGGTGAAATTTGCTCTGGCGCCGTTCGTCGTGTTCTGGGCGCTGCTCGATTTTGCATCGCCTGGAACGGCGATCGCAGCCGGACTTATCCTGGCGCTTGCCGGCGGCGTCTGGCGCTGGCACCGGCGCGAGATCAAGAATCTCGAGATCGGCGGCCTCGTCATCTTCCTCGGGTTAGGTTTGGCTAATCTGATTGCGCCGCAATGGACCGGCACCCATGCGGCTTCGCTGTCATTCGCGGGTCTCGGCCTGGTCTGCCTTGTGACAGTGGCTTTGCGAAAGCCCTGGACCGCCGATTATTCCCGTGCGGCGTTCGCCGAAGCGGCCGAAAGCCCGATTTTCCAAGCGGTCAACATGGCGCTTTCGGGTCTGTGGGGCGTGCTGTTCCTGCTCATCGCCGCGGCGCAAATGCTACGGGCCGGCGTATGGGTCACGACCGGCATCGTTGTTGCCGGCGCGCTGATCTCCATTTTCGGCCCGCAACTCCTCACACGCGTCGCAATAAAGCGGTTCATCGCATCGCTTGAGACTTACAGATGGCCGGCGCTCCAGCTCGGGGGCGCTATGGGCGGCACGGATTTCGACGTGGCTGTGGTCGGCGCCGGCATCGGCGGACTGACGGCGGCGGCGCTCTTGGCCGATGCCGGTCTCAAGGTGATCGTTGCCGAGCACCATGTCGTGCCGGGCGGATTCTGCCACACCTTCGTACGCAAGGCGCACCACCTCGGCAAATCGTGTCTCTACCGCTTCGATGCCGGTCCGCATGATTTTTCCGGGGTATGGCCCGGCGGCTCCGTCGCCTCGGTCCTCGAACGTCTTGACGTGGCGCAAAAGCTCGAGTGGCTTCGCCTCGATCACACTTATTACCTGCCGGGCTTCACCCTCGACGTGCCGCGCGACTGGCACGACTACGTGCGCGAGCTTGGACGCCTGTTTCCCGCCGACGCGGCCGGTTTTGCGGCGTTGTTTGCGGATATTCGCGCCATCTACGACGGCATGTTTTCGACTGGCCGCGACAATGGCGGCATCCCCGGCATACCGACCAGCGTCGACGCCATGCTCGCCTTTCCGCGTGACTATCCGCTTGCCTTTCACTGGCAGGACAAGCCGTTCGACGAACTTGTCGCGCAGCATATTCGCAATCCGAAAGCGCAAGGCGTGGTCAATATGTTGATCGGTTATATCAGCGACGGGTCGGAAGCGCTGACCTGCGGCGAGATGATCCCAATATTTGGCTATTACTTCCATGGCGGCACCTATCCGGCCGGTGGTTCCGGAGGACTCGCCGATGTCCTCGTCGAGGCGATCGAGGCGCGTGGCGGCGAGGTTCGGCTCAAGACCCGCGTCGCCGGCATCACTGTCGAGGACGGGCGCGCCGCCGGCCTCATGCTCGGCGACGGCACGCGTATCACTGCCAAGGCCGTGGTCTCGAACGCCGACATGAAGCGCACCTTCCTGGAGTTGGTCGAGGCGCGACATCTGCCGGCGGATTTCCGAGCGCGCGTTGCTGCGGCGCAGCCCGCAAACTCCGCCTTCATGGTCTATCTCGGCGTCGATTTCGTGCCGGACGTCAGGCCGGCGCTGCATGTCTCGGGCGATCCTCATATCTACATCGAGGCCCTGTCGCGGATCGACCCGACCGCCGCGCCACCCGGCCATTCGACCATTGGGATCATCACCCTGCTGCCTTATGTGGAGTCCCAGCGCTGGTTCCCGGCCGAGAGCTCCGACGACTGGAAGGAATGGCGCCGTTCCCCCGACTACGAGGATCGTAAGACCGCGTTCGGCGACCGTTTGATCGCTGCCGCCGAGAAGGTCATTCCCGGCCTTTCGAGCCACATCGTCTATCGCACCGATGCGAGCCCGGTCACTTATGCGCGCTATGACTGGACGAGCGCAGGCTCGATCTACGGGATGTCCAAGTCGGGTCGGCTCAAAGGCGCGAAGAGCCCCGTGCCCGGGCTCGTCGTTGCCGGCAGTGCGACCCACGGCGCCGGCGTCGAAGCAGCGGTGATTTCTGGCGCGTGTGCCGCCAACGCCCTTGTTCCGGGCCTGCTGGCGCGGCCGGCGGCGACGACACCGCGCAACCTGCCGCGCGCCGCGCTGAAGGTGGCCGCAGTGGAGTGACGGCGGCCAGATAAGCAAGCGTCGCGCGCCACGGCCGTCCAACGCATTGAAGGTGACAACGGCCGGAGTGTTTACAGTCTGCGCTCCGCCTGCGAGGCTTGTCTCGAAGGCTGCAGTTCGGAGCTTTATTCAAAGCCGTTCTGCGAATACCGAGAGACGCGGGCCATGCGATTTTCGTCATTGACATTCAAGAGCATCACGGCGCGGCCGGTTGTGCTCAAACTGAAACGGCCGGTTGTCGCGCGCATTGCCACGATCACCGACTGGCCGCTTATTCTGATCGACCTTGACACCGAGGAAGGTGTTGTCGGCCGGAGCTATCTCGAACCTTACGCTGTCAAAACAATGAAGTATTTGATACCGGCGCTTCATGATTTCGGCGAAATGCTCAAGGGCCGAAAGGTGGCGCCGCTCGAATTGTACGAAGCCGCACGCCGGTCGCTGCATTTTGTCGGCTATCAGGGCCTGTCCATGATTGCCGTCTCCGGGTTGGACATGGCCGCTTGGGACGCATTGGCCAAAGCGGCGGGCATGCCGCTTTGCGTTCTGCTCGGCGGTTCGGTCGGTCCGGTGAAAGCCTACAACAGCAACGGACTGTGGCTGCAGGAGCCGGAGGCGGTGGCCGCGGAAGCGATCGAGCTGCGCGACGAAGGCGGCTTTAGCGGCCTTAAGCTGCGGCTTGGCCGCGAACGAGTCCGCGACGATCTGGCGACGCTGCGGGCTGTGCGCCAGGCGGTGGGCGCGGACATGCAGCTCATGGTCGACTTCAACCAGGGCCTCGATCTCGGCGAGGCCTTGCTGCGTTGCCACGCCATCGACGACTTCGGTCTGACCTGGATCGAAGAGCCGATCGTCTACGACAACCTCGACGGCTATATCCAGCTTGCCGCCGAATTGAACACCCCGATCCAGATCGGCGAGAATTTCTACGGCCCCCGCGACCTTCACAGGGCGCTGCAGAGCCAGGCGTGCGACTACGTGATGCCGGATTTCATGCGCATCGGCGGTGTCACGGGGTGGCTGAGGTCCGCCGCGATCGCCGGGACGGCGGGTGTTCCGATCTCCACCCATCTCTATCCGGAGGTGGCCGCTCACGTGATGCGCGTCACGGAAACCGCGCATTGGCTTGAATGGCAGGATTGGGCCGATCCTATTTTGCGGAAGCCATACGACATCAAGAATGGCCTCATTCACATTCCCGACGTACCCGGCCTCGGCCTGGAATGGAATGAGGACGCGGTGAAGGCGAACCGAGCCGATATCTGAGCACGGTATCGATCCGCAGCGTTTGCTGCCGCTGTAGCGCTTACGTCCCGCCGAACGCCTTGAAGGTGATGATGGTGCGCGTGTCGGCGACACCAGGGATGGTTTGCACCTTCTCGGCGATGAAGTGGCCGATGTCGGCGGTCGGCTCGACATAGAATTTCACCAGCAAGTCGAAATCGCCGGCGGTCGAATAGATTTCCGAAGCGATCTCCGCGTCGGCGAGCCGGTTGGCCACCTCGTAGGACTTGCCGAGCTGACACTTGATCTGCACGAAGAAGGGAACCATGCGCACCTCCGAACCGCGGTAGACTAGTGCCTTATGGGGCCGGATGGAATGAGAACCGACGCCCGTTTCGCTGTACCCTGCCTGCTAACCTCATTCTAAAGGTGAGATACCTTGAAACCAATCGACCTCCGCCTCTACGCCATCGTCGACGCCGAGCGGGCCGGCGGCTACGCGCTCGCCGATCTGGCGCGCCGGGTGGCCGAGGGCGGCGCCACTTTGGTGCAGTTGCGCGACAAGCACAGCGAAACGCGGGCAATGGTCGAGGCGGCGCGGGCGATCAAGGCGGCGCTGGCGCCGTTCGCCATACCGTTCGTGGTCAACGATCGCGTCGACGTGGCGCTCGCTGTCGGCGCCGACGGGGTGCATGTCGGACTGGACGACATGACGGCCGAAGATGCGCGGGCGCTCCTTGGCCCGGACGCGATCATCGGACTGTCGATCAAGACCGTCGAGCAGGCCGCGGCGGCGCCGGTCGAGCGCATCGACTATGCCGGCATCGGCGGCGTCTATGCGACCACGTCGAAAGAGCAGAACAGCGCGCCGATCGGCCCGGAAGGATTTGCCCGCGTCGCCGAGGTGCTGCGGAGCCGCGCGCCGTCCTTGCCGCTGTGCGGCATCGCCGGCATCGATGCCGGCAACGCCGCCGCCGTCATTGCCGCGGGCGCCGACGGCGTCGCCGTCATCTCGGCGCTGTCGCTCAGCGCCGATCCCGCCGCCGCGGCGAGGAGCTTGCGCGACATTGTCGATGCGGTGTTGGCGAAGCGCGGGACGTGATCAGAGTCCCGAGACTCCCAAACGCTTCTGGGTGAATCGATTGGCGGTCTAGATTTCTTAGTGGAGCATGATCTTATCGGAAAACCGGCTGCCACCTTCGGATCAAGTCCGAGGGCAGGCTTTTTCCGGATCATGCTCTACTGCACCACGACGTTCGAGAACTGCCAGGGGTCGTCGCGATCGATGTTTTCCGGAAACAAGACGCCGCGGCCGTCAGCGGGCGTCCAGTCGGTGTAGCGGCCGATCACCGGGCCGAGATAGGGCCGCTGGATTTCCAGGCAGCGCCGGAAATCCATTTCGTCGGCCTCGACGATGCCGCGGCCGGGATTCTCCAGCATCCAGACGATGCCGGCGAGCACCGCCGACGTCACCTGCAAGCCGGTGGCGTTCTGGTAGGGCGCGAGCCGCCGCGTCTCCTCGATGGAAAGCTGCGAGCCATACCAATAGGCGTTGCGGGCGTGGCCGTAGAGGAGGACGCCGAGCTCGTCGATGCCGTCGACGATTTCCCGCTCGTCCAGAATCTTCCACTCCGGCTGCGGCTGCCAGGCGGCCCCCGCCATTTCGTGCAACGACAGCACGGCGTCGTCGCAGGGGTGATAGGCATAGTGGCAAGTCGGCCGATACAGGACTTTGCCGTCCTCGCGCAGCGTAAAATAGTCGGCGATCGAGATCGACTCGTTGTGAGTGATCATGAAGGCATGTTGCGCCTGCGCGGTCGGCGTCCAGGAACGCACCCGGGTCGCGGCGCCGGGCTGCGTCAGATAGATCGCGGCATCGCAGCCGAAATCATGCCGGCGCGCGATGGCCGGCATCGTTTTCTCGTGCGTGCCCCAGCCGAGCTCCGACGGCTGCAGGCCCTCGGCGCAAAAGCCCTCGACCGACCAGGTGTTGACGAACATGTTGCGCGGCTTCGGATAACGCGCGCGCTGGGTGTCGCGCTCGGCGATGTGGATGCCTTTGACGCCGGCGCGCTGCATCAGTCGCGCCCAGTCGGCGCGGGTGTTGGGCTCGTCGAAGGCGAGGCCGGTCGCGGCGGCGACGTCGAGCAGCGCCTGCTTGACGAACCACGACACCATCCCCGGATTGGCGCCGCAGCAGCTCACGGCGGTGATGCCGCCGGGCCGGCGGCGGCGCAGCGCCAGCACGCCTTCGCGCAGCGCGTAGTTCGAGCGCGCCGAGAGGGGAAGATTGCGGTCGGTATACAGTCCCGGCCACGGCTCGACCACGGTGTCGATGTAGAAGGCGTCGAGATCCTTGGCGAACTCCATCAGATCGACCGAGGAGGTATCGACCGACAGATTGACGATCATACCGCGGCCCGGCCCTGTGGTGAGCAGCGGGGTCAGCACGTCGCGGTAGTTTTCCTTGGTGATTGCCTCGTGGATGAAACGCAGCTGCCGCTCGTCTAGCAGACGGCGATCCGCGTCCTCCGGCGCGATCACGGCGAATTTCTCCCGATCGAAGGCGAGGTGCCGCTCGAGGAGCGGCAGCGTGCCTTTGCCGATCGAGCCGAAGCCGATCATCACGATCGGACCGTCGAACCGTGCATGCAGCGGCCAAGCGGTATCGGGTTTGGTCATTGCATGCATGGTTGCTCCTTCAGCCGTTCGGGTGCCGCCACGCCATGTGTCGCACGGCGCGCTCAGATATGAAACGTCTTCAGCGGCGCAAAGCCGTTGAAGGCGACGGCGGAATAGGTCGCGGTATAGGCGCCGGTGCCCTCGATCAAGAGCTTGTCGCCGATCTCCAGCGACACCGGCAGCAGATAAGGCTCCCGTTCGTACATCACGTCGGCTGAATCGCAGGTCGGGCCAGCCAGCACGCAGGGGCCGACCTCGCCGTCGCGGCGGTCGCGCAACGTGCGGATCGGATAGCGGATCGACTCGTCCAGGGTCTCGGCAAGACCGCCGAATTTGCCGATGTCGAGATAGACCCAGCGCACGTCGTCGTTCTCGCTCTTCTTCGACACCAGCACGACCTCGGCCTCGATCACGCCGGCATTGCCGACCATGCCGCGGCCCGGCTCGATGATGGTCTCCGGAATGCGGTTGCCGAAGTGCCGCCGCAACGCGCGAAAGATCGCCGCGCCGTAGGTCTTCACCGTTGGCACGTTCTTCAGGTACCTGGTCGGGAAGCCGCCGCCCAGATTGACCATCGACAGCGTCATGCCGCGCTCGCCGCAGTCGCGGAACACCGCGGCGGCGGAGGCGAGCGCCCGGTCCCAGGCTTGCGGATTGCGCCGCTTCCAGCACTTCGACCGCCATCGCCGGCTCGCAGCCGAACTTGCGCGACAGCGGCCACTCCGCGCCGGCGCAGTCGGAGAGGATGCGGCAGAACACGCGGACGCCCGGCGCCGCACGCGCGATCTTCTCGACCTCGGCCTGGCAATCGACCGCGAACAGGCGGACGCCGAGTTCATAGGCGCGGGCGATGTCGCGCTCCTTCTTGATGGTGTTGCCATAGGAGATGCGGTCGGCCGTGGCGCCGGCGGCCAGCACCAGCTCGATCTCGGGGACCGAGGCGGCATCGAAGCAGGAGCCCAGCCCGGCCAGGAGCGACAGCACCTCCGGCGCCGGATTGGCCTTCACGGCGTAGAACACCCGCGTGTCGGGCAGCGCCTTGGCGAAGGTTAGATAATTTTCGCGGACGACATCGAGATCGACGACCAGACAGGGCCCGTCGTCCTGATGGTTTTCCCGGCGGCTGCGCAGGAAATCGCGGATGCGCGTGGTCATGGCGCTCTCCTCACAAGGTTCAATGAGCCTTGCGGCTCGGATTGAAATTCGGGCGATCACGAATCGCCCGGCGTCAGCGGGTGAAGATCGGCGCCTTGCCGTGCGGTGGAGACACGGACGAAGGCGGCGGGTTCCTCGACCCGAGATGCTGCCTTGGCTTGGAGCGGGATGACCCGTTCCGCACGGCCGGCAAGGATGAACAAGCCTCTGCGGTGTCGACCTTTGGAGGGCCGACGAGACCAGAGAAGCCCGCTCCGTCGTTGCTTTAAGCCGCGTCCCCCGTTGAGCGCGGGGTGCGCCGGTTTCGCCTCCGGCTGCCGGTTAAGTGGTTCGGAGCTCAGGCAGCCAAAACTCTTTCAGCGAGTCTCGGCGTTTGCTCCGGGCGGCTGTCCGGCCTCTTGTCCGGATGCCCACCAACCGACACGCGGCCACAGGCACGTGCGAAATTGGGCGAACGGCAAATAGGCGCAGCGGCCGCGCGATGCAAGGATTTTTTGTTGCGGCGGCATTTTTTCTGTTGGCGGCGCCAATTCGGCGCTACGCGGCGTCGCATCGCGCGCTTCATACGGCGAAGGGACAAAGGCGCCTCGCCGCACCCCGCTTGTCGCCGCAACTCTGCAAACCGAATCACTGGGCGGTCTGCCGGTGCCGCACATACCGGCCGAAGGCGACACGACCGGGTCAGTTGACCTTGCGACGGGACGCGGGCGGGATGAGTCCGGGGTCTTCTTTCTCGATCTGCATGTACAGGCGGTCGATCTTTCGCGATTGTTCGGGCGTGAGATCGCTCCGACGCGGCTGATGATTGCGCCAATGCCAAATCGGCCACGGCGTCGGATGAAGCTGAGGGGCGTCCTCGGCGTAGGCCGCTGTCGTCGAAGCGGCTAAGATCGCACCAAGGAGGATATTGGAAATACCGGTCTTGTGGGGCATGGCGTTCTCCCACTTTGCCGACGTGAGTCGCCCCTTATAAAAAGCTTAGCCGGCGCGGCGGTTGTGTTGGGCACCACAAATTGTCGCATGGCTTGTCGAAGCCCACGCGGCACCGCAGCATGTGCAGGGAGACTTGGAGGATGAGCGTTCCCGTCGCCTTGACCATCGCCGGCTCGGATTCGAGCGGCGGCGCCGGTATCGAAGCGGATGTGAAGACTTTTTCCGCGCTCGGGGTCTATGGCGCCTGCGCGATCACTGCGGTCACCGCGCAGAACACCACGGGCGTGTTCGCCATCCACGACGTGCCCGCCGATGTCATCGCCGCGCAGATCGATGCCGTGTTCACCGATCTCGATGTCGGCGCGGTCAAGATCGGCATGCTCGTCACTGCGCCGGCGATCGATGCCGTCGCCGCCGCGCTCGATCGCTATCGTCCCCGCAATGTCGTGCTCGATCCAGTCATGATCGCGAGCTCGGGCGAGCGATTGCTGCGCGAAGATGCGCTCGGCGCTTTGCGCGGCCTGATCCGGCGCGCGCGCGTCATCACGCCGAATCTGCCGGAAGCCGCGGCGTTGCTCGATGCGCCGCCGGCGCGCGACGAAGCCGAGATGCGCGGCCAGGCGGAGAAACTGCTCGCGCGCGGCGCCGGCGCGGTGCTGATCACGGGCGGTCACGCGAGCGGACCGGAAAGCGTCGACCTTTTGGTCGAAGCCGGCAGATGCCTGCGGCTGGCCGCGCCGCGCGTCGCCACCAAAAACACCCACGGCACCGGCTGCACGCTCGCCTCCGCCTTGGCCGCCGGACTTGCCAAAGGGCTTTCGCTCGACGAGGCGGCGAGGCAAGCCAAGATCTATGTGAGCGCCGCGCTTGCCGCGGCGGACCGGCTGGCGATCGGCGCGGGCCGCGGCCCGCTGCATCATTTTCACGCCTGGTGGTGAGGCGCGACAGCCAACACAGGCTTTCGACGAGGCCCGAAAATTGCTACCGCTTAAGTGTGCTTCGGGTTCGGCGGGGGGCCTGCGGCGGAGACCACGATCATGCCTGCCATGCTCGGCTTGATGGCGGCGTTGGCGATGCTGCTGGCGGCCGGCCAGGCATTCGCGACGGAATATGAGGTCACCAACAAATCCGGTGTCGTCTATGCCGAGCACGATGGCACCAAGCTTACCGGCGATCTCTATTTGCCCAAGGGTCGCGCCAAGGCGCCGCTGCTCGTGGCAGTCCCCGGCGGCGGGTGGCAAGCCGGCAGCAGCCGCTATTACTGGTACTGGGGGCTGTTCCTCGCCCGCAACGGCTACGCGGTGTTTGCGATCGATCACCGGACGGACAAGGCTGGCGCCTATCCCGCCGCCGTCTACGACGCCAAGGCGGCCGTTCAGTTCATGCGCGCCAAGGCCGCCGACTTCGACATCGACCCGGACCGCATCGGCCTCATGGGTGCTTCCTCCGGCGGTCAGCTCGTGGCGCTCACCGCGCTTGCCGGCGACCAGTACACGCGCGCCTACCGCGACGATGCCAATGCCGCCGTTGCCGCCGACGTCAAGGCCGTGGTCGTCTTCTACGGCGTTTTCGACATGCTGGCGCAGTGGACCCACGAACAGATCGCGCACCCGCACGACAATCTCGTGGAAAAATTCCTCGGCGCCTCGCCGATGCAGAACCGGCGCATCTACTTCGAAGCTTCGCCGATCAGCTACGCGACCACGGATCATAACCGCGTGCGCTTTCTGCTGATTCACGGCACCGACGATGACGTCGTCGATCCGGCGAGCCAGTCGGGCGCCTTCATGACGGCGCTCGGCCAAGCCGGCTTCTTCGCCCGCCGCATCGTCATTCCCGGCGCCGGGCATTTCTGGGCGAGCGACCCGTTCGAAAGCGAACCGCGCAGCTACAACGCGTTGACAGCGCCGCGGCTATTGCGGTTTCTCGAGAGCTCGCTGTGACCTTGCAACGAAGGCGGCGCAACCGGCCAAGGCCCAGGCGCCGCCATAACACCAGGAGGAATGATCATGTTGAAATCAGTCGCGATCACGGGCGCGGTTTTACTCGCCGTCATCGCCGTGGTGCTGCTGCCGATGCGCAGCCACGAGGCGGCGGCGCAATCCGGGCCGCTCCTCATCAATGCGGTCGAATACGACATCGTGCCCGGCCAGGTCGACAACTTCCTTGCGGCGCTCAAGGAGAACGGCGCGGCGTCGGTGAAGGAGCCGGGTTGCCGCGAGTTTGACATTGCGGTCTCGCAAAAGGATCCGAATCACGTCTTGATATTCGAGGTCTACAACGATACCGCGGCCGCGCAAGCGCACCGTGAGACCGATCATTTCAAGAAATATGCGGCGACCACCAAAGACATGATCGCCAAGCGTGAAGTCAGATCCTTTTCGTCGATCGCGATGAATATGAAGGGCATGTGACCGGCGCTCAGCGCCGATCGGGTAAAGCATGGTGGTAAAAAAGAAAGGCGTCGTCGGCGTCGTCGGTCTCGGCATCATGGGCGGCGCTTTCGCGCAGCATCTCGTCGCCGCCGGCTGGCGCGTCATCGGCTACGACATTGCCGCGGCGCGCCGCCGCGCGCTCAAGCGCGCCGGTGTCGAGATCGCCGCCGATGCCGCCGAGCTGGCGCGGGCGGCGCGGACCATCATCGTGAGCCTGCCCAGCCCCGCCGCGCTTGCCGCGACGGTAGCCACCATCGTCAAGGCCGGCGTGCCGCGCCGCGTGGTGATCGAAGCCTCGACCTTCGCGCTCGCGGACAAGGAAGCCGCCGAGGCGGCGTTGCGGGCGGCCGGCCACGTCCTGCTCGACTGCCCGGTAAGCGGCACCGGCGCGCAGGCCAAGGTCAAGGACATTGTCTTCTATGCCTCGGGCGGCGCCGCCGAAATCAAGCGGCTCACGCCGCTGTTCGCCGCGTTCAGCCGCGCCGTGCACGATCTCGGCGCATTCGGCAACGGCAGCCGCATGAAATACGTCGCCAACCTCTTGGTCGCCATCCACAACGTGGCGAGCGCGGAGGCGATGGTTTTGGGCATCAAGGCCGGATTGCCGCCGCAGCTTATCTACGATCTGGTCAAGGCCGGCGCCGGCACTTCGCGCGTGTTCGAGCTGCGCGGGCCGATGATGGCGAAGGACCGCTACGACGATCCGACGATGACGATGGCGGTCTGGCAGAAGGACATGGACGTCATCGGCGGTTTTGCGCAGGCGCTGCGCGCGCCGACGCCGTTGTTCTCGGCGACGCTGCCGATCTACGCCGCCGCGATGTCGACCGGCCACGCCGGCGACGACACCGCCGCCGTCTGCGCCGTGCTCGAAGCGATGGCGGGGATCAAGCGCGGCAGGGCGAAGGCGCGGCGCGGGAGGAGGCGATCGAGATAGGTGGCGCCGCCGGCAGCGACGGGATTGTCTTGATCTCGCCGGCGCGCTCGCGGACGATCAGCCTATGACGCCTTTGATGCGGAGTTCCGCAATCTGCTCCTCGGTGATGCCGCGCTCCCGCAAAATGGCCGCGCCGTGCTCGCCGATCTTTGGGGCCGGCGTTGCGACCGCTTTTTCAATGCCAGCGATCCACAGCGGGCTGCTTACGGTGTGACCGCCGCCTTGCAGCGGCACGATCACGCCATTCTCCCGCATTTGTCGGTCGTGAACAGCTTCACTGGGTCGAGCCACCAGTGCCACCACAAAGCCCTTCGCCTCGAGAAGACGCATCCAATCCTCGGCATTGCGCTGGAGAAAAATCTCGTCCAACAGTGCAACCAAGGCGCGGGCATTCTTGATCCTGGCCGGGCGGTTGGCGAAGAGCGGGTCATGGGCGAGGTCCGGTCGCCCGATGGTCTCGGCAAAACGCGGCCACAGCTTGACGTCCTGCGCGACGCTGATGGCGAGAATGAGCCACCGATCGTCACCGCAACGGTAGTGGTTCGAGAGCGCATTGAGGGCTTCGGTGCGCGGCGGCCGCGGAATGAAGCGGGCGCCGTGGAGACCCGCCTGGACGAAGCAGGCGCTTGCCCAGACACCGCTCGCCAGGAGCGAGCTGCCGACCAGAGCGCCTTTGCCGGTGCGCTCGCGATGGAAAAGCGCGGTGACAATCGCGCCATAGAGCGCCAGCGCCGTCGGATGGTCGCCCATGCCGGGGATTGATCGCGCCGGCAAGCTTCGCGCATCCGGTCGCACTTGATCCATCAGACCGGAGCGCGCCCACCATGCCGTGGAGTCAAAGCCCGGCTTGTTCGCCTCGGCGCCGTGCTCGCCATACGCGGTGAGGGACGCGTAGATGAGCCGCTCGTTGATGTGCGACAGCTGGTTGAACGCGATACCGAGGCGATGCCGGACCGCCGGCGGATAGTTTGTGATGAACACATCGGTGTCGATGATGAGATCGTGGACGATCTTGCGCGCCTCTGGACGTTTGAGATCGAGTGCCAGACTGCGTTTGTTGCGATCATCGACCGTCCAGCAGTAGTCCCTGTCGCTGATCGGCATGCCCGGCAGGAAGGAAACGCCGCGGTAGGCATCGCCCTCGCCGGGAGGCTCGATCTTGATCACGTCCGCACCGAAATCGGCCATGATGGTGGCTGCGGCGGGAGCCGCTATGAAGCTCGCGGCGTCGAGCACCTTGAGTCCGGAGAAAACACCTGGCTTGCTCACCGAAGTTCCTTCCTTGATCGCCGAAACGAGCGCTCGCGCGCGCCGCGGCGAGCGGCCCGGCGTGCATTAGAGCCTGATCAGGTTCGATCGCTCAAGGGCTGCTGTGATGTCGACCCTTCACGCGCGCACGACACCGCCGCCGTCTGCGCATGCTCGACGCGATGGCGGCACTTACTTCTTGTTTAGTCGCCCGATAACCGCATCAGCTGCACGCTCACCATCTCGCCACGCTCCGCCAACAGTACCCCAAAACGTTTGATCGACAGCTTCTCCCGCAAACCAGACGAGGTTATTTAACGGCTCGGACAGTAATTTCCGAGCCTCTTGTGCTCCCGGATGTGCCGAGGAAAATCCACCGAGCGCCCAAGGTTGCTTGTTCCAGGAGGTGGCATGTGTACGCAAAACCGCTTTCTTTGTGTTTGAGCCAAAAACACTTGAAATCCAGTCAAGCGCGAAGCCGTTCATTGCACCCTTGCCCTGTTCTGAAAGTTCGGCGCCCATCTTGCCAGCTATGAGGAGAATAGACAGCCGTGTTCCGTGCACGTTAGCAAAAAGAGCCGAAGTTTTGGTACCAGCGGCTTTTTCGAAAACGACTTCATTAGCTTCGAGCCCAAGCGGATTGCCCTTAAATTCAATCGCGACGTGGTCATAACTTCCGAGCTTGAGTTTTTCGAAAGCCCTCGAATAAGGAGAAGGCAGGTTTGGTTTGAACTTGATCTTTCCTGAAGCAAGAACCGCAGTTGACGCCGTTATGATCGCTGCCCTTGCCGTAATCACACCCCCGCTTGTTTCTAGCGCAACGGATTGATCACCCCAGTCGACAAGCGTCACTGGGCTGAAAAATTTAATTGGTATGCCGATCGCAAGCCTCTCAATAAGGAAGCCTGCGCCTTGACGACACAGCAGAGCCGGATTTCGATCGATAGACACGGCGTATTCCTTGGCTGATAGGTCCTTCAAGTCAGCTCCGAAGCGATATGGGCCGAGAATAAACTCCATAGTCGGGCGCCAGTCGCCAAGGTCTTTTGGCAATGCTTCTTCGCATGATATTTCATCTTTGCCCGTTGCAGCATTTGAAATTGCTGAATTGCAACGGACCCTGTCGGCGTAGAGTTCCTCTAAATCTCGCTCGAGATTTTTTCGTCCGAAGATGCGGATCTGTTGAGTTTGCGGATCTGGATATAGTTCGATGCTCTTTTGGGCCGCGAGCTTGGGAAGTGAGGATTGTTCGGGTAGGTGGATTAAATATGCGCCGACATCATAAGGCTGATCAAATGTGCGCATATCGGTGAAGCATCGGCCCCCGCGACGGTCGCTCGCCTCCAAAATTGCAAATGTTCGGCCGGAACCAGCGAGGCGCCTGGCCGCCGCGATTCCAGCGGCACCTGCACCTACAATTAAGACGTCAAAATCGGGCTGAAGTTGTAAACCGGCGATAGCTGGGCAAGATACTGCGGAAACCAACCCTGCTATGGCGTTTCGACGCGTCACGCCGCTTATTGGCACAGCAGGGGCCATTGATGCTAAACAAAAAATCCCACGAGCGGGGTGGTCTAGTAATCCCACCAATCGCTCAAGAGTTACGACACCTCAATTGATCGGTCGGAGTTGCTTTTCTAAGCCGTTCTTCAGTTTTGTTTTTCACGCGCGTTGTTTGATTCTTTCAGGCACATTGTTCGATGAATTTTATCGATTGTTTTCATTGCCTTCGTCGCGGCTTGGATTTTTTCCGCGAGGTCAACGACCTGATTTTCTACTTGTGAGACTCTGTTAATGTCCCCTTCTATGGAATCATTCATGGACTTGAGGATGTCAGGCGGTTGGGCCATATCGGTCAATACAACATCCCGAAACGCTTGCTTGACGTTTGCCGAACATTTGGCGTCGGATTCGTATTGCGATTTGAGTGCCGCAAATCTTTTCGTGAAATCTTCGGCGCCGGTGATATCGGACGCAAGAGCGTCCCGCTTGAGCTTACAAATACCATCGACGCTATTGATTTCCGGATATTTTGCGTCGACGATTTTCGTATACGAGTCCATGAGAGATTTCGCCTCCGAAATGAGGGCGTCGGAGATGCAAACCAAATGGTCGCGTCCCTTGTAACAACGGTCCAGTGCTATATCACCCTTCAATCCGGGAAGCGCGAATAATCCCGGTTCGGCAGATATTTTGTCGCATGAAGCTAGCGCCTGACCCAGAGGCGATGCTGGATCCACTGCTGGCGTAGCTGGAATTACCGGTTTTGCTTCTGGCGGCGCGGAATTAGTTCTATTTAGTCTTTGCGCGTTATTGGCGCGCGATCTCTGTTGACTCCAGCCGTTATCAGATGTGGCGGCTAATACGACAACAGACAGAATTGTCAGTGCACATAACCGCGCAACTTTCAGTGATTCGATGCGCAGACTTCCAGTGAATGGCTTATACATCTTTCCTGATCTCTCAACACAGGTTCGCGGACGCTTGGTGCATGAAGCTGGGCATGTTCAAGCTGATTGGGATTTTTGTCGAGCGTCCACAGTGTGGCTCGTCCGACTGGTCGCCATCCCGCTTATCCTCATATGGCGTTATTGTTGCATATCTGTGACTTTTGGCAATGCCCTGAGGTCCGGCGGCATTGATTTGCGCCGCGCCAGTCGCACCGAAATAAACGGTGGTGCCAGCAACAGGCACGGTCGCGCGGTCGATCGTTCGCAAATCGACAGCATCATGCGCTTCGGCGCAGCCACCCCATGGCACTTCGATGGCGCGGATGGGCGCCGTCCGCAGCATCATTTGCGGGTGTGAAGGCTCCAACTTGCAATATCTGCTTCTCCTCCGAAGGCAGCCATCATCGGCACGCCGGTGAAGCCACGGTCTCGTATTGCCTGCTATCCTGTAAGCCGTTATCCCTCCGCCACAGTGTGCTAAGGTCACAAACCATTCAGGGCGGATAACAATTACCATTCAGAGCGAATACTATGGTGCGACGCCGCATCTCTGAACAGCCGACGTCCCGCCTCGCTGTTTGGGCGCGCCATATGGCGTTGTTTTCGCTTGCGGCGACGCTGGTTGCCATCATCATCGTCCGCTCAGCCGCCCTTGAAGTCGTGCCAGCGCTGTCGACGCTGGCCGGCGCGCTGGTGCTCGCCTTGGTCGCAATCCTGCTCGCCTTCGCCGCCGGGATCGCCATCTGGAGGGAAGGGGTCGGCGGGGTTCGCGAGGCCGCCACGGCGCTGCTCGTCGGGCTCGCGCTGATTGCCTATCCGCTCTATCTCGGTGTCGAGGCCTACCGCCTGCCGGCCATCTATGACGTCACCACCGACCCGATCGACCCGCCGCGATTCGAAGCGATCGCGCGATTGCGGCCGCGCGACGCCAATCCGGTCACCTATGCCGGCCTGTACACGGCGGAGCTGCAGCGCACTGCCTATTCGGACATCGAGCCCGATCTCACCAATTCGTCGCCGCAAGAAGCCTACGACGCCGTGCTCAAAGTCGTCACCAAGCGCAAGTGGCACATCGTCGATGCACGGCCGCCGCAGGCCGCCGCGCCGCGCGAGGGCCGCATCGAGGCCATTGCGCGCACGCTGATTCTCGGCTTCCGCGACGACGTTGTGGTGCGCGTGCGCGGAACGGCGGACGGCGCCCGCATCGATGTGCGCTCGGCGTCGCGCTATGGCCGCCACGATCTCGGCGCCAATGCCGCGCGGGTGCGCGCGCTGATCGACGACGTCGACGACATGCTGGCGGCTGGGCCGGAGAAGAAGCAGCCGGCGCCGAAACCCGCTCAGGCCGCTGGCAGGGGAAGTTCGGTGAGGCGGTAAGTGCCGCCGATCGACGGCGTACCCTCGGTCGCGACGAGCCCGCGCGCGACCAGGTCTTCGAGATGCGCCAGCACCGACAGCCCGGCAGCGCCGACCAGCCGCGGGTCGATGCCGATGTAGATCGCCCTGACCAGCGTCGGAATGTCGGCCGCGCCCTTGGCGAGCCGGCGCAGGATCGACACCTCGCGTCCCTGCCGGTGCCGGATGTAGCTCTCGACAAAGCGCGGCGCCTCGCGCACCAAACCGCCATGGCCGGGCAGATAGATCGGCTCGCCGCGCCGCGCCAGCTTTTCCAGCGAGACCATGTAATCGCTCATGGCGCCGTCGGGCGGCGCCACGATCGAGGTCGACCACGCCATCACATGGTCGCCGGAGAAGATGAGATTAGATTCCTTGAACGCATAGGCCATGTGGTTGGCGGTGTGGCCCGGCGTCGTTATCGCCTCGATGGTCCAGCCGGCGCCGGACACGACCTCGCGGTCGGCGAGCGCGATGTCGGGACGGAAATCCAAATCGGCGCTGGCGTCGAGCCGCTGCGCTTCGCCGATATGCAGCGGCCGCGCCGGGCGGTGCGGTCCCTCTGCGTATACTGTGGCGCCGGTCGCGGCCTTGATCTTGGGCACCGCCGGCGAATGATCGCGATGCGTATGGGTGACAAAGATGTCGGTTACCGTCTCGCCGCGCACGGCATCGAGCAACGCCGCGACATGGGCGTCATCGTCGGGGCCGGGGTCGAGGATCGCAACCTTGCCGCGGCCGATAATGTAGCTGACCGTGCCCGCGAAGGTGAACGGACCGGGATTGTTGGCGACGACCGCCCGTACGTTCTGCGCCACCTCTTCCGGCCGGCCGGGCAGGAGATCGAAGCTCTTGTTGTAGGCGATATCGTCGCTCATGCGGGGGAATTCACACGTCACGTCGGCTCGCGGCCTTAAAGCATGATCCGGAAAAGTGGAAGCCGGTTTTCCGAAAAAGATCATGCTCCACCAAGGCCGCATCGCCGCTTCCATGTGCGAAAGGTGAGAGGAAAGCAATGGGGTTTGGGCAGAACCGTCGTGCCGCAACGCGTGGGCCGGGCACGACGGTCGCCGAAAATAGATGGAGCCCCGGTGCCGGGATCGCCGGGGCTCCAAGCAATCTCATTCAACACGAGTTGTGAGATCGAGATCGCACACGAAGCTATGCAAGCTGTGGGCCAAGTTGGGCTAAGGCGCGATTTGCCGAAATATCAAAGCGTTGCAGGACGTCCAGGAGTCGCGCCGCGGCAGCCAAGGGTGCCCGCGCTGCGGGCGCAGATTGGCTAATTTGCGGGCAGCTCTGCCCGGGCGAGGGCTAAAACGGCGTCCGGCTGCGCATCGCCGCCGCCAGCGTGCCTTCGTCGAGGTAGTCGAGCTCGCCGCCGACCGGCACCCCATGCGCCAGCCGCGTCACCTTGACCTTGGCGTCGTGCAGGAGGTCGGTGATGTAGTGGGCGGTGCTCTGGCCGTCGACCGTGGCATTGAGCGCCAGGATGATTTCGCTGACCGCCGGATCGTGCGCGCGCTTGATCAGCGCGCCGATCGACAGATCGTCCGGCCCGACGCCGTCGAGCGGGGAGAGCGTGCCGCCGAGCACGTGATAGCGCGCGTTGATGGCGTGCGCGCGCTCGAGCGCCCACAGATCGGCGACGTCGGCGACGACCACGATGGCAGCCGGGTCGCGCCGCGTGTCGGTGCAGACCGTGCACGGATTCTGCGTGTCGATATTGCCGCAGATTTTGCACACCTCGATCTTGTCGATCGCGGTCTGCAACGCGGCGGCCAGCGGCGCCATCAGCAGCTCGCGCTTCTTGATGAGGAACAATGCCGCGCGGCGCGCCGAGCGCGGTCCCAGCCCGGGCAGGCGCGCGAGCAGCTGGATCAGGCGTTCGATCTCGGGGCCGGCGGCGATGGCGGGCATCGCTTAAAATAGCTTCAAGCCGGGCGGCAGCGGCAGCCCACCGGTGAGCGCTTGCATGCGTTCGGCCAACAGCGTTTCGAGCTTGCGGCGGGCGTCGGCGTGCGCGGCGACGAAAAGGTCCTGCAGAATTTCCCTCTGGTCCGGCTTGATCAGCGAATCGTCGATATGCACGGCCTTCACCTCGCCCTTGCCGGAAAGCTTGATGGTAAGGAGGCCGCCGCCGGCGGCGCCGTCGACCTCGATGCGGTCGAGCTCGGCCTGCATCGCCTCCATCTTCGATTTGAATTCGGCGGCCTGTTTCATCAGGCCGAGAAAATCAGCCATAAGGCACCTGCTTATGCTTCGTCGTCGGCGATGTCGCCGTCGTTCTGGGCGACATCCGGGATTTCTTCCGCACCGGTAGCCGGCGTGCTCGCCGGCTGGCGCACGTCGACGATTTCGGCGCCGGGAAAGCGTTGGAGCACCGCCTGCACCAGCGGATCGGCGCGCACGCCGTCTTTCAGTTCCGCTTTGCGCATCTGCGCCTGCGCGTAAAGGGTGGGCGCGCCCGGCTCGGCGGACACGATCACCATCCAGCGCCGGCCGGTCCAATCGCTGAGTTTTTTCGATAGTTCTCCAGTGAGCGCTTTCGGCGCGCTCGCCTCAAGCGCGACCTCCAATCTGCCGTCCTCGAAACGCACCAGCCGCACCTCGCGCTCCAGCGCGCTCTTGATCGCGAGGTCGCGTTTCTCGGCGGCGAGCGCCACCAGGTCCTCGTAGCTTTTCAGCGCCCGCGCCGGCGTGTTCAGCGCGACGCTGCCGACAGCCGGCGCAGGCGCCGGCATTTCGGCCGGTGCGGCTGCCGCGAGCGCGGCGCGCGTTGCGCCGCGCGGAACTTCCGAGCGCGTCTCGGAGCGCATGTCCGGCCGCGGCGATGACGGGCCGCCTGGCGTCGGCGCGCCCGCGCCCGCGCCATTGCCGCGCGTTCCTTCGCCGAGCGAGCGGATCACCTCGTCGGGCGTCGGCAGGTCGGCGGCGTAGGCGATGCGCACCAAGACCATTTCGGCGGCGGCGAGCGGCCGTCCGGCGGCCGCGACCTCTTCGAGGCCTTTGAGCAGCATCTGCCAGGTGCGCGACAGCACACGCATCGAGAGCTTGGCGGCAAAGGCGCGTCCGCGCGTCCGTTCGGTTTCGGTCAGCGACACGTCGTCGGCCAAGGCCGGTACCACTTTGACCCGGGTGACGAAATGCGTGAACTCGGCGAGATCGCCGAGCACCATCGCCGGATCGGCGCCGGTGTCGTACTGGTCCCGCACTTCCTGCAAGGCGCGGGCGAGGTCGGCGCGCATCAGCGCTTCGAACAGATCGATGATTTTCGTGCGATCGGCGAGCCCGAGCATTCCCCGCACGTCCTCGGCGCGCACCGGTCCTGCCAAAGTTGTTGTTGAATTGCCGGCGCCGGAGGCGCCGGAATGCGCGATCGCCTGATCGAGCAGCGACAGCGCGTCGCGCACCGAGCCTTCCGCGGCGCGCGCGATCAGCGCCAAAGCTTCGGGCTCGGCGGTGATCGCTTCCTTCTCGGCAATGCCTTGCAGGTGTTTGACCAGAAGCGCCGCGTCGACCCGGCGCAGATCGAAGCGCTGGCAGCGCGACAGCACCGTGATCGGGACTTTGCGGATTTCGGTAGTCGCGAACACGAACTTGGCGTGCGGCGGCGGCTCTTCCAGCGTCTTGAGCAGCGCATTGAAGGCGGCGCCGGAGAGCATGTGCACTTCATCGAGGATATAGACCTTGTAGCGGGCCGATACCGGCGCGTAGCGGATCGCCTCGTTGATGGCGCGGACGTCCTCCACGCTGTTGTGCGAGGCGGCATCCATCTCGATCACGTCGAGATGCCGGCTTTCCATGATCGCCTGACAATGGATGCCGAGCACCGGCATGGTGATGGTCGGGCCGGTGACGGAACCGTCGGGCAGCTCGTAGTTGAGCGCGCGCGCGAGAATCCGCGCCGTCGTCGTCTTGCCGACGCCGCGCACCCCGGTGAGCACCCAGGCCTGCGGGATGCGGCCGGCCTCGAAGCCGTTCGAGATCGTGCGCACCATGGCGTCCTGGCCGATCAGGTCGGCGAAGGTCGACGGCCGGTATTTGCGTGCTAGCACGCGGTACGATGATGCGGTCGGGGCGGCGGTGTCGTTCATGAGTGCGATTGTAGCAGCCGTACCCCGGAATGAGCGGAGCGAAATCCGGGATCTGTCTGCGAGCGGACCGGTTCTCCCCGCATTTCGCTGCGCTCGACGCGGGCCACATCGGTAGGAGAGGGTGGGAGGCTGACGAGCGACCCGAACCGCGCTCGTTAGGGCTGCTTCCTTCCGGACCTGACCCGGTTGGCGAGTGGCTCGTCCACCGCCAACCTCCCGCCGCCTATATTGGCCGCGGAGGGGGAGAAAGCAAGCGGCGGCACAGGGTGTGGGATGGGTTCAGCGGAGCGAAACCCATCGTCTGTCATTCCGGATTGCCGCGAAGCGGCAAGTCCGGAATCCAAATACACAGACCGTGGTTATGGATTCCAGGCTCCTCGCTTCGCTCGGCCCCGGAATGGCAGAACATCCCGTCGTCACGACGGTCGGCAAACGAGGCGGCGATGTCCGAGACCGGCTGGTCCCTCCATCCTCAGTTGTGCGATGACACGGCGCTGGTTGGCGATCTCGCTCTGTCCCGCGTGCTGGCGATCAACGACGCGGACTATCCGTGGCTGATCCTGGTGCCGCAGCGGCCGGGCGTCAGCGAGATCGTCGATCTCGGTGACGCCGCCGCGGCCGAATTGATGGCCGAAATCGCGCAGGTTTCGCGCGTCCTCAAGGACGTAACCCAATGCGACAAACTCAACGTCGCCGCGATCGGCAACGTCGTGCCGCAGCTTCACGTTCACATTGTTGCCCGCCGCAAGGAAGACCCGCTGTGGCCGAAGCCGGTCTGGGGCGCCGCGCCGCCGCGCGCCGGCGATAAGGCGGCATTCGAGCGCTTCACTGGCGCGATCCGAAACAAGCTCGGACTTGCGGGTGTTGGTTAAGCTCTTGCGCCAAACGACAGTTACGCCGCGCAATCCGTTTGCCATTGCAGAGGATTGAACGCCCGAACACTTCGGTAAGGACGCCAGGAGAACAGGCAATCACTTTTTGTCCTCGGGTGCTCTCGCGGCCTCAAAGCGGTCTTTGAACCACTCCCATTTCGCCGCTTGGTGCGCCGCGGCCGGAAACGTGCTTCGGCGGAGGTCCTGAATCTCGTGGCTGATACGTTGGAGATAAGCCTCCTTCCAGCGCGCGACCCGTTCGACTGGGTTAAGTCCCACCGCTGCGGTGCGGTGCATCTCCGCAAAATAGTTCAAATGGGGATTTGCCATCAGTGTCGTGCGGCCTGATTGTATTGAAGAGAGCCGGCCTCGGAAATTTGCACAGGACGATAGGTGGAGTTTCTGCCTGACGGCAGGCAGGCTGTTGCCTGCGAATCAGGAGAGACCATGCAAAGACGACCGCGCCGGAACCATACACCGGCCTTCAAGGCGAGGGTGGCGCTTGCCGCCATCAAGGGCGATCGGACATTGGCGCAACTTGCCGAGCAGTTCGACGTTCACCCCAATCAGATTACATCGTGGAAGGCGCAGCTTGAGAGCGCGGCTGCTGATGTGTTCGGTCCTGGGGGCGGCCAGGCGGCGCAGCCGGCAGTCGACGTGAAGTCGCTGCACGCCAAGATCGGCGAGCTGACGCTGGAGAACGATTTTTTAGAGGGCGCGCTCAACAAGGCGGGATTGCTGAGCGCAAAGCGATGATCGACCGCGCGCACGATCTGCCAATCGCCAAGCAGGCCAAGGTTCTGCGCATCAGCCGCGGCAGCGTCTACTATCTGCCGCGGCCGGTGCCGGCGGCTGACCTTGAGATCATGCGGCGTCTCGACCGGCTGCATCTGGAGTTTCCCTTCGCCGGCTCGCGGATGTTGCGCGGCCTGCTGGTGGCCGAGGGGTGCAAGATTGGACGCCGGCATGTGAAGACGCTGATGCAGCGGATGGGGATAGAGGCACTTTATCGCTGTCCGCGCACGACCAAGCCCGAGCCCGGCCACAGAATCTACCCGTATCTGCTGCGCGGGATGGCGATCACGCGGCCGAACCAGGTATGGGCGATGGACATCACCTACATTCCGATGGCGCGCGGCTTTGTCTATCTGGCCGTGGTGCTCGACTGGTTCAGCCGCCGCGTGCTGTCGTGGCGGTTGTCGATCACGATGGAGGCGGCGTTCTGCGTGGAAACGCTGGAGGATGCGTTGGCTCGTTACGGCAAGCCGGACGTCTTCAATACCGACCAGGGCTCGCAGTTCACGGGCGCGGCCTTCACCGGCGTGCTCGCCAGCAACGGCATTACAATCAGCATGGACGGCAAAGGCGCCTGGCGAGACAACGTGTTCGTCGAGCGGCTGTGGCGCAGCGTCAAATATGAGGAGGTGTATCTGCGAGCCTACGACAGCGTCAGCGACACCCGCGCCTCTCTCGGCCATTACCTGGACTTCTACAACAACCGGAGACTACATTCGAGCCTTGACGGCATGACACCGGATCAAGCCTACTACCCACCGCTGCCCCTCCGCTTGGCAGCCTAACCCTGGCAGGGACTCCACTTATCGAGGCGGAAAATCTGTTCAGATAACCGGGACCACTTCTAAGTGGCGCCGCCAACTTTCGATGACGATCTGGGCCCTCGCGCAGCGTGTAGAAGATTTCGCCGTCGAGCAGTTCATCGCGCAAGCAATATTCTGGCCCTCTGAGACCAGCACATCGACCTGCCGTAGCTTCGCGACAATCTCTTCAGGCGCGTACCGTTTCTTCGGCATAGCAGTCCTCCTTGATGCCAAAAGACATACTTCAAGTCGGACCACTTCAAAGGGGGTAGATCACGACGACCAGCGGTCGTTGACGTTAGGCGTCGCGCCCATCTAAATCATTGTGGGGACCTCGAATAATTGCCGCTGATCGCTAGGCGCCCAGAATTTACCCGCCAATGATTCCGCTTTGTTCTCGTTTCGATTCTCTGCTGTTCACCCCGAAGATGTCCGCGATTGCTAGCTACGGCAATTTTTCGAGGTCCCCTTGTCTTTATCGAGGGCGCTGCCGAGATTAATCGCCTTTAGCTTGCGACATGACCACCAAATCGCAGCTGCGAGCATAAAGCAGGTGCCAAGCGGTTCGGGTACGACGAACGCACCGAGTATCGCAAGCGCAACGGGTGATTTGATTTCGCGGAATTTTGTGATGTACACAGCCGCGCTCCCCTAGTGCGCTGGGCTGGTAGCTTAACAAAAGATAAATGCGCGCTAGAAGCCGACTGACAGCATGGTTAACGCTGGCAGCATCACAAAGCGCTAGCTGTGGCTTTCATGGATGCACCAGTGCGCGCGCGCATCCATCCGATGACGGTCTGAGGCAATAGCAGCGATGGCATCGCCAGCGCGCTGCGGTCGTCGGCCGCCACAAGCAAGCACGGTGTCTGCGGTATCGTGTTTCCCTATGGGTTTCGGGAAGACCTTCCCCCCAGCATGGACAGGCCGGGCGGTGCGGGTGGCGCGTAAGAGGTGAGCCGGAAATATCTGGGACCAAAAAAACCCGCATTAACTTTTGAGTAACCGAGACCGACGCGGTCGGAGCTGGGGCCGATGGGTGCCAGCGTACCCTCGGATCGCGCTCGCTTTGCAAAATTCAGCGCGCTCGTTTCGCACGCGGCGTTTTTGGAAATTCCGTCGGCGAGCAAAATTGACAGACCGGGGTGCCTCTGTTCCAGCCTTGGAAAACGCCAGTTCTTCGGGCGGCGGCGCTCCCGCTCTGCCAACCCGTCAGCCAAACGGACTAAGACATTTGCAACCCTTGTGTGGATAGCTGAGCCCCGGCGTATGCCGAAGGACTTGAAACCGGGATACCATGGATCATCAGGCCCTAACCCTGCATCGGCTCGATCGCCTGATTTGGGGCATAGTGGCGACGGTTGCGATCATCGTGTTCGCCGCTCCGCTTCTCAACGATTTTCGTATCGCCTGGCGTACTTTCGCGACCCCCACGCTGGCATGCGCCCTCCTGCTCGCGGCCGGGTGCTTCTACCGGCGCTGGCGCCCCGATGCGCGCCTCGCATCCGGTCTCTTAAGCACGGCACAGGTCGTCGCCTTCGGTGCCGTCGCCGCTCCGCTCTCTTATATTGCCGCAAGCGCGAATCTCCCGCTTTACGATCACGGGCTTGACGCCATTGACCGCGCGCTCGGTTTCGACTGGAAGGCGCTGCTCGCCATTATGGATGCCTCTCCGCTGACCCACGCCGTGCTGCTCCCGGCCTATCTCAGTCTGATGCTGCAGACGACGACCGTCGTGTTGTGCCTTGCTTTCTCCGGCCGTCTTCTATGGCTTAGGGTCTACACTCTCGCATTCTTCTGCGTGGCACTCATCTCGATCGCGATATCGGTGGTGCTTCCGGCGGTGGGTGCGTGGCCCTATTACGCGCTCAGCGAGGATAATTCCCGCATTTTGCCGGCGGTGAGCACGAGTTGGCCCGTATTTTACGGCTTGCGCGACGGCACTTTTCGCTTCTTGGTGGCGGTCGGCGCAGAGGGGATCATCACCTTCCCGAGCCTGCATGCGGCGCTTGCCGTCATTGTGATTGCCGCGATCTGGCCGGTTGCAGTGCTGCGCTGGGTCTTTGTCGCCCTCAATACAATGATGCTCATCGCCACGCCGATCGACGGCTCGCATTATCTTATCGACGTCTTGGCGGGGATCGCGCTGGCCTTGCTTTGTTTGATCGCGGCGCAGGCGATAGCTGCACGTGCGGCGGCGAAGTCCGAGCCCGAAGGCTTCGTCCTGCCGTTCACGACGTCGAGGAAGCGGACAACGTCTTCGCCTTGAATGACGAGCCCCTGGAGCGCGTAACCCATTAGCTTGCCGACATAGCCGGTAAACGTAGGTCGTCTCCACCCAGATTAGCGTGGTGTTCGCCAATTAAGCAATTGTAGATCACGCGCTCTTACTCTCCCCGGTCCCACCACCGCGCTAACCCCAGGGGAGAGAATGAGTAGCTTGGCGCATACCGACGCTGCGCCCGGCTCCGTCGAGAAGGCCGCTGCCGGTGTCTTCGCCGTCGGGCTGGTCTTTTTCATCACCGGCATGCCGGCGCTGGTCTATCAGCTGATTTGGCAGCGCTCGCTGTTCACGATGTACGGCATCAATGTCGAGGCCGTGACCATCGTCGTCGCCGGGTTTCTGCTGGGGTTGGGGTTTGGCAGTCTGGTCGGCGGCCAAGTCTCCCGCGGATCGCGGCTCAATCTGCTGGCGGTGTTCGGCGTCATCGAACTCATCATCGGCGGCTTCGGTATCCTCTCTCTGCGCATCATCGATGTCGTCGGCAGGCATACGCTGCTGCTGCCGGTTGAGCGGCTGACCGTCGTCACCCTTGGTCTGCTGTTCGTGCCGACGCTGTTCATGGGGTCGACGCTGCCGATCCTGTCGGCCTATCTCGTGCGTCGCTCGCGCAACGTTGGGCGATCGATTGGGCTGTTGTACTGCGTCAATACCGCCGGATCGGCGACCGCGTGCTTCGCTTGCGCCCTCTTTCTCATGCGCGTCGCGGGGATGCAGGGTGCGGCGACCGCGGCGGCCTCGATCAATTTCATCGTCGGCATCCTGGCGCTTGCGGAAGCCAGGCGCACACGCGATCGATATCCCGAATCGACCGGGACGGCGCCGGCGGCGAGCTTGAGGGTCAATGATAGGGCCCGCCGTACGAGGCGCGAATTGGTCTTCGCGGTCGTTCTGGCCGGGCCGGTCGGCTACGTCGCTCTGTCCTACGAGATCGTCTGGTTCCGCGCCTTCATGCTTGCCAACGACACCAGCCCAGCCTTTGCCCTCGTCCTCGCCGCCTATCTCGCCGGCATCGCCAACGGATCGTTGCGCGTGCGACGATTGTTCGGCGACGGGCTGACGCAAGGCGAGGCATCTTACGCGATCGCGGGCGCATTGCTGCTGGCGAGCATTCTGGGCTTCCTGCTGCTGCCGCTTGCCGCCTACGGCGCCACGACGCCCATCGGCTACTTCTATCCGATGCTGCTGATGATCTTCGTCCAGACAACGATCAGCGGTGCCATCTTCCCCATCCTCTGCCATTACGGCATTACCCCCGACGATCTCGCCGGCACCCGCGTGAGTTGGGTCTACGTCGCCAACATTTTGGGCTCGGTGGTGGGCACGCTGGTCACCGGCTTCATCCTGATGAACGCGTTGTCGATCAGCACCATCTCCGCTTTCCTCGGGGTGCTCGGCGCCGGCATCGCCATCGTCGTCGCCGTCTTCGGCGGCATGGCGCAGCCGCGGCGGCGGGCGATTATCGCGCTCGGCGCGGTCGCCGCCCTCGGGATACCGGCGGCGTCCGGCGCCTTGTTCGACCGCTTCTATGAACACCTGCTCGCCAACAGCGTGGTGAACCGCGGAGCGGAATTCATCGATACCGTCGAGAACCGCAGCAGCGTTATCAATGTCGACGGCGATCTCTACGTCTATGGCGGCGGCGTCTATGACGGCCGTATCGCCATCGATCTCATGAACGACCAGAATGGCCTGGTTCGCCCGTTCGCGCTGAGCCTGTTCCATCCGAAGCCGGAGACCGTGCTGATGGTCGGGCTGGCCACCGGCGCCTGGGCGCAAGTCATCGCCAGCCATCCCCAGGTCAAACACGTCACGATTATCGAGATCAATCCGGGCTATCTGCAGATCATCCGGAAACATCCCGTGGTCGCGAGCCTGCTCGACAACCCGATAGTCGAGATCGTCATCGACGACGGTCGGCGCTGGCTCAATCGCCATCCCGAGCGGAAGTTCGACGCGATCGTGCAAAACACCAGTTTTTATTATCGCCCCAACGTGACGGGCCTGCTGTCGCGCGAGTATCTCGCGCTGATGGCCGCGCATCTGCGCGAGGGCGGCCTCATCATGTACAACACGACAGGCTCGCTGCGCGTGCAACGCACGGCATGCACGATGTTTTCGGGCGTACGCGTGCTCAACGCCATGGTCGTCAGCCCGACGCCGATGGCGCTCGATCCGGACCGCTTGCGGCAGGCCCTCAAGTACTATCGGATCAACGGCCGTCCGGTACTGGACACGGCCGATCCGCGTCAGCAGGCCCAGCTCGACCATGTCGTCGCCTCGGTCGCGCCGCCGCCGCCGGGGCAGCCGCGCGCCGATCAAATGATGGAGGAGTGCGGCGGGATCCTGGCTCGCTCAGCTGGCATGGCGATCGTCACTGACGACAGCATGGGCGAGGAATGGTCGGGGCTGGTGGTGACCGACCCACTGCTGAAACGCCTTCATGGCTTCGTACCTCGACACCTTCTTCTTGGGGCAACTCCAGGATAGGTAACCACGTTGTCTGAGAATGTTGTTACTTCGGGGGTGACAGTAACTCGATAACTTCCTTCAGCTAGAGGGCTGCCCGAAAGTTCTTGAGCGGATCGAAGATGTGCTATCGAAATTAGCAAATCGACGAACTCGTGCACCCGATCATGGGCCATTTCTTTGCCGCGTCGGAAGCGCCGAGAAAATCAAAGAAAAGGATGAATCGGTCTTCTAGTGCGGGATCGTGATCATCCACGAAATCTCTCCGTCAAAGCGCGACGCGCTTTCTTACTTGCTGACATCAGAGGTCGCAAATATTTTCCGGGTCGTGACCTGCAGGAGGTGATAATGCTCCGTCTGCACGCACCGTAGGCGCGGGATAACCACGATCTCCCGGTGGCCGCAAGTGAGTGCGGCCGAAGTAGAATTTGGGCGTGGGATGTGCGGCGACTTCTCGCCGAAGAAATTAAGGAGGCGACAATCTGCATGAAGTTGTGAGAGGTTCACTCTTTGAGCATATAAGTCCAGGCCGACCAAGGGCGAACGATTGCTCTTTGTTACATTTTTCTTCCTCGTTAGCGGGCGCAGCGGATAGAGTAAGCGTAGCCCGGATTGAGCGAAAGCGAAATCCGGAGCGCGTTAGTCAAGTGATCTTGCCGCATGTTGCTCCGCTCATGCGGACACCTTGCGGACCGGGAAGGAGAAATTATCAACCGTCATCCCGTAATCCCTGGAATACTCAGACTGGCTTTCTCGACGCTTGGGGGCTTCAATGATCCAGCCATCTGCCGCGCTCGTGCTTTGCGGCATCGTGATGAGCGTTGCGCCGCTGGCCGGCTGCGCGGATAACGCTCCGCCGCCGGCCGAGCCGACGTTCTATCAAGACCTTGCACATTCCGACGCGACGGTGGATGCCGCCGCCGCGCAATCGATGATCTCGGGCTATCGAAGCAACAATGGTCTTCCTCCGGTCACCGTTGATCCCGAACTGATGCGGCTCGCCAGCGAGCAGGCGCACGCCATGGCGGCGCACGACAAAATGGATCACGATATCGGGCGGCCGTTCCAGGACCGCATCCGCAATTCGCCCTTCCGCGGCGGCGTGGCGGTCGAGAACATTTCCGCCGGCTACCACACGCTTGCCGAGGCTTTTTCGGGCTGGCGCGATTCGCCGCCGCATCGCGCCAACATGCTCAATCCCGCCGTGACGCGCCTCGGCATCGCCGCGGCCTACGCGCCGGGCTCGAAGTACAAGGTGTTCTGGGCGCTGATCCTCACTGGGCCCGGCGGACGCCAAGGGTAGCCGCGGGCGCGTGCTCTCCGCTGCGCGGGGGGCAGGATGAAGTGGGCGCTGGCCGCGCACCTTGACCTGCCGGACCGGCGTGGCTTCTATCGGTGCGCATCAATTGCGACCGGGAGCATCGCATATGACGTTCCGCATCGCCGTCGTGCCGCCACTGTCGCGCTATCTGTCGCTGTTGCGCCAAGCGGCGGAGTGAGGCAGCGCCTGGCCTCCGCCCGCCACGAACTCAGCTTGGAACCGCGCCAGGCCTATGCGGGAAGCCGCATCGAGCGCGCGGCCTTCTATCGCGGTGACGCCGCAGCGCTGGCGGCGATGGCGGCGGATGACCGCGCCCGCTTTTATGTGATCGCCGGCGAGCTCGCGGTGCTCAAGAAGCGCGGCGAGGAGTTCGACCCGCTGTTTTCGGCGGCCGAGGCGGGCGCCTTCGGCGCTGCACGCGACACCATGTTTCTCGGGCTGATGGACCAAGCGCCGCGCTTCGGCGCCGGCCTCGATCCCGAAATAGTCGAGCCCTTGAAGGCGCGCGACGATCTGGAACTCGTCGATCTTCGCACGATCGCGGTACAAGCGATTGTCGCAGCAGAGCATGTGCCGCCGCTGGCGGAAGCCAAGGCCGTGCTCGGCTGGCACGCCCGCAACGGCTTCTGCCCCAATTGCGGTGCGGTGAGCGAGCTCACGCAAGGCGGCTGGCGGCGCGACTGTCCGTCTTGCAAGGCCGAGCATTTCCCGCGCACCGATCCGGTCGTCATCATGCTAGCGATCGCCGGCGAGCGCTGCGTGCTCGGCCGCTCGCCGCGCTTCCCGAAGACCATGTGGTCGTGTCTCGCCGGCTTTGCCGAACCCGGCGAATCGATCGAGGAGGCGGTGCGCCGCGAAGTGCAGGAAGAAGTCGGGCTTGCCTGTGCGCGGGTAAAATATTTTGCCTCGCAGCCCTGGCCATTTCCCTCTTCGCTGATGATCGGATGCCATGCCGAGGCGTTGACGGAAAAGATCGTCATCGATCGCAGCGAGATCGAAGAGGCGCGCTGGTTCGACCGCGAGGAACTTAAGCTGATGCTGACGAGAAAGCATCCGCAGGGCCTGACCGCGCCGCCGCCGATCGCGATCGCCCATCACATCATCCGCGCCTTTGTCGAGAATGGCGGCGATGTCTTGGCGTAAGGAGTCTTCGGCCGATGACGCGCCGGCGCACAACGCGGGCACGAGCGCGCCGCTCGTTCTCTGCGCCGGCATCATCGTGCTCGACAAGGTTTTCCGCGTCGAGCAGGTTCCGCAGCCCGACCGCAAGGTCGAGGCCAAGGACTTTTTCATCGTCAGTGGCGGCTGCGCGGCGAACGCGGCCATCGCCGTGGCGCGGTTGGGCGGTCGCGCGACGCTCGCCGGCCCGCTGGGCGGGCCGGCCGGCGAGGACGGCAACGGCGACCTCGTGCTGGCGGCGCTCGCGCGCGAGCACGTCGACTGCAGCGCCTGTCAGCGCATCGACGGATTGGCGACTGGGCTGTCGGCGATTTTCATCGAC
This sequence comes from Xanthobacteraceae bacterium, assembly GCA_049512975.1. GTDB lineage: Bacteria > Pseudomonadota > Alphaproteobacteria > Rhizobiales > Xanthobacteraceae > BOG-931. Next base: position 15,748 of record JBEKWO010000013.1, on the reverse strand, counting down.
TCACGCGGCGACCGCACCATCGTGACCTACCGCGACCAGCGCATCGCCGCGGTCATGCCGACCGATCCGGACAGCATCGTCGCTGCCGCCGACCTCGTCCTTGCCGACAACAGATATCCGCAATACGTGCGGCCGATCTGCGAGGCGGCGCGGCACCGCAAGCTGCGGATCGTGCTCGACGCCGACAAGGCAACGGTCGAAGACGACGTGCTGTTTCGCATTGCTTCGCATGTCGTGTTTTCCGCAGAGTGCCTACGGGCGACGGCCGGCCGCGCCGATCTTGCCGAAGGGCTTGCGGTGATCGCGCAGCAGACCGACGCCTTCCTTGCGGTCAGCGACGGGCCGAACGATATCCTGTTCCTCGATGCCGGCGCGCTGCGCCGCCTGCCCGTGTTCGCCATCCGCGCGGTGGATACGCTCGGTGCCGGCGACGCCCTGCATGCTGGATTCGCACTGGCGTTGGCCGAAGGTCACAGTGAAGCGGAGGCATTGCGGTTCGGCGCCGCGGTCGCCGGCATCAAGTGCACTCGCATCGGCGGCTCCGCCGGCGCGCCGCAGCGGGCTGAGGTCGAGGCGTTCTTGGCCGAGCGTCGCGTGGGATTCTCCGTCTGACGCTTGGACCCCCAGAATGACGGCTTGCCTTAGAATATTATTCTATTATAGATACGCGTTGCTGGGTGAATTGAAAAATATTACTCCGACGAGCTTTAGCTCGGGTTTGAGGTTCTCGCCGCATGGACGCCATAGACCGCAAGATACTTACCGTTCTGCAGGACGACGCTTCGCTGTCGGTTGCCGAGATCGGCTCACGCGTCGGACTGTCGTCGACACCCTGCTGGAAACGCATTCAACGGCTTGAAGCCGACGGCGTCATCCAAAAACGCGTGGTGCTGGTCGATCAGGATCGCGTCGGGCTCGGCGTCACGGTCTTCGTCTCGATCGAGACCGGCGACCACTCGCAGGACTGGCTCGATCGCTTTGCCAAGGTGGTTGGCGCCATGCCGGAAGTCATGGAGTTTTATCGCATGGCCGGCGACGTCGATTACATGCTGCGCGTCGTGGTGCCCGACATTGCCGGTTATGACAGCTTCTACAAGCGGCTGATCGCGGCGGTGCCGCTTGCCAACGTCACCTCGCGCTTCGCCATGGAGAAGATCAAGTTGACGACGGCGCTGCCGATTCGGTAAGGCGTGGTTGCGCCGGCGCGGCCTCAGTGTCCCGAGGACACGGCGCCGGCGGCCGCGGTGTTGCGGTCGCTGGCCTGTTTAAGCGTCCCGGCAAAAAAGTCGTTGTAAAGCTGCGTTAACTGGTCGAAATCACCCTTGCCGGTGTCGCCCAGCGTGATCCGCGGCGAGCAGTCCGGTGTGCAGCTATAGGTCTGCCGTGTCGGACCGCGATAGACCACGACGGTCGGGTCGCTTGGCCCTCTCACCTCGACGGTCTTCTCCATCAGCACGGCGCCGTTGCGGTCGAGCGCGATGAAGTTGGTGGCACCGTAGCCCTTGCCGGTGACCACGGCGAGCCCCCCGGGCTGGACCGAAAGGTCGGCGATCAGTGGATTGCCGACGACGACCGTCTTGGCGCGGTCGGGCAGCTGCAGGACCGTGGCTTGGTCGAGCGCGACGTCGATCGGTTCAGCCGCGGCTGCCGGCACCACAAGGGGAATGAGAAAGAGGATTGCGGCCAACCAATGCAGCGGGCTTGCAATAGCCCGGCCTCGCGCCCACGACGCCGTCATCGAGACTCTCCGAAACGCTACGCGGACTACACAACCGAAGAGAGCCGCACTCCCAGGCCTCCAATTGACGGCAAAATGGTGAAAGAAGTGCAAACCCAACCACCGGCGGTCGTCGCCGCGCGGTGACGCTTGCTTAACGACGACGGCAGGTGTCGGGGACGAAAGGACGACATTAGCCGGGACTTAATGCCATTTTGTCAATCGAGGCCCGATATCTGCCCGATCGGACCTGCTTGTTCGGGCCAGCGGCAAAGCCGGAATTGTGTTTGCCGCTGCCGGGGCCCTTTCGCTTTTCGGCGCCTGCTCGGCGCGGCCGCTAACCCACTCTCAACCTGCGGCGGGGCAAACCCCATTGATGACCATCGACACCGGCGCATTGCCATGCTCCTGCTGACCGAAGCGATCAAGTTGACGCTGTTCCCGGTCATGATGGCGTTTGCCGCTTCGAGCGATCTGTTCACGATGACGATCGCCAACCGCGTCTCGCTGGTCCTGGTCGCCGGCTTCGCCGTGCTCGCCGTCATGACCGGCATGAGCGCCGCTGACGCGTTGTTGCATGCTGCCGCCGCCGCCCTCGTGCTGGTCGTGGTCTTTGTTTTCTTCAGCCGCGGTTGGATCGGCGGCGGCGATGCCAAGCTCGCGGCGGCGGCGGTGTTGTGGTTGGGCTTCGCCCACCTCGCCGACTTCCTGGTTTATGCGTCGTTGCTGGGCGGCGTGCTGACCGTGGCGCTGATTCAGATTCGCGCCCTGCCGCTGCCGAAGGTGTTCATCGGCCGAGAGTGGGCCGAGCGGCTACATCGCCGCGGCGGCGGCGTTCCTTACGGTGTGGCGCTCGCGGCCGCGGCGCTCTTGGTCTATGCGCAGACCGAGTGGATGGCGGCCGTCGGCTTTTAGCGCCTGAGCCGAAAGCCGCTCCGGACTTGATCCAAGTGTACGCCGGTCTTCGGAAATATTTGGGCCAAGAGCCCGGGCCGCGCCGGTTCGATCGTATGGGATAAGCGTTGGGTCCGGTCGCCACAAGGCGCGGCGTAACGCGCGATGAACGCGATTTGGATACTCCTCATTAACCATGTCTTGACGTTTAGCTGGTGAAATCCCGAGTTGACGGCCGTTCCCGCCGTCGTGTCACTTCGGAACGTGAAGCGTAATGAAAGCCGCGCGTCTGATCGTACTGGGTGTCGCCCTCGCTGCCGGCGGCGCTGCTGCCATGCTGGCGAGCGGCCTTCGACAGCCCGAGGCGCCCAAGGCAGTGCCGCCACCGCCGCCGCTCGCGACGGTCGACGTGCTGGTCGCCAAGACCGATCTCAGTACCGGCGAAGTTGTCGGCGCCGGCGACATCGGCTGGGAGGCTTGGCCGGCCGCCTCGGCCAATGCGATCTTTATCAAAAAGACCGACCGACCGGACGCCATCAAGGACTTTGTCGGCGCCATCGTGCGTTCATCCATTGCCGCCGGTGAGCCAATTCGCGATCCCAAGGTCGTCGCCGCCAAGGGCAGCGGCTTCATGGCCGTCATCCTGCCGCACGGCATGCGCGCCATATCGCTCGACATAGCGCCTGACACCGGAGCCGGCGGCTTCATCCTGCCGAACGATCATGTCGATGTCCTGCTGACGCGCCACGACAAAGCCGCGGAAAAAGCCAGCGGGGTTGAAAAATTCATCAGCGAAACAATTCTCAGAAACGTGCGGGTGCTGGCGGTGGACCAGTCGGTCGAGGAAAAGGACGGCAAGAAGGTCGTGATCGGTAAAACGGCGACCATCGAGCTCGATCCGCAGCAAGCCGAAATGCTGGCGATGTCGCGTCAGCTCGGCACGCTTTCACTGACTTTGCGCAGCATCCTCGATTCGCAATCGCCGACTCCCGAAACCGCCGAGGACAGAGACAATAACAATGTCAGCGTCAATACGGTGCGTTACGGCGTGAGCACGCAGTCAACACCACGCTGACCCGCACGGAGAGGAATTCGTCATGACAACAGGGACATCGATCCGTGCGGCGTTTATTGCGGTCCTTGCCGTTGCGGCATGGACGGTCCCGTACAATGCCGCCAGTGCCGGGGCGAGCAACCTGGCGGCCGAGCCGCAAATTCCGGGCGTGTCACTCGTCAGCGACAACGCGCACACCCGCTCCGCGACTCTCAAAATCGGCAAGTCGCTCGTCTTAGATTTTCCGCGCGACATCAAGGACGTGCTGGTGTCCAATCCCACGACCGCCAACGCCGTGATCCGCTCGTTGCGCCGCGCCTACATCATGGGCAACGCCGCCGGAGAGACCAATATCGTCTTTTTCGATGCCGACGGGAAGCAGATGGCCGACTTCGAGATTACGGTCCCCGGGCCGGTGAAAAAAACACCCTCCCGCGACGTGAGGCCAATCATTAGCGCGATCCAGAGATACGTCCCCAATTCCCACGTCATTGCTGAAAGCGTCGGCGATGGCATCATTCTCAGTGGCACCGTGGCGAACCAGCTGGAGGCGCAGCAGGCCTACGACATCGCAGTGCATTTCATCGATCCTTGTGCGGCCCTCCTCGGCAACAACGACAGCGGCAGCAGCGGCAGCAGCAGCGGCAGCAGCAGCAGCAGCAGCGTCACATTTAACTCAAGCGGGTGCGAGGCATCCGGGCCCGGGTCCTCGGGGTCGGGCGGCGGGGTAAAAGGCGCGCTGAATGGCATCAGTTCAAGCAAAATCGTCAATTTAATCGTCGTCCTCGGCCGCGACCAAGTCATGCTGAAAGTGACGGTCGCGGAAATGGACCGCAACGTGATCAAGCAGCTGGGCATCAATCTTACTGGCAGCGCCGGCTTCGGGTCGGCGGTGGTCAATTTCAATACTTCCAATCCCTTCCCGATCAATGGCACGCCGAGCAGTTCCGTTTCCCCGGGGTTCAAGGGGATCACGGCCACTATACAGGCCATGGAGCAAGTCGGTATCGTCCGCACGCTTGCCGAACCGACCCTCGCCGCGATCTCTGGTGAATCTGCGCATTTCCTGGTCGGCGGCAGTTTCCCGTACCCGGTGCCGGCATCACTTGGCCAGCCGCCCGCGATTCAATTTCAGAACTACGGTGTAGCTTTGAACTTCACCCCTGTCGTGTTGTCGGAAGGTCGCATCAGCCTGCACGTGGCAACGGAAGTCTCACAACTTGACTCCACAAATTCCGTAACCATTGCGGGAACCACCGTCCCCGCCCTGACCGTGCGGCGTGCGGACACGACGGTAGAAATTCCCTCAGGCGGCACGCTTGCCATGGCCGGCATGCTGCAGGAACAGACTAAACAGGACATCACCGGGCTTCCCGGACTGATGCAGCTTCCAATTCTGGGCACGCTGTTCAAGAGCAACGACTACCTCAATAGCCAGACCGAGCTCGTGGCTTTGGTGACGCCCTATGTCGTGCGCGCGGTCGCGCAGAAGGATCTGTCGCGTCCCGACGACGGCTTCGCCGACCCGAGCGATCCGGCGACTGTGCTGCTCGGCAGGCTTAATCGCATCTACGGAGTCGGCGGCATCCCCGATCCGCCGGACAACTACCGCGGCAAATACGGGTTCATCCTCGATTGATCTGGCGCAAGGAGACAACGATGCAAATTGTCCGGACCATGATCGCCGAGAGCGTTGCGGCACTTGCCATTCGTGCGGCATTCGTCGCCGGCTGCGCACTGGTCATTTGCGGCTGCAACACCGACCAGCCGCAGATCGCGGCGGTGCCCGACGTTCCCACCGATTATCGGCTGCGTCATCCGATCACGATCAGCGAAGCCGACCACTCTCTCGAAATCTTCGTCGGCTCCAATCGCGGCGAACTCAGCGCCACGCAACGCGCGGAAGTGCTGGCCTTCGCGCAGACCTGGAAACACGAGGCCACCGGTGGAGTTCTGGTCAATCTGCCGAGGGGCACCGGCAACGAGCGTGCGGCGGCGGAGACCGTGCCGGCAATCCGTTCGATCCTGGCGGCGAGCGGCGTGCCGGCGGACGGAATCGTCGTGCGCGGTTATCACCCGCCGGGCGGCCGTCTCGCCACCATCCACATTACCTACCCGAAGATCAGCGCTCAAGCCGGGCCCTGTGGTCTGTGGCCGCAGGATATCGGGCCGAGCCTCAACCGCAGCCACTTCGAAAATCAGCCGCCCTGGAACTTCGGTTGCGCCACGCAACGCAACCTCGCTGCTATGGTGGACAACCCGGCCGATCTGGTGCAGCCGCGCGGCGAGACGCCGGCCGATACGACGCGGCGGACGACCGTTGTGGGCACGTACCGGCAGGGCACACCGACCGCGACCCAATATCCGTCAGCCGATGTGCCAAAGATCGCCACCGTTAGTAGTGGCCAATGATGCCATCACCATGATGCGACAAGTCAGCCAAGCCGTTTTGCCGGAAAGCGCCGCCGCCGATGTTGCTGGTCGCGATGAGCGCATCGCACCGGCGCCGCGCGTCTCGGTGCAGGCTTTCTGCGAGACCGTGGAGACCGCCGCCGCCATCCAGGCCGCCGGCGAGGATCGACGGATGGCGAAAGCGCATCTGCGCATCCAGATGGGCGGCCTGGTCGCCGCGGTCGAAGCCTATCAGACCTCGCCGACGCCGAACGTCATCATGCTCGAATCCGAGAGCGGCGGCGACGCGATCCTCGCCGGCCTCGATCGGCTCGCCCAGGTTTGCGATGCCGCCACGCGGGTCATCATCATCGGCCGGATGAACGACGTCGCGCTCTACCGTGAGCTGGTGCGGCGCGGGGTGAGCGATTATCTGATCGCGCCGGTCGGCGCCCTGCAGGTGGTGCGCTCGGTGTGCGGCCTGTTTTCGGCGCCCGATGCCAAGCCGGTCGGCCGTATCATCGCTGTGGTCGGCGCCAAGGGCGGCGTCGGCGCCTCCACCGTCGCCCACAATATCGCCTTCTCCATCGCCAGGGATCTGATGCTCGATTCGGTGGTGACCGATCTCGATCTCGCCTTCGGCACCGCCGGCCTCGATTTCAACCAGGATCCTCCGCAGGGCATTGCCGAAGCGGTGTTTTCGCCCGAACGCATCGATAATGCCTTCGTCGATCGTCTGCTCTCGAAGTGTACCGATCACTTGAGCCTGCTGGCGGCGCCGGCGACGCTGGATCATGTTTACGATTTCGGCGCCGATGCGTTCGAGGCGATCTTCGACACGCTGCGGGCGACAGTGCCCTGCGTCGTGCTCGACGTTCCGCATCAGTGGACCGGTTGGACCAAGCAGACGCTGGTGGGCGCCGACGACATCCTGATCGTCGCCGCGCCCGATCTGGCCAACCTGCGCAATACCAAAAATCTGTACGATTTCCTCAAGGCGGGGCGGCCGAACGACCATCGTCCGCTGTACTGTCTCAACCAGGTCGGGGTGCCGAAACGGCCCGAGATCAAAGCCGCCGATTTCGCCAAGGCGCTCGACGACCAGGCCGTCGCGGTCATTCCGTTCGAGCCGCAGACGTTCGGCGCGGCGGCGAATAGCGGACAGATGATCGCCGAGATTTCCTCGAATCATCGTACCGCGGAGATGTTCCGACAGCTGGCGCAGAAATTGACCGGCCGTACGGAGCCGAAGAAACAACGCTTGAGCCTGCTGTCGCCGTTGATCGAGAAGTTGCTGCAACGGCAGTCGTAACCGTAGTGAAACGTCGGTTGGAGTTGCGTTAGTGTTTGGCAAGCGTCCCGTTCCCGGTAGTTCCGAGGCCGGTCTCGATCGGCAGCCGCCGGCTTCGCCGCCGCCAGCGCCGCCGCCGGCCGTTTCGCCCGCTGCCAAGGCCGCGGCGTCCGAAGGCGGGCGGACGCCGTTCCCGTCCGCCGGTCTCGGGGCGCCGATCCTGGCGTCGCCGGCGCCGACGCGGACTGCGGCGCCGCAAAACCCGCCGCAAATCCCCTCCGCAGTCGATACCCGCCGCTCGGATTCCTACTACGATGTCAAGGGCACGGTCTTCGGCGCCCTGATCGAAGCGATCGACCTCGGTCAGCTGGCCAAGCTCGATGCCGATTCCGCTCGCGAAGAAATCCGCGACATCGTCAACGAGATCATCGCCATCAAGAACATCGTGATGTCGATCTCCGAGCAGGAGGATCTGCTCGACGACATCTGCAACGATGTGCTCGGCTACGGGCCGCTCGAACCGCTGCTGGCGCGCGACGAGATCGCCGACATCATGGTGAACGGCTCGGGCACGGTCTACATCGAAGTCGGCGGCAAGCTGCAGAAGACCGCGATTCGCTTCCGCGACAACCAGCAATTGCTCAACATCTGTCAGCGCATCGTCAGCCAGGTCGGCCGCCGCGTCGACGAATCCTCGCCGATCTGCGACGCCCGCCTGCCGGACGGCTCGCGCGTCAACGCCATCGTGCCGCCGCTGGCGATCGACGGGCCGGTGCTCACCATCCGCAAATTCAGAAAGGACAAGCTCACGCTCGAGCAGCTCGTCAAGTACGGCTCGATTTCGCCGGAAGGCGCCGACATCCTCAAAGTGATCGGCCGCTGCCGCATTAATACGCTGGTTTCCGGCGGTACCGGTTCCGGCAAGACCACGCTGCTCAACTGTCTGACCCGTTACATCGATCACGACGAGCGCATCGTCACCTGCGAGGACGCCGCCGAACTGCAGCTGCAGCAGCCGCACGTGGTGCGCCTGGAAACGCGGCCGCCGAACCTCGAAGGCGAGGGCCAGGTCGCGATGCGCGATCTGGTGCGCAACTGCCTGCGCATGCGACCGGAACGGATCATCGTCGGCGAAGTACGCGGCCCGGAAGCGTTCGATCTGCTGCAGGCGATGAACACCGGCCACGACGGCTCCATGGGCACGGTGCACGCCAACAGCCCGCGCGAGGCGCTGTCGCGCCTCGAATCCATGATCATGATGGGCGGCTACGGCCTGCCTTCGCGTTCGATCCGCGAAATGATCTGTTCTTCGATCGATGTCATCATTCATGGCGCGCGGCTGCGCGACGGCTCCCGTCGTATCACGCACATCACCGAGGTCATGGGCATGGAAGGCGACGTCATCATCACGCAGGACCTGTTCCTGTTCGAGATCATCGGCGAAGACGCCAACGGCCACCTCGTCGGACATCATAAGTCGACCGGCATCGGCCATCCGAAATTCTGGGATCGCGCGCGCTATTACGGCGAGGAGCAACGGCTGGCGGTCGCGCTCGATGCGGCCGAGTTGACGGCACGCGAGTCGATCAGATGAACCTGTACCTCGTCTTCACTCTGGTGACGCTGGCGATGGGCGGGGTCGTCTGGGTCTTCGTTTATCCGTTCCTGTCCGGCGAACGGAACACGGAACGGCGCATAGCAAGCGTCGCGCGGACGGAACCGATAGCGCCGCGCCTGGCGCAGCGGTCGCGACGCGAACAGGTACAAGGCACGCTCAAAGAGATCGAGGAGCGGCAGACAAAGGCCAAGCGTCTGTCACTGGCCGCGCGTATTTCGCAGGCCGGGCTGACGTGGTCGAAACGCCGATTCTTGCTGACCGCCGGCTCGCTCGGTCTCGGCGCGGTTTTTCTGGTGCTAGCAACCGGGGCCGGTCTGTTGCCGGCGCTCGGCGTTGCCTTTGCGGCCGGCTGCGGCCTTCCGCTGTGGCTGTTGTCTTTCCTCAAGAAACGGCGGTTGGCGCGTTTCCTCAACGGCTTTGCCGATGCCGTTGACCTGATCGTCCGCGGCATCAAGGCCGGCTTGCCGCTGCTCGACAGTCTGAAGCTGATCGCCGAGGAATCGGAGGAGCCAATCCGCGGCGAATTTCGCGCCATCATCGAGACCCAGGCCATCGGCATGCCGCTCGGTGACGCCTGTCTCCGGCTCTACGAGCGTATGCCGGTGGCCGAGGCGAACTTCTTCGGTATCGTCGTCTTCATCCAGCAACGCGCCGGCGGCAATCTATCCGAAGCGCTCGGCAACCTGTCGCGCGTGCTGCGCGATCGCAAGAAGATGAAAGCGAAGATCCAAGCCATGTCGATGGAAGCCAAGGCTTCGGCCACGATCATCGGCGCGCTGCCTTTCTTTGTGATGACCGTAACCTTTATTACCGCCCCGAATTACATCGAGCTCCTTTTTACGGACCCGCTTGGACACGCGATGTTGGCCGTCGCCGCCATCTGGATGTCCATCGGCGTGTTTGTGATGCGCAAAATGATCAACCTCGATTTCTGAGGCAAACCATGGTGCAGCAACTCACCCATTGGCTCGACCCGCACTTCCTCGCCATGGTGTTTGCGGCGATCGCCGCGGCGGCGACGGTGCTGACGCTGGCGTTGCCCTACGTGGCGACCGACACGCTGTCCAAGCGCATGAAGGCGGTTGCGCTCGAGCGCGAGAAAATCCGCCAGCGCGAGCGCGAACGACTGGCGCAAGGCGGCAAGATTACGCTGCGGCAATCGCCGCGGGCGTACATGAAGACCGTCGTCGAAAACTTCAACCTCAATAAATGGGTCGGCCAGGAAGAAGCGCACGCCATGCTCGTTCAGGCCGGTTATCGCGGGCCGGCGCCTTACATCACCTATCTGTTCTTCCGCATGGTGACGCCTTTGGTCATGCTGGTCGTTTCATTGTTCTACGTCTTCGTTGTGGTGCAACTCAATCAGCCCCCCTTGATCAAGATCGGAATCTCGATCGGCGCCGCCTATTTCGGAATGTTGAGCCCCAACCTATTCCTCAAGAACAAGATCCAGCGGCGGCAGCTTTCGATCAAGCGCGCGTTCCCGGATGCTCTGGATCTGCTGCTGATCTGCGTCGAATCCGGCTTGTCGGTCGAGGCGGCCTTTCGCAAGGTCAGTGCGGAGGTCGGGTCGCAGTCGATCGCGCTTGCCGAAGAGCTCGCGCTGACGACGGCGGAATTATCCTATCTACCGGATCGCCGCCAGGCGTATGAGAACCTTGCGAAGCGCGTAGGTCTCGAAGGGGTGAGATCGGTGTGTCTTGCTTTGCAGCAATCGGAACGCTACGGGACGCCTCTCGGCACGACGATGCGGGTGCTGGCGCAGGAGAATCGCGACATGCGCATGTCCGAAGCCGAGAAGCGGGCCGCGAGCCTGCCGCCGAAACTCACGGTGCCAATGATCTTGTTCTTCCTACCGGTGCTGTTCGTAGTCATTCTCGGTCCGGCCGTGATCCGCGTGATGGCGCTGTAGCATTAGGAATGCGCCGTGTTAGCGGGCCGCGCCTACCGACAAGTGACAACGATCAGGTCGGGCCGCTCGTCGGGTGCACGTCCCGGTTCGGATTTCGAAGGTCACTCCGGTGCGCGAGCAGCTGCCGCAGATAGGTGACATTGGCGGCGGCCTCATCCGGCGGTAAATCGGCGCGGGCGATGGCTTCGGCGTCCGCGAACCGGCCTTGCAGGCCGACCACGAGCGCGAGGTTCTGCCGTACGCGCGGATCGACCGGACGCCGTGCCGCCGCGCGGCGCAAGGTCGCCTCGGCCTTTCGGAGATTCTTCGAAAGCGCATAGGAAAGCCCGAGATTCGAGAGCACGGAAGCCTCATCCGGAACGATCTTGAGCGCGGTGAGGTAGTAGCGCTGCGCATCGGTATGACGGCCCATTTGGTCGAGCACGGCGCCCTGCGCGGACAGGATGCGCCAGTCGGGCTGGTCCGGCGAGTGAGCGCGGCCTAACACTTCTAGGGCTTGGTCATAAACGCCGGCTTCGGCCAGCGCGCGCCCGTAGGCGCCGAGCACGGCCTTATCATGCGGGTTCTCGAGCGAAGCCCGCTCAAGGACGGCGACCGCCTGGGCGCGCTGTCCAGTTGCGCGCAGCGCCTGCGCGTAGTGCAGCGCCACGTCGAGGTTCGTCGGATTGGCGTGATATTGCTGCCCGTAGACTTCAACGTCGCGCCGCGAATCGTTGTCGGGGCGATCGGCCGCCGCGATCGGCAGCGAGCCGGTTGTTGCGGTACTTTGTGTCGTCTGGCATCCCGCGGTCGCCGCAGCAACGATGACGAGGAGCGCGGCCGAGGCCAACAGACGTGCAGAGCAAGGTCGGGTCGAACGCATCTCGATCGCTGCCAAAATAGGCACCATGGCGCCGGGCGCGCCGTCGCCGCAGGGCTGGTCAGCAATAGACTGTTAACCCTAACGAGCGGTTAACGTCGAGGAAGACAAGACCGCATGATTGCGATGGTGGCCGCGATCGTGAGATGCATTCTTCAAAGGCCGCCGAATTCGCCTAGCCCTGAGGTCAGGAGTCCTTCGGCGCTCAAGAGCTGGGGCCTTCAAGGTGCTGAAGCGACGGGGCCCGAAACGGGCACGCGTGGCAGTCGCGCGCAAGCTCGCCGCGCTGTTGGGGCGGTTTGGAAGGATGAGACCCACTTCGATGCCGTGACTGCATGACGGCACAGGGTTGACCGAGGAGCAACACGCCCGCCAGCGCACCACGCCGTGGACCGCGGGAACTGGGCCCTCCTCCACTATCGGGGTGAGAAAGGCCTTGTGCTCCTCGTCGAGCTTGGGCGGCACGCCCGGTGGAGGAATGTTGATGAGATCGTCCGGCCCTTGCTCGTTGAACCGGATCACCCAGTCCCGCAGCGTCTGACGATCCATGCTGCCAATCTTCCCCGCTTCTTTCCGCGAGGCGCCGTCGAGCACGGCCGCGATCGTCAAAAGCCGGCGCGTCTACGCTGCATCCTTCGCCCGCCTCGCAAGCCGACGAACCTCGCCGGCCGTATAGTCCGCCCGCACCTCAATCGCCCTACCCATGGCAAACGACCTCCGTTTGCCACCTTGAATCATTTTGGAACTGATATGGGAATCTCAGAGAGTCAGGTACTCAGCGGCTTGGTATTATGCCGACCGACACCGCCCTCGTGCGCGAGGCGTTTCGCGCGAAAGTTGAGTATCATTCGTTCCGGGCGTGGGGCACTTTGCCTTCCTCACGCCCTGCGGCTGGATCGGGCCAGCCATACTCTGCCGAGACGCAAAAGGTTTCGACCGGAAGGCGTTCCAAAGGAACCTAAACGCCGAAGTGGTTAGGTTCTTCCAGGCTAGGCCCGAAGGCGCCTCGCCGCCCTGACCGCAGGCCGGCGGGCCGATGCCGGTTGTCCTCACCGGCGTCGCGCGCCGTTAGCGCCGCTCAGGCCGCTTGGCGACTATCCGTGACGGACACCTATCCGGTTGCCTCAGAGATTTCGCCATCAATGCCTTCGGCGCCATGTCCTGATTGCTGGAAGGAAGCCAGTTTAACTTTAGTTTCTTGACGAAGAATTTCATCGAATGGCCAGCATCGCTGCCGGTTGGCCGTCCCTCAAGTTAGGGTCTGCTTATGGGCCATGGTGATCGGCGACTTCCACGTCAAGTCGCTCGTCCGGACGGAGCGCCACAGGATCAGGCCCATCAGCGCCACAGTGATCACGGGGCCGACCTGGATCTGGATACTGGGCTGCGCGAAAAGCAGCACTGCCGGCAGCAGCCACGCGGCGAATACGGTTGCCAGTTCGCCGATCCCTATCTCGGTCTCGACGCCGGGCAGGAGGACCGAGATCGGCAAGATCAGCAGCGCAAGGTCGTAGACCCTGAGGTAGGGGGTGACGATCAACGTCGCGGTCGCCAGCGCGGCGGCGCGAAGCCGTCCATCCCCGGTCTTTCGCCATACCCACAGCGCTCCGATCGCCGCCGCTGCGGCAAGGCTCCAGTGGAGGACCGAGCTGAGGCGTGCGTCGAGGCCAAGGCTCCCGGCCATGATCATAACGCTGGGGATGGTGCGCCAGGCTGAAGAACTCGACGAGAAGATGGCTGAGGGCTGGGCGGCCTTGTGCAGGAAGGCGAGCCAGGGGTCGATGCCGAGCACGGCGACCGCCAGGAGCAATAAGCCGGCGCCCGAGGCGATGGCTCCGCCGAGCGCACGCCATTCCCGGCCGCAGATGAGCGCAAGGGGCACGAGAACCGCGAAATGGGGTTTGTAGGACATCAAGCCGAGTAGGACACCGCCGACGATCGGGCGCGGGCGCAGCAACAGTACGCCGCCGCCGATCAGGACAGTGCTGAGCAGACCGTTCTGGCCGACGAGCAGATTGACCGCTGCGCCCGGGGCCAGCAGCACAATCCAGCGATGACCGACGCCGACGAGCTGCCGCGCTAGAAGCGTATAGAGACCGTAGAGCGCGCCGGACCACAGTAGCCAAGCCATCACATAAGGCAGCGCGGCCAGGGGCATGAGCAGCAGTTGGAACGTCGGCGGATAGTTCCAGGGCAGTCGCAGCGTGGCCCCGGGAAACGCCGCCTGTTCGGCCGCGGCCATGGCGTCGTCGTCGTAGGCAGTGGACGCTCTCCCGGAATTAGCGAACGCCGCCGCCTGGTAGAAGGCGCTAAAATCATAGAAGAGCGGTGCGCCGTTGGGATCGCGCCCGTCGTGCGTGTTGATCGCGACGAAACATCCGAATAGGACGTAGAGACCTAGGATAACCGGCGCCAGAATGACGGCGGCGCGGCCGCCCGTTTGGGCCTTCGCGCGGTCTCCATTGATGGTCCTCAAAAGCATGAGAACACCGCGCGACGGCGGCCGAACAGGCCACTCAGAGCGCTTCAAAGCTTGAGTCGGGCCAAGCCGAGTGCTACATGGCGCACACGGCCCGTCTGCTGCCGCAGATCTATTGAAATGCACGCGACGGCTGGCGGCCAAGTCAAAAAGAACGAGGCCCCGAATTTGACCCAGGGCCTCGCCTCATCCCTCCAGATAGCCAGTCAAGCCAGACAAGTCGGAGGTCGTGCGAACTACAGCGCGGCAGCGACGGCGGTGAACGTCGCAGTCAGCTTTGTGCCGACGCTCGTTACGGCCGTGATGATCACGACCGCGATGAGAGCAGCGATAAGTCCATACTCGATGGCGGTTACCCCCGAGTTGTCCTTCAAGAAACGCAGAAAAAGCTTGTTCATTTTGATACCTCCAGTGGGGTCTGACCTACTCATATACCCGCTCAAATCTTATACACGGGCAGACCTTTCTGCCCGGTTAATCGATTGGAATAATTCAGTAGTCCTACTCAGATACTCGCTCAAATCTTATACAAATCTTATACGCGGGCAGACCTTTCTGCCCGGTTAATCGATTGGAATAATTCAGTAGTGTCCGGTTAAAACTCGAATACATTCAGTTGACTATGAAATGTTTGGTTGTTCGGGAACGGCTCTACGCTGGCAACAGCTTGTTTCAGTGGCAATTTCTCGAAGAGCGTCAACGACAATATCTGTAGCAGCGCATGCAGGGACACGTCCAATCGAAGTTGCTTCTTGATGATCGCCACCAGGACATAGACGCTGATGGCGATCCAAATTTGCGTCCGCACAGCGTTCTCGGAGGTGCCGTAGAAGCGCTTGATGCGCAGGTGCTGCTTGATCCACTTGAAGAACAGTTCCACCTGCCATCGGCACCGGTACAGGGCGCAGATGGTCGGTGCTGGCAGGGCAAACTGGTTGGTCAAGAACACCAAGTTCTTGCCCGTCTCGGGATCGCGATAGCGGATGCGTCGGAGTTGGCCTGGGTAGTGCTTGGCGGCATAGAAGCCGTTAATTATAAGGGCGATGGTTTGGTCGCAGATGAGTTCCGTGTCGCGATCCACCGGCGCCGAATACAAGCGCCGTGCATCGAGGTTTTGCTTGGCGCGCGTGACGAAGAAGCCTCCCACCTGATCGAGCGCATAGAGCCGCTCGAAGTCCAAGTAACCCCGATCCATGATGTAGAAGGCGCCGGCCTCGATAAGCAGCAGGTCCAGCACATTGACGTCGTGCATCTTGCCGTCGGAAATATGGATGAAGGTAGGGATCGATCCCCGCAGATCGAGCAGCGTGTGCAACTTCACGGCCGCCTTGGTGGAGCGAAACGGCGCCCACGGGAACATCGACAGGCACAGATCGATGGTCGTGGCATCGAGGGCATACACGGTATTATACCAAGCCGCTGAGTGGCTGACTCTCGCGGGGATTCACAAATCGCCGGCAAAGTGATTCAAGGTGGCAAACGGAGGGACGTTTGCCATGGGCTGGGCGATTGCGGTGCGGACGGACTTTACTG
>JBEKWO010000012.1:0-67475 GCA_049512975.1 Xanthobacteraceae bacterium | reverse complement strand
TGTGCAGCGCGCTCGGCGAGGCAATCGGCGACATCGACGCGCCCGAGCAGATGACGCCGGACTTTGCCTGGGCGGTGCGCGAAACCGCCGACATTCTGGTGCAATTGTTCCACCCGATGATGCCGCACCTCGCCGAGGAATGCTGGGCCGCGCTCGGTCACCCCACGCTGGTCGCGCAAGCGCCGTGGCCGCAAGTCGAGCCAGATCTGTTGATCGAGGACACGCTGACGCTGCCGGTGCAGATCAACGGCAAGAAGCGCGCCGATGTGACCGTTGCGCGAGACGCGCAAAAGGCCGAGATCGAGAGCGCCGTGCTGGCGCTTGACGCGGTGAAGAAGGCGCTCGACGGCAAGCCGCCGAAAAAGGTGATCATCGTGCCGCAACGCATCGTCAACGTGGTGGCGTGACTTTCGCTCGTGAACCTCGCCAATGACCGCCATCAAAGCCGCAGACGTAGATGCCTTCATCGCCCGCCCCGATCCTGCGCGGCCGGTGGTGCTGGTGTTCGGTCCGGACGCCGGCCTAGTCAGCGAGCGCGTCAATGCGCTGGTCAAGGCGTCGGTCGACGACCCCAACGATCCGTTCTCGCTGGTGCGGCTGGAAGGCGAGGAACTTGCGGCCAATCCGGGCCGCTTGGTCGAGGAGGCGCAGACCATTCCGCTGTTCGGCGGCCGGCGCGCGGCGTGGGTGAAGGCCGGCAGCCGCAACATCGCGCCGGCGGTCGAGGCGCTGCTGGCGTTGCCGGGGAGCGAATGCCGCGTGGTGATCGAGGCCGGCGACCTGCGCCGCAGCGCGCCGCTGCGCACCTTATGCGAGCGCGCCAAGAACGCCGCGGCGCTGCCGTGTTACGCGGATTCCGAGCGCGACCTGGCGCGATTGATCGACACCGAGATGCGTGCCGCCGGGCTGACGCTGGCGCCCGAGGCGCGCGCTTTGCTGGTTCCTTTGCTCGGCGGCGACCGCGCGGCCTCGCGCAACGAGATCCGCAAGCTCGTGCTCTACGCCCGCGATGCCGGCCAGATCGGAGTCGACGACGTCGCCGCGGTGGTCTCCGATGCCTCGACACTGGCGCTCGACGAGCTTGTCGACACGGCGTTTGCCGGCCGTCCGGCCGAGCTCGAAGCGCAGCTCGCCAAGGCCCGCGCCGCCGGCAGCGCCGTCGGCTCGATCTTCTTTGCCGCCCAGCGCCAGCTCGCGCAGCTGCATAAATGGCGCACGGCGATCGAACAGGGCGGATATTTCTCGCTCGACAGCGTGCAGCCGCCGCTGCACTTCCGGCGCAAAAGCCTGGTCGAAGTCGCGCTCAAGCAGTGGAGCGCGGCGCGGCTGACCGCCGCCATGGCCGAGCTTGCCGACGCCGTTCTCGCCTCGCGGCGCACGCCGGCGCTCTCCGACACCATCGCCGAACGGGCGTTGCTCTCGATCGCGGTGAAGGCGCGGCGCAATGCGGCGTAGGCGTCCCGCCAGGCCTTACGTCGGATTCTCCAGACTGAAGGCCTGCGAATCGTCGTCGTAGGCGAAGGCTTCGGCGTAGCGGCCCCAGGCGGTGACCGAGCGCAGCGTCTGCTCCGCGTCGGCGGTGCTCATGTGATCTTCCAGCTCGTCGAAGAAGCGGCTCCGCGGCGCGCCGTGGTGAGTGCGCTCCTGCAGCACGCGGCGGATGTGGGCGGCGAGCGGAACGTTGGCGAGCAACTGGCGCTGAAATATCTTCTTGCGTTCATCGGTGCCCGCCTCGACGAATTGCTTGCCGACGTCGCTGAGCTTGATATCGCCGCCTTCGATCTCCACGAGGTGCAAAATCTGCAAGGCATCCGACACAGGAAAGAGGTTATCCGCCTCCATGTGCAGTTCGTCGGCGATGACCGGAAGATCGGCCTTGCCGTTATAAGGCTCGGCGGCGAGCGCCTCGAGCAGGCCGGACAGCAGGTTGGCCGAAACCCGCGGCAGGATGGTGTCGATTGTTGCCGCCACAGTGCCCGGTGCCATTCCGATGTGCGGCGGGGTCGGCGTCCGCGCGGTCATCGCCGCATAGATTTTTTCGACCAGCTCGCGGAAATGCGGGTCGAGCCGGTTGCGCGGCTGCTTCAACTCGACGGCGATCTCGCGAATGATGCGGCCCGGATTGGTCGAAAACAACAGGATGCGGTCGCACATCAGCACCGCTTCCTCGATGTTGTGGGTCACCAGGAGGACGCCCTTGATCGGCAGCTTGCCGTCGCCCCAAAGCTCGAGGAAGTCGGTGCGCAACGTCTCTGCGGTCAGCACGTCGAGCGCCGAGAACGGCTCGTCCATCAACAGGATGTTCGGGTGGACGACCAGCGCGCGGGCAAAGCCGACGCGCTGGCGCATGCCGCCCGACAATTCGCGCGGATAGGCGGATTCGTAGCCGTCGAGACCGATGAGATCGATCGCCGCCAGCGCGCGCTGGCGGATTTCCGGCTCGGGAAGCCCGAGCGCCTCGAGGCCGAGCTGGACGTTTTCCAGCACCGTCAGCCAGGGGAACAGCGCGAAGGACTGGAACACCATGGCAATGCCGGGCGCCGGCGCGACCACCGGCTGGCCGAGATAGGTGATGCTGCCGGCCGACGGCGGCATCAAACCGGCGATCGAGCGCAGCAAGGTCGACTTGCCCGACCCGGTGCGGCCGAGCAGCCCGACGATCTGTCCCTGCGACAACTGGAAGTCGACGCCGTCGAGCACCAGCAGTTCGCCGCCGTCGGCCCGGGGAAAGGTCTGCCGCAGGCCGTGAATGTCGAGCAGAGCGGCGCTCATGGCACACCTCACCCCAAGCGGAATTTGCGTTCGGCGTAGCGGTACAGCGGCCGCCAGAACGTGCGATTGACCAGGACGACGAAAAAACTCATCACGGCGATGCCGAGCACGATGCGGTGGAAATCGCCGGCCTCGGTCTCCTGGGCAATATAAGCACCGAGCCCGATCGCTTGCAGGTGCTGATCGCCCCAGGACGCGACCTCGGCGACGATGCTGGCATTCCACGATCCTCCCGAGGCGGTGATCGCGCCGGTCACGTAGTACGGAAACACCGCTGGCAGCGCGATCCGCCGCCACCACAACCAGCCGCGCACGCGCAGATTGGCCCCGACGGCCCGCAGTTCGGCAGGGATCGCCGCCGCGCCGGCTACGACATTGAACAGGATGTACCATTGGGTGCCGAGAATCATCAGCGGGCTGAGCCAGATATTCGGATTGAGATGCAGCGCGACGATGGCCGAAACCATAATGGGGAACAGCAGATTCGCCGGAAAGGCGGCGAGGAACTGCGCCACCGGCTGCACCCGTTCGGCGACGTGCGGCCGCGTGCCGACCCACACGCCGATCGGCACCCAGATGAGGCTGGCGATCGCGATGAGCACGACGACGCGGGTCAGTGTCGCCAGGCCGAGCAGCAGCGTGGTGCCGACGTCGGCGGCGCTGACGTCCTCGGTGGCGAAGCGCATGACTTCGTACAGGGCCAGCGCCGCCAGCGCGATGACGGCGCCGTTCCATAAAAGCGCAGACCAACCGTTCGGCTTTCGCGGTGCGTGTTTGACCGCCTCCGCAGCGCCCGGCTGGCGCGGTCGCAGCAAGCTTCGCCAGTGCAAGGACAGCGTCTGCGTCAGCCGGTCAACCAGCCGGGAGCGGCGCAGAACGTCGAGCACCCACGAATGCGGCGGCAGCACGCCGGCTTCCTGTTCGAAGCGGAAACGATCGGCCCAGGCCACCAGCGGCCGAAACAACAGTTGATCGTAGATCAGGATCACGATCAGCATGGTGACGATCGCATAGCCGACCGCCCCCAGGTCCCGGTGCTCGATGGCGAGCGCGATATAGGAGCCGACGCCGGGCAGCGTGATCGTGGTGTTGCCGACGCTGATCGCTTCGGAGGCCACGACGAAAAACCAGCTTCCCGACATCGACATCATCATGTTCCAGATGAGCTGCGGCATGGCGAACGGCACGTCGAGGCGCCAAAAGCTCATCCAGGGGCTGAGCCGGAAGTTGCGCGACGCCTCCACCAGCTCGGTCGGCACGGTGCGCAGCGACTGGTAGAAGCTGAACGCCATGTTCCAGGCCTGGCTGGTGAAGATCGCAAAAATCGCGGCGAATTCGGCGCCGAGCACGCGCCCGGGCGCGAGCGCCATGAAGAAGACGACGGTGACCGAGATGAAGCCGAGAATCGGCACCGACTGCAGGATGTCGAGCAGCGGGACCAGCAGCCGTTCGGCTCGCTTGTTCTTGGCGGCCACCGTCGCATAGGTGAAGGTGAACAGGAGCGACAACGCCATGGCGATGAGCATGCGCAGCGTCGTACGCGCGGCGTAGTCCGGCAGATTGCCGGGATCGAGCGATACCGGCTCGCGCTGCAGTTCCGCCAGCGGCTGCAACAGGTGCCGGCTGGCCTCGGCCAGGAACACCAAAAGCCCGAGGATCAGCAGCAGCGCGAGCACATCCCAGCGGGTGAAAAAACGGCCCCAGCCGCCGACGGAGATTGGCACGATCACGCGCATCGGCGATGCCCGGCGTTCGCTGTTGTCATACGTTCGTCATGAGATCGCGGCCTCGATCCCCCGGCGGCCGCGAGCTTCGCGCGATCACATAACATCCGCGTGGCGTCATTCAAACATTATCGTGCGTGCGGCGGCAGCCGAATGTCGAGATCGGGTCATCCGTGCTTCCGTCACTCGGACGGAACGACGACGACCGGCGCGGTCAGCGCGCCGATCATGTCCGCTGGGCCATCGCCGCGAAGGCTTGCGTCAGCTCCATCGGGAACGGAAATACGATCGTCGAAGAGCGTTCGCCCGCGATGTCGAACAGGGTGGCGAGATAGCGAAGCTGCATCGCCTGCGGCACGCCCGACAGGATGCGCGCGGCATCGACCAGCTTCTGCGCCGCCTGCTGCTCACCCTCGGCATTGATGATCTTGGCCCGGCGCGTGCGCTCGGCCTCGGCCTGCCGCGCGATGGCGCGGATCATGCTCTCGTCGAGATCGATGCGCTTGATTTCGACGGTGGAGACCTTGATGCCCCAGCCTTCGGTCTGCTTGTCGAGGACGTCCTGGATGTCGGCATTGAGCTTGTCGCGCTCGGCCAGCATTTGATCGAGGTCGTGCTTGCCCAACACCCAGCGCAGCGTGGTCTGGGCGAGCTGGCTCGTGGCCATGAGGTAGTTGCTGACCTGAATGATGGCACGCTCGGGATCGACGACACGGAAATAGAGGACGGCGCTCACCTTGACCGAGACGTTGTCGCGGGAAATCACGTCCTGCGGCGGAACTTCGTCGACGACGACACGCAGATCGACGCGCACCATCTGCTGCACGAACGGCACCAGCAGAAACAGCCCGGGACCCTTGGTCCCGGTGTAGCGACCGAGGGTGAAGACCACGCCGCGCTCGTATTCGCGCAGGATGCGAATGGAGGCGTAGATGAAGATCAGCAGCAGAACGGCGATGACGATGACGGCTGTGAGAATCATGGCTGTGCTCCTTGTTCGGATTAACCAGGCCGTATTAGTTCGACGCCGAGGACGAGACCGTCGCGGCTGACCACCTTGACGCGGCTGCCGACGTGAAGCGGCACATGCGAGCGCGCGCGCCAGATTTCGCCGTGAACCCTGACCCGCCCTTCGCCGTCCTGCCATGACACCGTCTCGCCGTCGGCTCCGAGCAGTGCGTCGGCCCCGGTTACCACCGGCCGCTTGCGCGAGCGCAGCAGCACCGTCAGGACGAAGAGGAGCAGCACGGCGCTGCCAATAGCGGCCCCAGCGACGACCGCGCCGGAAAGCGAAAAGCCCGGCGCCCGCGAGGGAAACATCAGCAGCGCGCCGATGACGAATGCGGCAATCCCGCCGACGCCGAGCGCGCCGAAGGCGCCGATATGGGCCTCGGCGACCATGAGCGCGACGCCGAGCAGCACCAGCGCGGCACCCGCATAATTGATCGGCACGAAGGCGAGCGCATAGAGCGCGACCAGGAGCGAGATGGCGCCGACCAGGCCCGGCAGGACGCTGCCTGGATTGAAGAATTCGAGGATCAGGCCATAGACACCAATCAGCATGAGGAGGAAGGCGACGTTCGGATCGGTGACCAGCCTGAGCAGATCGGTGTGCCAGCCCGGCGGCTCGGTTACGAGCTTGAGCCCAGCGGTTTCCAGACGCTGGGGCTTTCCGGCAACGATCACCTTACGTCCATCGATCTTGGCCAGCAGATCGGCGTTGTCGTTGGCGATCGCGTCGATGACGTGCAGCGCCAGCGCCTCGGAGGCCGGAAGGCTTGCAGCGGAACGCACGGCATCGGCGGCCCAGTCGGCATTGCGGCCGTTGAGCGCGGCAAGGCTGCGAATATAGGCGACAGCGTCGTTGACAATCTTGCGGGTCTCCGTATCCGCCGGTTCGCCGTTCTTGCCTTGCTGTTTTTGTTCCTTTTGATCCGCGGGCAGCAGCGGAATGCCACCGAGCTTAACCGGCGTTGCCGCGCCGATATTGGTGCCCGGCGCCATCGCCGCGATGGCGCTCGCATAGGCGATATAGGTACCGGCGCTGGCCGCCCGCGCGCCGTTCGGCGCGACGTAGGTGGCCACCGGCACCGGCGAGGCGAGGATGGCGCTGACGATCTGGCGCATCGAGCTGTCCAGACCGCCGGGCGTGTTCATGCGCAGAATAATCAGCCCGGCCGTTTCCGGTTTGGCCGCCTGCAGTTCCTGCACAACGTAATCGGCGATGGGGGGACCGATCGCGCCGTCGATCTCGAGCACCAGCGCGCGATCGGCCGCTCTGGAGGGCACGGCGAGCGTGGCAAAAGCTAATGCCACCAGCATCGCATCTGCGCGCAACCGCATCATGGCCGCGACCTCGCCCGCTACCCGCCGGAAACTTATCCCGTTCGGCGTGGACGAGCCATCGTCGTCATTACCCCACGAGGCCATAGAGCGCTGGAAGCGCCGGAACTTCCTGCCCAGGCGGCGAGTTCGAACTCGGTTGCGGCGGCAGGGCGCAAGCCGCATAAATCGTCGGATCATCGAATAGGGGCGCTGCTTCGGGCATGAAGGCGAACGAGCAGACCATCGCGCTGCGGCCACCTTTGATGAGCGAGGTTGACCAAGCGCTTGAAGCATGGCGCTTGAAGGCCAACACGCGCCGCCTCTGGAGCGCCGATGCCACGCTGTGGACCGGCAGCGACGAAGGCGATTGGCTGGGCTGGCTCGACATCGCGAAGAATAAGCTGTGCCACGTCGAACCGTTACAGGAATTCGCCCACGAGATACGCGCCGAGAAATTCACCGACGTGCTGCTCTTGGGCATGGGTGGATCGAGCCTGGGCCCCGAAGTGCTGGCTAAGAGCCTCGGATCGGCGCCGGGCTACCCCACGCTGCACGTGCTCGATTCCACCGACCCGCAGCAGGTGCGGCGTTTCGAACGCCGCATCGATGCAGCACACACATTGTTCATCGTGTCGAGCAAATCGGGCACGACGCTCGAGCCGAACGTGCTCATGGATTATTTTTTCGCCAAGGCGTCGGCTGCCCTCGGCGGCGCCGCGGCGCGACACTTCGTTGCCATCACCGATCCGGGAAGCCACTTGCAAACGACGGCGGAGCAGAAAGGCTTCCGCCGCATCTTCTTCGGCGTTCCGAGCGTCGGCGGACGTTATTCCGTGCTTTCCAATTTCGGCATGGTGCCGCTGGCGGCGACCGGGCATGACCCACAAGCGTTTCTCGAGGCGGCCCGCATCATGGCGCGGGCTTGCGGTCCCGAGGTGGCGGACGCGGAAAATCCCGGCGTCGCGCTCGGCCTCACGATCGGCGTTCTGGCCCGTCACGGACGCGACAAGCTTACCATCATCGCCTCGCCGTCGATCGCCGCCTTCGGCGCCTGGGCGGAACAATTGCTGGCGGAATCGACGGGCAAGAACGGAAAGGGCGTCATTCCCATCGCCGGAGAGCCGCTCGGCGCGCCGGTGGTTTACGACGCGCACCGGCTGTTCGTGTTCCTGCGCGATGCCATGCACCCGGATCCCGCGCAGGATCAAGCGGTCGACGCGCTCGAACGCGCCGGGCGCCCGGTCGTACGAATCGGCGTCGCCTCTACCCAGCTTCTCGCGCAGGAATTCTTCCGCTTTGAGATCGCGACCGCCGTCGCCGGAGCGGTCCTCGGCATCAACCCGTTCGATCAGCCCGACGTCGAGGCGAGCAAGATCGCGACGCGCGAGATGACGGAGGCATTCGAGAAGACGGGCTCGCTGCCATCGGAACCGCCGGTGTTCGAAGTGCATCGCATCGCGCTCTACACCGACAAGCGCAACGCTCAAGCTCTCCGGCAGATGGGAGCGAACGCCACGCTTGAAAGCTGGCTCAGGGCGCACCTCGCCCGCCTCGATGACGGCGATTACTTCGCGCTGCTTGCCTATATCGACGGCGACGACGCGCGGCTACAGTCGCTGCAGAGCCTGCGCACGGCCGTACGCGACCGCAAGCGGGTTGCGACTTGCCTGCAATTCGGGCCGCGTTTCCTGCACTCGACCGGACAAGCCTACAAAGGCGGACCGAACTCCGGCGTGTTTCTTCAAATCACCGCGGAGCCCGCTCCCGATCTCGCTATTCCGGGGCGCAAGGCGAGCTTCGGCGTGATCGAGGCCGCGCAGGCGCAGGGGGACTTCCAGGTGCTGACCGAGCGCGGCCGGCGCCTGTTACACGCACATATCGCGGGTGATGTGGATGAAGGCCTTGCCATCATCGGCAAGGCCGCGCGGCAGGCGCTGGAATGAACGCGCCTACAGCGAAACAAATTGCCGCAGCCGCGCAAAAAGGCCGGGGGAAGGCCGCCGGCCCAGATACGTGGCTACGATCGCATGCGGCGTGGCGCCGATGAGCCGCGCACCGAACGGAATGCGCTGCACCGCAACGACCGTGATCCAGCTCAGGATCAGCGTCGCGCTGAACACGATCGCGCCTTTGATGACCGCAAACAGCGCGGCGCCAAGCAGCGCGTATTGCAGCCAAACCACGAAGCCGTAATGCACGAGATAAAGGCTGTAGGCATTGGCTGAGAGGCTGTCGAAAGTCTGCGAGCGGTTGGCGGCAAAGCGCAGGCTTGCGGCGATCAGGAAGAGAGAGCCGCTAGCGCATGCCAGCACGAAGCTGCAATCGGCGGCAATATCGACGGCGATCGGCGCCGGGCCGTTCATGGTCAGCGCGGTCAAGCCCATCCAGAGAAAAAGGCAACCCAGCGCCGCAGCGAGCCACCACGCCCAGCGCCGCGGCAACGGGCCGTCGACCGCCAACAGGCTGTGATCGACACCCTCGACGCCGATTCCGACTCCAGCAAAGAAATAGACGGCATAGAGCAGCGGGCGGCAGAACTGCACGGCAAGCGGCCCGGAATTGGACCACTCCCATGGCGTGAATGCGAGGGCCATCGGGACATAGGCCAGCGCCGAGACAGCGACGAGGATGGCAAAATAGCGGGCCGGACGTTTGCCCGCCGCGGCCGACCATCGGCCGAGAGCCTTGAGCGCGTTCGGCGCGATCCAATTGAGAGCAGTGACCACGACATTCAGCGCCAGCAGCTGCCAGAGAAACCACAGCTGCCCATTCGGCAAGAACGGCAGCGACAGATAGTGCTGCCAATAGGCGCTCACGCTCGGATCCAGCGCCCTGACCCGGTAGGCCGGATAAATGGCCAGCGGAACCAGGAAGACGACGCCGAAGACGAAGGGCAGGCCGAGCCTGAGCAGGCGGTCGCGCAAGAAGCCCCAGTTCCGCTTGCGAAGGAGGCTCGGCCACACGAACAGCCCGGAGAGCAGAAAAAGAAGCGACATCAGGTACACGTTCTGCCAAGCACAGAACAGGTCGACGCCGAACCAGCGGTGGCTGTCCACAATCGGAAAAGCGCGCCACGCATAAGGCGGATCGTCAAAGCCGGCAGAGGTCGCAGGCGTCCACTCGACGTAAGCCAGTACCGAGTGGAAGGCGAGCACGATCAGGATGACCACGACCCGCAAGTTATCGAGGGCGAGGCTGGAGCGGGACAGGGCGGCAGGGCGCGGCATGCAAATCAAATCCCAACCAGCCAAATTGATCGAATGGCCTGCAACTCAATCATTGGAACCTGCTGTGGCCGTTGCAAGCGGAAATAGCCGCCGCCGGCCATTTTCGGGACTCCCGGCGCTTGGGCGTCCTGAAATCACCGCATTGTGGAACGAATAGTTCCACGCCATCAATAGCAATTGGTTGATTCTGGCGGGCGCAGACGGACGGAGAGAGCCAATTGGCAGGGACATTGACAAGGCTGGTTGTGGTGGGACTCGTGGCGCTTGGCGCCGCCGTTCAGCCCCTGGCTGCCGCCGGACCGCCGACGGCGGAACCATCGGTGGCCGGCCTGTGGCAAAAGATCGATCCTGAGACCGGCAAGACGGTCATATGGTTCCTGTTCGTCGAGAATGGCGAAACCTACCAAGGCGTCGCTGCGAAGCTGTTTCCGCGACCGAGTGACGGTCCGACGCCGCCGGTCTGTACGACCTGCCGGGACGAGCGCAAGGATGCGCCGCTCTTGGGATTGCCCATTATCAAGGACATGAAGCGAAATGGCTTGAGGTACGTCGAAGGAAATATCCTCGATCCGCGGGACGGCAACATCTACAGCGCGAGCATGACACTGAGCCCTGACGGCCAGCAGCTGACCGTGCGCGGCTATCTCGCCTTCGAGTTCCTCGGGCGGGATGAGGTCTGGTATCGCCTGCCCGACACCGCCATGAAGGAACTCGATCCCATGGTGGTCGGCAAGTATCTGCCGCGGCAGACGCAGACTTTGACGACATCCACGATCCGGCATCCGCAAAGCAGTGCAAAATCGACGAACCCGGTTCGCTAAGAGCGCGATCGACGTCAATCCGTGCCGACGCCGAACTCGCAACCTGGCGCTACATAGTGATAACGGGCGACACCGTAACGGTCGCGCTCGATGACCGGCCGACAGTGCGCGAGCCACTTGTGATCGCGCGTCGCAAGACGCGCCTTGTCTGCCTCGCCGAGCGCCTCCGGCACCTGCCTGACATAAGGATCGCCAGCGGTTCCCCATTGCGCCGCGCAATTGAAGCTCTTCGCCGGACCGACGCAGCTCAGATCGACGACGGTCCCGGCGTAGGCCGAGGTGAAGGCGATGAGCGACAGCACAATCGCGGCGCCGAGTGACGCGGCTGCCCGCGGTGCGGAAAATGCTTTGGCAGAACGATTGGTTAACACCGCTCTCTCCCTGCGAGCGTGGCCAAGTTGAGGTTCAACCCCGGTTCCACCCTCGTACGTGACGCGGCGCAGGGTTCGAAAACAAGATTTCACCTGCCGGAACAGGCGCCAAGCGTCGGTGGAGAGCGAGCAAGCCGAGTGCCAGCCGGCATGCCCTATTTTGGCACAGAGGCGCAGATTTCTGCGGCCGCGTTAACGTTTGATGACGACCGATGATGACAGCCGGCGCTGTTCCCATCCCATCTGCTCCAGCTCGGGCACGGTGTCTTCGAGCTGCGGATAGCCGAGACAGAAGTAGCCGATGAACTTCCACTCCATGGGAACATCGAGCAGCGCGGCGACCGCTTTTGGATCGAGGATCGACACCCAGCCCATGCCAATGCCTTGAGCGCGCGCGACGAGCCAGATCGTGTGCACGGCGGTCACTGCCGAATACTCGATCATCTCCGGCATGGTGAGGCGTCCGACGCCGTGTCCTTGAGTAGTGCCGCGATCGGCGAAGACCGCAAAGTGGCAGGGCGCCTCTTCCAATCCGGCGAGCTTGAGCTTCGCATAGCGCCCCGCCCGCTCGCTGCCTTGTGCCGCGAGCGCGGCGGCGTTGCAGGTCGCGAAATTCCGCCGGATCGCAGCGCGTATCGCTTCGTCGTCCACGATGACGAAACGCCAGGGCTGGCTCAATCCTACCGAGGGGGCAAGGCATGCCGACTCGATGAGGGCTTCCATGGTGCCGCTGGGTAATGGATCGCGCCGGAAGCGCCGGACGTCGCGGCGCCAGACTAGAAGATCACGCAGGCGCGCACGGAAAGCATCATCGAAGACGATCGAGGTTCCTGGCACTGCGGCCACCCCTCCGACCTGCGGGCCGGGCAACGGGCTCATGAGCGATGGCCCTTTCTGCGGTCGCGGAAGGAAGCCATGGAATCGTCCAGCCGCTGCCACTCCCGCTTGTTCGCCGGCAAACCGAAGCGCAGCCAGCTCAGGTTTTCCGGGAACGCGCGCACCAAAATGCCGGCGCGGCCCAGATGACGGAATAATGCGCCGGCTTCCGGCGTTCGCGCCAGCCGGAACAAGCTCGTGCCGCCGACGATGTCGAGACCCACGTTGCCGAGAATCGCGTCGAGCCGCTTCGCCGCCTTTTCGAGCCGCCGCCGCGTCCGTTGGCGCCACGCTGTGTCCGCCAGCGCCTTGGCGCCGACGGCAAGCGCCGGGCTGGACACCGCCCAGGGGCCGAGCGCCGCACCGAGCCGCGCGGCCAGCGCCGGCGCGGCGAGCGCGAAACCAAGTCTGATTCCGGCCAATCCGAAGAGCTTACCGAAGGAACGAAGCACCACGACATTGCCGCACGATACGTCGGCCGCAAGACTCGCGTCCGGCGGTCCGACGTCCATGAACGCCTCGTCGACCACGAGCAGGCCGCCACGACCGCGCAAGTCTTTGGCAAGATCGAGCAAAGCCGTGCGGGCATGCAGCCTGCCGTCGGGATTATTGGGATTGCCGAGGATGACTAGCCCGGCGCCTCCGCACGCGTCGATCTGGCGGACCGCTTTGACCTCGTGTCCGGCAAAGGCCGCGGCACGGGCGTGCTCGGCATAGGTCGGCGCGACAATGGCGGCCCGGCATGGCCGGACCAGCCCGGCGACCAGGGGCAACAAAATCTGCGTGCCCGGCGCGGGCACGACCTGGTCGGCGGAGTGAGCGCCATAGGCGCGCGCTGCGGCTGCCGCGACTGCGGCGTTGGCAGCCGGCTGCGGCAAACGGGCGAATAGATCAGCGGAAAAACGCGGCACCGGATAGCGATTGGGATTGATCCCGGTCGAGAGGTCGATGAATGGTTCGGGGGCGCCCGGGAACAGGCGCCGAGCGGCATTAAGATCGCCGCCATGCTGCAGCTGTTCGTCTGCGCCGCCAATGGGGACCATGTCAGTCGCGCTTGCCCTCATCGCCATGCTGATCGAGCTCTGTTTCGGCTACCCGGAGCGGATCGCAGGCGCGATCGGGCATCCGGTAACCTGGATCGGCCACTTGATCGATGCGCTCGACCGGTTGTTCAATCGCGAAACGGTGGGAGCGCGTGCGCGCCGCGCGGCGGGCATCGTCGCGGTGCTCATCCTGATCGTTGTCGTCGGCGCGGTCGGCTTGGTCGTGGAGCGGGAGCTGCTGCGCCTTCCCTTCGGTCTCCTCGCCGTTGGCCTCGTCGCCAGCACGCTGATCGCGCAAAGAAGCCTGCACCGGCACGTGGCGGATGTCGCCGTTGCGCTGGAGAAACGAGGCACCGAAGTCGGCCGCACCGCAGTGTCGCACATCGTCGGCCGCGATACCGAGGCACTCGATACGGCGGGCGTCGCCCGCGCGGCCATAGAGAGCCTCGCCGAGAATTTCTCCGATGCGGTGGTCGCGCCGATCCTATGGCTGGCCATTGCCGGACTCCCTGGCGCCGCACTCTACAAGGCGATCAACACCGCCGACAGTATGATCGGCCACCGCACGCGCCGCTACGATGCCTTCGGCTGGGCCGCAGCCCGGCTCGACGACCTCGTCAACCTGCCGGTGTCGCGCCTCTCCGCGCTCCTTCTCATCGCGGCCGCGGGCTTGAGCAAAAATGCGTCCGCCAATGGCGCATGGCGCGCGGTGCGGCGTGACGCGGCACGGCACCGCTCTCCCAATGCCGGTTATCCCGAAGCGGCGATGGCGGGAGCGCTCGGCCTTTCGCTCGCTGGTCCGCGCGTTTATGGCGGCGTGCGCGTCGACGATGCCACGATGGGCGACGGGCGCCGCGACGCCGAGAGCGCCGACATTGTCCGCGCGCTCGCGCTCTACCGGCGCGCCGACGCGATTCTGCTCGCGCTGCTTGCCACTGCGACGGTCTTTGTCATCGCGCCAAGGTGAGCAGGCGATCGAGATCGAGGTGGGCGGCGAGATGCGCGGCGAGAGCGTCGAGCGTCCGCTCGACCAAGACGTCGTAGGCGATGGTCGCGGTGCCCTGGAAGCGCGCGAGCCACGCCGCGCGCTGCCGGTCATCGGCGAACAAGCCGTGGACATAGGTGCCGAGCACGCGGCTGTCGGCCGAGACCGCGCCTTCCGGCGAGCCGTCGGCGAGCCGCGCGAAAGGCCGCGCACAATCGGGCCCTTCGGTCACGCCCATATGCATCTCGTAGCCGGTAAACGGCGCGCCGTCGCTGGTCGTGCCGCGCACCGGTTCCAGTCGCTTCTCGGCCGAGAGCGTCGTTGCGACATCGAGCAGGCCGAGGCCTTCGACCGCCCCGGGCGGTCCTTCGATTCCCCCGGGGTCGGCAATGCTGCGCCCGAGCATCTGGAAGCCGCCGCAAAGACCGAGCACCATTCCGCCCCGGCGCCGGTGCGCGGCGATGTCGATGTCGAATCCGGCGGTGCGCAGCGCGGCGAGGTCGGCGATGGTCGCCTTCGAACCAGGCAGCACGATGAGATCGGCGTCGCCGGGAAGCGCCGCGCCCAGACGCACACGCACGACATCGACCGACGGCTCGGCGTCGAGCGGATCGAGGTCGTCGAAATTGGCGATGTGCGGCAGGATCGGCACGGCGATGCGCAGGCGCGCTTGCGGTTTCGACGGCCGGTTTTGCTCCAACGCGAGCGCATCTTCCGCCGGCAGCAAGCGCGCATCCGCGAAGTACGGGACCAAGCCGAGCGCCTGCCACCCGGTCGCTTGCGCGATACGCTCCATTCCCGCGGCAAACAGCGCGGCATCGCCGCGAAATTTGTTGACGATGAAGCCGCAAACCAGCGCCGCATCCTCCGGCGCCAGCACGGCTTTGGTGCCGACGAGGCTGGCGATGACGCCGCCGCGGTCGATATCGCCGATCAGGACGACCGGCACAGCGGCGGCGCGGGCAAATCCCATATTGGCGATGTCGTTTGCCCGCAGATTGACTTCGGCGGCGCTGCCGGCGCCTTCGATGAGCACGATATCGGCCTCGCTCCGCAGGCGCGTAAAACTGTCGAGCACGAACGGCAGCAGATCGTTTTTCATCTGCTGGTAGGCGGCCGCCTTGGCGCTGCCGTAGACGCGGCCCTGCACCACGATCTGCGCGCCGATCTCACTCTGCGGCTTCAGCAGCACCGGGTTCATGTGAATGCTGGCGGGCGTGCGCGCGGCGCGCGCCTGCAGCGCCTGCGCGCGGCCGATCTCGCCGCCGTCCGCCGTGACCGCCGCATTGTTCGACATGTTCTGCGGCTTGAACGGCCGCACCGCGAGCCCGCGCAGCGTGAACGCACGCGCCAGCCCAGCGACGATCAAGGACTTGCCGACATCCGAGCCCGTGCCCTGAAACATAAGCGCGCGGGCGGCAGCCATCGCCGGCGCTCCGCTCAGAACTCGATGCCCGGCTGGGCCTTCACGCCGGCGGCGAAATGGTGCTTCACCAGCGTCATCTCGGTGACGAGATCGGCGGCGGCGATCAGTTCCGGCTTGGCATTGCGGCCGGTGACGACGACGTGCAAGCCCTCGCGGCGTGCGGCAAGCGCGGCGACGACGGCATGAAGATCGAGATAATCGTAGCGCAGTGCAATGTTGAGCTCGTCGAGAATAACGAGTCCGAAGCTCAGATCGGCCATGAGTTCACGCGCCTTCGACCAGGCGCGCTCCGCGGCGGCGACGTCGCGCACGCGATCCTGCGTCTCCCAGGTGAAACCTTCGCCCATCGTATACCAGGCGATTTGATCGCCGAATTTAGCGAGCGCGTCGCGCTCTGCCGTGTGCCAGGCGCCCTTGATGAACTGCACCACGCCGACGCGGTGGCCGCGGCCGAGCATGCGCAAAGCGAGGCCGAAGGCGGCCGTCGATTTTCCCTTGCCGGTGCCGGTATGCACGATGAGAAGGCCCTTCTCGATTTTTTTCTCGGCGACCTCGGCATCCTGCACCGCTTTGCGCTTGGCCATCTTGGCGCGATGGCGTTCGGCCTCCGCCTTATCGATCGTTTTCGTCATGATGTCTCCTTCAGAGCACCCTTCACCGCGACCGGCAAGCCCGCCACCATGAGGACGACGCGGTCCGCGCGTGCAGCGATGCGCTGGTTGAGAAGGCCCTGCAAATCGCGGAATTTTCGCCCGAGCGGATGATCCGGCACGATCCCGGATCCCACTTCGTTCGCGACCAGAACGATCGGCGCCGCGGCTTCCGCCAGCGTCTTTTCCAGGCTGCCGATTTCCGTGTCGATATCCGCGTTGGCAAGCAGGAGATTGGAAAGCCACAGCGTCAGGCAATCGATCAGCACCGGCATCCCTTCGCACGCCGCAAGCGCCGCTTGCAGATCGCGCGGCGCCTCGATGGTCTGCCAGGACGGCCCGCGGCGCGATCGATGGACCCTGATGCGCGCGGCCATTTCGTGGTCGCCCGCTTCCGCCGTCGCCACATAGACCCAGGGCGGCGGCAAGGCGGCGACCAAGCCCTCCGCATAGCGGCTCTTGCCCGAGCGCGCGCCGCCGAGGACGAAGGTCAGCGAGGCGCCCATGGCGGCCCTTCCGGTGTCATGCGTTGTATCGCTGCGCGTGCCATTTTGCGGCCCTTCGCGGAGCGGGAACCGTCAATCCGCGGCACTATAGCGACCGGGCGGCGCCATTGACAAAGGCGCACCGGCAAACGTTAAGTACTGCGATCGACGGTCTCTCGTCAGAGAGCGAACAGGGAAT
Organism: Xanthobacteraceae bacterium; assembly: GCA_049512975.1. Taxonomy (GTDB): domain Bacteria; phylum Pseudomonadota; class Alphaproteobacteria; order Rhizobiales; family Xanthobacteraceae; genus BOG-931. Next base: position 50,571 of record JBEKWO010000012.1, on the reverse strand, counting down.
GCGGTGCGGAACGAAGGTTCCTAATCCGCAGCTGCCCCCGCAACTGTAAGCGGAAGGCCCGTACCACAGAGCCACTGGAGCATCCGGGAAGGCGGTGACGGGCGGCGAACCGCGAGCCAGGAGACCTGCCGTCGATGCGGTCGCCGCCGGGCGGGGTGCCTCGGCTCAGGCCGGTTCGCATCGCACCCGTTGATTGGCGCCACGGAGCAGCACGGGTGAACCGCATCGATGCGACGAGCGCGACGGAAGACTCGGCCAAAAGCGCAGCTTCTACCGCCGCTCCAATCATTTACGTGTGCATCACGTGCAGGCCGGTTGGCGAGCCTGAGTCTGTTTTGCGGCCGGGTGCAGAGCTTGCTGCTGCGACCGCCAATGCCGCCGCCGGCACCGAAGTCGAGGTGCGGCCGATCCGCTGCCTCGCCAACTGCACGCGCGGCCCGAGCGCCGCCATGCGCAGCAACGGCTCGTGGACTTATGTGTTCGGCGGCCTCGACGTAAGCTGCGCGGCGGCGCTGATCGAGGGCGCGCGGATGCTGGCACGCGCCGCCGACGGCATCCTGCCGTGGCGCGGCCGGCCGGCGCCGCTCAAGCGCGGGCTGATCGCGCGCATTCCCCCCATCGATTTCAATGAGGTCGACGTATGAACGGTTCGCTCGCGCGCGTGCCCTGCACGATCATCACCGGCTTTCTCGGCGCCGGCAAGACGACGCTCATTCGCCACGTGCTGGCCAACGCGCAGGGCCGCCGTCTTGCCGTCATCGTCAACGAGTTCGGCGATGTCGGCATCGACGGCGAAATTCTCAAAGGCTGCGGCGATGCCGCCTGCCCGGAGGAGAACATCGTCGAGCTGGCCAATGGTTGCCTCTGCTGCACAGTCGCCGAAGAGTTCGTGCCGGCGCTCGACGCCATTCTGGCGCGCGACGGCATCGAGCACATTGTCATCGAAACGTCGGGTCTCGCGCTGCCGAAGCCGTTGGTGCAGGCGTTCCACTGGCCGGCGATCAAGAGCCGCGTGACCGTCGACGGCGTCGTCGTCGTGGTCGACGGCGCCGCGTTGGCCGCCGGCCGCGTCGCCCACGATCTCAACGCGCTGGCGCGGCAGCGGGTCGCCGATACCGCGCTGGCGCACGACGACCCGATCGAAGAGGTCTTTGAGGACCAAATCGCCTGCGCCGATCTCGTCGTGCTCAACAAACGCGACCTGATCGACGCGGCCGGTATCGAAAAGGCGCAAGCGGCGATCTCCAGCGTGCTGCCGCGCAGCGTCAAGGTGATCGCCGTCGCCGACGGCAAGGTTGACGAGGCGCTTTTGCTCGGGCTCGGCGTCGGCACCGAGGACGACATCGCCAACCGGCGCACCCGGCACGATGCGGAGGCGGAGCACGACCACGACGATTTCGATACTTTCGTCGTGCCGCTCGGCGAGATCGCCGAGCCGTCCGAACTCGCCGCGCGCGTCGCCGGGCTGGCGGAGAATTTCGATGTTCTGCGCGTCAAAGGTTTTGCCGCGGTGGCCGACAAGCCGCTGCGCCTACTGGTGCAGGCCGTCGGACCGCGGGTGACGCATCAATACGACCGGCCGTGGGCTGCCGCCGAGACCCGCCAAGGCCGGCTGGTGGTGATCGGACTGAAGGGGCTTGATCGCGCCGCGGTGACGCGCGCGCTCGTTGGGTAGGCACCAGCATCATGCGCAAACTGAAATTGGTTTAAGCGATGCACCTGTTGACGACGACGTCAACCAGCCTCGACGAAATCGTCGAAGCGGTCGATCTCGCTCAGCCGCCGGGCGACATCGCCGTGCTGTCGTTCGCCGACAGCGACCTCGCCGGCCTTGCCGCCGCGTGGGAGGTTGAGCGCGCGGCGCTGCCCAGCGTTCGGCTTGCCCATCTGCGCGACCTGCGCCATCCGATGTCGGTCGATCTGTGGATCGACCGCGTCGGCGCCCACGCCAAGGTGATTGTGGTTCGCCTGCTCGGCGGCCTCGATTGGTGGAAATACGGGATCGAGCGCCTGTCGTCGCTGGCGCGCGCGCGCCGCATCGCGCTCGCCATCTTGCCGGGCGAGGATCGCGATGACGCTCGCCTTGCCGCAGCTTCGACGCTGCCGCCGCCGGAGCTCGACACATTGCTGCGGTTTTTCCGCGAAGGCGGCCGCGAGAATTTGCGCGCCTTGTTGCGGCGGCTGGCGCGCCACGCCGGGCGCGACCTCGAAGCGCTTGAGCCCACGCCGGTGCCGCGGCTGGCGGGCTACCTGCCGGGCGTAGGTGCGGTAGATCTCGAGCGGCTGGCGGCAAACCTCCAGCCCGGGAAGCCGGTCGTGCCGATCATCTTCTACCGGGCGATGCTGCTGGCAGCCGACACCGCGCCCATCGATGCGCTCTGCACGGCGCTGACGGCACGCGGTCTGGCGCCGGCGGCGCTCGTCATTACCAGCTTGAAGGATGGCGAGGCGGCCGGCTTCCTGCGCCGGGCATTCGCGCGGCTCGACCCCGCTGTCATTGTCGCCATGACCGCATTCGCCGCCGGCGGCAACATCGGCGAGCCGACCCCGCTCGACCACGCAGATGTTCCGGTGCTGCAGGTCGTCAGCGCCACCACGAGGCGCGCGGCCTGGCGCGACAGCGTCCGCGGGCTCGGCGCCGCCGATCTGGCGATGCATGTCGTCCTTCCCGAACTGGACGGCCGCATTCTCGCCGGGACGGTCGCCTTCAAGGACCCGCTGCCGCCGCAGGAGGGACTGGCCTTCACCGCGCTCGCAAGCCGGCCCGAGCCGGACCGCATCGCCATGGTCGCGGACCGCATCGCGAAGCTCGTGCGCTTGCGGGCGCTGCCGCGCGGCGAGCGGCACGTCGCCGTGCTGATGCCCGATTATCCGGGCGCGCCGGGCCGCACCGGCTATGCGGTCGGACTCGACGTACCAGCGAGCGTGATCGCGCTCTTCGACAACCTCACAGCCGCCGGCTATTCCGTGAGCGAGGCGCCAAGGACGCCGCGCGACTTGCTGGATGCGCTGGCGGCTTCCGCCGATGACTCGACGCTCACGGTCGAACGCTACCAACATCTGCTTGCGGGCGTGCCGAAGGCAGCGGTCGCGCGGCTGTTCGAAGCCTGGGGCGAGCCTGCTGACGATCCAAATGTGCGCGACGGCAGCTTTTGTTTCCGGGTGCAAAAATTCGGCAAGCTTTGGGTCGCGCTGCCGCCCGATCGTGGCCGCTCCGCAGAGCGGCGCGCCGACTATCACGATCCGTTGTTGCCGCCGCGGCATGCGCTGGTCGCCTTTGGCCTTTGGCTGCAACACGTGGCGAAGGTCGACGCGCTCGTGCATATGGGCGCCCATGGCACGCTGGAATGGCTGCCGGGTAAGGCGGTCGCGCTCACCGCGGAGTGCTTTCCGGAGATCGTCACCGGCCCGCTGCCGGTGATCTATCCCTTCATCGTCAGCAATCCAGGCGAGGCGGCGCAGGCCAAGCGGCGCATTGCGGGAGTAACGATCGGTCACCTGCCGCCGCCGCTGGTTGCCGGCGGCCTTTCCGGCGATGTGCGTGAGCTCGAACGCCTGATCGACGAATATGCCCAGGCCGATGGGCTTGATCGGCGCCGGCGCGAACGCCTCGCGCGCCTGATCGTGGAGACAGCGCAGCACACTGGATTGGCCCGCGAAGCCGGCATTGGCGGCGCGGTCGCGCCCGACGACGCCCTGCGTCGCATTGATGCCTGGCTGTGCGACCTCAAAGACCTCGCCGTCAAGGACGGCCTGCATATTTATGGCCGCACGCTCGCAGACAGCGACGATCCGCTGTGGCAAACAAGCGCCGAGGCCGAGCGCGCGGCTTTGATCGCGGCGCTCGACGGCAGCCGCGTCGCGCCGGGCCCGGCCGGCTCGCCGACACGCGGACGGCGCGACGTGCTGCCGACCGGCCGCAATCTCTTCACCGCCGATCCGCGCACGCTGCCGACACCGACCGCAATGGAACTCGGTCGACTGGCTGCCGACGAAGTCGTGCGCGCACATCAGCAGACCCACGGCGAGTTTTTACGTGCCGTCGTCATCGACCTCTGGGGCAGCGCCACCTTGCGCACCGGCGGCGAGGAGATCGCGCAGGGGCTGGCGCTCATGGGCTGCCGGCCGATCTGGGAGCACGCCAGCGGCCGCGTCACCGGCGTCGAAGTGCTACCGACCGCCGCGATGGGGCGCGCGCGGGTCGATGTGACTTGGCGCATTTCCGGCCTGTTTCGCGATCTTTTCCCGGCGCAGATTGCGCTCCTTGACGCCGCCGTGCAGGCCGTCGCGGCGCGCGAGGAAGACGACGGGGAAAATCCGCTCGCTACCGTGCGCCGTACCACCGGCGGAACCCGCCTCGATCGCATCTTCGGCACGGCTCCTGGGAGCTACGGCGCTGGCGTCGAGGACTTGCTCGGCCGGGATGCCGACACCGATGCGGTCGGCGCCGCTTATCTCGCCGCCGCTTCGCACCGCTACGGCGGCGCCGGAGGAGAAGGCGACGCGGCGCCCGGCGCCTTCGCCCAGCGCGTCGCGAGCACAGATATTCTCCTCCATTCGGGCGATGATCCCGGCCGCGATCTCCTTGAGGGCGCCGAAGATGCCGCCTTCGTCGGCGGCTTTGCCGCGGCCGCCAAAATGCTCGGCCGCGCGGTCGATCTGGTCATGCTCGATGTGACCGATCCGCAGCGGCCGCGGGCGCGAACGCTGTCGGCGGCGCTGGCGCGCATCGTGCGCGGACGCGCGGTCAATCCCCGGTTCATCGCCGGGCAGATGCGCCACGGTCCGCGCGGCGCGGCCGAGCTTGCCGAAACCGTCGACCGGCTTACCGCCTTCGCCGCAATGACGGACGCGGTCGCTGGCGAATTGTTTGATCTCCTGCACGAGGCCTATGTCGCCGATCCCGCCGTACGTGCGTTTCTGCTGCGCGAAAATCCGCAAGCCGCGGCCGCAATTGCCGACCGGCTCGACGCCGCGCGGCGGCGCGGCCTTTGGCATCCGCGCCGCAATGACGTCGATGCCGGCCTCGCCGCGCTGCGCGCGGAGATCGACGCATGACCGCGCAGGCTTTCAATCTTCGGCAGCGCCGCGGCGCCTGCCCGGGATTGTCGGCGCCCATGCCGACCGGCGACGGATTGCTGGGGCGGCTGATGTCAATCGGCACCATTCCGCTTGCGGCGTTCAGCACACTGTGCGCGGCGGCACGGCAACATGGCAACGGCGTTATCGAAGTCACCGCGCGCGGCAGCATCCAGGTCCGGGGATTGAATGCCGCGTCGGCGCCGCGCTTCGCCGGAGCCGTCGCCGCGCTCCGCATCGCGGCGGAAGATGGCATTCCGGTTCACGGCGGTCCGCTCAGCGGTCTCGATCCAGAAGAGATCCTCGATGCCAGCGCGCTCGCTGCCGACTTGCGCCGGGCGCTGGCGCTAAGATCAATCGCTGGGAGGCTGGCACCCAAAGTTTCCGTTGCCATCGACGGCGGCGGAGGACTGAGCCTCGACGAGCTTGCTGCCGATGTGCGCCTCTGCGCCGAGGTAACAAACAATGGCGTGGCGCTTCGCGTCGGCGTTGGCGGAGAAACAACGCGCGCGACGCAACTTGGTGTGGTCGCCACCAACGATGGCGTCGAGGCGGCCATGCGGCTGCTCGAAGTCATCGCGCGGCGCGGCCGCGATGCGCGGGCGCGTGATGTTCTCGCAGCCGACGGCACAGCGCTGTTTCGCTCAACGCTTGCGGGTATCCTTATTGGCGATGCGACGCCGTTCACCGCGCGAAAGTGCCGCGACGCCATCGGTCTGCATGCGCTGCGCGACGGATCCCTTGCGTACGGCATCGGCCTTGCCTTCGGCCATAGCGATGCGGCGGCGCTCGAACGCCTGACCGAAGCTGCCCGCACGGCCGGCGCCACCGGACTGCGCGCCGCACCGGGCCGCGTGCTCATGATCATCGGCCTCAAACAAGAGATGTCTTCCTCTTTCATCGCCGTCTCCGAGAGGCTTGGCTTTATCGTTCGCGCCGACGACCCGCGCCGCCATGTCGTCGCTTGCGCCGGCGCGCCGATCTGTTCTTCCGCGCACATTGCCGCGCGCGCCATCGCACCTGCAATTGCGCAAGCGTCCGCGCCGCATCTCGGCCGCTCGTTCGCCATTCACATTTCCGGCTGCGCCAAGGGCTGCGCCCATCCGGCGCCCGCCGCGCTGACCATCGTCGGCACGCCAAGCGGATGCGCACTCATCGCCGATGGCTCGACGCGCGATGTCCCCTACGCGCTGGTCCCGACCAATAAATTAGCGACCGCAATTGCGAATTTCACGCGCGAGCGCGAGGCCAGCCATGTCTGAGCGCGCGGCCTATCTGCGTGACGGGACGGCGATCTACGAGCGCTCGTTCGCCATCATCCGCGCCGAGGCCGACCTGTCGCGCTTTTCCGCCGAGGAAGCCGACGTTGCGGTCCGCATGATCCACGCTTGCGGTGCGGTCGAGGCGGCGCAGAACATCGTGTTCGGTCCTCATTTCGTCGCGGCGGCGCGGGCCGCGCTCGCCGGCGGCGCGCCGATCCTGTGTGACGCGCAGATGGTGGCGCACGGGATCACGCGCGCGCGATTGTCAGCCAACAACGAGGTCATTTGTACGCTGCGCGATCCGCGTGTGCCGGCTCTCGCCGAAAAGCTCGGCACCACGCGGTCGGCGGCGGCGCTCGATTTATGGGTCGATCGGCTCGCCGGCAGCGTCGTCGCCATCGGCAATGCACCGACGGCATTGTTCCGGTTGCTCGAGATCATCGATGCCGGCGTGCCGAAGCCGGCGGCGATTCTCGGCATCCCGGTCGGCTTTGTCGGCGCCGCCGAAGCAAAGGAGGCGCTCGCCGCCGATCCGCGCGGCGTGCCGTTCCTGATCGTGCGCGGGCGCATGGGCGGCAGCGCCATGACCGCTGCGGCGGTCAACGCCCTGGCAAGGGCCGGGCTATGAGCAGGGCAAAACTCAGCGGAAAGCTTTTGGGCGTCGGCGTCGGACCGGGCGATCCCGAACTGATGACGCTGAAGGCGATGCGCGCGCTCGGCGAGGCCGACGTGATCGCGCATTTCGCCAAGGCCGGAAACGCCAGCCATTCGCGTGCGATTGCGGCGCGGCATCTCCGCGCCGGGGTGACCGAGCTGGCGCTTCTCTATCCCGTGACGACCGAGCTGCCGAAATGCAGCAACGGCTACCGCGACATCATCGGCGACTTCTACGACTCAGCGGCTGAAACAATCGCCGCGCACCTCCATGCCGGCCGCGTCGTCGCCGTGATCTGCGAGGGCGACCCGCTGTTCTACGGCTCCTACATGCATCTGCATGCGCGGCTGGCGCCGCGTTTCTCGACCGAGATCGTCGCCGGCGTCACTGGCATGTCGGGCTGCTGGTCGGCAGCCGGCATGCCGATCGCGCAAGGCGATGACGTTTTCACCGTGCTTCCCGCCACGCTGCCGGAAGGCGAACTCGCCCGCCGGCTGGCGGACGCCGACGCCGCGGTGGTGATGAAGGTCGGGCGGCATCTGCCGAAACTGCGTCGCGCGCTCGAAGTGAGCGGCCGGCTCCCGCGCGCGATCTATGTCGAGCGCGGCACCATGGCGGACGCGGTCATGATCCCGCTTGCGGCGAAGACCGACGACGACGCGCCATACTTCGCGGTGGTGCTGGTGCCGGGCTGGGAGGAACGGCCGTGAGCGGGCATCTCGCCGTCGTCGGATTGGGACCAGGCGACGCCCGCTATCTCACGGCAGAGGCGGTCGAGGCGCTGGCTGTCGCGCAGGCGCTTTACGGCTATGGTCCCTATCTCGATCGCGTGCCGGTGCGCCCGGGCCAGAGCCGCCACGCGTCCGACAACCGCGAGGAACGTGCCCGCGCCGCGGCGGCGCTCGCTCACGCCGCGCAAGGCGCGCGCGTTGCCGTCGTCTCCGGCGGCGACCCCGGCGTCTTCGCCATGGCGGCCGCGGTCTGCGAAGAGATCGAATCCGGGCCGGCAAGCTGGCGCGCGCTCGATGTCACTATCGTGCCCGGGATCACGGCGATGCTTGCCGTCGCGGCGCGGATCGGCGCGCCGCTCGGCCACGATTTTTGCGCGCTCTCGCTCTCCGACAATCTCAAGCCGTGGGAGCTGATCGAGCATCGGCTTGATGCGGCGGCGAGCGCCGGCTTCGTGCTCGCGCTTTACAATCCGGTGTCGCGGGCGCGACCGTGGCAATTTGCTGCCGCGATCGAGCGGCTGCGCCGGCACTTGCCGCCGTCGACGCCGGTCGTATTCGGCCGCGCCGTCGGCCGGCCGCACGAGCGGGTCAGCATCGTCACGCTCGATGCCGCCGACGCGACGCAGGCCGACATGGCAACGCTCGTCATCGTCGGCTCGCGCGAGACCCGCGTGATCGAACGCCCCGGGCGTTCGCCGCTGGTCTACACGTCACGGGCCGTCGCCGAGGTGAGCGCATGATCGAGCCAGGCGAGCGCATCCTCCACGGTTGCGACCGCAGGCGCCGCCGGCGCGGGCGGCCGCTGCACCATGATCACGCCGATGCCGACCGCGCGCGCCGCGGCGATCTTGCCGTAGGTGGCGCTGCCGCCGCTGTTCTTCGCAATCACGACTTCGATCCCATGCGCGGTCATGAGCGCGCGGTCGTCGGCTTCACTGAACGGCCCGCGGCCGGTCACATAGCTGACATACGGCAAAGGGAGCGGCGGATCGACCGGATCGACGCTGCGGATGAGATAGTGATGCTGCGGGGCATCCTTGAACGGCGCGAGTTCGTTGCGGCCGAGCGCGACGAAAACGCGGCGAGGCGCTTGCCCCAGCGTCCGCACCGCCTCGCGCACGTTGCTGACCTCGCTCCAGCGGTCGCCGGCGACCGCAACCCAGGGCGGACGCCGCAGCGCCACGAACCGCATATCGGTTTTGCGCGCGGCCGCCACGGCGTTCGCCGAGATGACGCTGGCGTGGGGATGCGTCGCGTCGATCAAAACGTCGATGCACTCGTGAACGAGGTAGTCCGCAAGCCCCGTGGCGCCGCCGAAACCGCCGCTGCGAACCGGCACGCTCTGGCGCGCGGGCGAAGCGGTGCGGCCGGCCAGCGAAATGATGACGTCGAGGTCGCTGCGCCCTGCCAGGCGTTCGGCCAGCAGTCGCGCTTCCGTGGTGCCGCCAAGAATGAGGATGCGTGGCATGTCGCTTCCTGATGCGATTGAGCGTGACAGTGCCGCATCGCCGCGCTGGCTGTCTATCGTCGGCATCGGCGAGGATGGCACCGATGGCCTGAGCGCGACGGCGCGCGGACTGATCGGCGCGGCGGAGATCGTGTTCGGCGGCCGCCGCCATCTCAGCCTTGCGGCGCCGCTCATTCGCGGCGCGGCGCGGCCGTGGCCGAGCCCGTTCGACGGCGCTGCCGACGAAGTGCTGCTTCACCGCGGGCGCCAAATCTGCGTACTCGCCTCGGGTGATCCATTCCACTACGGCGTCGGCACGGTGTTGGCGCGAAGGATCGATGCGCGCGAGATGATCGTCGTGCCGGCACCGTCGGCCTTCAGTCTGGCGGCGGCGAGGCTCGGCTGGTCGCTGCCCCTGACGGTGCTCCTTTCGGTGCACGGCCGCACCCTCGATCTCGTACGCCCGCATCTGCAGCCGGCCGCGCGCATTCTGGCATTGACCACCGACGGCGATGGGCCGGCGGCTTTGGCACGGCTGCTCGCGGAATCAGGCTTCGGCGCCTCGCGTGTGACGGTGCTGGAAGCGCTCGGCGGGCCGCGCCAGCGGATTCGCGCGACGACCGCCGCGGCTTTCGACTTCGGTGCGGTCGATCCGCTCAATACGGTTGCGATCGAGGTCGCGGCCGGGCCCGATGCGCGCGTCATCGCGCGAGCGTCCGGCCTTGCCGATGAGCTTTTCGAGCATGACGGTCAGATCACCAAACGCGAGGTGCGCGCGGTGACGTTGTCGGCGCTGGCGCCGCGGCGCGGCGAATTGCTCTGGGACATCGGCGCCGGCGCCGGCTCGGTCGCGATCGAATGGATGCTGGCCGACCCGACGATGCGCGCTATTGCGATCGAGCGGCGTGCGGATCGCGCCGCGCGTATCCGTCGCAACGCCGCCGCCTTCGGCGTGCCGGGGCTCGAGATCGCGGAAGACGCTGCGCCTTCAGCGCTCGCCGGCCTCGCGCCCCCCGATGCGATCTTCATCGGCGGCGGCGCCAGCTATCTGGACGTGCTCGACGCCGCGGTCGCAGCTTTGCGTTCCGGCGGCCGCCTCGTCGTCAACGCCGTCACCCTGGAAACCGAGGCGCTGCTGCTCGCCCGCCACGCCGCGCTGGGCGGCGAACTCATTCGCATCGCGATTGCACGCGCCGGTGCCGTCGGCGAAAAAACCGGATGGCGCGCGGCGATGCCGGTCACGCAATGGGTTTGGATAAAACCATGATCGTCGCCGGCGTCGGATGCAAACGAGGCGCGCCAGCGCCTGATGTCGAAGCGGCCGTCCGCGCGGCGCTGGCGCGCGCGAATATCGATGCCGGCGCACTTGATGTCATCGCCACGATCGCGACAAAGCGCGATGAGGCGGGCATTCAAGCAGCGGCGGAAAAACTCGGCGTCTCTGTCATCGTGGTCTCGGACGCGGATCTGCAAACCGCAAGCGAGCGCACGGAAACCCGATCCGAACGTGTGCGCGCGCTCGCCGGCGTGCCGTCGGTGGCGGAAGCGGCCGCGCTCGCCGCCGCCGGACCGGCGGCGCGCCTCATCAGCCCGCGACTGGTCGTCGGCGCCGCCACCTGCGCACTGGCCGCTTCGGCGAAACTGCCAAGAGGCGCATGATGACCGTGCATTTCATCGGCGCCGGACCGGGCGCGGCGGACCTTATCACCGTGCGCGGCCGCGATCTCATCGCGCGCTGTCCGGTCTGCCTCTACGCCGGCTCGATCGTGCCGCCTGAACTGCTCGCGTACTGCCTGCGCGGCGCGCGCATCGTCGACACCGCGCCGCTGTCGCTCGACGAGATCGACGCGGAATTTGCCGCTGCGCACGCCGGCGGTCTCGACGTGGCGCGGCTTCATTCCGGCGACCTTTCGATCTACTCGGCGCTCGCCGAGCAGCTGCGCCGGCTTCAACGGCGCGGCATTCCCTATACGCTGACGCCGGGCGTGCCGGCCTTTGCCGCGGCGGTGGCGGCGTTGGAATGCGAGTTGACCGTGCCCGAGATCGCGCAAAGCGTGGTGCTCACCCGCATGCCCGGTCGCGCCTCGCGCATGCCGGAAGCTGAAAAGCTCGCGAGGTTTGCCGCAAGCGGTGCCACGCTCGTCATCCACCTTGCGATCCACGCCATCGCGACCATCGTCACCGAACTGACGCCAATTTACGGCGCCGACTGTCCGGTCGCGGTCGTGGTGCAGGCAAGCACGCCGGCTCAGCGCATCCTGCGCGGCACGCTTGCCGACATCGCCGCAAAGGTTGCCGACGCGCGGATCGAGCGCACAGCGCTCATCCTTGTCGGCCGCGTGCTCGCCGCGCAGGATTTTCGCGAGAGCGCGCTCTATGACGCCGATTATCGTCGCCGCTTTCGGGGAGGCGGCAGTTGAGCGAGCGACTAATCAGACTTGAACGGCGCACGGCCGACCAGCACGCCCTCGCGGTCGAACAAAACGATCTCGATGGCGATGTCACGGCCTGCCACCACGCGTTCGGCCGTCTGCTGCGCGGCATGCGCGACCGCATCACCGAGCGCAATAGCTTCGGTTTGCGCCAGCGCAAAAACTTCCGCCGCGGTATTGGCGGTGACGATACGCGCGCACAGGCGTGCGGAGCCGCCGGCCGCCTGTGCCAGCGCACCCAACAGCGCGCGGTCGACGACGCCGCGCTTGGAATGAAGATCGGTAAGACCCTGCGCAAGTTTGGTGATCTTGGCGACGCCGCCGCCGATGGAGACGCGCGGCACCGGATGCGTGCGCAAATATTTGAGCATGCCGCCGACAAAGTCGCCCATGTCGATCAGCGCGACCTCGGGCAAATCGTAGAGCTTTTGCACCGCGGCTTCCGAGTTCGAGCCGGTGGCGCCGGCAATGTGGGTGAGACCGGCGGCGCGCGCGACATCGATGCCGCGGTGAATCGAGTGGATCCACGCCGAGCACGAATAAGGCACGACGATCCCGGTGGTGCCGAGGATCGACAACCCGCCGACGATGCCGAGCCGCCCGTTGAGCGTTTTTGCCGCCAGCGCTTCGCCGCCGGGAATGGCGATCTCGACCTCGGCGTCGGCGGCGCGTCCGGCCGCGGCGGCGACTTCGGCGATAGCGTCGCCAATCATGCGCCGTGGTACCGGATTGATAGCGGGCTCGCCCGGCGGAATCGGAAGACCGGCCCGCGTCACCATGCCGACGCCCTCGCCCGCGCGAAAGGTCACGCCCGCGCCCGGCGCTCCGGCGCGCACTGTGGCGAGGACGAGCGCGCCGTGCGTCACGTCGGGATCGTCGCCGGCATCCTTGATCACGCCGGCGGTTGCGGAGCCTTCGTCCCTTCGCGTCAAAGCGAGCGCGAAGCTTGGGCGCTCGCCACGCGGCAGCGTCACCTCGACCGGGTCGGGAAATTCGCCGGTTATGACCGCTGCAAACGCCGCCTTGGCCGCCGCAGCGGCGCAGGTGCCAGTGGTCCATCCCCGGCGCAACGGGCGTTGTTGCCTCTCCATGCTTCTCCCTTTAGTGCGGCACGGAGCGATCGTCACCACGGGAGCACGCCGCCATGACGGCCTGGGATGCACTGGCGTCTCAACGCGCCGGCATGCCGGTCCTGGCTCCCGGCCACGTCTGGCTCGCAGGCGCGGGTCCGGGCGATCCCGGCCTGCTCACGCTCGATGCGCTGGCCGGCCTCAACCAAGCCGATGTGGTCGTGCACGACGCCCTTGTCGATCCGCGCGTCTTGGCGCTCGCCGGGCCGCAAGCGCGGCTCGAATTCGCCGGCAAGCGCGGCGGTAAGCCATCCGCGACGCAGGGCGACATCACTCGGCGCCTGGTCGAGCTGGCGCGCGCCGGCCAACGCGTGCTGCGGCTCAAGGGCGGCGATCCGTTCGTCTTCGGACGCGGCGGTGAGGAGGCGAAGGCACTCGCGGCCGCCGGCGTTCCCTTCCGCGTTATCCCCGGCGTCACCGCCGGGCTGGCGGCGCTCGCCGCGGCGTCGATCCCGGCGACGCTGCGCGGCGTCAACCGTGCGGTGATCTTCGCCGCCGGACACGGCGCCGACGAGGATTTCGATTGGGCGCCGCTCGCCCGCGCCGGACAGCCGATCGTGCTCTACATGGTGATGCACAACCTCGAACAGATCGCCGCTGCCTTGCTAGCAGCAGGACTCCCGGGGTCAACGCCCGCCGCCATCATAGCTTCGGCGGCTACGCCGAAACAGCGGGTTCTGGTCTCGACGCTGGAAAGGCTTTCCGCCGATGCGCGCGAGCAGAAATTCGAACCCCCGGCGATCGTGGTGATCGGCGAGATCGTGAATTTTCGCGCGCTGCTGGTCGGCGAGGAGGCATCGACCGAGAACAAAGAAAAGGAGCGAGAGTGACGGCCCGCGGACTCATCATCGCGGCGCCGCATTCCGGCGCCGGCAAGACCATAGTGGCGCTCGCGCTCATGGCGGCACTGCGGCGGCGCGGGCTGATCGTGCGCGCGGCGAAAGCGGGACCCGATTACATCGATCCGGCGTTCCACGCTGCCGTCACCCGTTCGGCGAGCGTCAATCTGGATAGCTGGGCGATGTCGCGCGAACTTCTCGATGCGCTCGCCGCGCAAGCGGCGGACGGCGCCGATATCGTCGTGATCGAAGGCGTCATGGGCCTGTTCGACGGCGCCGCGACAGCAGCCGGGCAACGCGGCGCGACGGCCGACCTAGCCGGGCATTTTGGCCTGCCGGTCCTGCTCGTGCTCGATGTCGCGCGGCAAGCACAGTCGGCCGCGGCTTTGGTACGAGGCTTTGCCGTGCACGATCCGGCGGTGAAGATCGCGGGTGTGATTCTCAACCGCGTCGGCAGCGAACGGCACCGCGCGCTCGTCACCGACGCCATCGCCGGAGTCAATATTCCCGTCCTCGGCGCGCTGCCGCGCGAGATCGCGCTGGCCCTGCCCGAACGCCACCTTGGCCTCGTTCAGGCCCGCGAACACAGCGAACTTGCCCCACTGATCGACCGCCTCGCCGCGGCGGCGGAGCGCCATCTCGATCTCAACGCTATTGTTGCGCGCGCGGCGCCGATCATGACGGCCGGAGCGATGGCGCGACCGATATATGTCCCTGCCCTGCCACCGCCTGGCCAGCGCATCGCGCTGGCCAGCGATCAAGCCTTCAGCTTCGTTTATCCGCACCTCATTGACGCGTGGCGTCGTGCCGGCGCCGAGATTTTTGCATTTTCGCCACTGGCCGACGAGCCGCCGCCCGAGAGTGCCGATAGCTGCTGGCTGCCCGGCGGATATCCAGAGCTGCACGCCGATGCGCTCGCCGCCGCGCGGAGATTTTCCGCAGGGCTGCGGCGTTTTGCCGAGACGCGCCCGGTGCATGGCGAATGCGGCGGCTACATGGTTCTGGGCGAGAGCCTCGAGGATGCGGCGGGGAAGCGCCACGCCATGACCGGACTGCTCGGCCATGCAACGAGCTTCGCCCGCAGGAAGCTGCATCTCGGCTACCGCACGGCGCGGCTTCTGGCGGACGGTGTGCTCGGCCGCAGCGGAACCATCGTCCGCGGCCACGAATTCCATTACGCCTCGCTCACTTCCACTGGACGCGACGAGCCGTTCGCCGAGCTGGCCGACAGCGAAGGTCGTGGCGCTGTAAGGGCCGGCGGCCGGCGCGGTCGCGTTACCGGAACATTCTTCCACGCCATCGCCGCGGCGGATAGGCAAGCTCAGAGCAGCGACGCGACCTAAGCATTGGCGCGAACGATCTCGTCCTCGACGTCGCGCAGCCGATCCTTGCCAAAGAAGATTTCGTCGCCGACGAAGAAGGTCGGGGCGCCGAACGTCCCGCGGGCGACAGAGGCTTGCGTGTTCTGCAGTAGCCGATCCTTAACCTCGGGCTCCTGGGTTCGGGCCATCAAGGAAGCGGCGTTGAAGCCCGATTCTTCGAGAGCGGAGCGCACCACCTCGGGATCGTCCATCTTCTTCGGCTCGGCCCACATGTGGCGGAATATCTCGTCGACATAGCGCTCGAACACGCCGTCGAGCTGCGCCGCGATCGCGCCGCGCATGATCAGGAGTGTGTTGACCGGAAAGAACGGAGTCCACTTGAATTGCGTGATGTTGTGGCGCCGCACGAAGCGCTCTCGCTCCAGCGCCTCATATTCCAGCCTGTTCTTGATGCCCGCCATGCTTTGCGCCGGCGAGCGGTTGTTGGTCATTTTGAAGACGCCGCCGAGCAGGACGGGCACATATTCGAATTTGGCGCCGGTGCGCCGCTCTATCTCGGGAATCACCAAATGCGCCAGATAGGCATTGGGGCTGCCGAAGTCGAAATGGAATTCCACTTTAGCCATCTCACCAAACCTCCCGATAGGGACGCATGTCGAGTTCAAAGGTCCAGGCGTCGCGCGGTTGCCGGTAGAGCTGCCAATAGGCCTCGGCAACCGACGCCGGATGCATGAGCTGATCCGGATCGAGGCGTTCCAATGCCTCCGCGCCGGAGCGCTGCCTGATGCGCTCGCGCACGAACGCGGTATCGACACCTGCGTCGATGATCAGATGCGCGACATGGATGTTTTTCGGACCGAGCTCGCGCGCCATGCTTTGTGCGACCGCGCGCAGCCCCGACTTGGCGCTGGCGAACGCCGCATAGCCGACGCCGCCGCGAACGCTGGCGGTGGCGCCGGTAAAGAAGATGCAGCCTTTGCCGTGCGGCAGCATCGCCCGGGCGGCTTCGCGGCCAGTCAGGAATCCGGCATAGCAGCCCAATTCCCAAACTTTGCGAAACACGCGCTCGGTCGTCTCCAGCAGCGGGAAATTGACGTTGCCGCCGACATTGAAGATGCAAACTTCGAGGGGGGCATGCGCGTCGGCGGCGCGCAGAAAGCCGGCGATATCGTCTTCCTTGCGGGCATCAAGGCCGCGCGCAACGATCTCGCCGCCGGCCGCTTCGATGTCGGCGATCAGTGGCGCAAGCTTGTCGGCATTGCGCCGGCCGGCGAAGACTGAAAATCCCTCGCCCGCGAATTTTTTGGCGATCGCCGCGCCGATGAAATCGCCGGCGCCGATCACGGCCGCGGTAGCATTTCGCTTCGCCAAATGCCGTACTCCTGCGCTGCGCCGACGTCTCGATGTTGTCAGGCGGCCGCCCAGTCAAACATTATGCGCTGTCTGTCCCATTGGCGAAACAGCGCTTTCTGGGCAACTGCCCAGCTTGGGTGCAACTTGCCAACGGTTCCGCTTACCCCCACGATGGGCGCTTGGGAAAGCGACAGCGTGGCTATTGCCGCCTTGGCGCACAAACCGGGGCCAACGAAGTCGTGGCAGAGGAAGCCAGCACTATCATCACCGAGACAGCGAAGCGGATTTTCGCAGACTTCGCCGATCCCCAGACCATCAACCAAGCCAAGAGCCGCGCCTGGACGGAGCCGCTGTGGCGAGCGCTCAGCGACGCCGGGCTGCCGCTTGCCTGGGTTCCGGATACATTAGGCGGTGCGGGCGCAAGCTTGGCGGATGGCTTTGCCATTCTCGGCGTCGCCGGGCGCTTCGCCTTGGCGGTACCGCTGGCGGAAACACTCGCTGCCGGCTGGCTCTTGGCGCGCGCCGGCCTTGAAGTGCCGACGACTCCCATGACGCTCGCCCCGGTCCGTCCGCATGACCGCATCGCCTTCGACGCCGACGGCACGCTGAGTGGCCGCGCCATCGGCGTGCCGTTTGCACAAGACTGCCAGCATATTGTCGCGCTTGCCGATAGCGGTGGGCAGCAGCGGATCGCGCTGGTCGAAGTCAAGGACTGCCGGCTGAGCGAAGGCCGCAATCTCGCCGGCGACGCCGCGAATACCGTCACCTTCGAGCACATCAAACCGCTCTCCAGCGCGCCGGCGCCGAATGGCTTCGATCGATCCGCTTTGATGCTGATGGGTTCGGCCATCCGCAGTATCGAGACCGCGGGCGCCCTGGAAACGATCCTGTCGCTCAGCGTCAGCTACGCCAATGAGCGGATCGCCTTCGGGCGCCCGATCGGCAAGTTCCAGGCGGTGCAGCAAAACCTGGCGCGGCTCGCCGGCGAAGTCGCCGCCGCGCTCGCGGTTGCCGGTTCGGCGGCCGACACCATCACGCAAGCCGATACATTCGACGACGCCGTGTTCCTTGAAGCGGCATCGGCCAAGATTCGTACCGCCGAAGCCGCCGCGGAGGGCTCGGCGATTGCCCATCAGGTCTTCGGCGCCATCGGCTTTACTCAGGAGCACGTGCTGCACCGCTTCACGCTGCGCATGCTGTCCTGGCGCGACGACTTCGGTAACGAAAGCTATTGGGCGGCCGAGCTCGGCAAGCACGTCGCCGGCCGCGGCGCCGACGAATTCTGGCCTCTGGTGGCTTCGCGATGAGCACCGATCTGCAATTCGATCCGATCCGCCTGCCGTCCGAATGCGACGCACTGCGCGCGGAGGTACGCGCGTTCCTGGCCGAAGAAATCGCCGCCGGCACCTTCGATCCGCATCAGCCAGGGCACGGCGATTCGCATAATCGCGGCTTCAGCCGGCGGGTCGGCGCCAAAGGCTGGATCGGCATGACGTGGCCGAAACAATACGGCGGACACGAGCGCAGCCAATTGGAGCGCTACGTCGTAACGGAAGAGTTTCGCGCCGCCGGTGCGCCGGCGCACCTGCACTTTGTCGCCGACCGTCAGAGCGGCCCGATCCTGCTCAAATATGCTCCCGAGCACATCAAGAAGGACATCCTGCCGCGTATCTGCCGCGGCGAGTTGTGTTTCGCCATCGGTATGAGCGAGCCCGGCTCGGGCTCGGATCTGTTCGCCGCCAAGACCAAAGCGACCAAGACCGACGGCGGCTGGCACATCAACGGCAGCAAAATCTGGACCACCAGCGCCCATATCGCCGACTACATGCTCGGCCTGTTCCGCACCTCGCCTCCGACCAAGGAGAACCGCCGGCACGGGTTGACGCAGTTTCTGGTCGACATGAAGACGCCCGGCATCACGGTAAATCCCATCTATCAGATGGCGGGAAATCGTGGTTTCAACGAAGTGGTGTTCGAGAACACCTTCGTGCCCGACGACTACGTGATGGGTGAGATCGACGGCGCCTGGAAACAGGCGACCAGCGAGCTGGCCTATGAGCGCAGCGGACCGGAGCGCTTCCTCGAGACCTTCTACGTGTTGCTGGAGCTGATCCGCGTGCTGGGGCCGGAGCCCGACCTGCGCAGCGCCGAAGGGCTCGGCCGCCTGGTGGCACAACTGCACACCTTGCGCAGAATGTCGGTCTCCGTCGCCGGCATGCTGCAGGCCGGCAAGGAGCCGGTGGTGGAAGGCTCGATCGTCAAGGACCTCGGTACCATCTGGGAGCAGAAGCTGCCCGGCCGGGTGCGCGAGCTCACCGCGTTCCTCGAACCGGAGGTCGCCAACCGCGCGTCGCTCGCCGATCAACTGGCCTTCGCCACCATGGTCGCGCCCAAGCTCACCATCCAGGGCGGCACCACCGAAATCCTGCGCGGCATCATCGCGCGCGGGCTGGGCCTGCGGTGAGAGGCGAACGGAGCGTGCCGGATATCGAGAAATTGCTGTGGCCCAAGTCGGTAGCGGTGGTGGGCGCCTCCTCCGACACGAGCGGCTTGCGCGGCCGGATTTTTGAGGTCATTCGCAGCCATCCGTTTGCCGGCAAAATCTACCCGGTGAGTCGCAGCGCGGCCGAAGTCCAGGGCTTAAAAGCCTATCCATCGGTGAGCGCCCTGCCGCAGCCCGTGGATCTGGCGATTTTGATCGTGCCCGCAGAATATGTGCCGGCGGAGATCGAGCGTTGCGGCCTCGCCGGTGTCAAAGCGGCGGTCATTCTCAGCTCCGGCTTCGCCGAGGAGCCGGGTGAGACCGGTGCTCGCCTGCAGCGCGAGATCGCCGCCACCGCGCGGCGTTACGACATGGCGGTCAGCGGCCCCAATACCGAGGGCTTCGCCAATATCGCCGCCGCGCTTTGCGCGACCTTCAGCCCGGCGATGGACCAGAACGCCGGGCCGCTGAAGCCGGTGCACGGCCTCGGCCGCGGCCAGGTGTCGGTCATCTCGCAGAGCGGCGGCCTCGGCTTTGCTTTTTTCGACCGCGCGCGCTCGCGCAACCTCAACTTCCGCTACATCGTCACCACAGGCAATGAAGCCGCCCTCGAGACGTCCGACTTCGTCGACTACATGCTCGATGAGGACAAGACCGACGTCTTTCTGCTGTTGCTCGAAGCCGTGAAGACGCCGGAAAAATTTGTCCGTATAGCGGAAAAAGCGCTCAAGGCCGGCAAACCGCTGATCGTTCATAAGATCGGCCAGTCCAAGCCCGGTAGCCGTGCCGTGGCTTCGCACACCGCGGCACTCGCAGGCTCGCAGGCCGCCTACCGCGCCATATTCGAGCGCTACGGATTGATCGAAGGCGGCGACTTCGACGAGATGATCGACATGGCTGCCGGCGTTCTCGCCTGCGGCGACCGCATGCCGGCGGGCAATCGCATCGGCATCTGCACGTCGTCCGGCGGCGGCGGCGTATGGATGGCCGACGCCTGTGCCGCCGTCGAGCTCGACGTGCCGGTGCTCGACAGTGAGACGCGCGCTGCTATCGACGTTCATCTGCCGTCGTACGGCACCTCGCAGAACCCGGTCGATTCCACCGCCCAGGGCGTGCACAAAGTCGGCTACGCGGAATTCGCCAGGCTGGTGGCTCGGTCACCGTTGATCGACGCAGTCATCGTCGTGGTCACCGCGCGTCGCTCGGCATTTCTCGAAAATGATCTGCCGAAACTTAAGGACTTGGCGCGCGAGTCGACCAAGCCTGTGTTCATGTGGACCTACACGCTGCCGTCGGAACGCAGCATCGAGATCCTCAACGAAGCCGGCTATCCGCTGTTCACCGGCGCGCAGAGTTGCGCACGGGCGATGCGGGCGATGGTCGATTACCGCGCGATGCGCGAGCATTTGCTGCGCCCGATCAACATCACGACGCCGGGTGGCCCGGAGCGCGCGAAAGTCGGTGCCGTGCTTGCGGAATCCGGTCCGGTGCTGTGCGAATACCGGGCCCGGCCGCTGCTGGCGACTTATGGCATCGGTACTGAAGATGCGGGCCAGCTGGTGCAGTCAAGCGATGAGGCCGTCGCCGCCGCGCAGGCGATTGGACGCCCTGTAGCGCTCAAAGTTCAGTCCGCCGACATCCCACACAAGAGCGAAGCCGACGCCGTCGCTCTAGACCTCGTCGGCGCCGACATCGTGCGCGCGGCTTACGGCCGTGTGCTGACAGCCGCCAAACGCCACGCCGCGGCGGCGCGCATCGACGGCGTGCTGGTGCAGCCGATGGCGGCGCCCGGACGCGAGGTTCTTCTCGGGGTCAGCCGCGACCCGACGTGGGGACTCTTGCTGGCGGTCGGCTTTGGCGGCGTTTTGGTCGAGGTGCTGGCCGATGTGGCGCTCACTCCCGTGCCGCTCGATCACGCCGGCGCCCGCGCGCTTATCGGCCGCCTCAGGGGCGCCCAGCTGTTCGAGAGCTATCGCGGCATGCCGCCGGCGGACACCGCGGCGCTCGCCGACCTCATGGTCCGGCTGTCGCAATTTGCGGCCGATCACGCCGACGACATTGCCGCGATCGATCTCAATCCGGTCATTGTCCATGCGCGGGGCGACGGCGTTTCGGTGGTCGACGCCCTGATCGTCAAGCGTGATATTCGGACGATGGAACGCCGCGGCGCGGCCGAGTAGCAACGCGCGGAGGAAAATCGCAATGGGCCCGTTCAAAGATATCGGCGTCGAGAAAACCGGCCACGTCGCCCTGGTCGAGATCAGACGACCGCCGAACAATTTCTTCGACATCGCGCTGATCAAGGAAATCGCCTCCGCTTTCGAGGCGCTCGACGCCGACGCCGACTGCCGCGCGCTGGTGTTGGCAGCACAGGGCAAGGCATTTTGCGCCGGCGCCAATTTCGGCGGCGGCGGCACGCTCGACCGCGACGGCAGCGCGCTGCTCAGCGGACCGACACCCGGCGCGGCGCATCTTTATATCGAGGGCAACCGGCTGTTCCGCACCAAGAAGCCCATCGTCGCCGCCGTTCACGGCGCCGCGGTTGGCGGCGGGCTGGGCTTGGCGATGGTCGCCGATTTCCGCGTGACCTGCCCCGAGGCGCGCTTCTGCGCCAACTTCACCAGGCTCGGTTTTCATCCGGGTTTCGGGCTGACCGTCACGCTGCCCGCCGTCATCGGCCCGACCAAGGCGGCGCTGATGTTTTACACCAGCCGCCGCGTCCGCGGCGACGAGGCCCACGCCATCGGTCTCGCCGATTTACTGGTGCCGCAAGGCGAGGTGCGCGCCGCAGCGCTGGCGCTCGCCGCCGAGATCGCCGAAAACTCGCCGCTCGGCCTGATCGCGACGCGCGCCACCATGCGCGGCAATCTTGCCGACCGCGTGCGCGAGGCGACCGACCGCGAGCTGGCGGAGCAAACCCGCTTGCGTAAGACCGACGATTTCAAGGAAGGCGTGAAGGCAACGGCGGAACGACGTTTGCCGATTTTCACCGGCCGGTAGCACACCGGAATCAAGCGCTGGCAACTCGGCCGGCCCTGCAACGATCGGCACAAGAAGGGAAACCGGTATGGCAGTCAGAATTGAGAGAAACGGCATCGTATGGACGGTGATTCACGATCGGCCCGAAGCCCGCAATGCGATGGACCCCGCGAGCGCCGATGCGCTGACCGCAGCCTTTCTCGAATTTGACGCCGACAAGAATGCCGCCGTTGCGGTCTTCTATGGCGCCGGCGGAGCATTTTGCGCCGGCTGGGACCTCAAATATGTCACTACGCTTAATGCCGAGTATCCGCTTGGGGAGCTCGATATTCCGACCGCCGGCCCGCGTGGCAATGGCGGTGAGATTCCGCGCGGACCGCTGGGGCCTTCGCGGCTTGAATTGGACAAGCCGGTGATCGCCGCGATCGAGGGCCCCGCCGTCGCCGGCGGGATGGAACTGGGCCTATGGTGCGATTTCCGGGTGATGGCGAAAGATGCCTACTTCGGCGTGTACTGTCGCCGCTGGGGCGTGCCGCTGATCGACGGAGGGACGGTACGGTTGCCACGGATCGTCGGCCAGGGCCGTGCGCTGGAGATCATCCTCACCGGACGAAAAGTGCCGGCCGACGAATGCCTGAGCATCGGCCTGTGCGAATATGTCACGCCAAAGGGCGGCGCCCGGCAAAAAGCCGAAGAGCTGGCCCAGGAGATCGCGCGTTTCCCGCAGGTTTGCGTCCGCGCCGATCGGCGCTCCGCCATCAAAAGTCATGGCCTAAACGTTCGTGAGGCCCTGATTCAGGAGTGGTACAACGGGCGTAAGGCTCTCATCGAAGACGGCGTAGCGGGTGCGAGTCGCTTCAAGGACGGCCTCGGCCGGCACGGCGATTTCCAGAAAATTCGCTAGGCAACTCACCAAGAATCCCGCGATCGCGAAGCAGCGCGGTACACGCATGCGCAGCGCGCTACCCGGGTAGCGTGTAGAAAACCCCCCAGAAATTGCGCTTCCGCGTCAAGCCGTGTGGTCGACGGACTTACGCTCCAAGGGTGCAGCCGCAGCCGCATGGCTAATCTTCCACTAACGGCTTGCCGCAGATTCCGTTAATTCTCGGCCACTATTGAAGAAAGTCATCCGCATTTACTCGGTAGAGAGACCTTCGGTGGCATACCTCTAAGCCAATTTAAGACCTGCGCGACCACCACGGTGCCATGTAATGAGTCCCGCGTTCCAAGTTCGCCGACCCGCTCAGGGACGTGAACCGCTTCCGCCGGACGTCTACCTTCCGCTGGTCGACTCGCTATTCAAGGAGGGGCGCACTTTCCTCATTGGGACCATATTTGTTATCAGCTCGGTTCTGATCACCTACTGGAAGACCGGCGAGATTCTCATCCTTTACTGCGCAGTGGCGATCTCCGTCGTCGCCTGCGCCCGCGGATTAATGATGAGTGCGTATTTACGCGCGCGCTCAACGGTTACCAGTGCCAAAGCCGCTCGCCGATGGGAACACCGCTATGGCGCGGGAGCCTCCGCGTCCGTCGCATTGCTTGGAATCTGGTGCTACATCGCCTTCACTCGCACCTCTGATCCGTATGCTGATCTCGTCAGCTTTTCAACGACAATTGCTTATGCGACGGGCATTTTTGGACGAAACTTTGGAAACGGTCGTTTTGTCGTCGTACAAATCTTAAGCACGTCGTTGCCGATGATTGCCGCGCTTGTCTTTTATGGAAATCCGTATCATTGGATTTTTGCTGCCCTTCTCGTCCCGTCCTTTCTCGGGATGAAATTCATAGCGGATAGGTTGCGCCGCACGCTGCTCGATGCGGTGATTGCATCGCACGACATGTCTCTGCTCGCAAAGCGGTTCGACACGGCACTCAACAACATGCCGCACGGTTTGTGCA
Source organism: Xanthobacteraceae bacterium (assembly GCA_049512975.1). GTDB lineage: Bacteria > Pseudomonadota > Alphaproteobacteria > Rhizobiales > Xanthobacteraceae > BOG-931. The sequence continues at coordinate 26,958 of JBEKWO010000012.1, read as the reverse complement.
TGTTCGATTCCAAGCACCGCATTGTCGTTTCAAATCAAAAACTGAAGCAACAAACGGGATTGCCAGCTGATTGCGATCTGAAAGGCTCGACCGTGCGCAACTTGGTCGAAAGCGTTGTCGCGGCAGGCATGATTTCCGGCTTCAATGCGCAGAATCTGATCGACCGCCTGGACGCCCGACTTTCGGGTACCGAGGACGATGCGTTTGGCGTCGACATGTTAAACGGGCGCACACTCGAGTTCACTGTGCAGCCCATGGAAAACGGCGGCATGGTTGCCCTCGTTGAGGATATCACCGAGCGCAAGATTGCCGAAGCCAAGATCAATCATCTGGCGCGATTCGATCCTTTGACCGGTCTGCCCAACCGCAACATCTTGCGCGATCACATGGAGCGCGCCCTGGGCGCATGGCGGCCCGACAACATGTGTGCCGTTCACTTCGTCGATCTCGATCAATTCAAGCAAGTCAACGACACCTTGGGGCACACACGGGGCGATATGCTGCTGGAGGCGGTCGCCGAGCGGCTGCAAACCTCTATCCGCGATGCCGACGTCATTGCGCGCTTCGGTGGCGACGAGTTTGTCATTTTTCAGGCACCGATCAAATCCCTCGATCAGGCGGAGGCTCTCGCCACGCGGGCTCTGAACGCTGTCGCAGGCACCTACGACCTGGACGGACACAAAGTCGTCGTCACCGCCAGCATCGGCATTGCGGTCGCCAAAAACCGCATCGATCCGGACCAGTTTTTGCGCAACGCCGACATGGCTCTGTATCAGGCCAAATCGGACGGCCGGGGTACGTGGCGCTGGTTCGAGGCAAAAATGGAAGCCAACGCCCAAGCGCGTAGAAATCTTGAACTCGATTTGCGCAATGCGCTGGAGAACGAGGCATTCGAACTCTACTATCAACCGCTCTTCAATCTGAAGACCAGGCGGATTGAGGCGTGCGAGGCGCTGCTGCGATGGCCGCACCAGGAACGCGGAATGGTTTCCCCGGCGGAGTTCATTCCCGTTGCCGAAGAGATGGGACTCATCGTCGAAATCGGCAATCAGGTCTTGTACAAAGCCTGTCTGGAGTGCCGGCGTTGGCCCGGCGATACCGCGGTTGCGGTCAATCTCTCGTCAATCCAGTTCGACCGTTCCAATGTTCCGGCGCTGGTTCGCGAGACGCTCGCCGCCACCAATCTCGCCCCGCAGCGGCTCGAGATTGAGATAACCGAATCGACGCTGCTTCAGGACACGAAAAGAACCCGCGCCGATCTGAACCAGCTTGCCGAGCTCGGCGTGAAGATCTCCTTGGATGACTTTGGCACCGCCTATTCGAGCCTCAGTTATCTGCATAGCTTTCCGCTGCACAAGGTGAAGATCGACCAGTCGTTCCTGCAGGGCCTTGGCGACGACGAGCGCAGAGTGACCTTGCTGCGCGGTATTACGCGGCTGAGCGCGCAATTGGGCCTGAAGGTTGTGGTCGAAGGCGTCGAGACCCAAGAGCAATTCGATCTGCTCGCCGCCGAAGAAAGCATCGACGAGGTCCAGGGATATCTGTTGTGCAGGCCCATGCCGGCGGCCGATCTGCGGAAACTTCTTTATGCTTCCTACGTTGCGCCCGCGCAGATTTCGTCGTGGCCGGCAAAAGTCCGCAACGACGCTGCGTGATTGGAAGTTTTATTTTTCCCTCTTCCTTCAATGGTTGCGTGATGTTAACCACAGGTTGTATACGGGTTAACCCTAATGAACCGTCAAAATTGTAATCGCAACAATAAAATGTTAACCTTTTTCTATGTGGCGCTTGCTGCAGTGCCAAAAGTGAGGGGAGTATGGTTGCGGTGGTGGCTTGTGCGTCTGAATCGGATCACGCCGGGTCAGAGAACAGTTTTTCCGACCGTATCGCGCAGCTCCTGGCCCGAATCGATTGTCGGCGCGCGGATTCCGGTGAGCAGCGGGAAGCCATCTTTCGCCTTCGCTATCAAGCCTATTTGCGCGACGGATCGATTTTTCCGAATTCTTCCGGGTCGTTCTCCGACCCTTATGACGAGACGGGCAACGTGTATCTTTTCGGGTTGTACATTGACGACGAGTTAGCCGGCTCAATCCGTATTCACGTAGGCTCTAGAGAATGCCCCAACTTTCCTTCGCTCGAAGTCTTTCCCGATATTTTGCAACCCGAACTCGACGCCGGCAAAGTCATCATCGATCCAACCCGCTTTGTTACCGACGAGAACCTTGCCCGGGTCCATCGCGGGTTGCCGTATGCCGTCGCCCGACTTTGCGGGATGGCGGCCCAATACTTCAGCGCCGACCATTTGCTCGCGGCTGTAAGGGTGGAGCATCAGGCGTTTTATCGGCGGATGTTCAACCATCAGCTGATCTGTGAATCGCGACCTTACCCGCACTTAGCAAAGCCCATCAGTCTCATGACGATCCATTATCCGACCGTCTGGCCAGACGCAGTCCGGCGATATCCATTTTACGGTTCAACGCACGCCGAGCGGCGGATGCTGTTTGAGCGAGCCCCGTTGCAAGCAAATATCGGCCTTCGTTCAAACGCGACAACACGCCTCGCCGGGTGATAGCCGCTTCGCGCACCCTCCTCTCTATTGCCTTGACGGGCGCTCATGCTGCTAGCCGGTGAGAACTCAGTCCCGGCAGGCGGGGGCTTTGCCATCGCTGGACAATAATCCAAATGGTTAGCCGAGATTTAAGCAGAGCTATTAAATGCGACACGTCTGTTTCAGGCACTCTTTCAAAGCATCGGATATAAAAATTTCAGCGCTAGCAATGTTCAGCGCGATATGTGATCTCGATGAACCATTATCGCCCGGAAAAATTTGAAGAGCTAACCACGGTCTCGGCTGCACAGGTCATCGCTTGCCCGGCCTGCAACACGGGGTTCGCGTTTCATCGCGACAGCACGCCTCACATAGACGCATGCGGATTTGAAAGCTACAGCCTCGAATGCGAGAAATGCGGCGCCGCGCTTGCCGGCATCGTCGATCCCTTCGACGACACATTGCTGCTTTCGGAAATGGCGGCCTGAAGCTAGAAAGCGGCGACCTGGCCGCGCCAATGCGGTAAAGCTCCAGATCGACCTTCGGCCCGCGTGTTCGGCGGTCGGCCGTTTGTCCACACATCAGCCCGACGCAATTGTCGTATCTAACGATGATGCAGCAGATTTCTCGTCCGCTGTTCGAATCGGCCGCGATCGTGTGGCGCGGCAAAATCCAGTTCCGGCCCCAGCGGCACGATACCGGTCGGATTGATGGCGGTCATACTTACGTAATAGTGTCGCTTGATGTGATCCATGTTCACCGTGTCGGCAATGCCGGGTACCTGATAGAGGTCGCGCAGGTAATTCCAAAGGTTTTGATAGTCGGCGATGCGGCGCAGATTGCATTTGAAGTGACTGTAATAGACCGCGTCGAACCGAACGAGCGTGGTGAACAGGCGCCAATCGGCCTCGGTCATGCGCGCGCCGACCAGATAGCGCTGGCGCGACAGCAGCGCCTCGAGCCAGTCCAGCGCCGCGAAAACCTCGCGGCAGGCGTCTTCATAAGCTTCCTGCGTCGTCGCAAACCCGGCACGATAGACACCGATATTCACGTCCCTGTACACGCGCGCGTTGGTGCGATCGATCTCCCCGTGCAGCTTCGGCGGATAATAGTCGACGCGGTCGTCGGTCAATGAAGCGAACGCCGAATTGAGCATGCGGATGATCTCGGGAGATTCGTTATTAACGATGGTGCGGCGTTTGACGTCCCAAAGCACCGGCACCGAGACCCGACCGGTATAGCGCGGATCGGCCAGCAAATAGATCTCGCCGAGGCGTTGCTTGCCGTTGACCGTGTCCGCCCTCGTTCCGGGTCCGGTGCCGAACTCCCAGCCCTGCTCGCCCATGACCGGTTCCAGGATCGACATCGAGATGACGCTTTCGAGCTTTTTGAGCTTGCGAAAAATGACCGTGCGGTGCGCGTAGGGACAGGCGAGCGAGACATAGAGGTGATAGCGCCCGCGCTCGGCGGCAAAGCCGCCTTGACCGGACGGTCCAGGACTTCCATCCGGCGTGACCCAATTGCGAAAAACCGGCTCGGTGGGCACGAAGCGCCCGCCGGTCGCGGCGGTGTCGTACCACTGGCTGTGCCACACGCCATCGACAAAGACCCCATGCGCCATCGCGATCCTCCTCCCCGGCCTGTCAGCCCTTAGATGCCGCTTTGCCAGGCCCTTCGACCAATCAATTCCCCGGCCGTCACGGCGAGGACTGCAGGGCGCCCCTTGGCTCATGTTCAATCAACTTCATATGGCCACCAGCAACACCGAAAATCCGCTGAATATGCCCGCTTCGGCTAGCTGACAAGCTGACTCATTGGGAAATAACCAGAATCGCCAGCGCTCCGCATGTCTCTCCCCGGCACTCGGCCATGTCTGTAACCACTCTGGCTAGCGCCGCCGACTGGACGGCAGGGGACGGACTAGGCTGATGACCATCCGAGCCTTGCTTATATTAATACTTTCTCAAATGCGCCCAACTAAAAACTTAATACGGCGTTTTGCTCACCATCTTCGGTTGTGGCAGGATGCAGGGGTGGGATGCAACCAGTGTCGAAATCCATCTACTTAATCAATCCGCTTGCTGACTTCCCCAGCTATTTCAGCGCCGAGGTGTTCGAGGCCTGGGGCGTTGCACCTGCGACTTCGATGGCCGACCTCGCGATTGCGACGGTCGCCGCCCTGGCATCGCGCCATTTTGAGGTTCGGCTTTGCGACGAGAACGTCGCGCCGATCGATTTCGACGCCACCGTCGACTTTGTCGGTATCACAGGCAAAGTCAGCCAATGGGGCCGCATGAAGAGTATTGCCGAGGAGTTTCGGCGGCGCGGCGTCACCGTCGTGATCGGGGGGCCGTATGCATCGTTGAGCCCCGACGTGGTCCGTCCGCATTGCGACATTCTGGCGCGGGGAGAGATCGAGGATATCGCGCCGCAATTGTTTTCCGACCTGCGAAGCGGCAACTGGCAGACCGAATACGTCGGCACCAAGGTCGACCTGCGGGCCTCACCCGTGCCGCGCTGGGATTTGTACCCCAACGAGCGCGCCGTCATGGGGACGATCCAGACTTCCCGTGGCTGTCCGTTCGAGTGCGAATTTTGCGATGTGATCGAATATGTCGGGCGCAAGCAGCGGCACAAACCCATCGATCTGGTTCTGCGCGAACTCGATGAATTGTATCGGTACGGATATCGAACCGTCTTTCTTGCGGACGACAATTTCACAATCTACCGCGCCCGCGCCAAGGAGTTGCTCGCCGCCATCCACGACTGGAACGCGCGGCAGACGGACGGCAGAATTCGGTTCACGACACAAATCTCCATCGACGCCGCCAGTGACACTGAAATGCTGCAGATGTGCGCCGATGCCGGCCTGACACACGTATTCATCGGCATCGAGACGCCCGACGAGGCGAGCCTGCGCGAAGCCAAGAAGCGGCAGAACCTGAAAAGGAATCTGCTCACCGATATCCAGCGTATCATCGATTACGGGATTTCGGTCGATTGCGGAATGATCGTCGGTTTCGATAACGACGATGTGAGCATTTTTCGCCGCCAGTATGAATTCGCCATGGCGACGGCGGTTCCGATCTTCAGCCTGGGTGCGCTGGTCGCGCCTGCAGCGACGCCGCTCCACGCCAGGCTGGCGAAGGCAGGTCGGTTGGTCGAGAACGGCTCGGAGATCGCCGCGACGCCCTGGAGTACCAACGTCATTCCCAAGAATATGACGCGTGATGAATTGTTCCATGGGATCGGCTGGCTGTGCAATTCGATCTATCATCCCGCCGCTTTCGAGCAACGGATGTTGAAGCTCATTGACACGCTGGGCAGCACGCACGTTCCGGCGTTCGCACGGCGGGCGGCGCCGACTTCGAAGCCCCGCGCCGTCGTCAATGATGCTGCCCGCCTGCTGCAAAGAGTGCGACATCTCGGACCGGCGGAAGAAAAAATGTTCGCCAGCATCATCAACAAGCTTCGGCGCAATCGCCAAGCCGCCGGCGAGGTGCTTGGCTGCCTGCTCCAATACTGCCAGGTTCGCCACATGTATGAGCGCTGCCAATTGTGGGACCCGACGCTGGGTCGGGACACCGACATACTGTGGTCGGAGCGGCCCCTTGCCGAAGTCGAATTCGCCGCCGCTCAGTAGGCGCCGCGCTGCAACGGCGCCGGCTCGGTGGTTCGATCCGGAACTGCAGGGCTGATCATGCCGTGTACGTGCAGACGGCAGTGACGCGGACTTAAGTCTCGGACGACAGTCCGGGTCAATGCTTGAGCGCCTCGTTGATGCACTTCTTGACGAGTTTATGCCGCGCATACCACGACATTTCCTCAAACCGTGCCTGCTCCTTGACCTGCGCCCGGCATGTCGCGGTGGCCTGTTTCAAGGCAGCCTTGTCAGCGTCCGACATTGGTGCAGCTCCCGCCGGCGCCGGCATCAATGCATTGCTGCAGACGAGGACCGTGGCGACAACGCCGACGTGAAATGCGGTGACGAACTGAGACATGATGGGCGCTCTTCTTGACTGAACGTCAGACGGAACGATTCTGCGTGCCCGGTTCGCGTGCCGGCGTGCCGCAGCCTGTGAAAAATATCTGAAATATTTTTGTTGGTCGTCAAGCCTGGTCTTTGGCCGTCCACCTTTTGCATGTAGCAATTCATTCACAAAACTGTTGCAATAGGCCGATTGCTCGATGAGGACGACGGCTGACCATGATAGAGCGCCAAGCGGCGCGCACTTCCGCGACCAGATCGACATTGCCTCTCGCCATCCGCAGCGCCGCGCGGTAAGGAACGCCTCCCTTGCCTCCCCAACCGTTTCCCCAACCTTCGGCAGCCGCGATATGCTTGTGATCGACAATCTTGTTTTCAACGGCTGGGGCCGCCGATTCTTCGATTCTGCGAGCGTGATGATCCCGGCCGGGACCAAGGTCGGCCTGGTCGGACGCAACGGTGTCGGGAAGTCGACGCTGTTCCGCTTGATTCTGGGCGACCTCGTCCCGGATGGCGGCGAGATCCTGCTGCCCAAGGCCGCCAGGATCGGATCGGTCGATCAGGAGCATCCGGCCACCCCGGTCTCGCTCTTGGACACGATTCTCGCCGCCGATACCGAGCGGGACGCGTTGAACGCCAGACTGGAAACCGCCGAACCTGAACACTTGGCCGAGATCTACCAGCGACTGATCGAGATCGACGCCGATAGCGCGCCGGCGCGGGCGGCGGAAATCCTCAGCGGGCTGGGCTTCTCCACCGCCGACCTTACCCGTCCGATGGCGGAATTCTCCGGCGGCTGGCGCATGCGGGTGGCGCTGGCGGCGGCTTTGTTCGTACAGCCCGAGCTTCTGCTGCTCGACGAGCCTACCAACTACCTCGACCTTGAGGGCGCGCTCTGGCTCGAAGCGCGGCTGAAGAAATATCCGCACGCAGCGCTGATCGTCAGCCACGACCGCGAGCTGCTGAACAATTCGGTCGACGCCATCCTGCATCTGAGCCAAGGCAAGCTCGAGCTTTACACCGGCGGCTACGACGACTTCGAAAGGCGGCGCGCGGAAAAGACGCGGCTGCAGGCCGCCACCCGGGCCAAGCAGGATGCCGAGCGCGCCCATTTGCAAAAGTTCATCGATCGGTTCCGCGCCAAGGCCAGCAAGGCGGCGCAGGCGCAGTCGCGGATCAAACGTCTGGCCAAGCTTGAGCCGATCGCCGAGGTGGTCGAGGAGCGCGTGGCGCCGTTCACGATCCCTTCGCCGGCCCGGCCGCTGGCGCCGCCGCTGATCCAGCTCGAGGCCGCTGCGGTCGGCTACGACGGCACGCCGGTGCTGCGCAACCTCAACCTGCGGCTCGACGTCGACGACCGTATCGGGCTCCTCGGCGTCAATGGCGCCGGCAAAACGACGTTTGCCAGGATGATCGCCGGAGCGCTGCCGCTGCAAGCGGGCCATATGAAACGCGAAGGCCGCATCCAGGTCGGCTGGTTTCATCAGCATCAGATCGAGGCGCTCGACCCGGCCGACACCCCTTTGCACATCATCCGCCGTACCCTGCCGGACGACAGCGAGTCGGCGCGCCGGTCGCGGCTGGCGCAGTTCGGCTTGTCGTTCGACAAGCAGGAAACCACGGTTGCCAACCTGTCCGGCGGCGAGCGTGCGCGGCTTCTGCTCAACCTTGTCGCGATGACGGCGCCGCATTTGTTGATCCTCGACGAGCCGACCAATCACCTCGATATCGAAAGCCGCCGGGCGCTGCTCGACGCGCTCAACGACTACGAGGGCGCCGTGATCCTCATCACCCACGACCGCTCGCTGATCGAACTCGTGACCGACCGGCTGTGGCTCGCCGCCGACGGCCGCATCAAGGCCTTTCCGGGCGACCTGGACGACTACGCGCGCTTTGTCCTCGACCGCGCCAAGGCGGCGACGCGCGCGCCCACACAGAACATCGAGCATCACGCCGTCCCAGCACAACGGCCGGCAAAGCGGAAACGCAAGCGGGTTTGACGCCGTAGCGTTCGCTCAGAGCGGCGGGTCGGCTACGTCCGGTCTCTTGAACGCGAGGCTTTCCTCCTCCAGGTCGAGCTCGCGTTCGATGCGCCGGCGCGCTTCGTCGGTGATCTGGCCCTCCTGCAGCAGCCGGTAGATGTATTCCCGCTCGGCGGCGATCAGCTCGGCCCGCAGCTCAGCCGCCGCGGCGGCGGCCTTGCGCCCAAGCTTCCTGCTCCTCGCCACCTGCCCGGCGCGATGGTCATGGCGCGCCCTTAAGATCGCCAGCACGTCGGACGATATCTTGCCGTCGGCCGCCAGCCCGTCCAGCCGGCCCTGCGCCAAGTTGATAGCTTCCAGCCGCGCCGTAATCTCAGCGTCTTGCTCGCGCCGGCGCTCATCTTCGGCGTCGTGCGGCAAGGCAAGCCAGCGCACAATGCCCGGCAGCATCAGGCCCTGGCCGATCAGCGTCACCACGATGACGCCGAAGGTGACGAAGAGAATGAGATCGCGATCGGGAAACGCCGCGCCGGCGACTGTGGTCAGCGGAATGGCCAGCGCCGCGGCAAGCGAGACCACGCCGCGCACGCCGACGAACGCCAGCAGGAAGACCCACTGCCAGGGCGGCAGCGGATCGCGGCGGCGCAGCGATGGGCTCAACCAGCGCGGCAGATAGGTCGCCGGATAGACCCAGATGAATCGTGCGACCACGACCACAACGACGGTGAGCAACAGCGCCAAGCCGAGATCGCGCAGCGACACCGTATTGGTCCGATCGAGCAGCGCCCGCGTCTCCATGCCGGTCACCAGGAAGACGAAGCCTTCGAGCAGATAGACGACGAGGTCCCAAAAGAAGATGCCCTGCAGCCGCGTCGCCGCCGGAATGAGCAGCGGTCCGTTCCAGCTCACGAACAGGCCGGCCGCGACCGTCGCCAGCACGCCGGATCCTCCTAGATGCGCGGGGACGAGAAACGCCACATAGGGCGTCATTAGCGACAGCGTGATCTCGACGCGCGGATCGTGCGCCCAGCGGCGCACGCGCAGGCTGGCCCAGCCGACGCCGATGCCGTAGGTGATTTCGCCGACGACAATGAGGGCAAAGGTCCCGGCGGCTTCGCCGAAGGAGAACAGGCCGGTGGCGACCGCGGCGACGGCAAAGCGGTAGAGAATCAAAGCGGTGGCGTCGTTGGCGAGACCTTCGCCCTCGAGTACGAGGATAAGCCGGCGCGGCAGCCCGAGCGGTCGGACGACGGCGAGCGGGGCGACGGCGTCGGTCGGCGCCACGATGGCGCCGAGCACGAAGCCGACGGCCAAGGGCATGCCGAGGACGAGGTGAGCGACCGCCGCCACCGCACCGGCGGTGAACAAGACGCAGCCGAAGGCGAGCAGCGTGATCGGGCGCAGGTTGAAACGGAATTCGCGCCAGCTCATCGCCACGCCGGCCGAATAGATCAGCGGCGGCAGGATGCCGAGCAGCACCAGTTCCGGCGCCAGCTCGATCCGCGGCAGGCCGGGAACAAGCGCAACGCCGATACCGGCGACGACAAGAAGAATGGAAGGCGCGATGTTGAGCCGCCGCGCCACGATGGCGACAACCACCAGCACCGCGAGCAGAAACAGGATGGTTTGCATCGTCGCCGCCATGGTCACACGATGCCGGATATCCCGGAGCGGTCAAGCCGTCTCGCCCGCCGGCAGCCTGGTACTGCGTCTTCTGACGCTGCCGTCCGGCTACGCGCGCTTGGACTTTTTGCGCGCCGGGCGCAAAGCTTTGCGGATGTACTCAAGCAGGCGCCTTTGGAATTCCGCGGTCTTCGTTTTGAACGGCACCTCGAAGCGCGTCGTTGCGCTTTCGCTGAGCATGAGATTGTAGGGAGCGTCTTTGCTGTCGCCGGAGATGCGGAAATCCGTCCGGTAGCAGACGACCGGCTTGCCCTTGCCGAATGCGTAGCCGCACTCCCACGCGGTGCCGCTGTCGGGATCGGGACCGTCCATGCAGGCGACCACCATATCGGCCCAGTCGAGACCTTCGACGTCCATGTCGAAGATCGCTTTCGCCGTCTTATCGCGCGGTTCATGCGCTTGCGGCAGCCAAACCTTAAAACCCTTTTTCTTGAGGAAGCGCGCGAGATCGACGTTGAACCGCTGCTCGGCGAGCGAAAACAACGGACCGGCCAGATAAAGCTTGGTCATGATTCTCTCCCGTCTTCTTCCCGGCAAATGTTGCGCATGAGGAACGATGATCGCATGCCGTCATCTTGCCTCACGTCGCGGGGGCGAAAAAGCCGTTTCGCGGCGCGTTCCGCTCCCTCGCCTCGCTTGCGGGGAGAGGGTGGGGTGAGCGGGCGTTGCCGTTCTCGTCATTGCGAGCGAAGCGAAGCAATCCAGTCTTTTGAGCCACAAAGCTCTGGATTGCTTCGTCGCTCCGCTCCTCGCAATGACGAAACAAAAATTCGTTCTCGCGGCGCGATGCGCGCCCGAGGTTTGCATACCACGACAGCAACAAAGTTCTTTTGATTCGCCGCCCTCCCAAGAAAGAGGGGAGCGGAGCGCCGAGAGGCGCATCCAACCAATGTCCGCGCCACACTGACAGACGTTGCCGCCTGCCAATGCGCGGGGCGCGGAAGCGGGCTATTGACGGAAGCCCGCTCGCCTTCCGGCGCTCCACTGCGGCACTCGCCAAGGCTTTGACCTCTTGGCTCAGCTCCGGGCCGCGCTTCCTGGAATTACCGGGTGCAAACGGGAGGACCCTCCCCGGCGCCAGTGCAGCGAGCACCTCGCGGACCGGTCGTCGTGCCGGCCGGTACGATGCCCGAAGCCGCCCGAGTGCGGGGTTACGAAGCCCGCCCGCGGGGACCGCATTTCGCTCCGCTTCAGGATCGTCTCTAGAAACGCCCTCGATGAGCGAGATTCGCAATCTGTAGCCGGAACGGGGACGGATGTCAATATAAATGTGACGCTAAAATGAGCGACATACCCGCGCCCGCATGACCGGCTCCGTGGGCTGGCGGACGGCCGCGGGCGTGATTAGCTCACCGTGACGCGTTGCCGCCGGCACAGGATGGCAAGCGAACGGAGCGCGCTCATGTCGCCCTTGTCTCTGCTCCTCAATCTCCTGTGGATCGTCTTCGGCGGCCTCTGGATGGCCGTCGGCTGGCTGATCGCCGCCGCGATCATGGCGATCACCATCATCGGCCTGCCTTGGGCGCGGGCGGCGTTCAACATCGCCTCCTATACGCTGCTGCCGTTCGGGCGGAGGGCGGTGTCGCGCCGCGACTACCTCGGCGAGGAGGACTTCGGCACCGGGCCGCTCGGACTTCTCGGCAATTTCATCTGGCTCATCCTCGCCGGCTGGTGGCTGGCGCTCGGCCACCTCATCACCGCCATTCTGCTGGCGGTGACGATCATCGGCATTCCGTTCGCCTGGGCGCATCTGAAGCTCGCCGGGCTCGCGCTCTGGCCGATCGGCAAGATGATCGTGGAGGCCGGTGACATGCCGCTGCGATCACCGCAGCGTTAGCGAAGCGAACTCATTAGTCCACAGCAAAGACGAGGCCGCCATGCGCTGGCTTTACCTGACTGTCATCGTCGTGTTCGCGGCCGTCATCGTGATTTTCGTCGTACAGAATCTCGGGGTGGTCACCATGGCTTTCCTCGGTTTCAGCATCCGGGCGCCGCTCGCGATTTTGGCCGTCGTTGTCTACATCCTCGGCGCGGCAACCGGCGGGACGCTGTACGCCCTGCTGCGTAAATCGGTCCAGGCATCCAGGACGAGCATGTAGGGCCGCCCCTTGGACCCCGAATTCATCCGCGAGCTGTTCGCGCCGTTCGGTCCGGTCACTATCAAGCGCATGTTCGGCGGCGCCGGCATCTGGTCCGACGGCCTGATGTTCGCCCTCATGTTCGACGGCGCGATCTTCCTCAAGGTGGACGAGAGCAGCATCCCGGATTTCGAGCGCGAAGGCTCAAAACCGTTCGTCTATACCCGCGCCAAAAGCAAAGGCCGCGTCGGCCGCGCGTCGCTGTCCTATTGGCGGCTGCCCGAGCGGCTTTACGACGATCCCGACGAACTTGCGGTCTGGGCCGCCCGCGCGCTCGCCATCGCGCAACACAAAAAATTCGCGCCGCGCGGGCGCGGCAAGCGGAAGCCAACATCGAGCAAGCCAAAGTAGGGCGGATTACGCTTCGCTAATCCGCCTTATGAGCTGACTACTCGGCGCTCTCGTGTCTCCTCAGTAAGGCAGCGGATAACAAACCGTCCCGCTGCTTGCAGGGAATGCGGTCGGGTCTTGTTGTTGGCAAGCGTGAAACAGCAGCGGTTGCGGAGTGTGGCGATCCTGACCCATGCTTTTGCCGTCAACCAGTGCGCTCTGCGACGGGGCGCCCGCGACCGTGCGGTGCGTGACCTGGTTATGGATCGCTGGGGCCAGCGCAAACGCCGCGCCGGCAATCGTGACAGCCGCCAGTACAAGCGCGATCGGTAGAGATTTGCTCATAATATCAAGTTCTTCCCGGTTATGCCCCCGCGTTCAGGACGCCTAGATATGGCGGTTGCCGGGTCATTGTGCAATGCGGGAAACGTTCCGCTGCATTGCAATAAAAAATTAAGTTTTGTCATACGCACGCCACGAAGAAACCAGCGACGGCGAGAGCGGGGACTCGGTGCGGACCACCCACGCGCTCGCCATCGCGCAGCGCGAAAAAGCGCATCGCCGGGCGCGGCATGCGGAAGGAACAAGGAGAGCGGGTCAGCCCAACGGGTCGGCCTCGATTAGCCAGCCCGAGGACAGACTTCGCGACATGCGGTTTAAGCGGAGAGGTCAACCCCGGAGATCGCTTCATCCGGGTTACGGCGTCGGCTGACTACTCAGCCTTGCCGCCGTGGCGCTTGCACTCGGACCTGAAGTGCTTCCGTTCTTTGCCGTGCAGCCCCTTGGCATTGGCCTGATCGGAGCAGGACTTCGAGATGGCTTTCTTCTCAGCGCTCATCTTGGACGGCGCGGCGGCACCCTCCGCCCAGGCCGTTCCCGTCCCAATCGCGAGCGAAAAGAGTATTGCAGCTACGATAGACGATTTCATCATCATGTTTCTCCCCCACTTTCTGCTTCCAAACGGCGTCGAAGCCCATCATCGGGTCGGAAATCGAAAAGAGCAAGTAGCCCGGGTTGAGCCAACGGGTCCGGCCCGATGACAGCCTCCGCGAAACCCGGCGCCGACCGGGAGGCTGATCCCGGATTTCGCGGTCGCTCAATCCGGGCTACGCCTGTTATTGGGGGATTTGGCTTGGCACCTGAGTCATATAGGGAAATATCAAGACGATTTGAGACATATTGAAAACGAACATCGGCAGTAAATTTAGCGCGCACCCAACTGCCGTCATTACATAGGCCTTGCGCTTCTCGATCGCCAGCATTTGCGTCAAGCACTCAGCTACCAGCATTGTAGATACTAGATAGACGCCATAGCTCAACATCGCCAAATATTGATTCATCGTCTGGTTCGGAATTCCGACGTGTTCGCTAATCTCTGTCGTATGCTTAAGAAAATAGGACAGCGTGTCAGCAAGACCCAAATTCTGCGCTCTCAACGTTGCCGCGATGCCGTAAGTATACGCGGCTTGTGGAATTCCAATCCAGCTAAACAGCGGTGAATACACGACGACGATCGAAAATATCAGCAGCGTTACCCCGGCGAAACTTTCACATTCATCAGACGGAGCACCGCGAATAGGAGATATCCTCCAAACAAAACTCTCAATACCCGGAACGCAAGATAGAAAACCGTCAGCACCGTGTCGCTTTCCAATTTTATGCCGTACGTGCGCAGGACCAGCGCATCCGCCACGATGCATAAGAATATCGGTGCCGACCAATATCCAACGATCAATCGGCTCGTATTGTTCTCCAAACCGAGAGTTGCTGTTTCGCGGATTAGATCGAACGGCGCAAAGAGATATCTCGCCCAATCGAACAGTGCCGTTATGATTGCCTGTGACATGCCGAGCATCACAGTTGCTCCGCGCCTCTATAAAATCTGTCCCAAAACGTCACACACAATAACGCCGTCACCAATCCGATATCTAAATAATCGACCTGATCCCAGAACCACAGCAGTAGGTGCCAGACGAGCAAAACGACGACTACGATAATGCGCCTATTTAGGGACCCAAAAAGTCCTCTAAAGCACCAAGTCCCGATGAACAAAATATTCAGTCCGAAGGAAATCCCGATAACGACCAATCCCGCAAAAATGAAATGCAACCTTAATACGCTTGGATGCTGAAGACCCGCGATAAACAACAGGACCATCGGGAAAAAGCATAAGACAAATAGAATCATGATCCCGTTGACAACGTTCATCGCAGTCATGCCAAGCAAGAAACTCCGCATGGTTATTGTCGGAAGCCGTAATGCGACCCGATTGTTCGATGAAGCTGCGTCGGTCAATCGCCCCACCTCCTCGTTATGCTATCCTACGCACTCAGTTCATTTCATTGCTTGGAGGGTACCAAGTAGCCCGGATTGAGCGGTAGCTAATTCCGGGCGCGGCAGCTAGATTTGCCCCGGATTCTCATTTCACTCAATCCGAGCAACGATTTGTCACAAAAAGCTCTGCGGATCGACGTCGATGTCGAGCTTGATCGAGCCCTTCGTCTTCGGCGCGGCGGCGAGCCAGTCGCGCAAATAGGCCGAGAGGTCGAAGGCGCGCGACGGGAACGCCTATTGACCACCCGTTACGTTGACTTCGACGGCATGGCTCTTTGCCGGCGCTTCGTGCTCCCATGGCCGTGAATACGCGAACACGATGCGGGCCGTGCCAACGGCCCGCGCCTCTATCTGCCACCAGTGCGAGCCGGCCGCGCCCATCTGGCCACCCTGGACCGCCTGATAGCCGACATCGATCACACGAACGATCGCGAGATTGGAGCTTTGCGTCGTGTCGAGTTGCCACTGGTATCCGGTCGACGGATTTTCGCTGAGCGCGATCGTCTCGGACGCGCCGACTGACAGCGCGATGGTCTCGTTGCTCTGCGACACGGCCTGGGCGCCGGCCGGCATGACACCGATCTGCGCGAACAGGAGTGCGGACAAGGCAAAAAACCGAAGAGTCATCGTCTCACCTCCTGTGCGGGTTCCTCTTCAAGGCCGCCGACAGAATAGTCACAAAAAGCTCTGCGGATCGATATCGATGTCGAGCTTGATCGAGCCTTTCGCCTTCGGCGCGGCGGCGAGCCAGTCGCGCAAATAGGCCGAGAGGTCGAAGGCGCGCGGAGATTTGACCAATAAGCGCAGACGATGGCGGCCGCGCACCAGAGCGAGCGGCGCCTCGGCGGGGCCGAGCACGCGCACGTCGTCGTGCATTGCCGGGTCAACTGTGGGCGCCGCGCGCGCGAGCGCCCGCGCATAAGAAGCCGTATCGTGCTTGTCGGGGCCGGAGACGACGAGGCTCGCCAGCCGGCCGAACGGCGGGTAATGCGCGTGCTCGCGCGCGGCGATCTCGGCGGAGTAGAACGCCTCGCGGTCCTGCGCGATCAGCGCCCGCATCACCGGATGCTCGGGCTGGTGCGTCTGCAGGAGGCCGCGGCCGACGCCTTCACCGCGGCCGGCGCGGCCGAACACCTGATGCAGCAGCTGGAAGGTGCGCTCGGCGGCGCGCGGGTCGCCGTTGTTGAGGCCGAGATCGGCATCGACGACGCCGACCAAGTTGAGCATCGGGAAGTGATGGCCTTTCGCTACAAGCTGCGTGCCGATGACGATGTCGAAGCGGCCCGCGGCGACGTCGTCCAATTCGGCGCGCAGCCGATCCATCGTGGCGACGAGATCGCTGGAGAGCACCAGCACGCGCGCCTGCGGAAACAATTCGCGCACTTCCTCTTCCAGCCGCTCGACGCCGGGGCCGACGGCGACGAATGAATTCACCGCCTGGCATTTCGGGCATTCGGCGGGATGCGGCATGGCGAAGCCGCAATGGTGGCAGACCAACTGCTTGCGGAAGCGGTGATCGACCAGCCAGGCGTCGCAGTTCGGGCAGGAGAAGCGGAAGCCGCAGGCGCGGCACAGCGTCAGCGGCGCGTAGCCGCGGCGGTTGAGAAAAAACAGCGCCTGCTCGCCGCGCTCCAGCGCGATTTTGACCGCGCCGGCAAGAGACGGCGCGATGAAGCGGCCGGGCGGCGGACGCTCGTGGCGCAGATCGATCGCCTCGACCGCCGGCATGCGCTGGCCGCCGAAGCGCTCGGGCAGCGTCAGCCGCTGGTAGCGGCCGCGCCGGGCGTTGACTTCGGTCTCCAGCGACGGCGTCGCCGAGGACAGCACCACCGGGATCTGGGCGATATGGCCGCGCACCACCGCCATGTCGCGGGCGTGGTAGCGCACGCCGTCCTCCTGCTTGTAGGCCGGGTCGTGCTCCTCATCGACAACAACAAGCCCGAGATCGGCGTAGGGCAGAAACAAAGCGGACCGCGCGCCAACGACGACGGCCACTTGGCCGTCGGCGACTGCTCTCCACGTGCGGGCGCGTTTCCTCGGCGACAGCTCCGAATGCCATTCCGCCGGGCGGACGCCGAAGCGGGCGGCGAAGCGGTCGAGGAATTGCGCGGTGAGCGCGATCTCCGGCATCAGGATCAGGCTCTGCCGGCCGCGGCGGATCATCTCCGCCACCGCCTCGAAATAGACCTCGGTCTTGCCGGAGCCGGTGACGCCGTCGATCAGCGTCACCGCATAGCCGCCCTTGGCGACGGTCGCTTTCAGCTCGGCAGCGGCGGCGCTCTGATCGTGGGTGAAATCCGGCGGCGCAAAATCCGGATCGGGTTTTTCCGCAACCGCCTCCGGCGGCAGCACAACCGTCTCCAGCGTGCCTTCGTCGATCAGGCCGTCGATGACGCCGGCAGAGACGCCGGCCTCGCGCGCCGCTTCGCCTTTCGCGCGCACCATGCCGTCGGCGAGCAGCGCCAGCACGCGGCCGCGCGCCGCGGTCATGCGTTGCGGGGCGGCGCCGGCCAGATGCACGCCGACGCGCTCGCGTTCAGCGCCGAGGTGCTCGCCCATGCGCAGACACATGCGCAAAACCATGCCGCGCGACGCCAGCGTGTAGTTCGCCACCCAATCGACGAAGCTGCGCAGTTCGGGCTTGAGCGGCGGGACGTCGAGCTTCTCCTCGACGTCCTTGAGCCGGTTGTCGAGCCGCGGATTGGGCTTCGGGTTCTCCGCCCAGACCACGGCGGTCGCCTCGCGGGCGCCGAGCGGCACGCTCACGATGTCGCCGGGCGCGAGCGCGAGCGCATCGGGCACCCGGTACGAATAGGCCCGGTCGAGCGCGACCGGGACGAGGACATCGACGACGCGTCTGGCCATGCTAAATCTTACTGGAGCATGATCTTTTCGGAAAACCGGCTTCCACTTTTCCGGATCATGCTCAGGTGGCCTATTCTCGGGGCTTTAGGAAGGGGAAAGGGGCGCGACGCTAAGCTCGGAGCGATGGCGTACAATGCCCGATTCTATAGGGATTCGGCCTGAATGACTTCGGACCTCCCCAGCGCTGTGGCCCCCAAAGTCGCGGCCGAGATCGAAGGCTGGCTGCGCCACCTCGGCGACGAACGCCGCATGTCGCCGAAGACGGTCGAGGCCTACCGGCGCGATGTGCTGCAATTCCTCGGCTTTTTAGCCGGGCATTTGGGCGGCGCGCCCTCGCTCAAGGAGCTGGCGGCGCTTGCCCCGGCCGACGTGCGCGCGTTCCTCGCCGCGCGCCGCGCCAAGGGGATCGGCAGCCGCTCGCTGATGCGGACGCTCGCCGGCGTGCGCGGCTTTGCCCGTTTTCTCGAACGCCGCGGCAAGGGCAAGGTCGGCGCGCTCGCCGCCGTGCGGGCGCCGAAAATCGGCAAGACGCTGCCGCGGCCGCTGAGCGTTGCCGCCGCCAAACGCATGACTGACCCTGACCTTTCCGCCGGCGACGAGCGCGAGCCCTGGCTTGCCGCGCGCGATGCCGCCGTGCTCGCCTTGCTCTACGGCGGTGGCTTGCGCATTTCCGAGGCGCTGGGATTGAAGCGCGGCGACTTCGGCTCCCGCGATACCGTCACCGTGACCGGCAAGGGCCGCAAGGAGCGCATGGTGCCGGTGCTGCCGCAGGTCGCCAAACTCATCGCCGATTACGTCGCGCTCTGTCCCTACGATCTTCCCGTAGACGGCCCGCTGTTCGTCGGCGCCAAAGGCGGGCCGCTGTCGGCCCGCGTGGTGCAGCTTTCGATGGCGCGGCTGCGCGGCGCGCTTGGGCTTGCCGAAACGGCGACGCCGCACGCGCTGCGGCACTCTTTCGCCACGCATCTCTTGGCCCGCGGCGGCGATCTGCGCTCGATCCAGGAGCTCCTTGGCCACGCCTCGCTGGCGACGACGCAGATCTACACCGAAGTCGACGCCGAGAGGCTGATCGAGGCCTACCGCAGCGCCCATCCGCGCGCTTGATGCAACTTCATGCTATGCGTCATTCCGGAACGACGAGCAACGGGGGCAAAACACCATGCCGGAAGCACAGGAACAGCTGGAACATGCCGAGCACGCCGAAGAGGCGTCGCACTCGAACAGGAGGATCGCGCTCTTGATCGCGGTGCTCGCGCTGTTTCTGTCGTTCTCCGAGACGCTGGGCAAGAGCGCGCAAACCGAAGCCATCGACGCCAACGTCAAATCGACCGACACCTGGGCGTTTTTTCAGGCCAAGGACATCCGCAGAACGGTCGTCAACGCGGCCGCCGAGGAGACGACCCTGCTTGGAGCAAGCCTGACCGATCCTGCCGCCAAAGCCGCTATCGACAAACAGGTCGAGGTTTGGCGCGCGACCGCCGCGCGCTACGAGTCCGACCCGAAAACGGGGGAAGGCCGTAAAGAACTCGCAGTTCGCGCCAAGGCCCAGGAGGAGGATCGCGACCACGCCATGGCGAAATATCATCACTACGAGCTGGCTTCGGCCGCATTTCAGATCGGCATCGTGCTCGCCTCGGCGGCGGTGATCACCGAGATGATCGCGCTCGCCTGGTTCGGCGGCGTGCTCGGCGTCGCCGGACTTGCCGTTCTGGCACTCGGACTGTTCGCGCCGCATATCGTGCCTCTGCCGTAGGAGCGGCAATGGCAAAGAGGCCAACAAAAAGCGGCAAGGCCGAGCAGCAGGCGGCGCGCAGCGCGCGGCTTGCCGCGGCGTTGCGGGAAAACCTGAAGCGCCGCAAGGCGCAAGCCCGCAGCCGCGCCGGCAACCGGCCCGAGGACGCGGCAAAGCCGGCCGGAAATAGCCGGCCGGAGCCGAGCGCTCCCGACTTTCGCCGCAATCGGGGCAGCGATTAGCGGCCATTACGGGACCGGGCGCGGGAATCATCATGGATCGCATTCGCATCGTCGGCGGCCGGCCTCTCACCGGCACGATCCCGATCTCCGGGGCGAAAAACGCCACGCTTCCCCTGATGATCGCGAGCCTGTTGACCGATCAGACGCTCGTTCTCGACAACGTGCCGCGGCTGGCCGATGTCGTCCTCTTGCAGCGCATCCTCGGCAATCACGGCGTCGACGTCATGGTCAGCGGCAAGCGCCCCGGCGAGACCGCCGATCACGGCCAGACGCTGCAAATTTCCGCCGCCCATATCGTCGATACCACCGCGCCCTACGAGCTGGTGTCGAAGATGCGGGCGAGTTTCTGGGTGATCGCACCGCTGGTGGCGCGGATGGGCCAGGCGCGGGTATCGATGCCCGGCGGCTGCGCCATCGGCACGCGGCCGGTCGATCTCTTGATCATGGCCATCGAACGGCTCGGCGCCAAGATCGAGATCGACGGCGGCTACGTGGTGGCGCAGGCGCCGCACGGCCTGCACGGCGCCGAGATCGTCTTTCCCAAGGTCACTGTCGGCGGCACCCACACCGCGATGATGGCGGCTGCGCTGGCGCAAGGCACGACCGTGATCGAGAATGCCGCGCGCGAGCCGGAGATTGTCGATGTCGCCGATTGCCTCAACAAGATGGGCGCGCGCATTTCCGGCGCCGGCACCCAGCGCATCGTCATCGACGGCGTCGCCAAGCTCACTGGCGCGCGCCACGCCGTGCTGCCCGACCGCATCGAGACCGGCACCTACGCCATGGCGGTCGCCATGGCCGGCGGCGATATTTTCCTGCAGAACGCGCGCCCGGAACTGCTGCAGGCGGCGCTCGACGTGCTGCAGCAATCAGGCGTTGCGATTTCGTCCACCAATCAGGGCATCCGCGTGGCGCGCAATGGCGCCGACCTTAAGCCGACCGAGGTGACGACGGCGCCCTTCCCCGCTTTCCCGACCGATCTGCAGGCCCAGCTCATGGCGCTGATGACGCGGGCGCGCGGCACTTCGCACATCGTCGAGACCATTTTCGAGAACCGCTTCATGCACGTGCAGGAACTGGCCCGGCTCGGCGCGCGCATTCATCTCGACGGCGAGCGGGCGACGATCGAAGGCGTCGAGCGGCTCAAGGGCGCGCCGGTGATGGCGACCGACCTGCGCGCCTCGGTTTCACTGGTTATCGCGGCGCTCGCCGCCGAGGGCGAGACCATCGTCAACCGCGTCTATCACCTCGACCGCGGCTTTGAGCGGCTGGAGGACAAGCTCGCGCGCTGCGGCGCCTCGATCGAGCGGCTGGCGGGATAGCTTGCGCCAACGAACGGCGCCAGGGGTTTCCGCGCCGCCGTGACCGCCGTCAGCGCGCCCAAAGGCTTAAGCTCGGCCAAGCGAACCATCTTGGCGATGGCGCCGATGAGATTCGAGTAATCGTCGGTCCACACGCGTTGCGAGGCATCGGGCGCGGCGAGCTTCCAGTTCTTGTTTAAGGCGAGTTCGCCAAGGTCCTCGGCCTTGCTTGCGGAGATCGCGACATCGGAAGAGTAAATGTATTCGTCGTCGTTGTCGTCCTCGTTGCTGTCGTCGTAGACCCAGGTCTTCATGCCGTTGGCGCCGGCGATGCCGACGGCGACGTCATCGAGAGCAAGATACATGTTGGAGATGTGCAGGGTCACAATGCCGTCCGGCTTAAGCTTCGACTTGTAGACCGCCATCGCCTCGCGCGTGGCGAGATGGATGGGGATGGCGTCCGAGGAATAGGCGTCGATGATGATGAGGTCATAGTGGTGGTCCGGCTCGCGCGCGAGGGTCAGTCTCGCGTCGCCGAGAACGATCGACACGTCGGGTGCGCAGGCGCGGACGAAACCAAAGCGCGGATGGTCGCGGGCGATGTCGACGATAGCTGGGTCGATCTCGAAGAACCGCCATTCTTCGCCGGGCTCGAAATAGCAGGCGAGGCTGCCAGAGCCGAGCCCGATCACCGCCACCCGCATCGCTTGCTTCCGGCTGCGGACCGCGCGGATGATCTCGGCCATCGGCGATTTGGCGTGATAATAGGTGAGCGGCTGGGGACGGCTGGTCAGCGCTTTGCCTTCGGCGTCGGTGAGCTTCTGCGCGCCATGCACCGTCGTACCGTGCATCAGCACGCGATAGACGCCGTCCGGCGTGTCGTAGATCTTATGCACACCGAAGAAGCTGCGTACGGTCTGCATTCGCGCCTCGTCCGCGGGATAAAGCCGGATCATGGCGACCGCGATCGCAATGGCAAACGCGGCCCGGAACGGGCGTCGCATCAGCACAATGGACGCGAGCGCCACGGCGATGATGGCGGTGAGCACCGCATTGCTGGTGCCCGCCCGTGGCAGCCAGCCGAAGACGAGGCCCGGCATCAGCAGCGCCAGTCCGAGCGCGACCGCCACCGCCCAAAACAGGCGGTCGCGCCGCTGCCAGCCGACCTTCGCGATCGGCCGGCAGAGCGCGGCGAGCACCAGCAGGATCGGATATTCGGCGACCCATGAGAACGCAAAGGGTGCGATCAGACCGGCGAACAGGCCGCCCACCATGCCGCCTGCCGACAGCGCCAGGTAGAATGTGGTGAGATGCGCGGCCGCCGGCCGCTGCCGCGCCAGTTCCCCATGGCTGGCCATGGCGATCACGAAAAAGGCGAGCAGATGCGCGGCGAGGTAGAGCAGCAGCAGGTTGCTGTCGCTGTCTGCCAGCAGCGCGATGATTCCGACGATGGCGAAGGGCTGTGCCGCCAGCATCCAGCGATGCGGCAAGAGCGGACGCGATTGGAACACCAGCACCCAGGTCAAAAGGTAGAGCGACAGCGGCATGACCCAAAGTAGCGGCGCCGCCGCGATGTCGGTGGACATGTAGGCGGTCACCGCGACCAGGAGCCCGGAAGGGACCGCCGCGAGGAACGCCCAGCGGCCGAGCGCCGCCCAGGTCAGGGGCGGCGAGGCCGGCGCATCGGTATGTTCGGTCATCACAGCAGGCACGGGAGAGCGCAGCAGCAGCCAGCCACACGCCGCGATCAGCGCAAACAGCAGCCAATAGCCGGCGCCCCACAAGACAATGTGCTGGCGCAGCGACAGCGTCGGTTCCAGGATGAAAGGATAGGAAAGCAACGCGAGGAAGCTGCCGACATTCGAGGCGGCGTAGAGAAAGTAGGGGTCCTTGCCGTCGGGGTGTCCGGTGCGCACGAACCAGGCCTGCAGCAGCGGATTGTTGGCGGCGAGCGCGAAGAACGGCAGCCCGATCGAAGTCGCGAACACGCCGATAAGCCAGAGCGCCGTCCAGCGGCCCGGCGGGTCGCCCCAGCCACCGGCGATTGACAAGGGCAGCGTCAGTCCTGCTGTGATCAGCAGCACGATATGGACGGCGACCGCGATCAGCGGCCGCGCCGCCCGCATCAGGATATGCGCATAGGCGTAGCCGGCGAGCAGCATGGTCTGGAAGAACACCATGGCCACGGACCAGACCGACGGAGAGCCACCGAGCCGCGGCAGCACCATGCGCGTGAACATCGGCTGCACAGCGAACAGCAGCAACGCGCTGGTGAATACCGCGGCGGTAAACACGGCCAGGACCAGGGTCCGACGCCCCCCGTGGACTCGGGTTTGTTGCGGCGCTGAATGGTTCAGATTCATGCCGATACTGGAGCCACGGGTATGGGGAAAGCGCCGCGAATTGGAGCACAGCGCCTGGCGGGGGGCAACACGTCTCGCCGCCGTCGGCCGCACGCCTGCGCGATGCGCACAGTTGTTTGAGCGCCCAACCGATGCAGAACCATGACGTGATCGTCATCGGCGCCGGCCATAACGGCCTCACCTGTGCGTGCTATCTCGGCCGCGCCGGTTTGCGGGTCAAGCTCGTCGAGCGCCGGCCGGTGCCGGGTGGCACGACGGTGACGGAGGAATTCCATCCCGGATTCCGCAATTCCGTCGCCGCCTACGCCGTCAGCCTGCTCAACCCGAAGGTCATCGCCGACCTCGCGCTGCACCAACACGGGCTGCGGATCGTGGAGCGCCGCGTGCAGAATTTCCTTCCTGCAGTGGACGGCCGCTATCTGCTCGCCGGCGATGGTCGCATGCCGCGCGAACTCGCCAAGTTCAGCGCCAGGGATGCCGAACGCTACGTTGCCTTCAGCCGCGAGATCGACGCCATCGCCGACGTGCTCCGCCGCCTGGTGTTGCGGCCGCCGCCAAACCTTGTCGAAGGGTTCGGCAAGCGCGGTCTCGGCGAAGTGCGCCGCGCGCTCGGCGTCGCTAGCGCGCTGCGCCAGCTTTCCATGGAGGAGATGCGCGCACTGCTCGATCTGTTTATCAAATCGGCCGCCGACTACCTTGACGGCTGGTTCGAAGGCGAACTGGTGAAGGCGCTGTTCGGTTTCGACGCCGTGGTCGGCAACTACGCGAGCCCGTATACGCCGGGCACCGCCTACGTCATGCTGCATCACGCCTTCGGCGAGGTGAACGGCAAGAAACGCGTCTGGGGCCACGCGCTCGGCGGCATGGGAGCCATCAGCGTGGCGATGGTGAAGGCCGCCCGCGCTCATGGCGTTGAGATCGAGACCGCGGCAGGAGTGCGCGAAATCGTCATCGCGCGCGACCGCGTTGCCGGCGTCGCGCTCGAGGACGGACGAATACTGCGCGCCGATGTGGTCGCGGCGAGCGTCAATCCCAAGCTGCTCTACACCCGGATGACGCCGGCAGATGCCCTGCCCGCGGCCTTCCGTGAACGCATGGAACGATGGCGTTGCGAATCGGGCACGTTCCGGATGAACGTCGCGCTGTCGCGCCTGCCGCGATTTACGGCGCTGCCCGAGGCCGGAGACCACCTCACCTCGGGGATCATCCTGGCGCCGAGCCTCGGCTACATGGACCGCGCCTATCACGACGCGCGCAATTTCGGCGTCAGCCGCGAGCCGATCATCGAGATGCTGATCCCTTCCACGCTCGACGACAGCCTGGCGCCGCCGGGCGCGCATGTGGCAAGCCTGTTCTGCCAGCATGTCGCGCCGCAATTGCCGGACGGCCAGTCGTGGGATGAGCGCCGCGATGCCGTCGCCGACCTGATGATCGCGACGGTCGAGCGCTACGCGCCCGGCTTCGCCGCGAGCGTAGTCGGTCGCCAGACGCTGAGCCCGCTCGATCTCGAACGCGAGTTCGGCCTCCTCGGCGGCGATATTTTCCACGGCGCGATGACGCTCGATCAATTGTTCTCGGCGCGTCCGATGCTCGGACACGCTGACTACCGCAGTCCCATTGCCGGGCTCTATCATTGCGGCGCCGGCGCCCATCCGGGCGGCGGCGTCACCGGTGCGCCGGGTCATAACGCGGCGCAGGTCATCCTGTCGGACCTGCGCCGCCGCCGCAAATTCCCCCGTTTCGCGCGCCAGGAGTGACCTTGCGCCCGGGCTGACGCGAAAAACATGATTTAAGGCGATCCCGCTCGCGGATCGGGCCGTCGTCACTTATCTTTGCAGAAAGCCGCAACGAAGGAGCCATCATGGATCCGATTTCATCGCTGGTCGACCGCGCCGGGCTCGACCGGCCGCGCCTCGCCAAGATCATTTCCCGCGGCCTCGAAGGCGCCGACGACGGCGAGCTTTACCTCGAATATCGCCAAGCCGAGATGCTGGTGTTCGATAATGGCCGGCTGAAGCAGGCGACCTACGACACCTCGCAAGGCTTCGGTTTGCGCGCCGTCAAGGACGAGGCGGTCGGCTATGCGCATGCCTCCGACGTCTCCGAAGCGGCGATCGCGCGGGCCGCCGTCGCCGTGCGCGCGGTCAAGGGCGGCTATTCCGGCCACTATGCCGGCCCGCCGCCGCGCAGCAACGTCAAGCTCTACGGCGAGGAGAGCCCGCTCGGTAGCCCCGCCTTTGAAACCAAAGCGCGGCTCCTCGAAACCATCGACGCCTATGCGCGCGCCAAGGATCCGCGCGTGCGGCAAGTCTCGGTGAGCCTCGGCGCCACCTGGCAAGCCGTGGAGGTCGTCCGCGCCGACGGCGAAACCTATCGCGACGTGCGCCCGCTGGTGCGCGTCAATGTCTCGGTCGTCGTCGGCGACGGCGACCGGCAGGAAACCGGCAGCGCCGGCTACGGCGGCCGCGAGGGCTACGCGCGCTTCGTCATCACCGACAGGTGGCAGCACGCGGTCGACGATGCCGTGCGTCAGGCACTGATCAATCTCGAAGCCGTGCCAGCCCCTGCCGGCGCGATGGATGTCGTGCTCGGTCCCGGCTGGCCCGGTGTCATGCTGCACGAGGCGGTCGGCCACGGCCTCGAAGGCGATTTCAACCGCAAGAAGACCTCGGCCTTCGCCGGGCTGATGGGACAGCGCGTCGCCGCGAAAGGGGTCACCGTCGTCGACGACGGCACCATTGCGCTGCGTCGCGGCTCGCTCTCGATCGACGATGAAGGCACCCCGACCAACCGCACGGTGCTGATCGAGGACGGCATTCTCGTCGGTTACATGCAGGATCGCCAGAACGCGCGGCTGATGGGGATGCAGCCGACCGGCAACGGCCGGCGCGAGAGCTTTGCCCACGTGCCGATGCCGCGCATGACCAACACCTACATGCTCGCCGGCGACCGCGACCCGGGCGAAATCATCGCCGCGGTGAAGAACGGCATCTACGCGGTGCATTTCGGCGGCGGCCAGGTCGACATCACCAACGGCAAATACGTGTTCGAGTGCACCGAGGCCTACCGCATCGAGAACGGCAAGAAGGGCGCGCCGATCAAGGGCGCCATGCTGATCGGCAACGGCCCCACCGACCTCAACCGCATCTCGATGATCGGCAATGACTTGGCGCTCGACCAAGGCATCGGCACCTGCGGCAAGAACGGCCAGGGCGTCCCGGTTGGCGTTGGCCAGCCGACGCTGCGCATCGACGGCATCACCGTCGGCGGGACCGGGTGAAGCTGCGAAAGGTTCGCCTTGTTGGACACAGGCCTTGCTTGACTTGCTTAGGGCCTGTCCATAAATAAGTCGATCATTTTGTGACCCGGCGGCGACCTCGAGGCTTTTGGCAGGGCGAGATCGTGTAGTTCCAGTCGCCGTGGAACGAGTGGCGGGAGATATTGACGGCGGC
>JBEKWO010000011.1:0-68205 GCA_049512975.1 Xanthobacteraceae bacterium | reverse complement strand
GTCCTGCGAATAGGGCCTCGGCATCATCCTCTCCCCCGAATCAGTCGGAAGAGACTCGCCGATCAATAAGGCTTTGAGAATCCCAACCAATCGACTTCCGATTCAAATCGACCGGATTATGCTCTAACACGGCGATCGAAGGTTTATCGGGTAGCGCGAGACGCGGCGAGGGCTTTTCCGGTATCCCCACTTTCGTTGCCGACTTAGTCTGGGCAGGAACGCCGACCTCAAGCGAATAAACCCGGACTGGCTCGGCGATGTTCTTAAGTTGGGTCAGGCCGAGATCGTTGACCGCAAGATCGAGCCTCGCTCTCACCTGGCGATAGGCGTCTTCCGACAGGCAGATCGCTCCGGGCTTGGCAATGCCTTCCAACCGCGCGGCGATATTGACGCCGTCGCCCATCAGATCGCCGTCGCTTTCCTCAACTACATCGCCCAGATGAATGCCGACGCGGAATTCGATGCGGCGTTCGGGCGGAACGCCGGCGTTGCGCTCCACCATGCCGTTCTGCACCTCGATGGCGCAGCGCACGGCGTCGACCACGCTGCGGAACTCGACGAGGCTTCCGTCGCCGGTGCGCTTCACCACGCGCCCGTTATTGACGGCGATGGTCGGATCGATCAGATCGCTGCGGAGCGCCCAGAGCCGCGCTAGTGTGCGATCCTCATCGACGCTGGCGAGCCGGCTGAAGCCGACCACGTCAGCGGCCAATATCGCCGCCAGTTTCCGGGTTTCGGTCATGACGGCCCTTCCATCACAAGCGAGATTAGCACAAAGACCCGTTTAGAAACGGCCCGTCTGTACTGAAACTCCGAGCCACCGGGGATGTCTCTTATGGCCCTTACCGACCGATATTGCCCTGCAACCGAATGTCCGCTTCTGGTGCAGGAGCGACCGTGGCTGTGTCCCTTTTGATCATCGACACTGTTGAGCGCTCGGGGGCGCCGTCAATAATTGAAACCGTGCCAAGCCGACCCTTGGTAACGCATCAATTGCGTCTTGAAAATTACCTCGTGAACACAGAACCCACGGGCCAGAAAATCGAAAAGTCCCAGTGGACTTCATATATTTGCGCGATCGCGTCCGCGGATACGAAATGACCCCGCAAAGCGGCCAAAGCCGGTTCCGAGGCATCGTAGGCAAGTACTATCGTAATGGCCTTCGCCCACCTCGTAACGGCTTTGGGGCTTCCGCCCTACCGCGCGGCTCTTTAAAGAATTCCGAGATTGGCACGCCAAGGGTCATTGCTAACCGGTCTAGCAGATCGACGGTCGGATTCTCCTCGCGGCGTTACCGTCCCCGCCGCCGAAAGCGATGGCGGGTCTGTTTTCAACAGTTATCCGATAGGAGCCGCCGCTCCATTTGGTACGGCTCTTATCAGTTCCAATAGCGTCAATGTTGGCAATGGTTCGGGAGGCAATCCCCTCTTTCCTGCCATGTTGGGCGGCGCCCAAGTGGGCTGCGATGTTCAGTTCGCGAAACACTGGGTCGTGGGCTTCAGCGCAGACGCCGCCGGGGCGAACAGCCAAGGAAGCACGCCACAAACAAACTCCGTCAACCTTATTGGCCCGTTGCCGGTCACGACATCCGTCAATTCAAGCGGCAGCCTCAATGCTCAAACTAATTTCATAGCCACGTTTACCGGGCGTTTCGGCTACAGCATGGGGGCCTGGCCCGGCCTATTCTACGTCAAAGGCGGCGGGGCCTATGAACAGAGCAGCTACAGCTTCGGTGGTAGCGTCGCGTCAACGTCCTGCAATGCCCTTACCCCTATCGAAATGCCAGTCTCCCCAATCCCCCTACCAAGCTGCGCGATATCCAATCCGACCGTGAACCAGCAGTTCAATTTTGGCACTTCCACCGACTCGCGCTTCGGCTGGACCATAGGGATCGGCACGGAATGGATGGTATATGGCGGCTGGTCAGTGTTTGGTGAGTATAATTATTTGGATTTTGGTACCCGCTCCCTGACGTTCTCCGATCCAACCTTGGGGTCCTATAACATCAACGTCACGCAGCGCTTCAACGTGTTCAAGATAGGGGTCAACTATCGGTTTGGCGTCGAGGGTGGTGATCATTACCGCAATATTGAATAATTAACGGCCGACGAAGCGCAAGTCCGTCGTCAATGCGTGCTCGCCGTCGAGCGCCGCCTGAGCACGGCTAAGCTGACCAGTCATGCGTAATACCTCCGATGTGTGCTGATATGCGGCGAGCGGTCGGCGGCCAGTGCGTAGCGGATCGCATCCCAAATGTGCGACTCGGACGGCGCGAGCACCGAGGCGGATGTTCAGTGATCGAGGTGAGATGTTCGTATGCGGTTTGTAAGCCCGCCAAATAGCCCTTTACGCTCAATGAGGCGCCGTAGGCTGGTTTGTAGATGTAACCCATTGACGATACGACACCCTGACAATTCTGCCGGGGCCGCCAATAAAATCGGGGATTTCTCGCAGTTATTGTCCGGAAAATCTTCCCAGTGATCGACGTTGGGAAAGCCTGTGGGAAAAATGCCGACATAGGGAGCATGCGTTGCCAGCCCGGACTGTCTTTGCCGACTCGTCTCTCTCAATGTGGAGGATTCGAAATGATAGATCCCCGCGCACGTCACACTGGCGCTCCGCATGGCGATTGCGCGCCGTCCCACGCTATGATTGTAATTTCTTTGCACACATGAACTAACTTACCCCGATCCACAGGGTGGACTGTGCGTCGGGGCATTTTTTATTTCCAGACAACACTATGACGGCGAGCCTACTGCGCCAGCATTAAGCGCCGGCGCGCGCCAGGCGCTGCGCCTAGTTCAGCAGCGGAAACTACTCCTTTTCCCTCCGCTCATGACGCCGCTCCTCGCGGTGTTCGCGCCGCTCATGACGCCGCTCTCTGCGGTGTTCGCGCCGCTCATGACGCCGCTCCATGCCGACCGTCTCGGCGTCAGCATCTGACATCATTAACACCGTGGGTGGGACTGCGAGGCCCAACGCAGCCGCTAGTCCGAGAAGGGAAAACGCCTTTCGACGCGAGAGCATTTCCGATTCGATTTTTTCACTCATATCCAACCTCCCAAACTTTGACCTCTCACGTTTTAAACCTTGGTAGATGAACACCATCTGAACAAGCTATGTCATGCCATCACGGTGCCCGCGGGCGGAATTGGTAGCCGCCCCCTTGTTCTGCGCGTGAGTTGTGACGCCGCATGAGGTATGGCGTGACGTCGCGGTTTGTAACTACGCGAAAAAGGCTTTTGCCTTCAATTGGGCCCGTTACGCCGGTTTGTAAATGCAACCCATTGACGATGCGAGCCCTTGGCACTTCTGCCGGGGTCGCCAATTTCATGCCCATCAAGAGTACGCACAAAATGGCCGGGAAAATGAGTGAGCCCGTGGGCGAGGCCTTAGTGCTTGCACGGGAAAGCCGCCCGAAGCGCTTCGCGGGCGAGCTTTTCGAAGTTTTCGTGCAGCCTCGCGGGTCTGGCGTCGATATATTTCACGACGACACCGGCGGCCTGTTCCTCAGTGGACGATGCGGGCAGGCATATGCCGCGCTCTGCGCCGATTATCCCGTCGATGATTTGGGCGCAATACTTCGCAGCGAAGTAATCCTCGGTGGAAATATTTTTGACCAGATAGGCGCGACAACCGGCCATCAGGTCATTGGCTGAGAACGCGGCATCTTCGGCGACAGCAAAGCCACAGCTCAAAATCATCGCCGCGACGACAGCGATGATGCGCAAGCCTGCAAACACGATCATATCTCCAACGTACGACCCCCGTTGGCGGCAGTAAATCTAGCCCATGACCGTTGCGGCTCCAATGCTGCGCCTGGCCCGTGGCGCGCGGGGCGCCATCGCCGTTAGGTTAGCCGCCGGGTGACGCCCGCCGGCCGCCGAGCGCGGCTTGCAGGCGGCGCTCATCGAGCGCGCGCTCCCATTTGGCGACGACGAGCGTCGCCACGCCGTTGCCGATGAGGTTGGTCGGGGTCAGCGCCTGCGACATCAGGCGGTGCACGCCGAGAATGAGCGCCACGCTTTCGATCGGGATCGTTCCGACCGCCGCCAGGGTCGCCGCGAGAACGACGAACGCCGCGCCGGCGACACCGGCCGCCCCCTTCGAGGCCAACAGCAGCACCGCCAACAGCCCCAACTGTTGCTCGATGGTGAGCGGCGTGTTGGTGGCCTGCGCCAAAAACACCGCCGCGGTCGCCAGATAAAGGCAGGTGCCGTCGAGATTGAACGAATAGCAGGTGGGAATGACGAGACCCACCACGCTCTCCTCGCAGCCGGCGGCTTCGAGCTTGGCGATCATGCGCGGCAGCACCGTTTCCGACGACGTGGTCGCGATCACGATCAACAGCTCTTCGCGGATATAGCGGAGGAATTGCAGCAGGCTGAAGCCGCACCAACGGCAGATCGGCCACAGCACGACGATGATGAAGACGAGGCAGGTGATATAGAAACTCGCCAGCAGCTTGCCCAAGGAGACCAGCGAGCCGGTGCCGAATTTGCCGACGGTGAAGGCCATGGCTCCGAATGCCCCGATCGGCGCCGCCCACATCACGATGGCGACGATGCGAAAGAACATCTGCGAGGCCGTCCCGATCAGGTCGCTGAGCGGCTTGCCGGCTTGGCCCATCCAGCTCAGCGCGAAGCCGCACAGCACCGAGACGTAGAGCACCTGGAGCACGTTGCCTTCGCTGAACGCGCCGATGAAGGTGTTGGGGATAATGTCGAGCAGAAACTGCGCGGCGGTCCGCCCGTGGGTCTGCTCGATGTAGGGCGCTACGCTCGACGTATCGACATGCGAGAGGTCGACATTCATTCCGGCGCCGGGCTGGAACAGGTTGACGGCAATGAGGCCGATGACCAAGGCGACCGTGGTCAGCACCTCGAAATAGATCAGCGCCTTGAGCGCGACGCGGCCGACCTTGGCCATGTTGGCCATGCCGGCAATACCGTGCACGACCGTGCAGAAGATGATCGGCGCGATGAGCACGCGGATGGCCTTGATGAAGGCGTTGCCGAGCGGTTCCATCCGCGCGCCGATGTCGGGATAGAGCTGGCCGAGCGCGACGCCGGCGGCCATCGCCACGAGCACCAGGAACCACAGTTGCAGATACCAAGGCGTGGCGCGCGCGCTCTGGGCTGCGGCGGCTGGTACGACTTTATTCATTCGGCGATGAGATGTTTACGTACGACCGCTCCCTCCCCCGGCAGGGGGAGGGAGCGGGCCGGGTTCGTCGCAGGTCTGTTTAGTGAGATTGCGCGCGCCAACATCGGCGACGCGCGTCACTCTTCATCATAATCATATTCCGCCGAAATGTCCTTGCCGGTGTAATCGGGCATGAAAGACACCGCTACCGCGCTGACGACGGCGCAGAAGGCGATGAAAATGGCGATCGCGTAGCCCGAGTGGTAATAGGCGAACAACGCGGTGGCGATGATCGGCGCCGGCCCGCCGGCGATGATCGACGCCAGCTGATAGCCGAGCGAGGCACCGCTGTAACGCAGGCGCGGCGTGAATGATTCCGCGATCAGCGCCGCCTGCGGCCCGTACTGCATGTCGTGCGGAATGAGCGAGAGCACGATGGCGATGAACACCGCCGACGGGATCGCGGTATCGACCATGCCGAAATAGAGGAACCCGAACAGGCCGACCGCGACGACGCCGATCAGGTACATCCTCCGGCGCCCGATGAGGTCGGAGATGTGGCCGGAGAGCGGGATGCTGACGAACGAGACCAAGGCCGCCACCATGACCGCGGTGAGAATGAAATTCCGCGACATATGCAGGGTGCCGACCGCGTAGGAGAAGACGAAAGCGGTAAAGATGTAGAACGGCGCCTGCTCGGACAACCGCAGAAATGCCGACAGGATGATCTCCTTCGGCTGCTTCTTGATCACCTCGAGGATCGGGGCCTTCTCGATCTTGTCCTGGTCCAGGAGTTTCTGGAACACCGGCGTCTCAAGGATGCCGAGGCGGATCCACAGACCGACGCCGACGAGAATGATCGAAAGCGCGAAGGGAATGCGCCAGCCCCACACGAAGAACTGATCGCCCGACCATGCGCTGAAAGCGAGCACGGCCAGATTCGACAACAGCAGCCCGCAGGGGACACCGAATTGCGGCCAGGATGCCACCAGTCCGCGCTGGCCGTGCGTGCGCGACCACTCCATCGCCAAGAGCACGGAGCCACCCCATTCGCCGCCGACGCCGATGCCTTGCAGCGCCCGCAGGACGGTCAGGATGACCGCGCCCCAGATGCCGATCGACGCGTAAGTCGGCACGAAGGCGACGAGGAAGGTTGCGATACCCATAAACAGCAGCGTGGCGATCAGCGTCGCCTTGCGGCCGATGCGATCGCCGTAATGACCGAAAATCGCGGCGCCGACCGGTCGGGCGGCGAAGCCGATGAAGTAGGTGCCGAAGGCGAGCAGCGTCGCCGAGAGCGGATCCTGGTTGGGGAAGTAGAGCTTGCCGAAGATCAGACCAGCCGCAGTGCCATAGAGGAAGAAGTCGTACCACTCTATCGCCGTGCCGATTGTCGATGCGATGACGGCCTTGCGCAATTGCGCGCTGTGTTCGGCGTCTGTTAGCGGCCCAACTGTCGTTGCCATAGCCATGGCATCCCCTCCCCTTCTTTGCCCCCTAACAGGAGTGGACCGTCCCGCGGCCGGCTCCTGTTCTGACGATACGTCAGGGCGCGGTCGATGGCTATAGAGGGGAAAGCCGCAGGTGGATTATTCCGGGCGTCACCGGCCCGGGCCCTCGATCCCGGATGTATCCGAGATCCGTAATGAAACAGGCCACGCCGGCACCAGCCGGGAAGCGGCAGCGGCTACTGGCTCGGCCTATCCGACGCCATCACGGTGACCGGCTTGTCGCGATAGACATCGGCGAACAACCGCTTGAGGTTCTCCACCTTCGGCGCATCGTTGAAGACGATGTAGGGATAGGACGGGTGCAGCACGGCGAAGTCCTGGTGATAGTCTTCAGCCGGATAGAAACCGTGCAAGGCCTCAAGCTGCGTCACGATCGGCCGCGGAAAGGCGTGCGCCTTGCCGAGCTCGGCGATATAGGCGTTGGCAATCCGTTTCTGTTCATCGTCGGCATAAAAGATCGCCGAGCGATATTGCGTGCCGGCGTCCGGTCCCTGCCGATCGAGCTCGGTCGGATTGTGCGCGACCGAAAAATAAATCTGCAGAATCTTGCCGTACGAGATTTGCCGCGGATCGAACGTGACCGCGACCGACTCGGCGTGGCCGGTGCGGCCGCCGCCGACCATTTCATAATGCGCCGTCTGCCTGTCGCCGCCGGCATAGCCGGAGATCGCCGCCGTCACGCCTTTGGTGTGCTGAAACACCGCCTGCACGCCCCAAAAGCAGCCGCCCGCCAAAACGATGGTCTGCGAAGTGGCGCCGGCCGGCACCGTCGCGTCGAGCGCTGGCGGCGGTATCACGACGGCGGGCTCCGCGGCCCGCGCGACGTTCACCGTCAGACCGACCAGCGGCACAACCAACGACGCCAGGACGATGTTGCGAAGCGATGAACTGCGAACAAGCGCCATTTGTTCCTCCAAAAGAGCCGAGCACCGCGCGACACGGCAACGACGGCGCAATTTCTACGGCAAGGCGCGCACGCGACGCCAATCACAATTGGCGCCAATCCATCGCACCGTTTGGTCACGACTTCGTGTGTTGTTGGTCAATCGGGCAAGAGGCAGTGCCTGAATCGCTGCGTGCCTACTGACGCCGAGCGGGTGTCGGTGAGTGGCGGAGCGCAACGCCGTGCGGGGATCTTTTCAGGCCTTCGGCCGAATTCGCGTCTTAATGGGTCCAGGCCTCGCGGCGCGGAGGGGCGAAGTTGTCGGAATAGGAGATGCGCTGGCGCACCGGCGGCTTGGTCTCGAATACCTGGTGGGGGATGCCGTGGCGCTCGCAATAGGCGATGGCCTCTTCCTTGCTGTCGAACTGAAGGCGCAACTCCTGCTTCATGTCGGCCGAGCTCGTCCAGCCCATCAGCGGGTCGATCATGCGCGGCTCTTCGGGCTCATAATCGAGCACCCATTCCGTGCTCTTGGCGGTGCCGGACTGCATGGCGTTGCGGGCTGGCTTGTAAATGCGAGCGGTCATCGGTGAACTCATCCCAAGGTTAATCGCGATCCAAACTAAGGTCCGCTCAGGCAGGTGGTCGGGGCAGCAGGATTCGAACCTGCGACCTGCAGTACCCAAAACTGCCGCGCTACCAGGCTGCGCTATACCCCGCCCGGCGCGTTGTTGGATACATGTTTCGCCGACCCCCAGCAAGCCGTGAGGCCGGCATTGCAGACCCCTGAGGACGACGGGTCTTTCCACCCCTGCCGAGAGCGCAATCGGCTTCGGATTGAATCGATTGGCGCTCTAATATCTTGGTGCAGCATGATCTTATCGGAAAACCGGCGTCCACCCTCGGAACAAGTCCGAGGGCAGGCTTTTTCCGGATCCTGTTTAGTGGCCGGTGCCGAAAATCGAGCCCTCCACGCGATCGCCCGGCGCAATGCCGAGCTTTCGCGCGGTGCCGGCGATCACTTCGAGCACCGCACGCACCGGACCGCCGGAGGGAATGAGACGGTCCGACATGGGCTCGGTGTTTTCGGCAATATGCGCAATGCGGCCATCGCCGCGGATAAAGATCATATCCAGCGAGATGTAGGTGTTGTGCATCCAGAATGCGACCGGCTGATCGCGCTCGAAATCGAACAACATGCCCTGACCCTCCGGCAGCTCCTTGCGGAACATCAGACCGCGCTCGCGCTCTTCGTTATTGGTGGCAAGCTCGACGGCGAAGGCATGAACGCCGGTCTTGCTGACGATCTCGAGGGTTGCCTGTCCGGCCGCTTGCGCGGGCGCCACGGCGCCGAAGGCGCACAACAAGGCGCAGGCAGCGAGCAAGAGAGCGGCGATCAAGCGTGGCGCCGGCCGGCGCCGCGATTCAAGGCGGGCGGTGCATGCAGCTAGTGCGAGGCGGGGCCGAGCGGTCCGCTCTCGGGATGCACTTCGGCTGCCATCATTCCCTTCGGGCCGGGCCCGTAGCGGACCAGCACGAACTGGCCCGGCCGCAGCTCGGTTATGCCGAACCGTCGCAGCGTCTCCATATGCACGAAGATGTCCGGCGTGCCCTCGCCGCGCGTGAGGAAGCCGAAACCGCGAAGCCGATTGAACCATTTCACCTGTGCCCGTTCGAGACCGCTTGTCGGGGTCACGGTAACATGGGTTCGCGGCGGCGGCATCTGCGCCGGATGGATCGCCGTCGATTCATCCATCGACAGGATACGGAACGCTTGCAGGCCCCGCGCCCGGGACGCCACTTCGCACACGACCCGCGCGCCTTCATAGGCGGTCTGATAGCCGTCACGGCGCAGACAGGTCACGTGCAAAAGCACGTCGGTCATACCATTGTCGGGAACGATGAAGCCGTAGCCCTTGGCCACATCGAACCATTTGATGACACCGGAAACTTCGATGACGCGCGCTGCCGCCTCGTCGCTGAGATCGACGTCCGGTCCGAGCCCCGCTCCGGTGGATTTTGGTTCGATTCCGTCCGACGCCATGACGCCGTGGCCACTGCCGCTGCTGGCGCCCCCTGCGCGGGCGCTTCACGATTCTCTCGAATCAAAGATAACATTCGCCATCCGCGGGGAAAGCACAAAATTGCAACACCTGAGCCAAAAGCGTCACAACCTGTGAACATCGGTGGATGACGCGCAGTCGACGAACGGCGCCAGCACCGTACCGATGTCCTGCCGCACCACCAGGTCGGCGATGTCGTCGAAGTCGGTCGGCTCGCGGTTGATGATGATCAATCGGGCGCCGTTGCGCTTGGCCATCAAGGGAAATCCGGCCGCCGGCCAAACCACGAGCGAGGAACCGATCGCCAGAAATAGATCGCAGCACAAAGTGAGATCCTGGGCACGCCGCATTGCGGAATCCGGCATCGCTTGACCGAATGATACCGTCGCGGTCTTGATGTGGCCGCCGCAGCTCGGACAGTCGGGCGCGCAGCCGTTGCCGGATTCCATCCGCTGGCGCACCCACGCGATTTCGTAGCGCCGTTCGCAATCAAGGCACAGAGCGTAACTCGTGTTGCCGTGCAACTCGACGACGTGTTCGGGCGCGATGCCAGAGGCTTGATGCAGATTGTCGATGTTCTGCGTGACCACCGCCGGCACCTTGCCGGCGCGATAGAGGCTGGCGAGCGCCCGATGCCCTCGTCCAGGCTTGGCGTGGCCGAACTCATCG
Organism: Xanthobacteraceae bacterium; assembly: GCA_049512975.1. Classification (GTDB taxonomy): domain Bacteria; phylum Pseudomonadota; class Alphaproteobacteria; order Rhizobiales; family Xanthobacteraceae; genus BOG-931. The sequence goes on along the minus strand of JBEKWO010000011.1, from coordinate 57,934 downwards.
GCCATGGCGAAGCGGCGCCGCCAGGATTCATTGCGCGCTTCCTGGCTGGCGAGGAACTCGTCGAACGGAATCGGCCGGTTCGTGGTCCAAATGCCGCCCGGCGAGCGGAAATCGGGGATGCCGCACTCGGTCGAGATGCCGGCCCCGGTAAACGGCAGGATGACGCTGGCCTCCTGCACCACGTCCTGGAGGCGCGCCATCGCGGTGTCGAGATCGGGTGCGATCATTCTTCCTACCCCTCGGCGCATTATCATACATATTTATCGGCGGAGAAGCGGCTTACGGAAAGAGCGGCAAGCCCATCAGCGGAGGTCAATGGCAATGCGGTACCTGCACACTATGCTGCGCGTACGCGATCTCGACGCGGCGCTCGACTTCTATTGCAACAAGCTCGGCCTCAACGAGATGCGCCGCCGGGTTGACGAAAAGAATAAGTACACGCTGGTGTTCCTGGCGGCGCCGGGGGACGCCGACCTCGTGGCCAAGGGACCTGCCGGCCGCTCGGCCCCGTTGGTCGAGCTTACCTACAATTGGAACACCGAGGATTACGGCGAAGCGCGCTACTTCGGCCACCTCGCCTACGAGGTCGACGACATTTATGCGCTGTGCGAGCGGATGATGAAGGCGGGCGTCACCATCAACCGGCCGCCGCGCGACGGCATGATGGCGTTCGTGCGCTCGCCCGACAAGCATTCGATCGAACTGCTGCAGAAGGGCGCGGCGCTGCCGCCGAAGGAACCCTGGATATCGATGCCCAATACCGGGAAATGGTGACGGGCTAGCCTCTAGGACCTTCAAGTCCACCGCACGATCGGTTGCTTGCCGCTCGAGCATGATCCGGAAAAGTGGAAACCGGTTTTCCGAAAAGATCATGCTCCATCAAAACATTAGAGCGCAATCGCTTCGATTGCGCTCTAAGCCAAACCTCTTTATACGTCGCGCGCTTCCCACAGCGCCGTTCGCGCGTGGTCCGCGCCCTTCGTCTAGCGGTCCAGGACGCCGCCCTTTCACGGCGGAAACACGGGTTCGATTCCCGTAGGGCGCGCCAATACTCAAGATGCGCGTAGCGTTTGATATTCGCATCTTCAAAATCGTCGGCTACGGATCGATCAGCACGCCGGGGTTGAGCAAGGCCTGCGGATCCAAGGTCGCCTTCGCCGCCTTCAGCGCCGCGGCGAACAACGGCCGACGCTGGCGATCATACCACGGCCGATGCGCTCCTCCTGCGGCGTTGATCTCGATCAATGAATCTTGCTGGAGCGGTCATACGCTGCTAGCGAGAGGAACCCTATGTCGGTCAATCTGATCGAGATTAGCCCCGCAGCATATCGGCTTCTCGTAAACCAACTGCTGCACCATCCGCTAGTCTCCAATCTGAGATGGCTGGTGCCCGCATCACGGCAAAACCGCCGGCACATGCCCGCTGGCTGACGATAGGCAATTTGACGATGGACCGAGCGTCGCATGCTTGCCGCGCCGTGCCGGACGGTCAATCAGACACCGAGCGTGGCACGATGTGGCTACACGGCGATCTCTCGCTGGATCCGGGAGCCGGCGCGGCTGTGCCGCCCAAGATTTCCGCCGGCCGGCGCCCGTTGCTGGAACTCATCGATGTCGCAGTGCAATTCGACGGCATCGTCGCCCTCGACGGGGTGACCTTTTCGGTCGACGAACAGCAGATCTGCGGGCTGATCGGACCCAACGGTTCGGGCAAGACCACACTCTTCAACTGCATCAGTCGGATCCATCCTTGTGGACGCGGCGATCTCAGATTTGCGGGAAAGTCGCTGCTGCGCGAGCCGCGCCACGCCATCGCCGCACTCGGGATCGGACGCACCTTTCAAGACCTCGGGCTGTTTCGTACCATGTCGGTGCTGCAGAACATCCTGCTCGGCGGCCATTGCCGCACGCGAACGGGGTTCGTTGAGAATGCGCTGCGGCTGCCAGCGGTGCGCAGCGAGGAGAATATGCTCCACGACCGCGTGGGCTGGCTCTTGGATTTCCTCGACCTGCGCACCATCGCGGATATTTCAGTCCATGATCTCCCGCGCGGCATGCAGAAACGCGTGGAACTGGCGCGGGCTCTGGCATCCTCGCCGAAGCTCTTGCTCCTCGACGAGCCGGCAGCGAGTCTCAACACAGCCGAGATCGACGAGTTGCGCCGACGAATTATCGAGGTCCGCGAGCAGCTCGGCGTGACCGTGCTGTTGATCGAGCATCAAATGGACCTCGTGATGCGTGTCTGCGACAAGGTTGTCGCTCTCAATTTTGGCCGGAAAATCGCCGATGGGACCCCGGCGGAGGTGAGGAACGAGCCCGAGGTCGTCCGCGCCTATCTCGGGGAGGACGGTTATGACCTCGCTGCTCGAAGCTAGCGATCTACGAGCTTTCTACGGTTCCGCCGAGGTGCTGCACCAGTTGGCCTTCAGCGTCGGCGAGGGCACCATCACCGCACTGCTGGGCGCGAACGGCGCCGGAAAGACGACCACGCTGCGGGCGATCTGCGGGCTGGTGCGCAGTTCCGGTGAGGTGCGCTTTGCCGGCACCCCTATCGGCGGCAGGGCGACCGAAGACATCGTTCGCCTGGGGATCGCTCACGTGCCCGAAGGCCGCGGGACCTTCCTCAGCTTCACGGTCGAGGAGAATCTGCAGCTCGGCGCCCATGTCAGACGTGACAAGAGCCAGCGGCGTTCCGATGTCGACCGACTGTACGGCTATTTTCCCATCCTCGCCGAGCGACGGCGCCAACAGGCCGGTACATTGTCGGGAGGGGAACAACAGATGCTGGCGCTGTCGCGGGCCCTCATGTCGCGGCCGCGGCTGCTGCTGCTCGATGAGCCGTCGTTAGGGCTCGCGCCGATCGTGGTGCAGGAGATTTTCCGCATCATGCGCCGCATCAATGCCGAAGAAGGCATGAGCATCCTCTTGGTGGAGCAGAACGTCAACCTTGCGCTGGGACTCTCCGATCACGCCTACCTTCTCGAGACTGGCCGCCTCGCGCTCTCCGGACCCAGCAAGGAGCTGCGGAAGCACGAGGCGGTACGCCGGTCGTATTTGGGCTACTGAAGCGGGTCAACCATGAATGGCCTCTTGCATCAGGTGTTTTCCGGCCTCGCGACCGGTGGAATCTACGCGAGCCTCGCGCTCGCTCTCGTCATGATCTACCGGGCAACCGAGCTCGTGAATTTTGCGCAGGGCGAGATGGCGATGTTTTCGACGTACTTGGCCTGGTCGATGATCAATGCCGGGCTTCCCTACTGGCCGGCATTCTTGTTAACGATCGGCGTATCGTTCCTGGCCGCAGCCGTCATTCAGCTTGCCATCATCCGGCCGCTCGCAAACGCTCCCATTCTCGCCTCCGTCATCGTCTTCATCGGCCTGCTTCTAGTATTCAACAGCATCGCCGGTTGGATATTCAGCTACACCATCAAGACCTTTCCCAGCCCGTTTCCGAGCGAGCCGCTCTGGGCGAACAGCTATATTTCGACCCACGAAGTCGGCGCGATCGGCGTCACCCTCGCCCTTCTCGCGATATTGTTTGCCTTTTTTCGCTGGACGGAACTCGGTCTCACCATGCGGGCGGCTGCCGAGAACCCGGTGTCGAGTCGATTGGTCGGCATCCGCGTCGCTCGCATGGTAGCGCTCGGCTGGGGGCTTGCAGCAGCGCTTGGCGCCGTCGCAGGTATGATGGTGGCGCCAATTATCTTCCTCGACCCCAATATGATGTCGGGCGTGCTGCTCTATGCCTTTGCGGCGGCGCTCCTCGGCGGCATCGACAATCCCTGGGGCGCAGTGTTGGGCGGATTCAGCCTGGGCATCGTGGAGAACTTGCTTGGCGCTTATCTGATCGGCACAGAGCTGAAGATGACGGTGGCGTTGGCGATCATCATTCTGGTCCTGGTTGTCAAACCGTCCGGCGTGTTCGGCCGGACCGTGCTCACGCGGGTGTAGCGATGGCATTCGGCAACGCCATGCGGCACATTCCGGCCACCCGCCCGGTCGTGTTCCACGCCCGACTGATCATCGGCGTTTTGCTGCTGCTCGTTGTCGCCATTGCGCTGCCGTTTGTTGCGAGCGGCTACTTGGTGTTTCAACTAACCCTCACCTTGGTTTACGCGATTGCAATTCTTGGGCTGAACATGCTCACCGGCTACAGCGGGCAGATCTCTCTGGGCCATGGCGCATTTTATGCGATCGGCGCTTACACTACCGCAATTCTCATGACTCGGTTCGGCGTCGATTATTGGTGGACGATCCCGATCTCGGGACTGACCTGCTTGATTGTTGGCTTTCTGTTCGGACTGCCCGCATTGCGGCTCGAGGGCCTCTATCTCGCCCTTGCCACTTTCGCCCTTGCGGCCGCCACACCGCAGATCCTCAAACATAATGGGATCAGTGCTTGGACCGGCGGGGTGCAAGGCATCGTCATCATCAAGCCGGACCCGCCACATGGCTTGCCGGTCAACGCCGACCAGTGGCTCTATCTGTTTACGCTCGCCATCACCATCGTGATGTTCGTGCTCGCGTGGAACCTGTTACGCGGCCGGATTGGCCGCGCCATGATAGCGATCCGCGATCATCCAATCGCCGCCGCAGCGATGGGGGTCAACATCAGCCTTTTCAAGTCGCTGATGTTCGGCGTGAGCGCGCTCTATACGGGGATCGCCGGCTCGCTGGGCGCGATCGCCGTCCAGTTCGTTTCACCCGACGCCTTCAACATTTTGCTGTCGATCAGCCTCTTGCTTGGGGTCGTGGTGGGGGGTCTCGGTTCGATCCCGGGAGTGATTTTTGGCGCGCTGTTCATCGAGTTCGTGCCGGATTTCGCCGGCCAAGTCTCGAAGGCGGCGCCCTGGGCGGTCTACGGCCTGCTGCTGATCGCCTGCATGTACGTCGCGCCGTCGGGAATGGCTGGCCTCGCCCGACAGACGCTCGCGTCCATTCGCAAAGCGGGCCGAGCGTGGCCGCTGGCCTGACCGAGGCGGGCGGAAAACGGCGCGCGGCTGGCCCGGTGCGGCGCTGGCGCAAGTGACAGAATTGATCCACCTCAATGCGGTTCAACGGCTTTTTTGCTAGCCGCACTCAAGAGAATTCAAAAATTTCCGAAATAATGGAGGCGATCATGCTGCGTTGGCTCAAAATTTCAGTGCTGGCCGCGGCGACCATGGCGTTCGGGGCGGTCGGTCCGGCTGCGGCACAAAAAAAATACGATCCGGGTGCAAGCGATACCGAGATCAAGGTCGGCAACATCATGCCCTATAGCGGCCCGGCCTCCGCTTACGCCGTGATCGGCACATCCGAAGCGTCTTATTTCCAGATGATCAACGATCAGGGCGGCATCAACGGGCGCAAGATCAACTTCATCAGCGTGGACGACGGCTATTCGCCGCCCAAGGCGGTCGAGCAGGCTCGCCGGCTCGTCGAGCACGACGAGGTGCTGCTTATCTTCGGCTCGCTCGGCACGCCCTCGAACACGGCGATCCGGCCGTACATGAATTCGAAGAAGGTGCCGCAGCTCTTCGTGTCGAGCGGCGATAGCAAGTTCGCCGATCCGCAGCATTACCCGTGGACGATGGGCTGGAACCCCAGCTACCGGACCGAGGCGCGGATCTACGCCCGATACCTGCTCGAGAACAAGCCGGACGCGAAGATCGGCATCCTGTATCAGAACGACGATTTCGGGAAGGACTATCTCGCCGGCGTCAAGGAGGTGCTCGGCGAGCGGGCCAAGACGATGATCGTCTCGGAGCAGGCCTACGAGGTCACCGATGCGACCGTGGACACGCAGATCATCACCCTGCAGAGTTCCGGCGCCGATGCTTTCATCAACATCACGACCTCGAAATTCGGCGCGCAGGCGATCCGCAAGGCCTACGACATCAACTGGCACCCCCTGCAGCTCGTCTCCAACAATGCGATCGCCCGGCCGGTGCTGGAGGCGGCGGGCACCGAGAAATCGGTCGGGCTCGTTTCTTCCGGCTACCTGCGTGACCAGAACGATCCGCGCTGGGACAACGACCCGGCGTTCCAGGACTTCCGCGCCTTTATGGCCAAATATCAGCCGAAAGCCAACATGGCGGACGGCAATTACCTGTACGGCTACGCCATGGCGCAAACGCTCGTCCAGGTGCTCAAGCAGTGCGGTGACGATCTCACGCGCGAAAACGTCATGCGCCAGGCCGCGAACCTCGATATGCCGATCGGCGTGTTCTATCCGGGGATTAGAGTCATGACGAGCCCGACCGACTTCTCGCCGATCAAACAAATGCAGTTGGAGCGGTTCGACGGCAAGACATGGCGCGAATTTGGCGAAGTGATGATGTATTAGGCCCCTGCGCGGTCCGGTCCATGGCCGCTCGCCGTGGACCGGTCATGCCGCCGACGGAGGAAGAAGATGTCTGAGACCGCGCCGGCGATAAGACGATCGGCAATTCCGCGTGACGAGATCAACGACTATACCGCTAAGAACGCGGCGATAAGGCGCGAGTTCATCCGCGAGCAGACCGGAGCGGACCTGCCGCACGTTGCCAAATATTCCTTTGATCCTTCGATCCTGCAAGGGAACATCGAGAACTTCATCGGGGTGGCTCAAGTGCCGATCGGCGTCGCCGGTCCGCTTCGCATCAACGGGGAACATGCGCGAGGAGATTTTTTTATCCCGCTTGCGACCACCGAGGGAACGCTGGTTGCGAGTTATAACCGGGGAATGCGGTTATTGACGGAATGCGGCGGCGTGAGGACGACAGTCGTCGAACAATATATGCAGCGTTCACCCGTCTTCATATTGAAAGACGCCGTAAGCGCCCGGGAATTCGGCCGGTGGATCGATGAAAATTTTGCAGCGATCAAGCGGGAGGCGGATGCAACGACGCGCATTGGCAAGCTCGTCAAGATCCAGCAATTCTCCATTGGACCTCTGCGACATCTGCGATTCAACTATACCACGGGCGATGCGGCCGGGCAGAACATGGTCGGCAAAGCGACTCTCGCGGCTTGTGAGTGGATCAAGAAGAACCATCCCGGCGGCGCACAGTATGTCCTGTCCGGGAACATGGATACCGATAAAAAGCACTCCAGGATCAACATGCTGCTAACTCGCGGCAGGCGAGTTGTCGCCGAGGCGGTGATCAGGAACGAGATTCTGAAGGATCTCATGGGCGTCAATGCGAAGGAGCTGTTCGAGGCGCGTCAGATCTCGACGACAGGTGCCTTTCTTGCCGGGTCGGCGAACAACAGCTCTCATGCACCAAATGGTCTCACCGCGATGTTCATCGCGACTGGCCAGGACGTGGCCGATATTTCCGAGTCCCAGGCCGCGGTTACGTATTCCCAATTATTGGAGAACGGGGACTATTATTGGTCAGTGACGCTGACTTCGCTCATCGTCGGCACGGTTGGAGGCGGGACCAGCCTTGCGACGCAGAGAGAATGTCTCGAAATGCTGGGCTGTCATGGTCAAGGCAAAGCTGACAAGTTCGCGGAGATTTGCGCGGGCGTGGCGCTCGCCGGCGAAACGTCCTTGGCTGGCGCGGTGTTGCACGGAGATTGGGTATCAAGTCATGATCGGTTTGGGCGCCATCACCCGCAGGTTGCGGGTAGGGACCAGCGCCCAATGTCTGAGGGCGAATTATCGGGCGTCACCTTCCGAGCCAATTCCTGATCTGCCTATACACTTCCTGACGATCGAGCGGCTCCAGGTGGGTCGCAGCCAAATGGCCGCCTTCCAACTACCATTCGCCAAGCGACAATCCGCCGGCTCTCCGGCTTCCACCAGCCTCTGTCCCTGTTGCGCTATGGTCTCGCCGGCCGAGGAAAGAATGGCGCAACCAGTGGGCCGGGCCGGAATGGCTTCCATGTGCCGGGGGCCTGCGCCAGCCGGTCGGCGATGACCCACAGCGCAGCCGGATGAAAGCCGAGCCCGGTATGGCTGGTGCGAACCTCGACGTTCTCCCGATCCGGTCCCTCCTCCTCCCGGCAGGCCCGCCAGGCGACGACACCGTCCGAACGTGAGTAGATGGACGTGCTCGGAACCGGCAGCGGTTCCGCTAGCTGGCGCGATTGCTCCTTTGTCCACGCCGGAAAGTCCAAGCCCGTCGCCCGCCGCCAGACGAAGCCGACATTGCTCGCGTGCGGCGCCGCGAACGGGCTCCCGAGCGTGATCACCAAGCGGACGGCGTGCGGGACCTGCCGCGCCGCCTCGCGCGCGATGATGCCGCCGCGGCTCCAGCCGACCAGACTGACCGGCGACCCGGTCGCGGCGTAGAGTGCGAGGATCTGCGCGACCATCGCCGGCAGATCGGCGCCCGGCGGGCGGATGTTACGGCCGCGCTTCCAGCCGTGCACGTCGTAGCCGAGATAGGAGAGGAAACGTCGGATCACGACGGTCGACCGGTCGTCGGCGCCGAGCCCAGGCAAGACGATCACGGCATGCCGCTGGCCACGCGGCGCCGCCGCCAGGAATGGCGCGACCGCAAGCAAAGCCGGAAAGCTCAGCAGCCCGCGAGGCTCGAGCGCGAGCAGGATTGCCGACGGCGGCTTTACCTCAGTGCCGGGTTTTCCCATCGTCCGCCTGCGTTGGCGAGGGCCGGTTGCCAGGCCGGCCACGGATCGCGTCTTTCCTCGGCGCGGCCGGCGTTGCCGCCGACATTGCGGGGCGCGCCGAGCTGGAGGGGGGAGTTTCCTCCGCGGCCTGCGTTGTTGCCAAAGCGGCGAGAGGCAATGTCTGTTTCTCGGATCGCGCGGGCTTCTCAATCGGCTTCGCCGCCGCGACAGGCTCCGCCGCGATGCGCCGCTTGCGTTTGGCCACCTTCGGACTCGCGGTAGGCTCGGGCGCCGCTATCTCAATAACTTCGATCGCGTCGGGCCCGCTGAGCGCATCGTAGGCGCGCCGCATCGCCTTGAAATCCTCGACCAGATAATCGGCGATGAGTTGCACGTCGGGCACCGCCACTCGGCACACGGTCAATCCGAACTCGAGCGAATCGAGGTAGCTCTGCACGGTGATGTTTAGCGCACAGCCATGAAACGGTATCGACAACGGGAAATAATGCCGGGCCGCAGCACCGGCGAAGTACATCGGCTGGCGCGGTCCCGGCAAGTTCGAGATCACTACGTTGCACCATACTGGGTAAGTGCGCTGCAGCAGCCGGAAAAACGCGGTCATGACGATCGGCGCGCCGAGCACCGAGATGTCCGTGCTCAGAAGATCCTTCACGTCGGCGAACAGATCCTTGCCCTCCCTGGCCGCGATCCGCGCTGCCGCGAGCCGCGCCAGCGGGTCGGACACGTCGGTTGCGAGGCGGCACAGCGAGAACACCACCTGATTGTTCAGCCGGGTATCGCCGGGCGCGCGCAGGGAGGCCGGCACGGCGGCGCTCAACCGCAGATCCGGCAGCGACTGGTGCTCGATCAAATAACGACGCAGGGCGCCAGCGCAGAGCGCAAGCACGACGTCATTGATTGTTGCCTTGCTCGCCTTCGCCACCGCCTTCACGTCGGACAGCGGCAGCGACGACGTGCCATAGCTGCGGTGGTTCGAGACTGCCACGTTGAAGCGCGTCCGCGGCGTGTTCCTGGTATAATCGACTAGATATCGGACGTCCCGGCCAAGATTGCGCGACGCTTTCGCCAGCGTCGTCGCGAGCTTCGGCGCCGATCTCACGGCGCGCAACCCCTGGCGTAAGAAATCGGCGAACGCCGTTGTGGTCAGCTCGAGGAAATCCGATGGCTGTGCGCTTGATCGAATAGCCTTGCGCACAGGATAGGCTGGCGCGGAATCGGGCGAGAAATCGTACACCACGTCAAGGGTCGCCATACCGGCTACCCCGTCCATGTCACTATGATGAATCTTGATGTAGACGGCGAAGCCGCCGTCTTCGAGGCCCTCGATCAGATGATATTGCCACAGCGGGCGCGTTAGATCGAGTGGGATCGCGTGCAGCCGCGCGACCTGTGCGCGCAGCTGGTCTATCGTGCCCGGCTTCGGCAGCGCGGCATGTTGGATGTGATAGTCGAGGTCGACTTCGTCGTCGTCCACCCACACGGGATGATCGATGCCGAGCGGCGTCATCTGCAGCCGCCGGCGGTACGACGGGAGCAGCTCAAGCCGTGCCGCGGTTTGGTCACGAAAACGCGCGAAGATGTCGTTCGGATTGGCCGGCGGCGCGAAAATAGTCAGGCTGCCGACATGCATCGGAGTCTCGGGCGTCTCCTGGTAGATGAAGGAAGCGTCCAATGCGGAGAGCCTGTTCATGAGGAACTCCCAGTCGGAGACACTTCAGTCGTTTCGCTGGTGCGCGGAGGTCTCCGCGGTGTGTCATGCCGCTTCTTGGCGCTGATACCTTTCGCGCAGCACTTTCTTGTCGATCTTACCAACCGTAGTCAGCGGTAGCTCCTTGACGATCATAATCTGCTCAGGCACCGCGAGCTTGGCGATGATGCCTTTGTCCACATAGGACCTCACGTGGTCGCGGATGGCAGCTTCTTCGACCTTGCCAGTGAATTCAGGGTCCAAAACGACTAGCGCCATCGGACGTTCGCCCCATTTGGCGTCTCTCACGGCGATGACGGCCGCCCTGAGGATGCCTTTCTTCTCCAAGATGATGTCCTCTAGGTCGATCGACGAGATCCATTCTCCACCGCTCTTGATGATGTCCTTGAGCCGATCGACTATGTGGATGAATCCGTTGACATCCCAGGTGGCGACGTCGCCGGTGTGGAGGTAACCGCCGGCCCAAAGCTGCTCCGATGCCTCGGCATTGTTGAGATAACCCATAGTGAGCCAGGGGCCACGTGCGATGATCTCGCCGGGAGTTTTGCCGTCACGCGGCACGTCTTCCATATCCGCATCGACGACGCGCAAATCCACCAGCGGTGCCGGCAGGCCGGGGTTGGTGCGATGCTCCACCTGCCGCTCTGGTTCTTCCGAGAGCTGTTTCGTGGTCAGGTGTATAGCGGTCAACATTGGGCACGACTCGGATTGGCCATAGCCCGCGAAGACATCGATACCCCGCGCCAGCGCGGCTCTGGCTAGCGACCGTGGCAGTGCGGAGCCTCCGACCACCATCTTCAGCTTGGATAGATCCACATCCTTGCTGCCGGGCGCGGTGAGCAGCATTTGCAGTATTGTCGGCACGCAATGCGTGAACGTCACACCCTCCTGCGCTATCAATTTCAGCAGGACATCGGGCGCGTAGCGCCCCGGATAGACTTGTTTCGCGCCGGACAGAGTGGCCGTGTACGGGCAGCCCCAGGCGTGGACGTGAAACATCGGCGTCATCGGCATGTAGACGTCCTCGCGATGAAACCGACCCTGGCTTGGAGTCATCCCGTATTCGACCAACGCGGCCAGCGTGTGCAGCACCAGTTGACGGTGACTGAAATACACCCCTTTCGGCCGGCCGGTCGTGCCCGTCGTATGGAAGGTCGTGGCGCGGGTATTCTCGTCGAAATCCGGGAATTGGAAGAAGGGCGAACTCGATTCCAGCAATTCCTCATATTCGCATTCGATCGGCAGACGCGTGGTCGGCCGTTGCTTGCCGTCGTGCAGCAACACGAATTTACGCACCGTTTGCAGCTTGTCGGCGAGCTTCTCGACAAGCGGCAGGAAGTCCGCGTTGACCAGCACCGTGGATGGGCCCGCATCGTTCAGCACGAATACGAGTTGCTCGGGCGCAAGCGTGAGATTGACCGTCTGCAGCACCGCTCCCATCATGGGCACCGCGAAATAGCACTCATGATAGCGGTCGCTGTCCCAATCCAGCACCGCGACAACGTCACCCTGCTTGACGCCGATCTGCGAGAGACCGCTCGCCAAGCGCCCAATGCGCTCACGGAAAGTCCGGTAGGTGTGCCGCCTCAGGTCGCGGTACACGATCTCCTGCTCCGGCGAGTGGCTGAGCGGATAATGCAGCAAATGCTTGATGAGAAGCGGGTACTGATATGCTGAGGGACTGAATTCGATGAGATTGTTTGACATGGCTGACCTCGCCCGTACGAGAATTTTTTCGAACAACGCTACGATCTAAATCATCAATCCAATTGATTTAAATCAAAGGTGTCTAGCCGACATGCTGCAATGAATACCTGTTGCGCGGCCAGCGGCGCGATTGATTTGACCTATCTCAATGCGGATTCTTTGTGAGCTGCTATGATTTAATTCAAGCTTTGATTTTCGACAAAGAGGAGGGATTTTTCATGGTGAAGAAGTTGAACAAGCTGGCAGGCGACGGCGGCCAGTTCGCGGCCGCAGTCCGTGATTCGGCAAACCAAATCTGGTTGGCGGGTCTTGGGGCTTTTGCCACGGCGCAGAAGGAAGGCACCAAGATCTTCGAAGCGCTCGTGAAGGAGGGTGAATCGGCTCAGCACCGGGCCGCCAAGGCCGCCGAGGAATCGTGGGGCAAGCTGGAGAAGGTTTTCGAGGATCGAGTGGGCCGCGCGCTCCACACATTCAGCGTTCCGACCAAGAAGGACATCGACACGCTCTCCCACCGCGTCGCTGAGCTCACGGCCGTAACCAAGAAAATCTCGCAAGAAACTCGTCACCCGCGGGCTTGACGTTCGTCACCGCCGCCGCCGGCGCTGACCGCGGGCGAGAGTGTCTCGAAATGCTCGGCTGCTATGGCCCGGGCCGAAGCAAGCTTGCGGAAATCTGCGCTGCGGTGGGGCTTGGGCGAGATGCCGCGGGCAGGCGCCGCGATCGCAACGTGACTTGACTTGACTTGACTTGACTTGACTTGACTTGACTTGACTTGAGTGTCGAGTCACGATCGGCTCGGGTGCCATTACCCGCAAGCTGCGATTACGATTTAGCGGCAATGTCTCCGTGAATAATCGGCGTCACCTTTCGACCCAATTCCTGATCTGTCCATAAACTTCTTGCCGATCGAGCAGCTCCAGGTGGCTCATCGCATAGCCGATCCATCGCCGGGACTTTGCGAACGACAGAGCGAGGTGCGGTTGCTCATGTTGTCCAAGCGCGCTGCTCAGCGGCACGATCCCGTCCCCGAGGACCCGGTCAAAAACGTCGCCAACCTTGTTGCCGGTCGTTGCCGCGATGGCGAAGCACTGCACTCCCTTCGGGAGAGGCATGGCCTGCCGCGCGTCGTCCGCATGCTCGAAGCGATCACGGCCCTGCCAATCCTGGTCGAGCAAATTGCCGTAGCGAAGGTCGGTGATGCCGGCGCTGCGGATCCTGCCAAGATGCGTGAACGCCACTGTGTACGGGTTCTTCCCGAGGGTGAGCTCGAGCCAATGGCCGCCGCGTTCGAGCGGTGCGCCGTGATGCGGCGTGCCAAGGAAGATGAGCTTGTCGAGGCGCCGTGGCCAGTCATGTCGTGAAATGGAGCCGTAGTGGTACGCACTCCGCGACACCAGCCCGCCCATGCTGTGCCCAATGATGATCACTTCCTCCACCGGCACCGGCCACTGCGCGAGCAAGGCGTCGAGCAGCTCCGCAAAGGCACGGCCATTGATGGAAATATGCAACCCTGTGTTGTAATGGAGATAGAGTGGCGTGTAGCCGAGGTCGCGGCCGAGTGCGGTACCATGGTCATGGCCATTCCGGTTCCAGTGCCGGTCGTTCAGGCCAAGACCGTGCACCAGCACGGCCAACCGACCGCTCGGCCGGGAGATGCTGGCCGCAAGACTGTCTCGGTCCAAACGCAAGAAATGCCCGTTGTGGCGCAGGCGCATCGGAATCGCCAATGGATTGCCCGTTGCAACCAAGTGGTCGCCCAGTACTCCGTTCAACGCCGCGAGCACCACCTCGCGGCCGTGCGAGGGATTTGCCTCGCCGAGCAAGGGACCGAGTTGCGAGAGAACGGCGTCAATTCCCCCGCCAGCCAGCGCGAACGCACTTCGGACTCCCCGGTAGACCAGTCCCGCAATGCCACTCGCCGGTTCTCGCGACGGTCTTCCAAGGAAGCCTGGTGAACGAGCAATGTTGTGGTGCATGGATTCGACTAGGCTGGTCAGCCCCGCGCCAGCGTCAAATGCCAGCTTGGTGAATCCGCGAAGTTCCGACGAAGAAACATTATTGATCATTGGGACTTCCCCTTGTCCAAAGTCCGCGCGATCGCGCTACAGCCTCTGACAGAATCAATCCGTCTATCTTCGTGCCTAGCAGCTTTAATGCGTAAGGCAACGCAACGCAATTGAAGGCTGTTATCTCTATGATTCGCAAGGCCGCCCCAAGAGCAAACGCGCTCATTCATGTATCCTGGGTGGGCCCGCATGCGAGCGGTCCGCCACCGCGCGAGCATAGGCGCCTCCTGCTGATTCCGGCTTTGCCGCAGGCGCTCTATGTCTTGGGTAGACCTGGCGAGGAAACGGCGCGTCTGAGCGCTCGCCTGGCGGAGGTCGATCCGGCTCGCTTGATTGTGGGCGTGACGCTAGCTGCCGTCTTGCCGGGCTTCGCCGCGGAAGGCTTCCTGGCGGCCGAGGCCCTCGGTTTCGCTCGCGCCGGATTGATGCCGGCCGACAACACTGATGGCGCGATTTCGATGGTGTCGATGGCATCCGGCCGACTGAGTGCTTCGTTCGCACGCTTCAGGACTTCGAATTCTTCAACCAGGTAGTCGGCGATCGCCTGCACGCGCGGCACCGTCAATCGACACGCGAGCAGCCCGAACTCGAGCTTATCGACGTAGCTTTCGACCGTTACGTTCAACGCACCGCCATGATACGGGATCGAGAGCGGAAAATAGTGCACGGCCGGCGCGCCGGCGACGTACATCGGCGTGCGCGGACCCGGCACGTTGGAAATGACGACATTCGCGACAGGCGGCAGCAGATTGGCGGCGCCTGTCATTCGCCACAGCCAGGAGAGGCCTGCCACGATCACCGGCGCGCCTAATATCGATATTTCGGTCGGCCATACGTCCTTGACGTCGAAGAATACCTCCTTGGCCGCCTGCGTGGCAGCCGTGGTGGCGGCAAACCGCCGGAGCGGATCGGCGATGTCGGTTGCCAGCCTACACAGCGTGAACACCACCTGGTTGTCCAAGCGGTTGTCGCCCGGCTCGCGCAGCGAGGCCGGTACGGCGGCTATCAGCGGCTTGTCGGGCAGCGCCTCACGGTCAATCAGGTAACGGCGCAGGGCGCCGGCGCAGATGGCCAGCACGACGTCGTTGATCGTTGCATGTCTGGCCTTGGCCACCGCCTTGACTTCGGCCAGCGACAGCGACGACGTGCCGAAGCTGCGCCGTTGCGAGATCGTCGTGTTGAAGATCGTCCGCGGGGCGGCTGCGACGGCGTCGACGAGGTAGCCGATGTCGCGAACCGGGTGCAGTCCGATCCTCACTAACGTGCGCACGGCGGTCGGCAAAGATGTGAGCACCCGACGGCCCTGGCGCAGGAAGTCGGCGAACGCCGTGGCCACCATTTCGGGGACGTCGGGCCGTTCCGCTTTCGCGATTCGCATCGTCGGAGTATTGAGCGGAGGCGGATCTTGCTCGAAATCGTAGACGAACGGCAGCGTTGCGATTCCCGCCACTCCGTCCATGTCGGAGTGATGGACCTTGATGTACACGGCGAAACCGCCGTCTCCCAGGCCCTCGATCACGTAGTATTGCCACAGCGGTCGCGAGCGGTCGAGCGGGATCGCGTGCAAGCGCGCGACCAGAGTGCGCAGTTGCTCCATGGTTCCCGGCCGCGGCAGGGCCACACGGACGAAGTGGTAATCGAGGTCGAGGTCATCCTCGTTCACCCATACTGGGTGATCGATGCCAAGCGGCATCGTCTTCACTCGCCGGCGGTAGGATGGCAGCAGATCGAAACGCGCCACCGAGTGATCGCGGAAGCGTCGAAAGACGTCGTCCGGAGTCGGCGGAGCAAAAATCGTCAGACTGCCGACATGCATCGGGGTCTCGGGCGTTTCCAGATAGAGGAAGAGGGCATCCACTGCGGAGAGCCGGTTCATCGCGTCCTCTGGATCGACGGGGCGGCGGCTCGGGCAGCCGACCGGTCCGCACTGCGGCAATGCTCCGCGATCGCATCGACCAGAATGGGTACGAGTCCTCCCGCCAGGTCGTGCCCCATGCCAGGTATGATACGCAACTTGGCGCCGGGAATGTTGGCGGCCGTATCCTTGCCGGCTTCCACCGGTATCAGCGGATCGTCGCTGCCGTGCAGCACCAGCGCCGGCAAGCGAATGCCCCTTAACATCTCAATCCGGCTGCCGGATACCTGAACGGCGAGGAGGTGTCGCGTGATCCCCTCCGGATAGTAGCAACGGTTCATGCTGCGCTCCACTTTGGCGCGAAGCTCGACTTCGCTCGTCGGGAAGCCTGGGCTCCCTATCATGCGATAAAGCTCCATCGCCTGCCGGATGGCGCGCTCGCGACTGCGCGGCCGCGGCCGCAACAGCGCCCGTAGCACCTTCGGATCGGGGTGCGGGAGATCCGGATTGCCGCTCGAAGACATGATCGACACCAGGCTCTTGGCCCGGTCCGGATGCTCGGCCGCAATGATCTGCGCGATCATACCCCCCATCGAGGCGCCGACAATATGCGCCCGCTCGATCCCCAGCGCATCCAAGACGCCTATCGCGTCATTCGCCATGTCACGCAACGTGTAGGGCGCTTTGACCGGCAGCCCTGCCACCGCCCGCGCCAGCGCGGCGGCCAACGCGATTCTGCCCAACGTCACTAGCTTCGTCGATGTGATCTTCGTCGATCCGCCGACGTCGCGGTTGTCGAACCGAACGACGCGGAACCCGCGCGCGGCCAAACCCTCGCAGAACGCGTCCGGCCAGGCGATGAGCTGCATGCCGAGGCCCATGATCAGTAAGATGACGGGGGCATCCCGGGCGCCGCTCTCGGCGTATTCGATCTCGATTCCGTTCGCCCGCACGCTCGAAGTCGTCGAGTGAAGCGTGTTCTCGTCAAGATGCGGACGGCTGTTTCGGCCACGCATGCTAGGCTCCTCGGCCCGTCACCAAGCCACCGACCGCGCGCACCAGCAACCGCGGCAGAAACTGAACCCCACGGACCGCGATGTCGTTCGCGATGCCCGGGACACGGATCGTTTCGCCAGCAAGGCAGGCGGTGCAGCCTTCGTTCGCTACTGCCGCCGCGGACATGACCATCATGGAGGGGACCCATCGTGCGAGCCGTGACTCGCTCAGCATCGACGTCTGGGTAAAGCCCGGACACAGCGCCGTGGCCGTCACGCCGGTGCCCCGCAGCTCTTCTGACAAGGCCTCGGTCAGTGACAGAACGTAAGCCTTGGCGGCGGCATACGTCGCCACGCGCGGGATCGGCATGAAGGCCGCAGTCGACGCGACATTGAGAATGCGCCCGCTGCGGCGCTGCAGCATCGGCGGGAGAAGGAGATGTATTAGCGAAGTTAGCGCTACGATATTAATCTGCAGCAGGCGAAGCTGGTCGTCGAGTGTGACGTCAGCAAAATTGCCTTCACACACCACGCCCGCATTGTTGACCAGGACGTCGATGTCGATACCCTTTTCCCGGAGGCCGTCGCACACGGCTTGCGGCGTGCCGGGGACGCTCAGATCGGCGGGCAGGATCGTGATCCGGACGCCGTGCGCGACCTTGATCTCCCGCGCTATCTCGCCGAGTTTGTCGCGGCTGCGTGCCACCAGGACCAAGTCGTAGCCCTTGGCGGCAAAGGCCCTGGCAAGTTCAGCGCCGATTCCCGCCGACGCGCCGCTGACGAGGACGCAACCGTGATGCTTGTGTTCGGCCTGAGCGTCTTGCCGGCTGTTCGATTGCATGGCATCGCTCCCGCCTGAGCGCGCCGCAACAGCCACGCTGTACAAGGAAAGGGCCTTGAGAAGACTAGCGGGAACAAGCGTAAGAACATTGATTTGAGTCAACGGCAACGGGAATGGGTGTGATCGGACCACCTTGCATTCCCGCGGCCGAATTACATCTGAGGGGCGATCACCTCCGAACGCGTCTTTCGAGGCCGCGCTTGCCCGAATGGGGGTCGTGGCCCGGCACGATGCGCTTGTTCAAATTCGGGCGCGGACGGGGTATTCTTTTGCGAATCGAGCGGGCGGGGCCGGGAGACCATGCAGACGCACGAGATCGAGCCGCCTTCGCGTGCGCTGCTGCTGGCGGAAGCACGGGCGATCTATGAGTTCGGCGCATTCATCGGAGCGCTGCCGTGGCTGCGGAGGTTACCCGCCGGCGACGGGCACCCGGTCATGGTGCTCCCGGGGCTTGGAGCCAGCGACCTATCAACGGCACCCTTGCGCGCCTTTCTGCGCGACCGGGGCTACGCAGCGTACGGTTGGGACCTGGGCCGCAATTTGGGCGTCCGGCACGGGCTGGCCGAGCGTAAGTTGCAACGCTTGCGACACATCGGCCGGCGCCACGGCCGCAAGGTAAGCCTCATCGGCTGGAGCCTCGGCGGCGTGTTCGCGCGAGAGATCGCCAAAAACGCGCCCGACGACGTCCGCGTGGTCATCACGCTGGGAAGCCCGTTCAAGAACCCGAAGGCAACCCATGCCCAGCGATTCTACGAGCTCCTCGCCGGACATTCGATTGAAAACGCCTGCAGCGGCTTGGAATTGCACGTTCCGCCGCCGGTGCCAACGACCTCGATCTTCAGCCGCAGCGACGGCATCGTCGCATGGCAATCCAGCGTCGAGGAAAAGCGCGCCCACACGGAGAGCGTCGAAGTGTGGGCGAGCCATTGCGGCCTCGGGCACAACCCCGCCGCCGTCTACGTCATTGCGGACCGATTGGCACAGCCCGAGGGCAGATGGGCCCATTTCGATCGCAGCGGGCTGCGCAGTCTGATCTACCCTGATCCTTGGCGAGAAGGCGCGCCGCGCTCGAATCGACAGGCCTCTGCGCACAAAGCGGGCGGCGCCAAGGCTGGAACGAACGGAAAGCTCGAACCATCTGCACGAAAGCGAGCTCAGCGCCGACGCACCGTCAGAAGGCCGGCAAAAAAGGGGCGATGACGAGGAGCACGCCTCGTCGCGTCGTTGCCGCCAGGCGTATTCTAACTTGAGCGAAGTAATGGCGCCGCTTGGCGCCTGAGACGACCACAGCTATCTCTTCATTTCAGGGGCCGCCGGGCACCGGCAAGACCTACATCGCCGCGAGACATGGCTTTTCTCGAGAGAGGTTCTGTCAAGCTCCATTATGAAATCCATGGAGACATGGGTTCCTTCATCGTCTTAACGCACGGATTTTCAGCTACGAGCCAGATGTGGCGCGGTCAGATTGACGTGCTTAGCAGAGATCATCGGCTCGTTTTATGGGACATGCGCGGACACGGTCGCTCCGACTACCCGGATGACCCGAGCGAATATAGTGAGAAGGCAACGGTTGAAGATATAGCTGCTCTCTTGGATGCAGTCGGCACCAAGAAAGCGATCGTGGGAGGATTATCGCTCGGAGGCTACATGTCTCTGGCCTTCTACTCAGCCTATCCGGATCGGGTCACAGCGCTCCTCATCATCGATACCGGACCCGGGTTCAGGAACGACGAAGCAAGAGAGGCTTGGAACAAGAACGCGCTGGGGACAGCATCCAAGTTGGAAACCGAGGGCCTTGCGCTTTTGCAATCGACCTCGCCGGAAAGAGCGACGAGCGAGCATCGCTCATCTCGCGGCCTCGTCAACGCCGCCCGCGGCATGCTCACTCAAAGGAATGCGAATGTGATCAATTCTCTGCCTGGAATCGCGGTGCCGTCGCTGGTGATCGTCGGCGCAAACGACGCGCCGTTCCTCAACGCTGCCGACTATATGGCCAAGCGTATTCCAGGTGCTCAAAAGATGGTCATTCCCGGCGCCGGCCACGCGTCCAATATTGATCAGCCCGGGATCTTCAACAAAGCCGTGTTGGATTTTTTGCGGGGCGCACACGCGTAGGTTCAATCCCTGCAGCGCCCACCATGAGATCAATGACTTGAACTCGATCGCCTGCCAGCACGCCCAAGTTTCGCCCAGGAAATCACCGGATGACCCCGCGGTTATTTCACCGTGACGGTAATGATAGGCGATATCGGCGGATTAAATGGAATGTTCGCACCTTCAAAATCCGTCGGCTATGGATCGATCAGCACGCCCGGATTGAGCAAGGCCTGCGGATCCAAGGTCGCCTTGGCCGCCTTCAGCGCCGCGGCGAACAAGGGCGGGCGCTGGCGATCGTACCACGGCCGATGGTCGCGCCCGACCGCATGATGATGGGTGACGGTGCCGCCGTTGGCGATCACGGCATCGAGGCCCGCCGACTTGATAGTGTGCCACTGCGCGCTCAATTCGCCATGCCGCCCGGCGGCGCTGAAGGTGAAATACGGCGCCGGCCCGTCCGGATAGACGTGCGTGCAGCGGCAGGTCACCGAGCCGGCTTGCCCGGTCGCTTCCACGATGGCGCGCTCGGTCGCGGCCTTGACCTTGTCGTGGAACGACTCGAACCGGTCCCAGGTGATTGCGGTCTCGAACGTGTCGTTGATGATGCCGCGCTCGATGATGCGCTCGCGCGCATAGGGCATGCGGATGAAGGCGTTGCGCCAGGCGCCGGCGGCACCGTCGCGGTGCGCGTCCGCGCTATCGGCGCGGTCCGGTTTGCCGCCGTGATCGGCGCAGCATTCGCGCGCCCGCGCCATCCACGCCTCGACCGGATGATCGCCGGACTCGAAGGCGAGCACCATGATCGCCACGCTGCCGTCGGCGGCGCCGGTGTTGAAAGCTTCCTGCGGGTCGAGAATGCGGCAGTTCGCCGGATAGAGTCCGGCCTGAGAGATCGCCCGCAACGCCTTGGCCGCGGTGAAGAAGTCCGCAAACCGCATGGCGCCGCCGGCGCGAAATTTGGGACGATCCTGCAACCGCATCCAGGCTTGCGTGATGATGCCAAGGATGCCTTCGGAGCCGATCAGCAGCCGGTCCGGACTTGGACCGGCGCCCGAGCCGGGCAGCCGCCGCGTCTCCATCACACCCTTCGGGGTGACGACGCGCAGCGATTCCACGAGATCGTCGATGTGGGTATAGAGCGAGGCGAAATGACCGCCCGAGCGGGTCGCGATCCAGCCGCCGAGCGTCGAGCACTCGAAACTTTGCGGGAAATGACGGAGCGTCAGCCCGTGCGGCTTGAGCTGCGCCTCCAGCGCCGGGCCGAACGCACCACCCTCGATGCGCGCGGCGCGCGAGGTCTTGTCGACTTCGAGCACGCGGCCAAGCTCGCGCAGGTCGACCGTCACCGCCGCCTTGTACCGGCCCGCATCGCGGCGCGGTTCAACTCCGCCGACCACGCTCGAGCCGCCGCCGAACGGCGTCACGCTCGCCTGCGCGCCGCCCGCCCAGTCGAGCATCGCCGCGACTTCCTGTTCAGTGCGCGGATAAGCGACCACGTCCGGCGCGCTGTGGTAGTCGCCGAGCAGCCCGCGGACGTATTCGGGGAAAGATTTGCCGTGGGCGTGTGCCGCGCGGTCGTAAAGCGCGGTCGAGCAGAACGGCAGCGAAGCGGGCGGCTCGAGCCGGGGCGGTTCGAGCTTGATATCCTCCAGCCGCGGCGGTTTGACTTCACTACCGGCCGGCGGACCGAACCGCTGCTCGATGCGGCCGAGCACGAAAGTCAGTTCGGCCGGCGTCAACCCCTCGCCTTCCCGGCCCCAGCCGAAATGCTTCAGCCGCGGTTGCGTCATCGCTTTCCTCCCGCTTTATTGTGGCCCTGATGGTTCCACAGCAGGCGGCTTCAACGCAACCCGGCGCTCCACGCAGCTTGTGATGACGCTATCGCTCGCTAATATCCCGATGGAGCATGATCTTTTCGGAAAACCGGCTGCCACCCCCGGATTGCGTCCGGGGGTAGCCTTTTCCGGATCATGCTCTAGTTCCGCCGTGAGATCGGCCGATAGTCGCGGCGCGGCGAGCCGGTATAGAGCTGGCGCGGCCGGCCGATTTTCTGGTGCGGATCCTCGATCATTTCCTTCCACTGCGCGATCCAGCCGACCGTGCGCGCGAGCGCAAACAGCGCCGTGAACATGGTGGTGGGGAAGCCCATGGCCCGCAGCGTGATGCCGGAATAGAAGTCGACGTTGGGATAGAGCTTCTTCTCGATGAAATACTCGTCATGCAGCGCGATGCGCTCGAGCTCCATGGCGACGTCGAACAGCGGATCGTTGACGCCGAGCTCATGCAGAACTTCGTGGCAGGTCTTCTGCATGATTTTCGCGCGCGGATCGTAGTGTTTGTAGACGCGATGGCCAAACCCCATCAGCCGGAAGGAATCCTTAGGATCCTTGGCGCGCTTGACATATTCGGGGATGCGGTCGACGGAGCCGATCTGGCCGAGCATTTTCAGCGCGGCCTCGTTGGCGCCGCCATGAGCGGGACCCCACAGGCAGGCGATGCCGGCGGCGATGCAGGCGAACGGATTGGCGCCGGTCGAGCCGGCGAGCCGCACCGTCGAGGTCGAGGCGTTCTGCTCGTGATCGGCGTGCAGGGTGAAGATGCGGTCCACGGCGCGGGCGACCACCGGATTGCTGACATAGTCCTCGCACGGCACCGCAAAGCACATGCGCAGGAAGTTCGCCGCGTAACTCAGATCGTTCTTCGGATACACGAACGGCTGGCCAATCGAATATTTGTAGGCCATCGCCGCGAGCGTCGGCATCTTGGCGATGATGCGGACCGAGGTCATCATCCGCTGGACCGGATCGCGGATGTCCGTCAAATCGTGATAAAACGCCGACAAGGCGCCGACGCTGCCGACCAACACCGCCATCGGATGAGCGTCGCGGCGGAAGCCCTGAAAGAAGCGGCTCATCTGCTCATGGATCATCGTGTGGCTGACCACTTCGCGGTCGAAGCTCTGCTTCTGGGCCGCGGTCGGCAGCTCGCCGTAGAGCAGCAGATAGCAAGTCTCGAGGAAGTCACCCTGCTCGGCTAGGTCTTCGATCGGATAGCCGCGATAGAGCAGGACACCTTCGTCGCCGTCGATATAGGTGATCTTGGATTCGCAGCTACCGGTCGAGGTGAAGCCCGGATCGTAGGTGAAGATACCGGCCTCGTTGTAAAGCTTGCTGACGTCCAAAACTTGCGGGCCGATCGTTCCGTTGTAAAGCGGAAACGACCAATTCTTGTCGCCGAGTATGAGCTTGCCGGCCTTGACGCCGGCGTCTGTCTTCGCGTCCATGATCGCATCCTCGCTGGTGTGGCAGCCCAAACGGTGCGATCTACGCCGTCTCCCCGCACCGCGAGCCCCCACGAGGATTCAGGGATCGAGACGGCGGCAGATGCTTTATGAATGTGTTACTTCGAGGCTTCCTTGATAAAGATCAAAAGGACGCCGGCCTCGCGGCCCGTTTGCCGCAACGCAGTGCTACCTCGATCGCATGGCTGGGCAGCGGCATTCTTATAAGAACGGCTCCGCCCGCGCTTTAAGTTCGTCGAGCCCCGGTTCGTCGGGATTTCTCGGCTTGCCCGGATGGATGATGGAGACTTGGCAGCTCTCCGCCGCTTCCACCAACTGCCGATAGGTTCCCGCATCCGGATTCGCGATATAGGCCTGCTTGTTGGCGTCGTAGGCAAACATCTTATCGTTGATCTGCGTGCACTCATTGCAACTGGTGCAGCGGGGCGTCTCGATATAGGGATCGTCCGACGGCCGTTCGGCCGCCGCCGGAGCGGATTCGGGAGCCGCAACGGCAGGCGCCACAGCGGCAGCCGGGCTCGCAGCTGCGGGCGGGGCTGCCGCGGCGACCGCCGCCGGCCGTGCTTGCTCCGCCCAGATTTTCCGTTCCTGTTCGAGCAGTCTGGCCGCATGCGAGTTGTGCACGCCGCCAAGCTCCTGCAGGCTACGCCAGGCTTCAACGCAGCGGCGCGCGGCCTGCACCAGCTTGTCGTCGACGATGACTTTCTGCAGGTGATTGTCGCGGTCGACCATCAACAGGCACGGCACCTTATCGGTCAAGTCCTGCGGTTGGCGCGCCAGAAATTCCGCTACCGGCAACAGATCGGCGCCCCATTTCCCCCGCGGCACCTTGGCAAAATGCTTGGCGCAGCGCGGATCGCAGGCGGCGAAGTCGACCAGCGTGAAGGCGAGGCTTTCCGATACGCGCTGCTGCTCGGCGTCCTCGTAGTCGAGCTGCTGCACCGGCCAATCGAGATCGATCTGCGAATTGGCGGAGAGCGAGAACCGCGAAGCCCAATCCGGGCCGGCCGAGGGATCGTAGACGAACGCCGGAAAAGCCCGCGATTCGGCGGCGGCGGCGGCGGTCAGGTAAGGCGCAATGCCGCTGGTGCCGGCGCCGGAAAATACGCTGAACAATGCCGGCCCGTCATAGGCCAGCCCGCGGAGAATCTGCTCGCGGAACCGGAACAGACTAGAGCCGCTCGCCTGCAAGACGTAGTACGTTGCAAAACCCATCGCCGTGCTGGCGAGTTGCTTGTTGCGCAGGCCTGAAATCAGGTACTCTTCTTCGATCGGCGATGGCTCGACGATGTCGTCGGTCTGCAGCACGACCTTTGCCGGCATGCCGGCGACGAACGCGTGCAACAGCAGATCGCTCTCTGCCGAGCTGAGGTCGGAGGCGCGGAGACAAATCAGATAGTCCGGGAACAAGGCGAGGTCGACGGGATCGAGACCGTTGTCGCCGAACTCCGCGAAGAAGGCGTCGTGACGTCCTTCGCTGTATTCCCCTTCGGTTTCGAGCTTGGCGATGGCGATCGCCTTGGCCAGCTCGATCATCCGCGGCAACCGTTCGCGGTAGGCGGCGACCGCGTCGGCGCATCTTTCGAACACGAATGAATACGGCTCGCCGACATCGACCCCTTTGTCGCTTTCGGCGGGCGCAAAAAAGCGCTGTGCGCGAAGCACAGACAGCAAGCCGCGGACCCGCCGGCGGCGGCTCTCCGCGATCGGCACATTGGCCGAGCTTTCGACCAGCAAGCGCGACATCGCGTCGAAATCGAAGGCGTCGCGATGCGCCGCGCCGACCGTGGCGCGTAGCCGGTCCGCGCTCAACCCTTCTTTCGAGCGGACGAAGTCCGCACTCAGGACGTCGGACAGTTTCCCGATCAGTTTATTGATATCGGCCCGGAAACTCTGCGTCTTGCGATCCTGCAAGCTCTGCCAAGCGTGCTGGAACAAACGAAACGGCATCACCTTGTCGTAGCCGACGACATCGCCGTCGACCTTCACCGCAGCACGCAGGCGGCGCAGGCTGTCGTGCAAGAGATCGTCGCTTTTCGCGCCAATGGCGGCGGCCGCGAGGTCCCACATCTTCGACAGCGAGCCCGCGGCGCCTTCGGCGACCAGGATCCGGATTTCCCGCTCGAGCCGGTAGGCGTGCTTCCGCAGCCTTTCTGGGTCGCCATCCGCGATGTCGTTGAGCGCGCCATCGACCAATCCGGAAAGCGATTGCACCGGCTTGCTGCCGCCGCGGACCAGCACGAGCGGGAAATCATAGCGCAGCGCCGTGAGATCGCGATAGCCGGCGAGCATGGCGGGTTGCAGATCGCTCTTGGCGAGCGCGTCGAACGCGCCGCCTGAGATTCGGCCGGTGAGGTGAAAGGCGATGAGCGCCTGAAGTTCTGCTTGCATGTCCGATTTGCCTTGACCGTTTTCGCTTGAACTCACCCGCGTCCTCACGCGCTCGGCCGCGCCTCGGGATCGGCGGCTTGCGGCCAGATGGTGAACTTGTCGAATTCCGCTTCCAGGCCGGCCTTGATGTAGCGCGATGAACGCTGCTGTCCGGCATTGCGCAGCTCTTCGTAACAGGGGATCTCCGGATTGCGGTACAGGATGCCGACCGGGATCGGATCCTGGCTGGAAGCGATCTCGCGCGCGCGATTGATATTGGAAGGATCGTGCCGTTCCTGATTTTTGTAGACCTTGGACACGCCCGGGCTGAGTTGCAGACCGTTCTCGTGCGTCAGCAGCAAGGTCTTAAGCGGATCCTGCATCCACGGCTCGAACAGGGACGGCAGCCATTCCGGGCAGCGCTGCAGGATGCGAATGAAGGAGAAGCCTTTGTGCCGGTACGCCGCCGCAATGATGTCGTAGAGCACTTCCGGAATCCAATCGAC
Source organism: Xanthobacteraceae bacterium (assembly GCA_049512975.1). Lineage (GTDB taxonomy): Bacteria > Pseudomonadota > Alphaproteobacteria > Rhizobiales > Xanthobacteraceae > BOG-931. Next base: position 31,929 of record JBEKWO010000011.1, on the reverse strand, counting down.
CGCCTGGGCGACGAAAGAAACGTTCTGCACGCCGAGCGTCACGGTCAGGGGCTGCAGCGCGTCGAGATAGCTGCCGCGCGGCGTGGTGTTGCTCTTGGTGCCGCGCGGCGATGTCGGCGAGGCCTGCTTCTTGGTCAAACCGTAGATCTGATTGTCGTGCAGCATCACGGTCATGTTCATGTTGTAGCGGATGGCGTGGATCCAATGCGCCGCGCCGATGCTGCAGCAGTCGCCATCGCCGGTATTGACGAAAACGTGGAGATCCGGCCGCGCCATCCTGATGCCTTCGGCGACCGGCAGCGCGCGGCCATGAATGCCGTGAAAGCCGTAGGTCTTCATGTAATGCGGAAAGCGGCTGGAGCAGCCGATGCCGGAGACGAACACGGTCTTCTCGGGCCGCAGATCCTCGTCGCGGCACAGCCGCTGCACCGCCGCGAGAATGGCGTTGTCGCCGCATCCGGTACACCAGCGCGGCACGCCGCTCTGATAATCTTCCAGCTCGTAATGCTGGTCGTGCATCCGCAGCAGACATTCGCTCGCGTGAATCGTCATGGTCGCGCCTTATCCTTGCTTCAGCTTTTTGAGGATGACGTGCCGGATCGAGCTCGGTTTGATCGGCTGACCACGCACCTCGCTCCAGCAATCGACGTCGATCAGGTAACGCGAGCGCAGCAGCGTCGCCAGCGCCGAGTAGCGGCGATTGCTCTGGTCGATGATCGTGTCGTTCGGGTCATCGCTCCAATTGCCTTCGATGGTGATGACTTTCTTGAACCGCTTCATGATCTTGTCGAGACCCGGCGCCATCGGCTGCAGGAACGTCAGATGCAGTGACGACACCTTGCGGCCGTCGGCGCGCGCGGCGGCCACGGCCTCCTCGATCGCACCCTTGGTGCTGCCCCAGCCGATCACCAGGAGATCGCCGCTCGGATCGCCGAATACCGTCGGTGTTTTCAGGGTTTTCTGCAGCGCCGCGAGCTTGAGACTGCGCGCGCGAATGCTCGATTCGTTGCTTTCCGCATCGTAGGCGACGTGACTGAGGCGATCATGAGCAAGGCCGGTCAAGGTGTGCATGCCGCCGGGCTGACCCGGGATGAAGCGGCGCGCCAGGCCGGTGGTGGGATTCCAATCATAGGGCTTGAGTCCTTCCGGCACTTCGCTCTGATCGACCGGCGGCGCCAGCCAGGCCTCGCTGAATTGCGGCCGCGGAAACGGCTGCTGCGACGTGGCCAGACTGGCATCGGAGAGGATGACCACGACCATGTTGAAGGTTTCGGCGATCTTGCGGGCGGTGATGACCGAGTAGAAGCATTCTTCGATCGTGCCCGGCGCGATCACCACCTTGGGCGCATCGCCGTGACTGCCGAAGATCGACGTCATCAGATCGCCCTGCTCGACCTTGGTCGGCTGCCCGGTGCTGGGGCCGCCGCGCTGGACGTTGATGACGACCAGCGGAATCTCCCCCATCACCGCCAGCCCGATGCCTTCCTGCTTGAGCGAATAGCCGGGTCCGGAGGTGACGGTGACGGCGCATTTGCCGGCATAGGAGGCGCCGATCGCGAAGGTGCAGGCGGCGATCTCGTCCTCGGCCTGATGCACGATGCCGCCGACGTTCTCGAACACGCTGCTCAAATAATGCGATACCGAGGTCGCCGGCGTGATCGGGTACATGGCGCAGATTTCCATGCCGGAAGCCAGCACGCCGAGCGCCAGCGCGGTGTTGCCGTCGATGACGATTTGCGGTTCGGTGCTGCGCGTCGCCGGAATGCGGTATTTCAATTCGAGATTGGTCTCGGCCCAGTCATAGCCGGCGTTCAACAGCTTGACGTTCGTCTGAATGACGCTGGCGTCCTTCTTGCCGAATGTCCGGGCGATTTGTTCGCGGGCGAGCTGCAGGTCGAAGCTGTAGATGTTGCACAGCATGCCCAGCGCAAACATGTTCTTGCCGCGCCGCGCGTCGGCGACGATCTTGCGGCACTCGCGCTCCATCGGAATTTCGTAGACCTTGAATCCCGCCGCCACGAGCTCGTTGTAGGTCTCGGTGTAGGAGACGGCGATGGCGGCGTCCTTACTGTCGCGCCACATGCTTTCCAGCAGAATAAAGCAGCCGGGTTTGAGCTCGCCGCTGCGGACGCGGCCGAGCAGCACCTGCTCGTTGAAGGCGACCACCAGATCGGTTTCGTTGCCGCCGTTGGTGACCCGGCCCGAGCCCACGCGAATGCGGTTACCGCTGCCGCCGGCGACGCTGCGCGCGGGCGGCCGGATTTCCGCGGGAATGATCTCTACGGTCCAGACCCCGTTGCCCGTGCGGGCGGCGATTGCGCCGAAGGACTGTCCGCAGCGCTGGGCGCCCTCGCCCGAGTCGCTGACGATCTCGACGATATGCTCGCTTAATGTCACGACGGTCTTGCTGCCCGCAGCGGGCTGCGCGGGCTTGACCGCGCGCGGGCGCGGCTTGACGGCGATTGCGGCAGTGGTGTCGTTCATCTTGCTACCTTATGCGGCGCGAATCCGCGCGTAGTTGCGCTCCCGGAGATCGATCCCGAAGAACATGTCGAGGTCGGCTTTGTTGAAGTCGTCGACGCCGGAATCACGAATTCTCAAATAGTTCTTGATGCTGCGCGCGGCCTTGCGGCCGGCGCCCATCGCCTCAATCACGGTGGCGGCGCCGGTGACGATGTCGCCGCCGGCAAACACGCCGGCCATCGAGGTCGCCAGTGTCTCGTCAGTCTCGATATAGCCGCGCTTGTTGAGACGAAGGTGCGAGGTTTGCCCGATGATGGGGTTGGCGTTGGTGCCGATCGCGAACACCACCTGATCGGTCTCGAACTCGAACTCGCTGCCGGCCACCGGGATCGGCCGCCGCCGCCCGGAATCGTCGGGCTCGCCGAGTTCCATGCGGATGCAGCGCATGGCGCGGACATCGCCTTTGTCGTCGGCGAGGACTTCCACCGGGTTTGTCAGCCAGTGGAATTCAATGCCCTCTTCCTCGGCGTGGTGAACCTCTTCCGCCCGCGCCGGGCATTCCGCCCGCGACCGCCGATAGATGCAGTACACTTTTTCGGCGCCGAGCCGCAGGCAGACGCGCATGGCGTCCATGGCGGTGTTGCCGGCACCGATCACGGCGACGCGCCGGCCGAGCGGCAGCGGCGTATCGTAATTCGGGAATTCCTTCGCCCGCATCAGATTGCAGCGGGTCAATAGCTCATTGGCGGACAGCACGCCGTTGAGCGAATCGCCGGGAATGCCGAGCATCGACGGATAGCCGGCACCGGTGCCGATGAAAACGGCATCGAAGCCGAGCTCGTCGCGCATCTGCTCGATAGTGAAAAGGCGGCCGACCAGCGTATTGCACTGGAACTTGACGCCGAGCTTGCGCAGATTGTCGATTTCCGCATCGACCACCGCGTTGGGCAGACGAAAATCGGGAATGCCGTACTTGAGCACGCCGCCGGCCTGATGGAAGGCCTCGAACACCGTCACCTCGCACCCGGCCTTGGCGAGGTCCGCCGCGCAGGCCATGCCGGCCGGCCCGGAGCCGACGATCCCGACCTTGAAGCCGCTCGGCTCGATATGCGGGACGTTGGTCCACTGCTCCTTGATGGCGTAGTCGCCGACCCAGCGTTCCAAACGGCCGATGGCGACTGGTTCGAGCGTCTCGCCGACCACGCAGACGCCCTCGCATTGCGTCTCCTGCGGACAGACGCGGCCGCACACCGCGGCCAACAGATTGCTGGCGGTGATGACGTCATAGGCGCCGCGGAAATCCTTGGCGCTGATCGCTTCGATGAATTTCGGGATATTGATATTGACCGGACAGCCGGCGATGCAGGCCGGGTCGGGGCACAGCAGACAGCGTTCCGCCTCGTTCTGCGCCTGTTCCAGCGTATAGCCGCAATTGACTTCTTCGAAATTCTTCACCCGCAGCTGCGGATCCTGTTCGCGTACGGGAGTCCGCTCTTGAGGAATGCTGCGGATGGTCTTTTTCTTCTTCGCCATGGTGCAAATTCCGTGTGACTGGCTATTTTGCGGCCGCCGAGCGGCGGACGCTGCGCCGACAAACTCCGAACTGACAAACGCGATGCAGGCTCACGCTATCCCCCCAGCGTTTCCTCGAACGGATCGGGCAGCACCATTGCCGGCTCGACCGCCTCGGCCGGCAGGACCGGCGGCACCTGCTGCATCATCCGGCAGCTTTCCGACCAACGATCGAGGGCGGCCTTTTCCTCTGCGGCGTAACGGCGAAGCCGCATCATCAGGTCGTTGAAATCGACCTTGTGGCCGTCGAAATCCGGACCATCGACGCAGGCAAACTTGACTTCATTGCCGATCTTGACCCGGCAGCCGCCGCACATCCCGGTTCCATCGACCATGATGGGGTTGAGGCTGACGATGGTCTTGATGCCGTGCGGGCGCGTCGTCTCGGCACAAGCCTTCATCATGATGGGCGGCCCGATGGCGATCACCTCATCGATGTCGCGATGCCCGGCGATGGCGACTTTGATGCCGTCGCTGACGAAGCCTTTCATTCCGGCCGATCCGTCATCGGTGCACAGAATCAATTCGTCGCAGCAGGATTTGAATTTATCCACCCAGAACAGCAGCTTTTTGGTGCGAAATCCAAGCACGCCGATCACATAGGCGCCGTTCTCCTTAAATCCGCGAGCTTGCGGGAAGATGGGCGCAACGCCCAGACCGCCGCCGACGCAGACGACCTTTTTCTTTCCCGCGAGCGGGCTCGGTACCCCCATGGGCCCAACCATCCCATAGAGCGAGGTCCCGACCTGACACAGCTGCTGCATCTCTTTGGTCGACTTGCCGACCGCCTGCACGACCAGCGTCACCGTCCCCGCTGCACGGTCGAAATCGGCGATAGTCAGTGGAATCCGCTCACCGGACTCATGCGACATGACAATGACGAATTGACCCGGCCGCGCGGCCTTGGCCATCAACGGGTGATGGATGACCAAGGAATAGGTCACGTCGGAAAAATCTTCGCGGGCCAAGATTTTGAACCCGGCCCCAAGACTCGCATTGACCAGACTTGCGTCGACCATCGATTTCACCCGCCAACGTGGTGAGAAGATTCAGCGGGCGGACATTCGGTGATCGGTTCCCTCGCCGCCTTGACATAGCGCAAGGACGGCCGCGAAATTTTAATTAGCCTTTAGTTTGAGGGTGTTAAGTTATGGGGCCGCAAGCACGCGCTTTATGGCGCGAACATGCATGTTCGCCATCCTGTCGGCGAGCGATAGAACAGCGGTCCGGCGTCAAATTGAAGAAGCGCGCTGGCAAACTGCAGCCGATGATGCTGCTGATGGCGCTAATGTGCTGCAGCCGAGCCGGCGGCCCGCTGCGTTCGTTCCGATTCCGCCTCTTGTTCCCATTGCAAGATGAGGTGTCGTAGCGCGCGATATTTGGCCTCCAGCGCGGTGTCTAAAGGATCCTTCCTGGCGGCTAGTTTCGCGCGAATCTCGGCCCAGTCCTGCGGCAGCAGAACCCTCATCGCAGCCGGAAACAGCACGCGTTCTTCCATCGCCATGTGCCGGCGCTCATGGTCGATGAAGTCGCGGATGATCGCATCGACGGTATCCCGCAGAATTTCCCGGTCGGCCAGCACACCCTCGACCGTCCGCGCCACCCGCGCCAGGCGCTTGGAGCCCTTGCCATGCTCGGCTTCAAGATCGCCGATGCTTGCCGCCGTGACCGGATCGCGCGCCTTCAGTTTGGCGAAGATCATGTCCTCCTTGGGATGGTGGCAGCTATCCGGATAGTCCTGAAAGTACTCGATGACCGACTGCACGACGTGATAATCCGGTCGTTCGGCGCGATTAAACACCGACAACTCGCGATCGAGAACCAGCAGCAATTTTTCGATGTTGCGGTGCTCGTCGCGCAAGATATCGATGATTTGCCGCATCGGTTGATGTCTTGCGGCGACCCTCCCATTGATAAGATTGCGGCGGCCCATTTGGACTCTCGCTTACAAAAAAAAAGCATAATCTGCCCATTTGCAGTGCAAATCCTTGCGATAGATCAAATCGGAGGGGCTCTTGCATCGGTTGCAGGTGCCCGTCATGTTTGGACAAAGAAGCGCCGGCCGTCTCTGCCGCGCCGCGCAGGGAAGTGAACGCGCAGGGAAGAAGACCATGGCCGAGATCGTCGCACTCAACGAGCTAGCCGCACAGGTACGTTCCGGGATGCGGGTGGCGGTACCCGCCGACTATTGCGGTGTCGCCATGGCGGCCACCGCCGCCATCATCGCCCACCGCCCCGAAAACCTGCATCTCGTCTGCGTGCCAATCACCGGCATGCAAGGCGACATGCTGATCGGCGAAGGCCTCGTCGGCGTGCTCGAGACCAGCGCCGTGACGCTCGGCGAAGCCGGCGGCGCGCCGCGGTTCCTCGACGGCGTGCGTGCCGGCGCCTTCCGCCTCATGGACGCGACCTGCCCGGCTGTGCATTCCGGCCTGATCGCCGCACAGAAGGGCGTGCCCTTTCTGCCGATTCGCGGCATCGTCGGCAGCGATCTGTTGAAGACGCGGACCGACTGGAAAATCATCGCCAATCCGTTCGCCGAGAACGATCCGATTGTCGTCGTGCCGGCGATCCATCCCGACATTGCGCTGTTCCACGCGCCAGAAGCCGACCGTTATGGCAACGTGCGCATCGGCCGCCGCCGTGAGCTGGCGACCATGGCCTATGCGTCGAAGGCGACGCTGGTCACGGTCGAGCGGATTTCCGAGACCTCGCTGCTGCACGACGAGGATTCGGCAGCCGGCGTCTTGCCGGCGCTCTACATCGACAGAATCGCGGTCGCTCCGCGCGGCGCCTGGCCGATCGGCTTGTGGGGCGAATATGCCGCCGATACCGCCGAGATCGCCCGCTACGCCGCCATGGCGCGGACGCCCGAGGGCTTCGCGGCCTACATGGACGGCTTCACGCGCCGGCTGGCCGAGGCGGCATGAGCGCGCCGCACCGGACAACGCCGGACTATTCCCAGCGCGAGCTGCTGATCGCGACCATCGCCGATCTTCTCGACGGCGTTCGTCATGTCGCGGTCGGCGCCTCCTCGCCCATTCCCGCCGCCGGCGCGATGCTGCTGCGCGCCCGCAACGAATTGAATGAACGCGAGCCCGTGCGCATTTCGATCCTCGGCTCGCAGGCCCACAATTTCTTTACCAACGGCGGCGTCGAAGTGTTCGACTGCGCGGCGCAGGGGCGCATCGACGCCTTCTTTCTCGGCGGCGGACAGATCGACGGTCAGGCCAACATCAATCTGGTCGGCACCGGCGATTATCCGCGCACCGACGTGCGCTGGCCCGGCTGTTTCGGCTCGGCTTTTCTCTATTTCCTGGTGCCGCGCGTGATCCTGTTCCGCGAGGAGCATTCGCCCCGCGTGTTGGTCGACAAGGTCGACTATGTCAGCGCGCCGGGAACGAGCGAGGGTGTCGCGCGCAGCGGCGGACCTTATGCGCTATTGACCGGCATGGCGCTGTTTTCCTTCAACCCGGCGCGGAAGCGCTTTGCCTTACGCAGCGTCCACCGCGGCGCGACCGCGGCCGAGGTGCGGGCCAACACCGGCTTCGATTACGACGCGCCCGCCGAGCCACCACAAACTCAAGCGCCCGACACGGAATCCCTCGCCATCCTGCGCGGCCGCGTCACGCAGGAACTCGCGGAAACTTATCCGCAATTTGCGGAAATCCTGCGCAGCGCGCCGGCGGCGGCGTAGCGGACGCGGATTGATCCATGAGCGCAGCGATCGCCGCGTACGAGGTGAATGCCTTCAATACGGCGACGGCTTCAGAGAACAAGATTCATGACGACGCGATGGCGCGGCGGTTCGGGTTCCGCGGCGGGCTCGTTCCCGGAGTCGAGGTGTTCGCCTACATGGCGCACATGCCGGTGGCGCGCTGGGGCCGGAGCTGGCTCGAGCGTGGGCAAGCGGAGTGCCGTTTCCTGAAACCGGTTTACGACGGCGCGGTCGCGCGCGTGACGGCGACCGAGGATGGTGACGCGCTAGACCTCTCCGTGATCAGCGGCCAGGATCGGTGCGCGGCGGGGCGCGCTTTCATCCCGGCGGACCGGCGGCCCCCGCCCGCAATCGACGCGCTGCCGGTAGCCACACCGCCTTCAGAGCGGCCAGAGGCAACCGAGGCGTCGCTTAAGCCGGGCGGCGCGCTCGGCATTACGCCTGTGACAATCGACCGCGCGATGCTTGCCAGCTATCTCGAGGACATCCGCGAAACCGAGCCGATCTATCGCACCGGGGGACTGGTCCATCCCGGGCAGATCCTGCGGCTCGCCAATATGGCGCTGGTACAGAATGTCGTCCTCGGCCCTTGGATTCACGTTGGCAGCAAGCTGCGCAATTACGCCGCGGTGCACGTCGGCCAACAACTGACGCTGCGTTCCAGGATCACGTCGAACGCGGTTTCCAAGGGTCACGCGATCGTTGAATTCGACGCGATCGTCGTCGCCGACGGTGAAAGAAGCGTGGCCGAAATCACCCACGCCGCCATCTGGCGGCCGCGACAGGTTTCCGAGATTTCGCACGGAACTGATTCTCCAAGCGAGCAGACGACAGCCACCAACTAAAAGCGATTAATTCCTACTGCACCGCGCGCGACCGTCAATTGTCCGCAAGACCATATTGGTGGCTCGCGGAGCGAACGGCGATCACCCGATCGGCGGCGGCGACGCCGGTTAGGAACGCACCATGGGCCGTCGAGAAGTCGCCGCTGGAGCAAGCCTCACCGGCGAAGAACAGGCGATCGTCGACCGGTTCGGCGAGTGCTTGACGACAGTCCGCACGGCCCGGCAGCGCGAAGGAGTAAGACCCGCGGGAAAACGGGTCGGCTCCCCAGCGATGGATCTGGATTGGACTGATCCGACGTGCGAATGCAGTTCCGAGCAGATTTGTCAGCTCGGCAACGGCGAAGTCGAAGAAGGCCCCCTCGCCGCCCGCTTCGAGCGCGGACGCCAGCCTGCCGCCGAAATAAACCTCGATCTGCGGCCGGCCGAAGGGTCTGAAGTGATAGGCTCCGGTGCCGGCACGGTCGATACGGCCGAACAACCGCGTGTCCGTTTCGAATTCCTCGGCCCCCTCCAGCGCGAGGAACAGCTTGTCGGCAAGCCCGAGCGGTAAGCCAGAGGCTGCTTCGATTTTCTCCGGCAGCGCCGGCGTAAACAAGATTTTCTCCTCGGCAAGCAGCGCGCTCGGTATTGTGACGATGGCTTGATCGACCTCGATCGCGCCCTTGGCCGCCTCGATGCGCAAGCGCTTCGCGCGATGGTCGATCCGCTGCACGGCGCAATCGAGCATGACCGGCAAGTCGGCGCCGTAGGCGGCTATCGTCGAACCGTAACCTTCAATGACGCGCCAGTTTATGCCGCTGTCGTCGTATCGGTAAAAATCTTCAACCGACTGACGGTCCAGCTCGATGCCGCTGATGTAGGTACTGACGGCATTGATCAGGTTGTTCCAGCGGCAATCCGGCTCGAGCAGCGTCGCCGCCGGCGCGTCGGGCTCATTCTCGCCGCGACTGTCGAGCTGCGCAAAAAATCTTCCCAATGCCTGACCAAAATCCTGCTGTTCGGAACGCGGAAATCCGATCTCAAGCGACGGCCGCATCCAGGGCGGCGGCGTTTTGTCGATCGAGCGGCGCTCCGCCTGCGCAATCTCGCGCCACGGGTTGCGGTCGGCGGAATGCAGCCACCCGCAGCCGAGATCGATGGGGAAGCCCGCACGATCGACGGTCCACGCCCGGCCGCCGAGCCGCGGCCGCGCTTCGACCACAAGACATTGAATTCCGGCCTCGCTAAGCCGTCGGCCGGCCGCAATGCCGGCCGCACCGCCACCGACGATCGCGACCTCGATAATGCTGTTCGCCATTGCGAATTTCTCTATCTCACTGAGCGCTCACCGAGCGAAACTATGGCCAGGCTCAATGGCCGATGCCGACCAGTTAAATGGTGGTTCATATGCCGATCGACAAAGCGTGGTACCGTTGCCAAACTGCAGGGATCATTGAATCGCCATGAAACGCGTTGTCGTCTTTGGTTATGGTCCGGTCGGCCGTGAGATCACCGCGCTCTTTGCCGCGCGCGGCGATGACGTGCTGGTGGCGCAGCGCAGCGCGCCGAAACACCTTCCGGCCGGCGCCACCTTCATCAGTTGCGACGTGACCGACGCCAATTCGGTCGCTAACGCGACCGCCGGGTGCGAGATCGCGGTCTGCACCGTGGGATTTCCTTACTCCGCCCGCGTCTGGCAGCGCGCCTGGCCCGCCGCCATGAACGCGATGCTGCGCGCTTGCGAGAAGGCCGGCGCCCGGTTCGTCTTTGCAGACAATCTTTATATGTACGGGCCGGCGACCGTGCCGCTCACCGAGACCATGCCGCTCACAGGCTTTGGGCAAAAGCCGCGCATCCGCGCCGAAATCACCCGATTGTGGCAAGACGCCCATGCGGCGGGGCGCGTGAAGGCGGTCGCGGTTCGCGCCTCAGACTTTTATGGACCCGACGTGCCGAACTCCATCCTGTCGATGGGCATTTCCCGCATGATCGCCGGCAAGGCTGCGCTCGTTCCCTACTCTCCCGATCACCCGCACGATCAAACTTACGTCCCGGACGTTGCCCGCACCGTCGTCACGCTGTGCGACGCGCCGGACGACGCCTACGGCCAAGCCTGGCACGTTCCCAACGCGCCGACGCGCAGCCTGCGCGAGCTGCTGACGCTTGCCGCCGGGATCGCCGAGGTTCCGTTGCGAATGCGGGTGTTGCCCACTTGGCTGCAGCCGATCCTCGGGCTCGCCGTGCCGGAACTCCGCGAACTGATCGAAATGCGGTTCCAGACCGATCGGCCCTATTACGTCGATGCCGGCAAGTTCCGAGCAAGATTTGGGCAAGCGCCGACGAGCTTCGAGGACGGCCTTGCCGCCACGGTTCGCTTCTACCGCGATGCAGTGCGCGGCCCGGCCGGAAGAACGTCGCGCTGACCGCGGCGTTGTGCCGCGACCGAGAAAATCTCCCGACAATTTGCGCTGCACTGCGTCATTCGCCTGCAATTCAGAGAAGATTCGATTCAATGTCGGTAGGCGGACTCAGTTGCGTCATGCCGCCGCCACAGAGTCTGGTTAGCGTCGGTCATGGGAGTCGGTCATGGGAGGGGTGATGCAGGGAGGAGATCCATCATGGCACTGCACACCAATAGCGCGGCGCGCACTCACCTAGTCACCTACGATAAGAATGTTTGCCCGCAGTGCAGCTCATGGCTGCTGGCGCCCGACTGGTCCGAACATCTGAGCGAGCGTTGCGTGCGTCACACTTGGTCGTGCGAAGCCTGCGGTTATGAATTCGAAACCGCGGTGTTCTTCCCTGCGCTGGAACAAGCCGCCGCTTAGCGCATGATCCGGAAAAGTGGAAGCCGGTTTTCCGAAAAGATCATGCGCCGCTAAAATAAATTAGAGCGCCAATCGCTTCAATCTGAAGTGATGGCGCTCATCTGCAGCAGCCTGAATCTGATAGCAGCCTGACGCCTACTTGGTGTCGCAGCTGTAAGCATCTCTGGCGCAGAATTGCTTGCGCGATTCACCCGCCGTGGCCCTGCAATTGTTTATCGCCTGTTGCGTGCGGCCTCGAGCGTGGGCGCAATCGCCCAACCGACGCCGGGGGTTCCGGCAGCCGGGTCTTGGGCCACGACAGCGCACTGGTGACGAAACGTTGTCACCACCGTACACAGGGCCCGCGCTGGCTGGCTCGATTCGGAATGGACCTCTGAGTTGGGGTTGGTTCCGCGGCAATTGCTGAGAGCCGTCTCGCGCGCCATCGCTTCGGTCGCCGAGTTTACGTTGATGCCGTAGGCGAAACCGCTACGTGCGACTTCGGCAGGAACGCCCACGGCAAGCGCGCCAAAAGCCGAGGCCGGCTGCGATATCAAGAGTGCCCCGATGCTCAGTACGGCAAGAATCGCCCCGCTATTCATTTGCTTTTACTGCCTATCGGTGAAATCCTACACTTGTATCCTCCACCACGTCCTGCGCCTGTTTCCGTTGCTATATTGAGTTGAATTTATATGGCAATTAGAACTCCTTAACCCGGTCGCTAATGGGCGCTGCCGGCTAAGTGCGCGGCGGATAGGCATGCCGCCGCCCGTTGAAATCTTCGACCACGGCACCGTCCTCACTCAAATAATTCGGGCCGATCGGCGACTTGCCGTAGCCGTCGGGTATGTCGAGCACATAACTCGGCTGACACAGGCCCGAATAACGGCCGCGAAGCGCGCGCATAAGAGCCTGGCCTTCGGCGATGCTGGTGCGCAGATGCGCCGTGCCGGGCGCGAGATCGCCGTGGTGCAGGTAATAGGGCTTGATGCGGCACTCGACCAAGGCGCGCATCAGCGCGCCAAGCGCCTCGACGTCGTCGTTCACCCCGCGCAACAGCACCGATTGCGACAGCATCGGGATGCCGGCATCGATCAGGCGCGCGCAGGCGGCGCGGGCTTGTTTGGTCAGCTCGCGCGGATGATTGGCGTGCAGCACGACGAAGGTCGCCTTGTTCCGCGCGCGCAATGCGCGCACCAATGCGGGCGTTATCCGCTCGGGCGCCACGGCCGGCACGCGCGTGTGCACGCGAATGATTTTGACGTGGGCGATGGCCGCAATCTTTTTCACCACATCCTCGATCCGGCGCGCTGACAGCGCCAACGGATCGCCGCCGGTCAGAATGACCTCCCAGATTTGCGGATGGCCGCGGATATAGTCGAGCGCCGCGGCCAGCGCCGCCGGCGAAAGCCCTCCCCGCCCCGGCCCCACCATCTCGCGCCGGAAGCAGAACCGGCAATACACCGCGCAGGCATTGACGACTTTGAGCAGCACCCGGTCGGGATAACGGTGGACGACGCCGGCGACGGGGCTGAACGCATCGTCGCCGATCGGATCGCGGCGTTCCTCGGGCTGCTCGATAAGCTCGCGCGCGTCGGGCACGAATTGCCGCGCGATCGGATCGCGCGGATCGCCACGGTCGATCGCATCGGCCATCAGCGGCGTGATCGCCACCGCATAGCGCGCGGCGACCGCGGCGAGCTCATCGAGCCGTTCGCGCGGCACCAGCGCCGAGCGGCAAAGCGCGTCAACGGTGCGCAACGTGGTCGAGCGGGACTTCATACCAGCGGATTCCATAAGACTTGCTCGATGCGCGAGGCTCCGGTTGCCAGCATCACCAGGCGGTCGAGACCGAGCGCGATGCCGCAAGCCTGCGGCATCGCCGCAAGCGCGGCAAGAAAATCCTCGTCGATCGGGTAGCGCTCGCCGTAAATGCGCTCCTTCTCCGCCATCTCCCGTTCCAGCCGGCGGCGCTGCTCGACGGCGTCGGTCAGTTCGCCGAAGCCGTTGGCGAGTTCCACGCCGCAGGCATAAAGCTCGAAGCGCTCGGCCACGCGCCGGTCGGACGCCGGCCGCGCCAGCGCCGCCTGCACGGCTGGGTATTGATCAAGAATAGTCGCGCGGCCAAGGCCGAGATGGCCCTCGATCTTTTCCACCAGCACGCGGCTGAAAATATCGCCCCAGCGGTCGTCGTCGCCGATGCGGATGCCCGCCGCCGTCGCGGCGCGGGCAAGAGCCTCGCGGTCGGGTTGGCCGCCCGGCAGCGTCGCCAAGAGGTCGATGCCGGCAAATCGCGCAAATGCTTCCGCGACGGTAAGGCGTTCCTGCTCGGCGAACGCATCGGCGGAACGGCCGCGGAAGCTCAGATGCTTGGTGCCGGCCGCTTCCGCCGCGACGGCCAGGATCGCCGCGCAGTCTTCCATCAGCGTCCCATAGGGCTCGCCGGCGCGATACCATTCGACCAGCGTGAATTCCGGATGATGCAGCGCGCCGCGTTCCCGATTGCGAAACACCTTGGCGAACTCGACGATGCGTCGCTCTCCAGCCGCCAGGAGTTTCTTGCAGGCGAATTCCGGCGAGGTGCGCAGATAAAGGCGCGAGGACGTGCCGTGCGGCGCCGCGAGCGTGGTGGCGAACGCGTGCAAATGGGTCTCGTTGCCCGGGGAAACCTGCAGGGCGCCGGTCTCGACCTCGATGAAATCCCGCGCCGCAAACCAGGCGCGCAGCGCCGCCACGATGCGGCCGCGCGCCAACAGCGCTGGCCGCCGGTCGGCGTGGACGTGGGGAGCCCAGAAGGGCGAGGCGGCGGGCGAGGTTTCCGGCATGTCCTTGTGCGCGGGGAAGAGAGGAAATATGTGGCGATCGGGCTCAGGATCGCTATGGTGCGCCCCTTATTCAGAGGCAAAACGTCGAGGTAACCGTGAAAGTCATCGCCAGCTCGCTGCGAAAAGGCAATATCGTTGAGGTCGACGGCAAGCTCGGCGTCATCGTCTCGATCGAGAATATCCATCCCGGCAAGGGCACGCCGGTGACCCAGATGGACGTCCGCCGGATCGCCGACGGCGTCAAGGTTGGCTTGCGTTACAAGACGACCGACCAGGTCGAACGGGCCTTCGTCGAGGATCGCATGCACCAATACATGTACCAGGACGGCGACGGCTTTCATTTCATGAATATGGAGAGTTACGATCAAGTCGCGCTGCCGGCCGACATTATCGGCGACCAGGCGGCCTATCTGCAGCCGGAAATGGAGGTGACGATCAGCCTGCACGAGGGCGTGCCGGTCGCCATCGAACTTCCGCCGCGCGCCACCCTCGAAGTGGTCGAGACCGAGCCGACCATCAAAAGCCAGACGGCCGCCTCGTCCTACAAGCCGGCGCTCCTCTCCAATGGCGTGCGTACCATGGTGCCGTCCTTCGTCACCGCGGGCACCAGGATCGTGGTGAATACATCCGACGGCAGCTACATCGAGCGGGCGAAGGAATAAGCCGCGCCTGGCCCACTTGTCCTCGCGAACACGGGGACTAAGAACTCGGCCTGATGCCCAGACGTTCCGGTCACATCTGAACGTTCATTCATCGTGGGCATCCCGGTATTACCAAAACGCGGCGATGGAGCAATTTTTGTACGAATTTCGCGCGGCGCCGCGACGGCACCGCTTGGCAGGGCGCGCGTTGGTCACGATAGTACGGCGTTTGCATTGGATGAGCCGTGTCTATTGTGATTAAAGTCGGCAGCCTTCCGCGGTTGCGCCTTCGCGCAAAAACCGTCTTCGGCGCTTTCGCCGATCGGCGCGCGCGCGCCGGCTTTATCGCGACCGGTTTAGCTTGCGCCATGGTCTGCGCCTCGTCTGGCGCTGCCTTGAGCGCGGACTGCAAACCAAATCATTTCCGACCGGCTTTTTTTGTGAACGGTATGGGCGCTTGCGCCTTCGACCCGCAGACTTTGAGCTATTCCGGCGATCCGGTTGCGCAAGCCAAATGTCTAATGCGCGGCATGGACGCGACGAGGAATCTCGCGCCGGCGATGGAAAGCTTGCCGCCCGCACTCGCCAGCCGCGTCGGACAAGATAGCGGGCTGCCGTCGCGGGAAGCGCTGAGCACCTTCCTATCGAAAGAGAATCTCGAATGGGATTTCGCCGCTTATCTCTGGCAACCGGTGTCGCGCGCGCACGACAACGATGCGGATGCCCCGCCGGCGCGTTATTTCGTCATCCACGACACCAGCGGACCGAATTACGGACACCGGTCCTTTCCCGCCGACATCGACGTCAGCGCCAAGCTCAACAATCTCGGCAGCTTCAAGTGCTCGGATGGCTGGGGCAAGGCCCACGTGGTCGTCAATCGCTCCGGCGGGATGCTGCTCGATCATGATTTTGCCATTCCCTGGCGCGAGACGCGGTTCGAGCAAGCGGCGAATTTCGCCGGCGCCTTGAAGGGACTCTTTCTCCATGTCGAGCTCATCCAGCCGCGGCGCAGCGAAGCCGGGCGCGGATGGCGCAACGACGCGCAGAGCCCCAATCCGGGCTTTACCGCCGTGCAATATGACCGGCTGGCGCTACTCTACGTCATCGCCAGTGTCCGCGCCGAGCACTGGCTCATTCCGGCGTTCCATGCCGCCATCGATTCCGGAATCCGCAACGGCCACGACGATCCGTTGCATTTCGATGTCGGGAGCTTTGCCGCCGGCCTGGGACGGCTCATGGACGAACTTGACGGAGGGATGGCAATCGCGGCGGCTAATTCGGACGCAAGCCGAACGCGGGTGCCATGGGGAGAAATCGATTCCACATCCGAGCCCAATTCTTCCGTGACGACCTCCGCAAACGCGGTCACTATGCCGAGTGTCGCAGCGCGCGACGCGACTGGGGAAGCCGCGCCGGGCGCGGAACGCCCCACCGAGAACGGTCAAACGGGTCGAACCGGGCCCAAAACAGAGAGCAAGAGCGAGGCCGGCCTTGAGCATCGCATCGTCGCCAAACATTGCCAGACGCGCATCGCTCAAGGTCATCGCCGGCGCGTTTGCTGGACTGCTGTTGCCGGGACGCGCGCGCGCGGACCATACTTCGTTCGATCAATGGGTCGCCGCGTTTCGTACCAAAGCACTGGCACGCGGCATCACGCCGGAAACTTACGCGCGGGTCATGGACGGGTTAAGGCCGGACACCGCCGGGCTTGAGGCGATCCGCAATCAGCCCGAATTCGACGAACAGCTCTGGCAATATCTCAACCGCCGCGTCTCCGACTGGCGCATCATCGCCGGCAAGGAGAAGGCCAAGGAGTTTGCGCCGCTGTTTGCCCGGATCGAACGGGATTTCGGCGTCGAGCGCTCGGTCATGCTCGGCGTCTGGGGCGTCGAATCGACCTATGGCGATCCGCTTGTGCAGAAAAACCATATGCGGCCCGTCATCCCCTCGCTGGCCGCGCTCGCCTGGGGCGAGCCGCGCCGGCGCAAATATTGGGAAGACGAACTGATCAACGCGCTGCAAATTATTCAGCGCGGCTGGAGTACGCCCGCGGAAATGGTCGGCTCCTGGGCCGGCGCCATGGGCCATACCCAATGGATGCCGGAGGTCTGGCTGCATCTCGGCATCGACTATGACGGCGACGGCAAGATTTCGCCGTTCGGCGCGCCGGACGACGCGCTCGGCACGACGGCGCGGTTTTTTGTCGAGCGCAGCAAATACCGGCGCGGCGAACATTGGGGCTACGAGGTCCGCCTGCCGACGGCAAAAACCGGCGGCGGGGCAGCGCGCCGCTACGCCGAATGGCAAAGCCGCGGCGTCGTGCGCGCCGACGGCGAAGCTTTCCCGCAGCCGAACGCGACCGCGCGCTTGTGGGTCCCGGTGCCGGGCGGCCCGGCTTTCCTGCTCGGCCCAAATTTTTTTGCCGTGCGCAGCTACAACCCGTCCATGAATTACACGCTTGCGCTTCTGCATCTCGGCGACCGGGTGATGGGCGGCGGCGCATTCGTGCAGCCGTTTCCCGGCGCCGAACGCGCGCCCACGCTCGCCGAGGTGCAGGAGATTCAACGCCGGCTCACCGCGCTCGGCTACGACACCGGCGGCGCCGACGGCCGCGTCGGCAACGACACCATGCTCGCGGTGCAGAATTTCCAGCGCAAGATCGGCATGGAGCCTGCCGACGGCTATGCCGGGCTCAAGCTGCTGGCCCGGTTGCGTCAAGGCTTGTGATCCTCGGTGCAAGTCGGCGCGTGTGGATCAATGAGTTGAACAAGCATTTCCCCGGCGCGCTGTTCGGCGACTACAAACAGTCCGGAATCGGCCGCGAGGAATGTATGGAGGAGATGCTCGCCTATCGGCAGGAGAAGACCATCCACGTCCGCTTACGGCCGGGCAAAGCTCGCGGTCTGACCCACGCGGGCATATTTCAACCGGAGCGACAAATACCCCGGCGTCGCGCGGCGTGGATCGTCATCGCGGAATGCGCCGACGATGCGGCTGCGCGCCTGAATCTCGCGAAAGCCCGCGGTAGGAGCACCGAGTCGGATGCGAAAGATTCTTTTTGACTGTTGATTCCTCCCGCATAACGTGCATTAATTTAAATATTCCGCTCTTGTTGCATAAGGGGCGAATGCAATGCCACAATCTTCCAGATTGGCTGGTGACGCCGGTGTCCAGATTTCCTTGCCTGACACTCGTCACCGCATCAAGCGGTCGATTAAGTAAACGACTAAGAATCGACGGAGGGATCCATGAGCCGATTAGTTCGAAAGGATGTTACAGTTGGAAATAGTCTTTTCAGGTTGCAGGCGAGTCCAGTACGAGCCAACATAGCTACAGTCGCACCTGCCGTGCAAGGTGCGGCAACTCAGACCGACACCGACGATTACACCACACGCATCGTCAAATATATTCCGGCTGAAGTGGTGGCATTCTACCTGGCAGCGGACAAGCTCTTTGCCAAAGGTGCCGAGTTAGCAGACGCCAACATAGTCCAGAATTTTGTTGCGAAGCACCTCTATTATTTTTCTGCGCCGTATTCGTAATTGCGCTTGTGGGTACACCGCTTTATCTAAAGCAGCAAGCCACCGCTGGCGAACCATGGCAGGTTCAGGCTGTGGTTTCTTCTGCTGCATTCGTGATCTGGGCTTACGCAGTTCAAGGACAGATGTTCGTACCGGTATATTCCTCGGCAATCGCCGCCTTCATGATTCTCGTCTTCACTTTTGCAAGCGGATTTGTAAAACCAGCAAGATGACGGCGCCGCGCGGCGCTGGACAGACGGCCAAGGATTGCGAGCCGACTCCGCTATGTAGCTCAGATCAGCTCAGCTCAGCTCACCACTCCGCCACGTTCCGCACTACGTGCGCGGCAGCGTGCTCACACCTTGAATGTCTCGTAGGTCGCCGGGTGAAACAACTCGTCGACGGAAAGCCGCCGCGAAGACAAACCCTGCCCGTGATGCTGGCCGAGGAAATAATCGAGTACCTTGCGGTTCGGCGCGACGCCGTAGGACCAGAAATCCTCGCCCATGAATGCACGCGCGTCCCGGAGCATTTCTTCGACGAACGGTAATGTCACTTTGGTCGCGGCGGTGTCCGCGAGTTTCTCCAGCGCGATCGCCTTCGCGCGCTCGAACGCCTTGAGCACGGCCCCGGGGAGCCAGGGGTGCTGCTCAGCCAAGGCGCGGCGGATGCCCAGCACGTGCATGATCGGGAAAAAGCCGGTGCGCTTGAAGTAATCTTTTTCCACCGCGGCCGGGTCGGGAAACAGCCAGCCGATATGCGGGTGCGCTTTCTCGATGCGGCTGGGCGGGCGTGGCGCGATGAAGCCGTCGATCTCGCCGGCTTCGAGCAGGGCGGAAATCGTCGCGCCTTCCGGCGCGTTGTCGAGGCGTACGCCGGCGGGCAGCTTGACGGTGAGTTTTTCCGGCCGTCCCGGCTGTTCGATGCCGCCGCGGATCCAGTGGATGTCGGCGGGCTTGACGCCGTAATCGTCATCGAGGAAGGCGCGCGCCCACACATTGGCCGTGAGCTGATATTCCGGCACGCCGACTTTCTTGCCCTTGAGGTCCGCGGGCTTCTTGATGCGATCGGTGCGGACATAGACCGCGTTATGGCGGAAGGCGCGCGAGACGAAGGCTGGCACCGCGATATAGGGACAGTCGCCCTGCGCGGTTTTGATCGCATAGCTCGACAACGACAATTCGCAGATGTCGAATTCGGCGGCGCGGAAGGCGCGAAAGAAAATCTCTTCCGGGACCAGCGGCATGTAGACCGGATCGACGCCATCAATGGCGACGCTGCCGTCGACCAGCGCGCGGGTGCGGTCATAGTCGCCGATGGCAACCGAAAGACTAAGCTTGGCCATTCAAATTTCTTTCAAGGCGCAGTGAGGAGTTCTACATAGCCGCGTGCGGGGATTTGTGCCAATAGCTGGCGCCGTTTGCTACAATCACCGCGAATGGAAATGATGCGCCTGCCGATCTATCAGGTCGATGCGTTCACGGACAGTCTGTTCGGCGGCAATCCCGCCGCGGTGTGCCCGCTGGACGCTTGGCTGCCGGACGCCACGATGCAGGGCATCGCGGCCGAGAACAATCTGTCCGAGACCGCCTTCTTCGTGCCGGAGGGAAGCGATTACGCGCCGCGCTGGTTCACGCCCAGCGTCGAGGTCGATCTGTGCGGCCACGCCACGCTCGCCAGCGGTTATGTCGTCATGCGTTTTCTCGAACCGCAGCGCGAAAGCGTGAGCTTCCATACCGCGAAAGCCGGCACGCTGGTCGTGAGCCGGCGCGCCGACATGCTGGTCATGGATTTTCCGGCGCGGCCGGCCGTTCCGGCTGCGGCGCCGCCGGGTCTCTTCGCGGCGTTGGGCGGCACGCCGCGCGAGGTGCTGCGCGCCCGCGATCATCTCGTCGTCTATGGCAGCGCGGCGGAGGTCGCAACGCTCGCTCCCGATCTTGCCGCGCTCGCCAAGGTCGACTGCTGGGCCGTGATCGTCACCGCGCCGGGCGAGAACGGCGTCGATTTCGTCTCGCGCTTCTTCGCGCCGGCGCAAGGCGTCCCGGAAGATCCGGCGACCGGCTCGGCGCACTGCACGCTGGTGCCCTACTGGGCGAAGCGCCTGGGCAAGACGGAATTCGAAGCCCGCCAGCTCTCACGGCGCGGCGGCGCACTGTCCTGCGCGTTGGACGACGACCGCGTCAGCATCGCCGGCCGCGCCGTCCTTTATCTCGAAGGCCGGATCGAGGTGTAAACGCCGCCAACACGCCGCGCGGTTTCGACGTCGGTCGTTAACCGGCGATAAAATCCAAAAGCGGCGGCGCGCGCGTCACAGGAGGCCGCCGCCTCTTGTTGCCGGCGCCGGATTTGGCGGTGCCGCAGTCGCCGCCGCCGGGTTCGCGGATAGCGAGCTCGTCGGCACCCCGCCGACTTGCACATTGATGCCGCCAAAAATGCCAAAACCCGGCCGCAGGAAGCCCAGCGGATCTTCATATTGCTGGTTGAGCAAGTTGTTGATGCGGGCAAATACGCCGACCCGATCGGTCACGGCATAGTTCGCCGCGAGATTGACCAGCGTATAGCCGGGCGCCATGAGCTCCGCCGTTCCCGGTCGGTTGTAGTCCAGCCAGGGTCCGACGTAGAGCGCCTGCGCGGTGACGGTCAGGCGATCGGTCGCTTTCCACAAGGCCGTGACGCTCGCCTTGTTCTTGGGGCGGCGCAGCAATTCCAGGCCCGTCAAATCGTCCCTTGCCTCGGTATAGGTATAGTCGGCGCGCAGGTTCAGTCGACTGCTCAAGGCGAACGCCGCGAAGGCCTCAACGCCTTGGGTCGTCGCCTGGCCAACGTTCACGTAGGTAGAGACGAAGGTGGTCGGATCGGTCGTCCCCTCGATGAGATTGGCGATGTCGTTGTGGAAGTATGTCGCGCCGAAACGCAGCCGATCGTGCAGCAGCGGTTGCTCGAATCCGACATCGTAGCCTTTGCTGGTTTCCGGCAGGAGATCGGGATTGCCGACGACCATGAACGACGGATTGTTGACGTAAAGCTCGGTGAGGGTTGGCGCCTTGAAGCCGGTCCCATACGTGGCCTTGAGCTTGGTCTCCATCCCTGGAACGATAAACGCCGGTGCGACGCGCCACGTGGTATGGCCGCCGAAGCTTTGGTTGTCGTCGTAGCGAATACTCGACACGACGAAGAACCGGTCGGCAAATGCCGACTGCAGCTCGACCCAGCCGGCTTTGTCTCCCGTCTGCGCCGTCGTTGTCGTCGGCGTGTAAATGCCGAACGCGTTGAAGGCGCCGGTCGAGTTGGTCCACAGCGATTCGGTTTTGTCCTCCAAGCCGAAAACCAGCGTCTGCCCCGGCGCTACTTTGGCTTCGCCGCGCCAATCATACTGGGTGCGCTGCCCCAGATTGGTCGTCGGCGGGGCGACCGCGGGCGGCGCGGTAAAGCTGTCCGGATTTGGGTCCAGGGTCCAGCTCCATGAATTCGTATAGTTCACGCCGAAGAAGTTCTTGAACCGGCCGTCGAACAGCGACCAGACGGCTTCGCCGCGGCCGTAGAATTGACGATCCACCTGCATGCTTTGCAGTGCTTCCGGCGCGGGCGGATAGAAATCCACGTAATCTTCACCGGTAAAGCCGAGCCTCGAATCTGTATATCGGCCGACAAAATTGACTGCGAAATTGTCGGTCAGATTGGCGCCGAGTTTCGTCGAATAGGTCCAGTTGTCATAGGTGTCGTTGTTTCTATGCTCGCCCGACGCCAGCTCATTGAGCGGCGTCACCGGAGTGTCGGTCGAGGAGAAATGCTGGACGTTGAACACGTAGTTGAAATTGCCCTGAGAGCCGCTCAAGCCGACGCGCTGGTTGAACGTGCCGAACGACCCGCCCTCCGCAGTCATCGTCAGTTTCGGCGGCCCCTCCCCGCTTTTTGTCGTGATGGAAATCACGCCGCCGATGGCATCCGAGCCGTACAGTCCGCTTTGCGGGCCGCGCAGGATTTCCACCCGCGCGATATCGCCGGTCAACAGCTGGCCGAAATCGAATGATTGGGTGGGATTGCTGGGGTCGGAAACGTCGATGCCGTCGATCAGCACCTTGACGTGATTGGAATTGGTGCCGCGAATGAAGACCGATGTCAGGCCGCCCGGGCCGCCGGCCTGGACAACATTGAGACCCGGCACTGCCATGAGCGCGTCGGGAACCGTGCGCCATTGCTGGCTTTCGATATCGGCGCTGGTGATGACCGTCACCGAGCTCGCCGACTGATCGGCGGGGGTGGGAACGGTCGTCGGGCTGACCACGACCGAGTTGCCGGCGCCCTGGTTTGTCGGCTTCGACGGCGGCGGCACCGTGACGGAAATGACCGGTAACTCGACCGGCTGTGCGGCAAGCGTTTGCTGCGCCTCCTGTGCGTAAGCCGGAAGCGCCGGCCAAAGCAGAAGCGACAGAGCGACAACGCGCGCGAAGAGACGACCGGCGCAGCTCGCGCTGCGCCGCGTGACGGCGGTACTGGGAAACATGCAGACACCTCGGGTAACACGCCCTGTGGCACGTCACCGCGAACTTGGTGTCCCGCGCATCCGGCAAGGATGCTTGGTTCGCCCATCACCGGTACACCCCGACCGACAGCGCTCGCGCATGACCACGGCTGACGGCAGGTCTCCTGGCTCGCGGGTCTTCACCTTTCGTCGCCTTCCCGGGACCCGAGTCCCAGTGGACATGTGACAAAAGATTCGCCGCTTACAGTTGCGGGGGCAGCCGCAGCATTGGGCGATGCCTCGCCCGCACTGCGTTCCCATTTGATCCCCAACGGGGAACCGTCGGGCGCAGATAGGCATGGACGCGATCAGACGTCAAACGGCGTCCGGCCTTCGAGGTAAAGGATGCCTTTGCCGGCGATGCTCACCCGAGCGCCGTCAAGCGCGTAGCGTCTCGCGCGATCTCAGGTGCCTCGCGCGCCGCGAGAAGACCGCGTATCTGAGTCCTCTGTCGTGATTCGCTCCTTGTAGAAGGGAGTCATGTCTTCGGGGGGATTGGTGATCGTCAAATAGACGAACGACCCCTGCCCGGTATTTTCGACGCCATGGATGTCACCGCAAGGCATGCGGATGACATCGCCGGCTGCCAGCTGTTCGGTCCGGTCGCCGGCCAGGAGGAGGGTGGCCGATCCCTCCTCGACGATCCAAATCTGCTCGGAGCGAGCGTGGCTGTGCCTCGGCGAGATCGCGCCCGGCTCCATTGTTACGCGCGTTATGGTCACCGCGGCGTCAGGCGCGTTCTCCGGCGAAACGATCTGCATCGATTGTTTGCCGGGGTTTCGAAGCACCACGGCTTGCTTAATGGTCAGGCGCTGGACCGCCATCTTGGCCTCCCGTCTAGCTTTTCAACGCCCCGCAAACGGTTCGGCGGGCGCGATGTCGGTGAGGCGGAATTGCACCCGCTCCTCACCTTGCCAGCGATCGAGCGCGAAGGAGCCGGCGGCGTGAACCTGCCGGCCGCGGCTCGCCAGGAGCGCTGAGCCGAGTTTTTGCCCGGCGGCGCGGAAGGCGATGGCATTGACGCCGGCGCCGTCGGCGGATTTGAGCCGCACGCGCATATGCGCCTGGCCGACTTCCTCGGCATAGACGAGCGTGTGCGCCGGCAACGCGATCACCGGCTCCGGATTGCCGGAACCGAACGGCCCGGCGCGTTCGATCAGCGCGACGAGCGCCGCGTCCGCACCCGCCGCGCTGACCGCGCCGTCGATCAGAAGACCATGCGTGCGCCGCGCCGCTGCCACATCGGGACCGAGCGTCGTTTCGAGAAAAGCGCGCAACGGCGCAAGCGCGTCCTTGCGCAGCGTCACGCCCGCCGCCATGGCGTGGCCGCCGCCTTTGACGAGGAGGCCTTCCGCCACCGCGCGCCGCACCGCCCGGCCGATATCGACGCCGGGAATGGAGCGGCCCGAGCCGGTGCCGATGCCGCCAGGCTCGAGCGCGATGGCGAACGCCGGTCGGCCAAATTTTTCCTTCAGCCGCGCCGCGACGAGACCGACGATCCCGGGGTGCCAGCCTTCGGCGGCGGTGACCACCACCGCGCCCTTCTCCTCGATGCCGAGCGCGGCCATCGCTTCGGCCTCGGCCTGCGCCAGGGTTTCCAGCTCGATGGTTTGGCGCTCGCGGTTGAGCCGGTCGAGCTCGGCGGCGATGCGCGCCGCCTCGATGGGATCGTCCTCGAGCAAAAGCCGCACGCCGAGATCGGCGCGGCCGATGCGCCCGCCGGCATTGATGCGCGGACCAAGCAGAAAACCGAGATGCCAAGCCTCGGGCGGACCGGAGAGCCGCGCCACGTCCATCAGGCTGACGTGGCCGGCGCGCTGGCGACGGCGCAGCGCGATCAGGCCCTTGGCGACGAAAGCGCGATTGAGCCCGGTGAGTGCCACCACATCGGCGACGGTGCCGAGCGCCACATCATCGAGAAGCAACAGGAGATCGGGCTCGGGACGTTCCGTGGTCCAGAAACCGCGGGAACGCAACACGCGGTTCACCGCCACCACGGTCATGAAGGTCAGCCCGACCGCGGCCAGATGCCCGAGGCCGGAAAGGTCGTCGCGCCGGTTCGGATTGACGATGGCCACGGCCGGCGGCAGCACCTCGTCGGCCTGGTGGTGATCGATGACGACGACGTCGACGCCGAGCGCGCGTGCTTCCATGAGCGGCTCGATGCTGGTGGTGCCGCAATCGACCGTCACCAGGAGCGTCGCGCCGCGCGCGGCGAGCGCCCGTACCGCCTCGACGTTCGGGCCATAGCCTTCGAACAGCCGGTCGGGGATGTGGATCAACGGGTCGATGCCGGCCTGCCGCAGGAAGCGCGCCAGCAGCGCCGCGGAGGTCGCTCCGTCGACGTCGTAATCGCCGAACACCGCGATGGTCTCGCCACGCATGATCGCGTCGGTGATCCGTGCCGCCGCCTCCGGCATGGCGGTGAGTACGTTGGGATCGGGCATCGACTGCTTGATCGTCGGATCGAGGAAGGCCGCGACCGCATCGACCTCGACATTGCGGCCGGCGAGGATGCGCGCCAGCAGTTCGGGCAGATCGTGCCGCTGCGCGATGGCGAGCGCCCGCGCCGAACCGCGCTCGTCGAGCCGGTTGCGCCAGGCGCGGCCGGTCGCCGAGTTTTCGACGCCAAGGAACAGGCGACTCTCAGTCATCGGCGCGATTGTAGAACGATTTGCGTCGGAAAGATTTTGTTATCGCTGAACGGCCCCGTGTCTATATCGTCTGGTCTGGGTCAAATTTGAAGATCTCACGCTGAGCAATCCGCAGGCTGGCGTGCCGATTGGGAGGCAGCGGGCTCGAGCGTGTGGCGCCCCCATCCATTTCTCCCTTCGGTATCTGCTACTCGATCACCATCAACACCTGATTGGATTCCACGTGATTGCCCACAGCGACCTTGATCGCGGCGATTTTCCCGTCGACCGGGCTGTAGATGGGATTTTCCATCTTCAGGGCTTCGAGGATTATGAGCTCATCGTCGCATTGCACGGTATCGCCGACCTGGACGAGAATTTTCCAGATATTCCCCGACACCGGGGCGGTAATTTCCTCGCTCATCGAATCCTCTCCTGTTGTAGGCCAAGCACCGCTGATCGACCTTGGTCACACGCACCAGCATTCCACATCACGCCGCTGCTGCTTTCGGTGTGCAAGGGACAATGTTAGAATTTCGTGGCAATTCACCCCCGAATGATCCGCGGCGTCAGCATCTGGTGGCGCGGGCAGATCGAGATCGGATTCTGATAAACCGCACCAGCGAAGCCCTTGAGATAGGCACGCAGCGACTTGAGATCGACGATCTCGTCGACGAAGCCGTGCTGGGCGCAATAGGCCGGGCGCGACGTGTCGTAATACTTCTTCGCCATCTCGTTCATCTTGTCGGCGACCGGCTGCAACGGCTTGCCCGAGTCCTTGTCCTTGACCGCGCGGCGGCCGTAGGTCGCGACCGCCGCGGTCTCGCCGTGCATGACCGAAATTTCGGTCGCGGCGGTGCCGAGTGTGAAGGCGTTGTGGCGGTTGGCTGTCGGTCCGCCCATGACGTAGTGGGCGGCCGCGCTACCCTTGCGCAGCACGACCAGCATCATCGGCACGTCGGTCTGCTGAATCGAATAGATCAGCGATTGACCGAGGCCTAGCAGTTCGGCCCGCTCCGCGATGTCGCCGACGTCGATGCCGGAGGTGTCTTGGAACCAGACGATCGGCAACCGGTCGCGCCCGCACAATGTCACGAACTCGTTCATCTTGATCAGCCCCTGGCGGTAGAGCTTGCCGCCGATGCCGGGGTAATTGGCGTATTCGGGATAGCCCTTGGGCAGCAGTCCCTGGCGGTTGCCGATGGCGCCGATCAGCATGCCGTCGATCTTGACCAGGCCGGTGTAAATCTCGGGCCCATAATCGGGGCGGAACTCCATGTGTTCGCTGCCGTCGACCAAGCGGGCGAGGATTTCGTCGAAGACATAGCCCTCCTTCTGATTGGCCGGCAGTAGATGGTAGAGGTCGTTGGCAGCAAGCCGCGGCTCCTTCGGCTCGGCGACGTGGAAGAACATCGGGTCGTAAGCGGGAATCGCCCGCATGTATTCCTTGATGCCGTCGAGAACCTCGGTTTCCTTCTCAAACACGCGGGTGAAGAAACCGGTCGCGGCGTAATGGGTCTCGACTTGGCCCGGCGCCTGCCCGCGCATGTCGCGCGTTTTGGCGATCAATTCCTCCAGGCCGGCCACGTCGAAGCCGCCCTTGGGCGACATCCCCGATACGATACCGACCCCGCCGACCGCCATGTTGGCGTCCTTGTGGGCGAGCAGGATGGTGGGACTGATGCTCTGGTAGCCGCCGCCGGCCGGATTGGTCCCGTAGATGCCGGCAAGGATGGGAATCCCCATCTGCTCCAGCTCAGCGTGACGGTAAAAGCAGGTGCCGCTGCCGCGGCGGTCGGCGTAGAACTTCTCCTGGTCGGTCATTTTGACGCCGCTGCACTGGACCAGCCAGACCAGCGGGATATGCAGGCGCTTGGCGATGTTGGTCACCCGCAGGATGTTCTCCGGTTGACCGGGGATCCAGGCGCCGGCCAGCAATTTGTTGTCGAAGCCGATGATGACGGCCCAGCGGCCGCCGATCTTGCCGAGACCGTCGACGACGTTGGTGGTGCCTTCTTCATTGTCTGCCGGATTGTAGAGGCTGTGCAGCGGCAGGAAGGTGCCTTTGTCGACGAGGTATTCGATGCGCTGCCACACCGTCAGCGAACCGCGCTTGTTGATCTCGGCTGCCGGGACGCCGACGTCCTGGCGCGCCTTGTACAAGGCGGCGATCTCAGCTTCGACGGCCTCAAGTTTGGCACGGCTTTCCTGCGTGCGGGTGATGCGGTTCTCTTTGAGCTCCTTGCCGAAGCTCGGCATCGTCTCAAAATAGGGCCTCATTCCCAGCTCCCCTACGTCGTCATGCCCGGCACGGGCACGGCGCGACGTAACGTCCAAATCAGTCTCATGGGCGAAACTATTCTCGGTTCGGCGTAAAGCCGCAAGCCATGCCGGAGATGATGATCTTTTGGATGTTGGACGTGCCTTCGACCACCTGTAGCGACTTGGCATCGCGATAGAAGCGCTCGGCCGGGTATTCGGTCGAGAAGCCATAGCTGCCGAAAATCTTCATGCATTCGTTGGCCGCATGAACCGCCGCTTCAGAGGCGGCGAGCTTGGCAACCGACGTCTCGTACTGGTTCGGCTTGCCCTGATCCTTCAGCCAGGCAGCGCGGTAGACCAGCATTTGCGCTGCATGATGCTCGACCACCATTTCGGCGATCTGCGCCTGAATCATCTGATGCTGGGAAATGGCCTTGCCGAACTGGGTGCGCTCGTTGGCGTACTTGATGGCAAGATCGAGCGCCCCGCCTGCAACACCCAAGGCACCGGCGGCACAGCCGAGTCGGGTCTGGTTGAGCTGCCACATGCACACCCGGAAGCCATCGCCGACTTGGCCGAGCACATTCTCCGTCGGCACCTGCATGCCTTCGAAGACGAATTCCCCGGTCGGGGCGCAATGCAGGCCGAGCTTGGTTTCGATCGCCCGCGCCGTGCAACCTTTCATCTTCTTCGGCTCGATGATGAAGGCGGTCATACCCTTGTTGCCCTTGGCCTTGTCCGTATAGGCGTAGAGCAACCCGGCATCGCCGACATGTGCCTGCGAGATCCACATCTTGTTGCCGTTAATCTCGAAATGGTCACCCTTGTTGATGGCGTGGGTTCTCATGCTCGCCACGTCGGAGCCGGTATTGGGCTCTGTCATGGCAAAAAATCCGAGCTGCGTACCGGCGACCCAGCCGGGTACGTATTTCTTCTTCTGCTCCGGCGTGCCGAACTTGGCGACCGTGAGCGCCGGCCCCAAATTCTGCATATTGAAAGGCAAACGCCAGGAGGCCGAGACCCTGGCGATCTGTTCGGCCATCAGCGCCGATTCCATGAATCCCATGCCGCTGCCGCCCAGTTCTTCCGACAACGCGCAGGAGAAGAAACCGAGCTCGCCCATCTTGACGACGCGTTCGGGCTTGAACGCGTGCTGACGCTCTTCCTCCTCGATCGTCGGCGCGATTTCTTCGTCGGCAAACCGCCTGGCCGTATCTTGAATCTGCCGCTGCTCCGCGTTCAGCTCGAAATCCATAGCTTCCCCGTTTCGCGCCATCGCAATCGGCGCATTCTGGATGATCGATTTGTCATCAGATAACGCCGCCCTTTGAATCCCGCCCGGCGCCCCTTGATGTGAACAGAGCGGCCATAATGCCGGTCTAGTGCAACGTAACTTAACCCGCAATCGGCAGGTAGGGTTGACTTTAATCAAGAAGGAACCAATTTCGCCGCCTTATGGTGAGCTTGGAATTGCTCGCCGGCCGAGAATTCGACGGCTTCTGCGGCATGTCCTGTCGTTCCGCCGGATGGTCCATCGGTATCCCGCCTGTATTGCGATTGTGATTGGGCGCAAACTGAATGTCTCTCGCGCAAGCGTTGTCTTTTTCCAACGCCTGCGTTGGCCAAGTCCGCCACAATTGGACCCGCAACGAAGTACGGGCTGTTCCAGCTGCCGTTTCTGGAGCCGATCCACCGCGCGGCCAGCGTGCACCGGCGTGAAGGGCGAGAAAGTGATGTAGGTCGAGAAGGTGCTGGCCGACAGTGACACAGGCGCAGCGACTGAGGAGAATTGCAAATGCTCATTCCTGACACCCTTCAAGGCGCTCTTATGCTCAGCCTGATCGATTTTTTCCTGAGCTTCGTGGTGATTGCCGCGATCGGGTTGGTCCTCGCTGCCTTTCCCTGGCTTAACCGAATAGCGAAGCCACGCGTGAAGGATCCGATCCAAGAGTAGGGCGCTGCACCGAACATTTCCTGAAGAGGGTTAGGACATGCACGACCAGTTCATTCTCTTCCTCGGAGCGTTGCTCAAGCAGACCGGCCTCCAGGAGCTGTGGTGGGGCAACTTGGTCATGATCGCGGTCGGCTGCGCGATGATTTACCTCGCCATAGCCAAGCATTTCGAGCCCTACCTGCTGATCGGCATCGGCTTTGCGTGCATCGTCGCCAACGTTCCGGGCTCCGACCTGATCAGGCAGGGTGGCCTTTTCCACTACGCCTATCAGGGCGTGAACCTTCTCATCCTGCCGCCGCTGATTTTCCTGGGCGTCGGCGCAATGACGGATTTCGGCCCGATGATTGCCAATCCCCGGCTGGTGATCCTGGGCGCCGGAGCGCACCTCGGCATATTCGTCGCGCTGGTCGGCGCCAAGTTGTGGGGCTTCAGCATTCAGGAATCGGGAGCGATTGGCATCATCGGTGGCGCTGACGGTCCAATGGCCATCTTCGTCACCGTCACGCTCGCGCCCCATCTGCTGCCGCAGATTTCGGTCGCGGCCTATTCCTATATGGCGTTGATGCCGCTGATCCAGCCGCCCGTCATGCGACTTCTCACCACCAAGCAAGAGCGGCTGATCCGGATGGAGCAACCACGCCAAGTTGGCAAGCTGGAAAAAGTCGCCTTCCCGATCGTCATGGCGGTCATCGTCAATCTGTTCCTTCCGCCGGTGGCGCCTCTTATAACAATGCTGGCGCTCGGTAATCTGCTAAAGGAAGTCGGCGTGGTGGAGCGTTTGTCTAAAACCGCCGCGAACGGCGTCATGAATGTGGTCACGATCGTTCTGACCGTCGCGATCGGTTCGACCATGTCGGCCGATACGTTTCTCACCGTGAGTACGCTGCAAATCGTTTTTCTCGGCCTCGTCGCCTTCGTGGTCGGTACGGCCTCAGGCGTGCTCACCGCAAAGATCATGAACATCTTCCTCACGAAGAAAATCAATCCGCTGATCGGCTCCGCCGGGATCGCCTCGGTGCCGATTGCCGCCCGCGTCTCCGCTGTCGTGGCGCAACAAGAAGACAAGAGAAATTACCTGATCTATCAGGCCATGGGCCCAAACCTCGCGGGGGTATTCGGAACCGCGATTTCGGGCGGCATCATGCTGGCGCTGCTTCGTGCCGGATGAGCAGAGGCCGTCATCGAGGCCGCACAGGAGGCATCTGCCGCTATCGGCACTTTGGGGTTGATGTTGGCGCCCTGCCCATGATCCGAGTTGCCAACGGGAGCCTCGGATCACGCGCCACACACGCCCATCGCCGAGCTTTCGACGCCGAGAAAGAGGCTATTGTTGTTCACCGCGAAGTCGCGTGATTCGAAGCCCATCAAATTACACTAGCCGATTCACGAACGATTGGCTCGATGGCCTGGACCGCGTGGACTGAGAAACGCACAGGGAATGTCAGCTTTGCGGGCAGAAGCAGATCACGTCTGCTTTTGACCCAAATGCGACTTTGTAGCGCCGAATGGCTGAACGCAATCCGGTCAACGCAAACGGCAATCCTTACGCCGCTGTTGATGAAAACTGAAAATCCCGCCGCCTAGTTTTCCTAGGCCTCAAAGGTCGGATCCGCATTGATCCACATCAATATGCGCAGCGGGTTCATGCATGCCAGCCATCTGATTGTTCGATGCAAATCGATTTGAATGGCGACTACATGGGGTAGGCGTTGCATCATTGTAGACACGGAGCGAGCCATGAGCACGAAAAGCTTGGACATCACGACCATTCGTCCGCGTCGCGTGTTGCCTTGGGCAGCCAGTAGCGCGGCGATCGGCGTCGCGATAGGACTACTGACCGCCGGATTTTTCTCGTACACTGCGACAAACCCAAACGCAGGCGCTAGCGCCAGCCTGAGTCAGCCGGTCGCAGCCCTTGGGCCAGTAACTTTCGAAATTGTGCCCTCCCCCGTCATTGAGGCCAATGGCCAATTCTTCTTCGGCACCGGAGACGGGAGCGTGGGCTATTACTCCGAACGACCGGTTCAATAAATGCCGGGCGTGCAGTAATTCGACCGGTGTTGGTAGAGTCGAGATGTGGCGCGGTGGCTGTAGGCTGAACATATCTGTTGCCGCCTCTTTCGTCTGGCGGTGCCTTAGTGGTTCGGCCATGGCTCCGTTTCCACATCCCGCTCATCGAACCGGACA
>JBEKWO010000010.1:0-69299 GCA_049512975.1 Xanthobacteraceae bacterium | reverse complement strand
TTCGGCGGCAGGACGCCCGACGAGGTCTATGCTACGCAGGCAAACGAGGAGAAATTGGCGGCGTAATCGAACCCAGAATCCACCTTAGCCAAACCGCCATTCTGTCCCGTAAGGCGGGACCACCTCTCCTCGCCGAGGGTCCCTTCTAACAGTGCCTGTAGAAGATCAGTGCCACGGATGATCTCAGGATAGCTCCACTTGATGTTTGCTTGCGTATCGACCCTACGATCCAGATCATCCCGCCACCAACAGTAAGATGGGATGCCGAGGCACGGCGTTAGCGCATCGTCCATCTTGTCGATAGAGCCGACGTCGAGATGGGCGGTGCCCTTTATGTTGGTGAGCAGATAGTATGCCTTCGCGCCTTTCTTGATCAGGTTCTTTACTTTCGGCATTTCTTCTTTACATATTTGTTCAATAAAATCGTCTTCCCGACGATCCGGAGTTCTACTGAATTTCACCTGAAAAATATAAAGGTCACCATTTGGTTCGGTGCGGGTTCTTATGGCTAAAAATGCGTCCCTACCACCATCCGGCTGTCCCACTGGAAGGCATTGAGCATTCGGGAATTGGGCAACTAAAAGTGCTTGGCAAAATTGCTGAAAGCGCTCGGGCGACAAACTTTCATATAAATAGGTCATGAGATAATAGCCCCGGTAGCACACAACGAGCGTAGCACGGGCTTCACCAGGGCTGCAATTCGAGGGTGAGTAATGCTTCTCTTGCACGCCAGCCGGAGGCCGGAGCTCTGTCCGATTCAAAGAAAGAGCCGAGGCAACAGGGGAGAGGTCGCGGCCGCCGACGCTGCATCCTAGGGTGTATCCGCGGCGCGTTAGAGCTCGAATCCGCCAGCCTCCTCCACCGCCGCTTCGCGCACCCTGTCCCAAACCCTATCCAGGGGAGGGAACGCGTCATGCTCACGACTTCGGCTTCTTCAGCGCGTCGAGCCAGGGCTTGGCGGCTTTTTCGCCGGCGGCGCGGGTGTCGGGGTCGAGACTGTTGACGAAGTCGTCGAGGAGAAGATCGGTCTCGCCGCGCGCCTTGGAGATCAGGTGCCATTTGGTCGCCTCGACCGGATTTTTCGGCGCGCCGCGGCCCTCGGCGAGGATGCGGGCGAGGCGGTCCTGGGCGATGGCGCTGCCGTGCGACGCCGCCTTGCGGAACCAGGCCGCGGCGGCCTCTTCGTTCTTGGCGACGCCGTCGCCGTTGAACAGCGCGATCGCATATTCGACCTGCGCGTCGGAGTCGTCGGCGAGCGCGGCCAAGCCCCACAGCCGCGCCGCTTCGCGCATGTCCTTTTCGACGCCGCGGCCCTCCTTGTAGAAGGTGCCAAGCGCATATTGCGCTTCGGGATTGCCGGCCCGCGCCGCGACGCGCAGCAGCTCGGCGGCGCGCTTGAAATCCCGCGGAAACAATTGGCCCTCGATGTAGAGAAGCGCCAGGTTGTAGGCGGCGAGCGGCTGGCCGAGCTTGGCGGCGGCGGCGAACCATTTGGCGGCGGCGTCGCGGTCGCGCGCGCCGGCGCGGCCGCGCAGGCGGAACATCGCCAGCGCGAACATCGCCTCGCGGTCGCCGCGGGCGGCGGCGAGCCGGTACCATTCGTCGGCCTTGGCGTCGTTCAGCGGCACGCCCAAGCCGTTGGCATAGAGCTCGCCGAGAAGCGTCATCGCCTTCATATCGCCGGCCTCGGCGCGATGCGTCGCCAAGCCGAAGGCGGTGAGGAAACGGCCGCGCTGATAGGCGCCGTAGGCGAGGTCGGGTTCGGCGCCGCCAGTGCCGGTTGTTGTCGTGGCCGTGCCCGGCACCGCGGCGGTCTGCGCTGAAACGGTGTCGTGGCATACGGGCGCAAGCGTCACCGTCAGCACGATCGCCGCCGCGAGGGTGGTGCCGCGTTGTTTGCCCATCATCGCAAGCGCTCTAAACCGGCTGCGCGAGTCGGTCGATGGCGGCAGCGACCGAATCGGCGGGTGCTTCTCTCCATATCCAATCACCCAGCGCGACGAAATCGGCGCCCGCTTGCGCGAGCGCGCCGACCTCGTCGAGGTTTGCGGCGTAGCCGACGCAAGGCGGCTGGAACAGTTCCGCCCACCAGGCGATCCGCTCCAGCACGGTGTCGAAAGCCGGGCGGTTGCCTTGGTTCCCTTGGCCGCCTGAACGATCGGGTTCGCCGAACATCGCGTAATCGGCGCCAGCTTCGGCCGCGAGCATGGCATCATGACGGCTGCGCAGGCCGCCGGCGCCGGCGATGCGGTCGGGTTTGAGCGCGCCGAGCGCGGCGGCGAGCGCCGCGATCCCGGTCAGATGCGCGCCATCGGCGCCGGCGCGGATGGCGATGTCCGCACGGCCGTCGACGAGCAGCGCGATATCGCGGGGCTGGACAACGGCCGCGATCGCCTTGGCGCGATTGACCAGCGTGCGTTCGTCGCTGTCTGCGAGGCGCAGCAGCACGGCGGCGACATCGCCGGCGTCGAGTGCCGCGGCAAGCGCGCGCGCCAACGATTGCGGGTCGCCGACCGGCGGGGTGAACAGATAAATCCGCTGGCGCGGGGGTTGCGGGGTCATTGCAACATCCGCCCCCGCGCAGGGGGGGAGGATTTTCTTTTTGTCACGCCGCTTTCCGTTCCAAGTCGGCCTGCCATTGGCCGAGCGCGGCGAGGCCGTTCATGGCGGCGCGATGGCCGAAGGCGCGTTGCGCCGCGGCGACGTTTTCCGCCTTGCCCGACCACGCCTTTTGCGGCGCCGCCTGCAGCGCGCGGCCGTAGGAGAAGGTCACGTGCCACGGCAGCGGGCCCAATTTGTTGATGGCGTCGAGATGCGCGGTCGCTTCCTCGTCGGACTGGCCGCCGGATAGAAACGCGATGCCGGGAACGGCCGCCGGCACGCAAGCCTTGAGCACGCGCACCGTCTTCTCCGCGACTTCGGCGACCGCGGCGCGCTTCGCCGACTTCTTGCCGGGCACCGCCATGTTCGGCTTGAGCACCATGCCCTCGAGCGCGACGCGCTGGTAGAACAGCTCCTGAAAGGTTTCCTTGAGCACCCACTCGGTGACCTCGACGCAGCGGTCGATGTCGTGGCCGCCGTCCATCAGCACTTCGGGCTCGACGATCGGCACGATGTCTTCGTCCTGGCACAGCGCGGCGTAGCGCGCGAGCGCATGCGCGTTGGCCTTGACGCAGGTGTAGCTCGGCAAGCCGTGCTCTTGGCCGACGTCGATCACCGCCCGCCACTTGGCGAAGCGGGCGCCGAGCCCGCGATACTCGACGAGCCGTTCGCGCAGGCCGTCGAGGCCCTCGGTGACGACTTCGTTGGCACAGAACGGCAGCGGCTTCGTGCCCTTGTCGACCTTGATGCCGGGAATGGCGCCGGCTTTTTCGATCAGCTTGACCAAGGGCGTGCCGTCGTTGGCGTTCTGCCGGATCGTCTCGTCGAAGAGAATGACGCCGGAAATGTATTTCGCCATCTCGGCGCTGCGGAACAGCATTTCGCGATAGTCGCGCCGCGTCGCCGGGGTCGACTCGACGCCGATCGCGTCGAAGCGCTTCTTGATGGTGCCGGAGGATTCGTCAGCAGCCAGGATGCCGCGGCCGGGCGCGACCATCGCCGCGGCGATCTTGTTCAGTTCGGTGAGGTTCATCGGGGCTCTCCACGATGTCGGGTTATTTGGGGCACATTATCTGGCGCACATTATGACTCATCCGCCGGCCGCGGCGCGAGTGGGGGAGGTTTTCAGCGCCTCGACGCCGGGCAATGCCTTGCCTTCCAGCCACTCAAGAAAGGCGCCGCCCGCCGTCGAGACGTAGGTCAAGCGCGCGGTGACGCCGGCGGCATTGAGCGCCGCGATGGTGTCGCCGCCGCCGGCTATGCTGACAAGCTTGCCGGCGTCGGTGAGTTCCGCGGCGGCTTCGGCGACCTCGATGGTGCCGTTGTCGAACGGCTCCACTTCGAAGGCGCCGAACGGGCCGTTCCAGACCAGCGTCTTCATCCGCGCCAGCACCGAGACCACGTGCTCGACGCTGCGTGGGCCGATATCGAGGATCATGTCGTTGGCGCCGACCGCGTCCACCGCGACCACGCGCGAGGGCGCGTGCGCGGCGAGTTGTTCGGCGACGACCGCATCGACCGGCAGCACGATCTCGCGGCCGGCCGCTTTGGCCTGGGCGAGAATGTCGCGCGCCGTCGGGATCAGGTCGCGCTCGCACAGCGACTTGCCGACCGGCTTGCCTTGCGCCGCCAGGAACGTGTTGGCCATGCCGCCGCCGATGATCAGCGTCTCGACTTTGCTCAGGAGATTGCCGAGGAGTTCGAGCTTGGTGGAAATCTTGGCGCCGCCGACGATCGCCGCCACCGGCCGCTGCGGCGCGTGCAGTGCCTTTGTGAGCGCCTCGAGCTCGGCTTGCATGGCGCGCCCGGCATAGGCCGGCAGCTTGTGCGCCAGGCCTTCCGTGGACGCGTTCGCCCGGTGCGCGGCCGAAAACGCATCGTTCACATAAATGTCGCCGAGGCGCGCCAGCGCGGCGACGAAATTGGGATCGTTCGCCGCTTCGCCGGCGTGGAAGCGGGTGTTCTCCAGGCAGAGAATGTCGCCGGGCTTCATCTTGGCCACGGCCTGCTCGGCGATCTCGCCGATGCAGTCTTCGGCAAAGGCGATCGGCCGGCCGATGACGCGCGCAGCGGCGGCGGCGACCGGCTTGAGTGAGTCCTTGGCATCTCGCTTTTTCGGGCGGCCGAAATGCGCGAGCAGGATCACTTTGCCGCCTTTGTCGGCAATCTCGGTGATGGTCGGCACCACCGCTTTGATGCGGGTTAAATCCGTCACCTCGCCGTTCTGCATCGGCACGTTGAGGTCGACGCGCACGAGCACGCGTTTACCGTTGACGTCGGCGTCGTCGAGGGTGCGGAAGGCTTTCATGAACGCGCTAACAACGAGAACGGACGCAAGAGCCAAATCAGGAGAGCTTGCCCATCGCCACCGCGGTGTCGATCATGCGATTGGAGAAGCCCCATTCGTTGTCGTACCACGCCATCACCCGCACCAGGGTGCCGTCGATCACCTTGGTCTGATCCATGTGGAAGACGGCCGAATGCGGATCGTGGTTGAAGTCGGTTGAGACATTGGGCGCGTCGGTATAACCGAGGATGCCCTTGAGCGGCTGCTCCGCGGCGCGCTTGACCGCGGCGTTGATCTCGTCCTTCGACGTCGCGCGCTTGGCGACGAACTTGAAGTCGACGACCGAGACATTCGGCGTCGGCACGCGCAGCGCCACGCCGTCGAGCCTGCCGGCGAGCTCCGGCAATACGAGGCCGACCGCCTTCGCCGCGCCGGTCGAGGTCGGGATGATGTTGAGCGCCGCCGCGCGCGCCCGGTACAGGTCCTTGTGCACCTGATCGAGGGTGGGCTGATCGTTGGTGTAGGAGTGCACCGTGGTCATGAAGCCCTTGTCGATGCCGACGGTATCATTGAGCACCTTGACTACCGGCGCCAGGCAATTGGTGGTGCACGAGGCGTTGGAGACGACCGTGTTCGCCTTGGTCAGCTTGTCGTGGTTGACACCGTAAACCACGGTGAGGTCGACGCCTTCGGCCGGGGCCGAGATCAGGACGCGCTTGGCGCCGGCTCTCAGATGTGCCGACGCCTTGTCCTTGGAGGCGAAGATGCCGGTGCATTCCAGCGCGACGTCGATGCCGAGTTCCTTCCACGGCAACTGCGTCGGGTCCTTGAGCGCCGTGACCTTGATCGGGCCGTTGCCGCAATTGATGGTGTCGCCCTTGACGGTGACTTCGCCGGGGAAGCGGCCATGCACTGAATCGTAGCGCAGGAGGTGCGCGTTGGTCTCGACCGGAGCGAGATCGTTGATGGCGAGGACTTCCATTTCGTTCTCGCGTCCCGCCTCGACGACGGCGCGCAAGATGTTGCGGCCGATGCGGCCGAATCCGTTGATGGCGACGCGAACTGACATTCCCGGCCTCCTACGAACGCTCTAAAGACGCTGCAAAGCCGCCTCCGCGACCTTTTCCGGCGTCAATCCAAAATGCTGGTAAAGCTCCTTGTACGGCGCGCTGGCGCCGAAACCGCTCATGCCGACGAAAGCTCCGGCCGTGCCGATGATGGCGTCCCAGCCCTGGCGGATGCCGGCTTCGACGGCGACGTTGATCTTGGCGTTGCCGATCAGCGCCGCGCGCTCACTGTCCGGCGCGGCGAGGAACAGTTCGAAGCACGGCACCGAAACCACCCGCGCCGAAATTTTCTGCGCGGCGAGCAGCTTTTGCGCCGCGACCGCAATGGCGACTTCCGAGCCGGTGGCGAACAGCGACACCGCGGCCGCGCCGTCTGCCGCGATCAGCTCATAGGCGCCGCCCGCGCAGCGATTGCGCTCATCGAACCCTTGCCGCAATTGCGGCACGTTCTGCCGCGTCAACGCCAGCACGCTTGGCCCGTTGCTCTCCAGCGCCAGCTGCCAGCATTCGACCGTCTCCACCGCATCGCACGGCCGGAACACTTTCAGGTTGGGGATGGCGCGCAACGCGGCGAGATGCTCGACCGGCTGGTGCGTCGGTCCGTCCTCGCCGAGGCCGATCGAGTCGTGCGTCATCACATGGATGACGCGCTGGCCCATCAGCGCGGCGAGCCGGATGGCCGGCCGGCAATAATCGGAGAACACCAGGAAGGTGCCGGAATAGGGAATGATGCCGCCGTGCAGCGCCATGCCGTTCATGGCTGCGGCCATGCCATGCTCGCGCACGCCGTAATGGATGAAGCGGCCGGAATAGTCCGCGGCGCTCATCGCCTTCATCGCTTTGGTGCGTGTGTTGTTGGAGCCGGTGAGGTCGGCCGAGCCGCCGACCATTTCCGGCAGCGCCGCGGTCAAGGCTTCGAGCGCGAATTCGGATGCGGCGCGGGTGGCGATCTCCTTCGGCGCCGCTGCGAGCTTTTCCTTCACGGCGCGCACCGCTGCCGTGAGCTTGTCCGCCGCGAGTTCGCCGCTGATGCGGCGCTCGAACTCGGCGCGCTTTTGCGGTTCGAGCGCAGCGAGACGGCTTTGCCAGGCGAGCCGGCTGGTGCGGCCGCGCTCGCCGGCGGCGCGCCACTGCGCGAGAATCGCCGGCGGAACCTCGAAGGCCGGCGCGCTCCAGCCGAGTTCCTTGCGCGCCGCCGCGATCTCGTCGGCGCCGAGCGCCGAGCCGTGGCTCTTCTCGGTGCCGCCTTTAGTCGGCGCGCCGAAGCCGATGGTGGTGCGGCAGGCGATCAGCGACGGCCGCTCGGATTTCTTGGCCGCTTCAATTGCGGCGGCGATCGCCGCCGGGTCGTGGCCGTCGATCCGCGTCGCCGCCCAGCCGGCCGCCTCGAATCGCTGCACCTGATCGACAGAGTCGGTAAGCGCTAGCGGGCCGTCGATCGAGATGCCGTTGTCGTCGAACAGCACGACGAGCTTTTTCAGCTTCAGGTGCCCGGCGAGCGCGATCGCTTCCTGGCTGATGCCCTCCATCAGGTCGCCGTCGGACGCGAGCACGTAGGTCGTATGATCGACGAGATCGCCGCCGAACAGCGCCGCGAGGTGGCGCTCGGCGATCGCCATGCCGACGGCGTTAGCCAGCCCCTGGCCGAGCGGTCCGGTCGTGGTCTCGACGCCGGGCGTGTGACCATATTCGGGATGGCCGGGCGTGAGCGAGCCGAGCTGGCGGAAGCGCTTGATCTCGCCGATCGTCATCGTCGCGTAGCCGGTGAGATAGAGCAGCGCGTAGATCAGCATCGAGCCATGGCCGGCCGACAGCACGAAGCGGTCGCGGTCGGGCCAGGCCGGGTCGGCCGGATCGAATTTGAGGAAGCGGGTGAACAACACCGTGGCGATGTCGGCCGCGCCCATCGGCAGGCCGGGATGGCCGGACTTCGCCTGCTCGACGGCGTCCATCGCCAGCGCGCGGATGGCGTTCGCCATGCGGTCGTGTTCCGCGCGCGCGGCCGCAGCTGCTTTGGGAAAACGTGCAGCCTGGGCGAGGTTTGCGCTCGCCGTGGGAAGACGGTCCGGCATCGTCATGAAACGGCCAAGCGCGGCACGAGTGCGAGCGGCCGCGGTCACGGGAACAGGCGGCGCACAGATAGCATGCAAGAGCTTGAAGTCAAATGCGCGGCCGGCCGCCCCGACGGCGTCATGCACAGGCTGTTGGGCGTATCGCTTTAGGCGTTGACGCTCTAGCTCGATGCGACGTAAGCTTCCCAGTATAAATAATTGCTGGCGCACAATTTTCACCGAACGTGCGACGGCGCGGCTGGCCGCAGCGGATGGCCAAATGAGCGAAGCCGATTCGATCGAGATCGCAAGCCGGCGGCTGATGCTGGCGCTCGACGCGCTGGAGGCTGCGGTCGAGCGGCGCAGCGAGACCGATCGCAGCGAAGAAGCGCTGGCGACGCAGATCCAGGCGCTCGGCACCGATCGCGCCCGGCTCGCCAGCGAGCTCGATCACGCGGCGGCGCGCTCGCGCGGGCTGGAAACCGCCAACCGCGAGGTGGCGCGGCGGATCGCGCAATCGATCGAAACGATCCGCGGCATGCTGGGGCAAGACGAGTAAAAAACCATCGCGGGGTGAGCCGCGGGCGGGGCGAGGGTAGCCAAGGTGGGGTGAGCAATGTCCCAAGTCAGCGTCACCATCAACGGGCGGCAATTCCGCGTGGCCTGCGAGGACGGCCAGGAGGATCACCTCATGGAACTCGCCCGCGAGCTCGACGTGCGGATCGAAGGCCTGCGCGCCAAATTCGGCGAGATCGGCGACACCCGGCTCACCGTCATGGCGGCGCTCACCGTTGCCGACGAGCTCGCCGAGATGGGCAAACGCCTCAAGCGCCTCGAGGAGGAGATGGCAGCGGCGCAGGAGGCGCGCGTCGCCGCCGCCGATCGCGCCCAAGGTGCGCAGGCCGCGGTCGCCACGGCGCTCACCGCCGCCGCCGAGCGCATCGAAAGCGTCACCAGGAAACTCAATCAGAGCATCGGCGGCAAC
This sequence comes from Xanthobacteraceae bacterium, assembly GCA_049512975.1. Classification (GTDB taxonomy): domain Bacteria; phylum Pseudomonadota; class Alphaproteobacteria; order Rhizobiales; family Xanthobacteraceae; genus BOG-931. The sequence continues at coordinate 60,308 of JBEKWO010000010.1, read as the reverse complement.
AGCGTCGCGCTGGGGTAATTCACCTCTCCCCGCTGTGCGGGGAGAGCGTAGGCGTCCTTCGGACGCCGTTTTTGAACTTAAGAGACGCCGATGCGAAGCATCGGCTATGGCGCGAAGAGCGGCGGGTGAGGGGCCTCTCCGCGATTCTGACCGCCTCAAACCTGAGCGCCCGGCAACGCCCCCTCATCCCAACCTTCTCCCGCACGCGGGGAGAAGGAGCCGCTAGCGGCGAACGCGAGATCAAGTGGCATCCCGCGCCGCCGCGCATTACATTGTAAGCGCGGGGCTGCGGGGTGCGTAGGAGACAATTCCCCGGGGCCTTACGATCCTGACGGGAGCTGTCCCTGGCCGAGCTCGTGGGTTCGGTCACATGGCGCCCACCTACTTATGTAGGTTCCCGGGATCAGCGCTCCTACGGCCAGCGCGGCTCCGCACTTTTCTTTCTCGCTATGACTTCATCAACCCGCGAAAAAGATTCCAAGGCAGCGCTGCGCCGCGAGGCGATGGCGCGGCGTGATGCACTGCCGCCGGACGCGCGACAGGCGGCGGCGGAAGCGATTGCGGCGCGGCCGTTTCCGCTCGCGATCGCGCCGGGCACGATCGTGTCCGGCTTCATGCCGCTCAAAAGCGAAATCAACCCGCTACCACTGATGCGCAAGCTCGCGGGGCAGGGCGCGCGGTTGGCGCTCCCGGTGGTCGCCGGCCGCGGCAAGCCGCTCGTCATGCGCGAATGGAATTTTGGCGAACCGCTTGCCACGGGCGTCTGGGGCATCCGCGAGCCGAAGCCCGAGGCGGCGGTGGTGGAACCTGATATCCTCCTGGTGCCGCTTCTCGCCTTCGACCGCGCCGGCCATCGCATCGGTTATGGCGCCGGCTATTATGATCTGACGCTTGCGCAACTGCGCGCGCGCAAACCCATTATCGCGGTGGGGCTCGCCTTTGCCGCCCAGGAGGTTCCTGCCGTGCCCGCAACGCTTCGCGACGCGCGGCTCGATCTTGTGCTAACCGAACGGGCAGTCCTGGATTTGCGAGGCAGCTGAGTATGCGCGTTTTGTTCGTCGGCGATGTCGTCGGCCGCAGCGGGCGGACCGTCGTCACCGAGCGCTTGCCTGGCCTCATCCGCGACTGGAAGCTCGATTTCGTCGTGGTCAACGGCGAGAACGCCGCCGGCGGCTTCGGTATCACCGAGGCGATCTATCGCGAATTGATCGACGCCGGCGCCGACGCCATTACGCTCGGCAATCATGCCTGGGACCAGAAGGAGGCGCTGGTGTTCATCGAGCGCGCGCCGCGCCTCATTCGGCCGCTCAACTATCCCCTCGGCACGCCGGGCCGCGGCGCGGCCCTCTGCGACGCCAGGAATGGCGCCCGCGTCCTTGTCGTCAATGCCATGGGCCGCATCTTCATGGATCCGCTCGACGATCCCTTCGCCGCGGTCGATCGCGAATTGACTGCGTGTTCGCTGCGGCAAGGCGCCGACGTGATCGTCGTCGACATGCACGCCGAGACCACAAGCGAAAAGCAGTCGATGGGCCATTTCTGCGACGGCCGCGCCAGCCTCGTCGCTGGCACCCACACCCATGCGCCCACGGCCGATCTGCGCGTCCTGCCCGGCGGCACCGCGTTCATGAGCGATGTCGGCATGACCGGCGACTACAATTCGGTGATCGGCATGGCCAAGGACGAGCCGCTGCAGCGCTTCACCCGGCGCATTCCGTCCTCGCGCTTCGAGGCGGCTTCGGGCCCGGCGACGCTCTGCGCGGTCGCCGTCGAGACCGATCCGGCGACCGGACTGGCGGCGCGCGTCGGCGCGGTGCGGCTGGGCGGCTGCCTCGAACAGGCGGTACCCGCCTTCTGGCTGTAAGTTTCCGCCGCCGTCACTTTATTTTCGCCCGACGCCACCCTATAAATCCTTCGATATCAATTCATTGCCACGGCGCGGGCGCGAGGGGGCGCAGCCGTGTGGTTTGCTGCAGAAGCGGGGCATTGAAAACGGAAGACGAGTCATGGCCGGACATTCGCAGTTCAAGAACATCATGCACCGCAAGGGGCGGCAGGACGCGGTGAAGTCCAAGCTGTTCGGCAAGCTCGCCCGCGAAATCACCGTCTCCGCCAAGTTCGGCCTGCCCGACCCGGCGATGAATCCCCGCCTGCGCGCCGCCATCATTGCCGCGCGCGCGGAGAACATGCCGAAGGACAATATCGAGCGCGCGATCAAGAAGGCGTCGGGCGGCGACGCCGAGAGCTACGAGGAAATCCGCTATGAGGGCTACGGGCCGGGCGGCGTCGCAGTGATCGTCGAGGTTTTGACCGACAACCGCAATCGCACCGCCGGCGAGGTGCGCTCGACCTTCACCAAAAGCGGTGGCAATTTGGCCGAAACCGGCGCGGTCTCTTTCATGTTCGATCATGTCGGCGTCATCGAATACGACGCCAAAGCGGCGAGCGCCGAGGCGATGTTCGAAGCGGCGCTGGAAGCCGGCGCCGACGACGTCGTCTCCAGCGACAACGGCCACGAAATCTATGCCGCGCAGGATCACTTCGGCTCGGTCGCCAAGGCGCTCGAATTAAAGTTCGGCGAGCCGCGCAAGGCGTCGCTGGTGTGGCGGCCGCAAAACACCGTGGCGATCGACGATGAGCAGGGCGAAAAGCTGCTCCGGCTCATCGAGAACCTCAACGATCACGATGATGTCCAGAACGTCTACGCCAATTTCGAGATTTCTGACGCGCTGGTTCAGCGGATGAGCGCTTAGCGGACGCCTGCTCCCATCCGGGCGTGCTATGAACGAGCCGGCATGACGCGCCCGATTCGCATTCTGGGGATCGATCCGGGGCTCCGCCGCACCGGCTGGGGCATGGTCGAGATTGCCGGCAATCGGCTTTCGTTTCTCGGCTGCGGCTCGGTGACGACCAGCGATCGCGACGCGCTGGCGACGCGGCTTCTGGCCATCCACGACGGGCTGATGCGTATTCTCGAGGAATTCAAGCCCGACGAGGCGGCGGTCGAGGCGACATTCGTCAACAAGGACGCCAATGCGACGCTCAAACTCGGCCAGGCGCGCGGCATTGCCATGGTGGTGCCGGCGCGCGCCGGCGTGCCGGTCGCCGAATATGCGCCGAACCTGGTGAAGAAGAGCATCGTCGGCGCCGGTCACGGCGACAAGGCGCAAATCCGCATGATGATCGGCGTCTTGCTGCCGAAGGCCGATCCGTCTTCCGATGACGCCGCGGACGCGCTCGCCATCGCGGTGACGCACGCGCACCATCGGCAGAGTGTCCTTCTCAAGGTGGCGGCGCGATGATCGGCAAGCTCAAGGGCGTGATCGACTCCTACGGCGAGGATGCCGTCATCCTCGACGTCAACGGCGTCGGCTATCTGGTGCATTGCTCGGCGCGCACGCTGCAGGAATTGCCGCGCGTCGGTGAGCCGGCGACGCTCGCCATCGAGACCCATGTGCGCGAGGACCAAATACGTTTGTTTGGCTTTACCAGCGATGTCGAGCGCGAATGGTTCCGGCTGTTGCAGACCGTGCAAGGCGTCGGCACCAAGGTAGCCCTCGCCGTCCTCGGCACCCTGAAACCCGCCGATCTCGCCGCGGCCATTGCGATGCGCGACAAGGCGATGGTTGCGCGCACGCCGGGCGTCGGGCCGAAAGTCGCCGAGCGCATCGTCACTGAATTGAAGGACAAGGCGCCGGCCTATACCGATGTCGATCCGGCGCTGGTGCGGCTCTCCGGCGCGCTCGACGAGAAGCGGGCGCCGCAGCCTGTCACCGACGCCGTTTCCGCGCTGATCAATCTCGGCTACGCGCAGCCGCAGGCCGCCGCCGCCATCGCCGCCGCGACGCGCAGTGCCGGCGACGGCGCGGAGGTCAAGACGCTTATTCGCCTGGGCTTAAAGGAGCTGGCGAAGTGAAACGGCCCGGCAAACTCAGCAAGGCGGATCGGGAATTGATCGCGGCGGCGACCGCGGCGATCCGGCGCTGCTATCGCGACGACTGGCAGGAGGTCGGTGCGGCGTTGCGCACGCGTTCGGGCAAAATCTTCACCGGCGTCAATCTCGACGCCTATCTGGGCCGCATGGCGGTCTGCGCCGAGGCGGTGGCGCTCGGCCGCGCCGTGGTCGATCTTGGCGACGCCGGCATCGACACCATCGTCGCGGTGCGTCATCCGCCGCCTGAGGAGAAGGATCAGACGATTGCCGTAGTGTCGCCTTGCGGCGCCTGCCGCGAACTGATTTTCGACTACGATCGCAAAGCGCGCGTCATCGTGCCCAACGGAAAATCACCCGCGGTGGTGCAAATCGGCGAACTCCTGCCCAACAAATACAGCCGGGGGCCGCAGCGGTGACGACGAGCCCCGGCCGCAAATTGGTGACACCCGAGCGCCGCGAGGACGATACGGCGGAGGCGACGCTGCGCCCGCAGCGGCTTTCCGAGTTCATCGGTCAAGAGCAGGCGCGGAAGAACCTCGGCGTGTTTATCGAGGCGGCGCGGGCGCGGCGCGAGGCGCTCGATCACGTGCTGTTCGTCGGCCCGCCGGGGCTCGGCAAGACCACGCTGGCGCAGATCGTGGCGCGCGAGCTTGGCGTCAATTTTCGCGCCACGTCGGGCCCGGTGATCGCCAAGGCCGGCGATCTCGCGGCGCTGCTCACCAACCTCGAAGAGCGCGATGTCCTCTTCATCGACGAGATTCACCGGCTCAATCCGGCGGTCGAGGAAATCCTCTATCCAGCGATGGAGGATTTTCAGCTCGATCTCATCATCGGCGCCGGACCGGCGGCGCGTTCGGTGAAGATCGATCTCGCCAAGTTCACGCTGATCGGCGCCACCACCCGCGCCGGGCTTTTGACCAATCCGCTGCGCGACCGCTTCGGCATTCCGGTGCGGCTCAACTTTTATGCCGAAGCCGAGCTCGAACAGATCGTCAACCGCGGCGCGCGCGTGCTCGGCATTACGGTGACCGCGGACGGCGCCAACGAGATCGCGCGCCGCGCCCGTGGCACGCCGCGCATCGCCGGGCGGCTGCTGCGCCGGCTGCGCGATTTTGCCGCCGTCGCCGGCGCGGCGGCGATCGACCGCGCCGTCGCCGACAAGGCGCTCGCCGCGCTCGAAGTCGATGCCGCCGGCCTCGATGCCATGGACCGCCGCTATCTGACCACCATCGCGGCGAACTATGGCGGCGGCCCGGTCGGCGTCGAGACGCTTGCCGCCGCTCTGTCGGAGCCGCGCGACGCCATCGAGGACATCATCGAGCCCTATCTGATCCAGTGCGGTTTCCTGCAACGCACCCCGCGCGGCCGGCTGATCACCGGCCACGCGTTCCGCCACCTCGGCCTGCCCGAACCGCCGCGCGATCCGGCGCAGTTCGGGTTGTTTGGCACGGAAGATGATGGCTGACGCAAGACTGCGAACCTACGAAGGCGGCTGCCATTGCGGGCGCATCCGGTTCCGCGTGACGGCGGACCTTGCGCGCGTCACCGACTGCAACTGCTCGATCTGCACCAAAAAGGGCTTTTTGCATCTGATCGTGCCGCGCGACGCCTTCGAGCTTCTCAGCGGCGCCGATGCGCTGACAACCTATCGGTTCAACACCGGCACGGCGCAGCACACGTTCTGCGCGACCTGCGGCATCCACGCCTTCTACATCCCGCGCTCCGACCCCGATAAGATCGACGTCAACGTTCGCTGCCTCGACGGTGTTGATCTCGCGACGATCAAGCCGCGTTCGTTCGACGGCAAGAACTGGGAGCATGCGATGGCGGAGCGGGTGCCGTGGAGATGACGTGGTGACCAGCGTTCCGCTCGACGGCGAAATTCGCGACGGCCGCCATTGGCTGGTCGTGCGCGTCTATTACGAGGACACCGACTTCACCGGCATCGTCTATCACGCCAATTATCTGCGCTACATGGAGCGTGGCCGCACCAATTATCTGCGTCTCATCGGCGCCGACCACCGGGCGCTGTTCGAGGCGACCGAAAAAGAGGCGCCGGGATTTGCCTTCGTGGTGCGCTCCATGACCATCGACTTTCTCAAGCCGGCGCGCATGGACGATATGCTCGACATCGTCACCGAACCGGAGGAAGTGAAGGGTGCCTCCGCCATTCTGCGCCAGCGGGTCATGCGCGGCGACGAACTTCTGGTCGAGGCCCGCGTGCGCTTTGCCTTCATCAGCGGCGGCCGCGCCCGCCCGATCCCGAAACCGCTGCGCATCGCCATGAAAGCCGACCAGGATCTTCTGGCGCCGGGGGCGCAGCAAGCTGACGGCCAATAAGCCGGGCGTGGCTTAGCGGGCCGGGCAAACGCCTTGAACCGCACACGAGAATCTCGTGTCGACGGATCGGGCGGCTTAATGTAAGAGCTATTTACATGACCTGGTCGAAGCACGACAGAGAAGGCCCGCGCGGTTATCACCATGGCAATCTGAAAGAGGCGCTGCTGCGCGCGGCGCTTGAGCTGATCGCGCAGAAGGGACCGGCCGGCTTCACATTTGCCGAGGCGGCGCGTTGGGCGGGCGTGAGCCCGGCGGCGCCGTATCGGCATTTTCGCGACCGCGATGAGCTCATGGCCAGCGTCGCGCTGCGCGGGTTCGAGAAATTCGAGGTTGCACTGGCGCGCGCCTGGGACGACGGCCGTCCGGACGTCTTCGTTGCACTCGACCGGCTCGGCAAAGCCTATCTGGAATTTGCGCGCGCCGAGCCGGCGTACTATTCGGCAATGTTCGAAGCCGGTATCCCGCTCGCGACCAATCCCGAGCTACGCGAGGCCGGCGAACGCGCCTTCGCGGTGTTGCGCGGCGTTGCCGAAAAGCTTTGCGTTCAAATTCCGCTCCGCACCAGGCCTCCGGCGTTGATGGTCGCCTTGCATATTTGGGCGATGTCGCATGGCGTCGCCTCTTTATTTGGTCGCGGTGATGCCGCGCGGCGCACCTTGCCGATGTCGCCCGAAGAGCTGCTGGAAGCCCAGGTGCTGGTTTATCTGCGCGGCCTCGGCGTGTCGGAGGCGAAGACCACGCGGTGACCGGGCGCCGGCCTTCCGCGTTCACGAATTTGCGAGCCTCTTGACCTCGCGAATGGGGGGATGTAAATGTTATTTACATTCACACGAAAGGTGCTGTCATGCCCCTTGCTGCAATCATATTGACCGTCCTCGGCTTCTGCGCGTGGTGGCCGCTTGGCCTTGCCGTTCTCCTGTTCTTCTTTTTCGGCAGCCGACGCGCGGCTTGCTGGCACCGCTACAGCATGGCCGGTTGGCACCAGCCGCCGGGCCACTGGAACGCGCAATCGGACCAACCGCATTGGCAAGCCAAGATGGAGCGCCTGCAGGCCAAGATGGATCGCGTGCGCGCCAAGATGGATAACTTTGGCCGCGGCGACTGGTGGGGGCCGTCCCGATCCAGCGGCAACCGCGCCTTTGACGATTATCGCAGCGAAACGCTGCAGCGGCTCGAAGAAGAGCAGCGCGAGTTCAAGGAATTTCTCGAGCGCCTGCGCTTCGCCAAGGACAGGGCCGAGTTCGATCAGTTCATGAGCGAGCGCCGCGACCGGCCGCCGAGCGAAGGCCCGCAATCGCAGCCGCAGGCCTGATTAGTTCGCTCGCCATCGTCGCTTTGAAGGGCCGTCCACGGCGAGTGGACGGCCCTTCCATTTGCCACGGGATTGCTCCCTCGCGGCTGTTGGGGGCCGGCGTTAACGGCGCATTAAGGACAACGGGGCTTCGTTAGGCACGAACGACCGACGGTGCGCCCTAGTTTGGACAAGTTTGGCGATGATTTCGGGTCCCGCCGGTGGTGGGTCCGGCTCGGGGTCCTCGCGAAATTTCGGGTCTGGTCGGCGCGCGCAATGCGGCTGGCCTCTGTCTTCGTCCCAGGCGCTAGCGCGCCACTCCGGTCATGGCCCCGGTCGGATCGCCGAAAGGATGCGCCCATGAATCCTGCCGACATCGTGCCGTCGGCCTTGCCGTTGACATCCTCCGATCTCTCGCTGTTCCACCTGTTCTGGCAGGCCCATTGGCTGGTCAAAACAGTGATGGTCGGGCTGATCATCTGCTCGGTCTGGGTCTGGGCCATCGCCATCGACAAGACGATGCTGTTCTCGCGCATCCGCAAGGCCGCCGATCGCTTCGAGCAGGCCTTCTGGTCGGGCCAGTCGCTCGAGGAACTCTATACGTCGCTGGCCGCCAAACCGGGCCATTCGACCGGCGCGCTGTTCGTCGCCGCTATGCGCGAATGGAAGCGAAGCTTCGAGGGCCATGCCCGCTCGGTCGCCGGGCTGCAGATGCGCATCGAGAAAGTGATGGATGTCGCCATCGCGCGTGAGGTCGAACATATGGAGCGCCGGCTTCTGGTGCTGGCCACGGTCGGCTCGGCCGGCCCGTTCATCGGCCTGTTCGGCACGATTTGGGGCATCATGACCTCGTTCCAGTCGATCGCGGCGTCGAAAAACACCTCGCTGGCGGTGGTCGCGCCCGGCATCGCTGAAGCTTTGTTCGCGACCGCGATTGGCCTTGTTGCCGCCATTCCGGCGACGATTTTCTACAATAAGTTCATCACCGAGGTGAACCGGCAGGCGCAGCGCCTCGAAGGCTTCGCCGACGAATTCTCGGCGATTCTGTCGCGGCAGATCGACGAGCGCGGGTGAGGGGGCGGATATGGCGGCGAGCGTGGTCAGTGCGGCATCCGCAGGCCGGCACAGGCGCCGTCGCCGTGCGGTGATGAGCGAGATCAACGTGACGCCGTTCGTCGACGTCATGCTGGTGCTGCTCATCGTCTTCATGGTATCGGCGCCGTTGATGACGCTGTCGATCACGGTCGACCTGCCGAACGCGCGTGCCGGCACCGTCAACAACGCCGACAAGGAACCACTGATCTTGACGCTCAAAAGAAGCGGCGGCACCTGCACCAGTCAGACCGACATCTATCTCGGACAAAGCCCGATCGCGCTGGCGGAAATCGAGGCCAAGTTGCGCGCGATCAAGGCGGCTAACGGCCAGACCGCCAATGTGATGGTCAATGCCGACAAGGATGTCTGTTATAATGAGGTGATGCGGATATTGGGCAGACTGCGCGACGTCGGCTTGGGCGCCGCGCTGAACGTCGTGCCCGAGAAGGTGGGGGAATAGGATTGCGATCCGATTGGATCATATCGGGGTGCGCCCACGCCGCGGTTCTCGTCTTCGGACTGGTCACTCTCGCCAGCTCGAAGCCGAACGAAGACCTGTCGACTTTCATGCCGATTGCGATCGCCACCGGCGGCGATGTTTCGCAAGCGCCGCCCGGTCAGCAAAACGCGCCCAAAGCGGAGAAGCCGAAGCCGCTGGCCGACAAAGCCGGCGAACTGAAACAGGTCAAGCAGCTCGCGCCCAAGGTTGCGGATAAGCCGGAGATCACCACCGACGCCGCAGCCGAGCCCACGCCCAAGCCGAAGGCCGAAACGAAAGCCGAACCAAAACCGACCGAGAAGGCCGAAAAGCCGAAGCCGGCGGACCTCAAACCCGATCAGATCGGGGAAAAACTGAAAAAGGAAGAGGCGAAGAAATCGAAGCCGGAAAAGAAAGAGCCGCAATTCAAGCCCGATCAGATCGCGGAGGAATTGAGGAAGGACGAGGCCAAAAAGCCGTCTCCTAAATTCGACGCCAATCAGGTCGCGGCGCTGCTCGATAAACGCGAGCCGCGGCGGCAAGTGGCCACCGCCGAAATGCCCAACAGCGCGCCGTCGCTCGGCGCGGCGAACGGACGCGCGGCGCAATTGTCGCAGAGCGAGCTTGACGCCTTGCGGGCGCGGCTTATCCAATGTTGGAGTCCGCCTCCAGGCATCGATCCGGACTCAAAACTCTACGTCGTGCTTCACGTTGAGTTCAAGGCGGATGGCTCCTTGGCGCTGGAACCGGCGGTCGTCGAAGACGCCGCGGCTTCGCTCGGTCCTGCACTTGCCGAGAGCGCCAAGCGGGCGCTGATGCTGTGCCAGCCGTTCACAATGCTCAAGCCCGAGCATTACGATCTGTGGAAAAACATTGACATCAAATTCAACAATGAGCTGCTCGGCGGCTGACCGGCGAATTCAAGAGTTGGCGAATTCAAAGATCATGATCTCCTCGCATCTGCCTGATTTTTCCATGACCCGCCGACGCGTGCTGACGCTGGGCGCGCTGACCGGCGGGCTTATCCTGTCGGCCCGTCATGCCGCTGCAGTGGTGCGCCTCGACGTGACCCAGGGCAACTTCCAGCCGCTGCCGATCGCCATTGCCGATTTCATGAGCGGCGCGCCGGCCGACAACGACACCGCGCTTGGCGTGACCCAGATCATTACCGCCGACCTCAAGCGCAGCGGCTTGTTCGCGCCGATCGATCCCGCCGCCTTTCTCGAAAAGATCACCAGCGTTGACTCCGTGCCGCACTTTCCCGATTGGCGCACCATCAACGCGCAAGCGCTTGCCACCGGACGCGTCACCCGCCAGAGCGACGGACGGCTGAAGGCCGAGTTCCGGCTCTGGGACGTGCTCGCCGGCCAGCAACTCGCCGGCCAGCAATATTTCACCACACCCGACAATTGGCGTCGCATCGCCCACATCATCTCGGACGCCATTTACGAACGGCTCACTGGCGAAAAGGGTTATTTCGATACCCGCGTCGTGTTCGTCGACGAAACCGGGCCGCCGGAACGCCGCGTCAAGCGGCTCGCCATCATGGACCAGGACGGCGCCAACGTGCGTTATCTTACGCGCGGCGAAGATCTGGTGCTGACGCCGCGCTTCTCGCCGTCGACGCAGGAGATCACCTACATGGCCTATGGCCAGGGCGATCCGCGCGTCTATCTCCTCAACATCGAGACCGGCCAGCGCGAGATCGTCGGCAACTTTCCCGGCATGAGCTTTGCGCCGCGGTTTTCGCCGGACGGACAGCGCGTCGTCATGAGCTTGCAGGAAGGCTCCAACTCGAACATCTTCGTCATGGATTTGCGCTCCAAGGCGATGACCCGGCTGACCGATACGCCGGCGATCGATACTGCGCCCTCCTATTCGCCTGACGGCGCCCAGATTTGCTTCGAGTCCGACCGCGGCGGCCATCCGCAAATCTATGTCATGGCGGCATCCGGCGGCACCGCGCAGCGCATCAGCTTCGGCGAAGGCACCCATTCGACGCCGGTGTGGTCGCCGCGCGGCGATTACATCGCCTTTACCCGGCAGGCCGAGGGCAAATTCGGAATCGGCGTGATGAAACCGGATGGCTCGGGCGAGCGCATCCTCACCGAAGGCTTCCACAACGAGGGACCGACCTTCGCGCCCAATGGCCGGGTCATCATGTTTTTCCGCGATCCGGGCGGCAGTGCCGGACCTTCGCTGTTCACCATCGATATCTCCGGACGCAACGAGCTGCGGGTTCCGACGCCGAGCTTCGCGTCCGATCCCGCCTGGTCCCCGCTTCTGTCATAAAGCGCGGCGGCCCCACACCGTTGCCGCATTCACGTCGCATTAACCATTGCAAAAGCTTTCCGGGCGGCGAGCGGGTTCGCGGCATTTTTGTAAGGCTGCATCAAGGTTGACGGAACCTTCGCTTAACGAAGGCGCTGCTAGATCGCTCCAGGGACCAACCATGTCCGGCCACGACGGAACAATGGAGGCACCGGAATGAAAGTGATGAGCATCGTGCGCGGCATCAAATTCGCAGCCCTCGTCATGGGGGCGCTGGCTATCGCGGCTTGCGCCAAGCAGCAGCCCGATCAGACGGCAATGGCCGGCGCCGCAACGCCCGGCAGTCAGCAGGATTTCGTGGTCAATGTCGGCGACCGCGTGTTCTTCGATACCGATTCGTCGGAGCTTTCCGAGCAGGCGCGGGCAACGCTCGACAAGCAGGCGCAGTGGCTCAACAATTACAACCGCTACGCCTTCACCATCGAAGGCCATGCCGACGAGCGCGGCACCCGTGAATACAACATCGCGCTCGGTGCCCGGCGCGCCCAGACGGTGCGCGAATATCTCATCTCGCGCGGCGTGCAGGCCCAGCGCATGCGCACCATTTCCTACGGCAAGGAACGGCCGGTCGCGGTGTGCAACGACATTTCCTGCTGGTCGCAGAACCGCCGCGCGGTGACGGTGCTCAATCAGAGCTCGTAGTCAGCGAAGGCGGTCGAGCTTCGTCGCCCTCCTTTCATGCGTCATTGCCGGGGCTTGACCCGGCAATCCATGCTGCGCTAGCGCCTGCACGCGCTAGACGCAATTCTTTGGATCGCCGCGGGTCAGCATGGATGCGCGGGTCAAGCCCGCGCATACGAGCGAGGGGGCGGACGACTGTGATAGTCACAATTTGGACGCAGGCCGAACTATGGTAAGGACGACCCGCACACCACCCCAATGTCACCGGCGATGAACCGATCCGCCCTTCTGTTCGTGGCTCTTCTCGCGTGCGCGCTTGGCGCCGACGCCGCCCGCGCACAAGAATCGGATGCGGATTTGGTGACGCGCATCAACCGTCTCGAGGCCGTGATCCGGCAGCTCACCGGCAATATCGAGCAATTGCAGTATCGCAATCAGCAGCTGGAGCAACAGCTGCAGCACCTGCAGGCCGACATTCAGCCTCACGCCGATGGGACGCGGCCGCAGTCCGCGGTGCCGCAGCGGCCGACCGCTCAGTATTCGCCGCCCCCATATTCGTCGCCGGCGACGGCCGGCGCATCGCCGCCTGTGGTGGCTGCCGCTCCGCCCGTCGCGCCAATTGAATCGCCGCCATCGGCGAACCGCCGCGGCGACGCTTTCGACCCGGCGCTCAATCCGAACGCGCCGGGTGCGCCGCGACCGATGGGCGCCACGACGGCCGCGACCGAGCCGCCGCCGCCGATCTCCGACGCGCCCGCTCCCGGCCCCCGGCAGCTCGGTGCGCCGCTCGACCTTTCGACGCTCAATAGGCCGCAAGGCGGTGCGGCGCCGGCCGGCGAACTGCCGGCTCCGCCGCCCAGTAATCCGAATGCGACCGGCGCCCTGCAGGCGACGCTGCCGCCCGGCAACACGCCACGGGACGAATACGACCTCGCTTACGGCTACGTTCTGCATAAGGATTATGCGCTCGCCGCCAACACCTTCCGCAGCTTCCTGCGCCAATATCCGAGCGACCGCTTGGCGCCGGAAGCCCAATACTGGCTCGGCGAAAGTCTGTTCCAACAGCAGCAATATCGCGACGCCGCCGAATCGTTCCTCGCCGTGTCGACCAAATACGAGGCGACCGCGCGGGCGCCCGAGGCGTTGTTGCGGCTTGGCCAGTCGCTCGCGGCGTTGGGTGAAAAGGAAGCGGCCTGCGCCTCGCTGGGGGAGGTCCTACGCAAATATCCGCACGCCTCACCGAGCGTAAGGCAGAGCGTGGAGCGGGAACAAAAGCGTGGCCATTGCTGAGCAAGCGGTTGGCGACGAAGAAGCGCGTGCGCTGTTCGGTGGTCTTGAAAATCTGCGCGGGCTTCTTCTCGCCGTTTCCGGCGGCTCCGATTCGACGGCGCTGCTCGTGCTTGCCGCACGCTGGGCAAAACGGCTGAAACGTCCGCCAAAAATTACCGCGATCACCATCGACCACGGCCTGCGGCCGGAATCCGCCCGCGAAGCCGCCGCAGTGAAGCGGCTGGCGCGCCGGCTCGGCGTGCCCCATCGCACGCTGCGCTGGCGCGGCGACAAGCCGAAATCCGGCCTGCAGGAGGCCGCCCGCATCGCCCGCTACCGGTTGCTGGCCGAAGCCGCGGCGCGAGCCGGCTGCGAGCACGTGCTGACGGCGCATACGCTCGACGATCAGGCGGAAACCGTGCTGTTTCGTCTTGCCCGTGGCAGCGGACTGACCGGGCTTGCCGGCATGGCGCAGGCGTCGGTTCTTCCGGTCGGCGGAGAGACGGCGATCTTTCTCGTGCGGCCGCTGCTTTACGTTTCCAAGGCGCGGCTGGTCGCGACGCTGAAAGCCGCCGGGATCGATCACAGCGAGGATCCGACCAACCGCGATCCGCGCTTTGCCCGCACGCGGCTGCGCACCTTGATGCCCGCGCTGGCGCGCGAAGGGCTCGATGCGAAGAGCTTGGCGCGCTTGGCGGCGCGCATGCGACGCGCCGAAGCGACCATCGAATTCGCGGTCGCCGCTGCGCGCGCGGCATTGACGCCGGAGCCGTGGCGCGAGCGCGGGCCAATCGTCTTCGAAGCGGTCCGATTCAACGACTTGCCCGCCGAGGTGGCGCTGCGGCTGCTGAGCCGCGCCATCGCCTACGCCGGTAACGAGGGACCGGTCGAACTTGGCAAGCTCGAATTGCTGTGGGAGGCGCTGCGGCAGGCGCACGCACCGCTGCGCCGGACTTTGGCCGGTGCGCTCGTCACGCTGACTACCGATCGGCTGACGGTCGAGCGCGCCCCCCCCCGCCGCCACCGCGTCCTTCCCAGGAACGGCAACCGCCGCTTTACGAAATGACAGTACAATAAACAGCTTGCCCGTTGCCCGGCTTCCCTTGGCAGGGGACCAACCGGCCCCTACATTGCCAGGATACGGGACGTGAAGCCGCCACGATTCGCGGACACAAGTTAGCCGTCGGCCGACCGGCGGAACGCCGGTCAAGGACACGCGATGAACGCCAATCTGCGCAATTTCGCCCTCTGGGTCATCATCGTCCTGCTGTTGCTGGCGCTGTTCACGCTGTTTCAAAACCCGGGCCAGCACACCACCGCGCAAGACGTTTCCTTCTCGCAATTGCTCAACGAGGTCGACCAGGGCCGCGTGCGCGATGTGCTGATCCAAGGGCCCGAAATCCACGGCACCTTCACCGACGGCCGCAGCTTCCAGACCTATGCGCCGAGCGACCCGTCGCTCATTCAGCGGCTGTACAACAAGGGCGTTTCGATCACGGCGCGGCCGCAGACCGAGAACGTGCCCTGGTTCGTGTCGCTGTTGATCTCCTGGCTGCCGTTCGTCGCGCTGATCGGCGTGTGGATTTTCTTGTCACGCCAGATGCAGGGCGCCGGCGGCAAGGCGCTCGGCTTCGGCAAGAGCCGCGCCAAGCTTTTGACCGAGGCGCACGGCCGCGTCACCTTCGAGGACGTGGCCGGCGTCGACGAGGCCAAGCTTGATTTGCAGGAGATCGTCGAGTTCCTGCGCGATCCCGGTAAATTCCAGCGGCTCGGTGGCCGCATCCCGCGCGGCTTGCTCTTGGTCGGCCCCCCCGGCACCGGTAAGACGCTGCTGGCGCGCGCCATCGCCGGCGAGGCCAACGTGCCGTTCTTCACCATCTCCGGCTCCGACTTCGTCGAGATGTTCGTCGGCGTCGGCGCCAGCCGCGTGCGCGACATGTTCGAGCAGGCCAAGAAGAATGCGCCCTGCATCATCTTCATCGACGAGATCGACGCGGTCGGCCGCCATCGCGGCGCTGGCCTGGGCGGCGGCAACGACGAGCGCGAGCAGACGCTGAACCAGCTGCTCGTCGAGATGGACGGCTTCGAGGCCAACGAGGGAATCATTCTGATCGCCGCCACCAACCGGCCGGACGTGCTCGACCCGGCGCTGTTGCGCCCGGGCCGTTTCGACCGTCAAGTGGTCGTGCCCAATCCGGACGTGGTCGGCCGCGAGCAGATCCTGAAGGTGCACGTGCGCAAGGTGCCGCTGGCGCCGGACGTCAATCTGCGCACCATCGCCCGCGGCACCCCCGGCTTCTCCGGCGCCGATCTCATGAACCTGGTCAACGAGGCAGCGCTGATGGCAGCCCGGCGCAACAAGCGCATGGTGACCCAATTCGAGTTCGAGGACGCCAAAGACAAGGTGATGATGGGCGCCGAGCGCAAGTCGCTGGTGATGACGGAGGAAGAGAAGCTCCTCACCGCCTATCACGAAGGCGGCCACGCCATCGTCGCGCTCAATGTCAAGGCGACCGATCCGGTGCACAAGGCGACGATCATCCCGCGCGGCCGCGCGCTCGGCATGGTCATGCAATTGCCGGAGCGCGACAAGCTGTCGATGAGCCTCGAGCAGATGACCTCGCGGCTCGCCATCATGATGGGCGGTCGCGTCGCCGAGGAATTGGTGTTCGGCCGCGAACGGGTGACCTCGGGCGCCGCTTCCGACATCGAGCAGGCGACCAAGCTCGCGCGCATGATGGTCACGCGCTGGGGCCTCTCCGCCGCGCTCGGCACCGTCGCCTATGGCGAGAACCAGGAAGAGGTGTTCCTCGGTTACTCGGTGGCGCGGCAGCAGAATATCTCGGAAGCGACCGTACAAAAAATCGATGCCGAAATCAGGCGGCTGGTCGAGGCCGGCTATAACGAGGCGCAGCAGATCCTCACCGACAAGCGCGGCGATCTGGAAACGCTGGCCAAGGGCCTGCTCGAATTTGAGACCTTGAGCGGCGACGAGATCAAGGACCTGCTCCTGGGCAAGCGGCCGAACCGCGAATCGGTGATCGAGCCTTCGACGCCGCGAGCCTCGACGGTGCCGACCGCTGGCGCCGGCCGCAATCGGCCGCGCCCCGAGCCCGGGTCGATGGAGCCGCAGCCGCAGGCTTAAGAGTCACGACGGGGGGCCCGATGCGGCCGATTGCGATCGCAAGCGTCGTGCTGGCCCTCGCAGCGGGGCCGGCCGCGGCGCAGACCGCGGGCCAGCCGCTGGTCACAGTCAAGCCGAAGGCCTCGTCGGCCAAACCGGCCAATCCCGCCAAACCGCCTCACATGGCCAAGCCCGCGTCGACGCCGGAAGGCCGTTCTGCCGCGGCGCTGGCACTGTCTGCCGAGCCCGTGTTTGACGAAGGCACCTATCAGCGCCTCAAAGAGGCGCTGCTCAGCTATTCGGCCATTCAAGTGCGCGGCGGCTGGCCTAATCTCGCTGCCGACGCCCAGCTCGCGCCGGGTGCGAGCGGGCCGAGCGTCACCTTGCTGCGCCGGCGTCTCGCCATCACCGAAGATCTGGGCGCCGAACGCGAGGCCGGCGATACTTACGACGCCGCCGTCGGCGAAGCCGTCAAGCGGTTCCAATTGCGCCATGGGCTGGAGCCGACCGGCAGCGTCAACGCGCCGACACTGCGCGCGCTCAATGTCCCGGTCGCGGCCCGCATCAAGCAGCTCGAAGCTTCGCTGGAGCGCCTGCTCGGCATGGATTTCATCTTCGCCGAGCGCTATGTCGTGGTGAATATTCCGGCCGCCTTCGTCGAGGCGGTCGCCCGCGACAAGGTCGAGCGGCGTTATCGCGTCATCGTCGGCAAGGTCGACAAGCCGTCGCCGACGCTCACCGCCTACATTACCGCGATCAATCTCAATCCGACCTGGACCGTGCCGCTTTCCATCACCAAAAAAGAAATCTTCGCCCGCATGCGCAAGGACCCAAGCTATATCAGCCGCATGCACATGCGCATCCTCGGCGCCCACGACGAAGAGTTCAGCCCGCAAGCAGTCGACTGGTCGTCGGACCGTTCGCCCAACTTCACCGTCCGGCAGGACTCCGGCAACTACAACGCGCTCGGCAATCTCAAGATCGATATGCCCAATCCCTATTCGGTGTACATGCACGACACCGATTCGCGCAGGCTGTTCGCCAACGACTACCGCTTCGACTCGCACGGCTGCACGCGGGTCGACAATGTGCGCGATCTCGCCGCCTGGATATTGGACGACGTGCCCGGCTGGAATCGGGCCGCGATCGATGCCGGCATCGCCGCCGGCGTCCTCAAGGTGATCAATCTGCCGCGGCGCATGCCGGTGGCCTGGGTCTATCTCACCGGCTGGATGACCCACGACGGCACCATCAACTTCCGCGACGACGTTTATAAGCACGACGAGGAATTGGACCGCGATGCGCTCGCCGACGCAGCGGCGGGCGGCTTCGTCGTACCGGTGCGGCAGGCGGTGAAACAGATTTCCAATCTCGACAGCCGCTGATGCGGCTTGGTCACGAGCGGACGGGTCCTCTCGTGGACAATCGACAAGGAGTCGCGATGTCCAAGTCATTTTCGCCTAAGTCGGTCTGCCTCTTATCGCTGCTGTTTGCCGGCCTCGTCGGCATGCCGGTGCACGCGGCCGACGAGCCTGACCTGATCTTCAAGCGTTCGACGGTGTTCAAATTCCTCACGCCGAACGACAAGCTCGCCACCTATGGCATCGACGATCCCGAGGTCGAAGGCGTCGCCTGCCATTTCACCGTTCCCGAGCGCGGCGGCGTGAAGGGCTGGATCGGCGTCGCCGAGCAGGTATCGGACATTTCGCTCGCCTGCCGGCAGATCGGCCCGATCCGCTTCAAGGCGAAATTCGCGCAAGGCGAGGACATGTTCCGCCAGCGCCGCTCGATGTTCTTCAAGAAGATGCAGATCGTGCGCGGCTGCGACGCCAAGCGCAACGTGCTGGTCTACATGGTCTATACCGACCGCCTCATCGAAGGCTCGCCGAAGAATTCGACCTCGTCGGTACCGATCATGCCCTGGGGAGCGAACGATCAGATCCAGAAGTGCGAGGACTTCGTCGAGAAGTAGCGGGTGAAGAAAACGTAACCCGAATGGAAGCGAATCCGAGGCCAGTTTCGCGGCACTGAGGGCGGCAAATGCGATGGCGTGCGGTCAGTTTCAGAACGGCGACTTACGTTTCTCCGAGCGATGCCGTCGAACAGGGTAGGCCTCTGTGCTGAAGACGACGCCAGTAATATGGTGCACCTCTATGCTGGTTAAGTCGAGATGCAGCGTCACCTCTCTACCATCAGTATCGTGCGTCCCAGATATTGATGACAGAAGCACACGACGAAGAGAGGTGTCTTTTGCCTCTCCGGCCTCAGGCGGCTCAGGCGGCGGAACTTCCTCCCACACCCAATAGTCAGTCTCTCGTCCCTCGTCGGTGTCTTGATAAAGTTGCGCGCTGATTTCTGTTTTCGGCGGCAGCTCCATCTCTCGCACGCGCGCTGCATGCCGAAAAAGTACAACATTCTGTGCGTTGCTGCCGGCCTGCGCTGAAGGGTAAACAATGCCGTCGAGTTTGATTTCTGTCGCAAGGTAGTCGGCAATAGCTTGGGTGATCAGATAGTTCGACGGCTCATCATTGGGCATCACGGGCATGGTTATGCGCCGACTAAGGTGTCCAAGGAATTTGGCCTGTTCCAAATGGCGGATGTAACCCCCGTCGAAGATGCTGCCCTTAACGAATACGGATTGAAGGGCCGCAACATCCAGCAAACGCATAGGGCGCAGCAGATCGAATTTTCCAATGACAACTCGGCTGCCGACTGGCGGTCGAATTTCCGCAAGAGCAACGGTTGGTTCGGTGGCGCCGTAGAATACCGAGATGCCGCGAGCGTTCATTCGACCGGCTGTCGCCATTTCAAATGGTGGCGGCCCGATCTCGATGTCCGGGCGCTCAAGCGCCTTCTCCAAAGGTTCGGACGATTGAAAAACGCGGGCGCGATAAAGCGAAGAAAGCGCAAGGCCGGGACCGGCTTGGATAACCACCCTTCGGCCATCGCGCGTCTCATGATCGGCAAGGCCTTCGAAAACGCTCCCGAGCGTTGCTTGCGCGCGTTTGTTAAAAAAGCGCGTCTCGGTCTTCAGACTTTGTTCAAAGCCCCACCACTCTTCGCGGAATTCAATGTCATTCGGCCCTTTTTCTTCGTAGTAAGCCTCGGAATCAAATTCACATTCCTCTCCCATCGCCGCCATATCAAAATCAGAATGCCGCTCTTCCAATACTTTCTGAACGTCCGTTGCTGGCGCTTCTTCAATCTCAGCTGCGTTCGCAATTGCCCACACTGCTGGCTCGCCTTCGCGCTCCCAGTCGTAGTCCCCTTCCTTCAACATCATGTATTCAAGAGATGACGGCTCTGTAGAGGTTCGGCGATAGTGCTCCTCGAAGGCACCCTCGACGCGATCTGCCAGTTGCTCAATTGATATGCTCTTGCGCTGTTTACCGCAGTAGGCGCACGTTGCCGCTTCGCCTTCCTTCTCGATCTCGGCGCGTAAAAATTCCTCGCCAACGCAGGCGAAGCAGATGTGCTTCACTTCGGGGGTGTCACTGTCGGACAGTGTAGGCTCAAGCTGGTTCGACATGGCTGCGGAAGCGTTGGCCGGCAACTTAAGGTAATGTGGCGACCTCTAACCTTCAAGGATAGTGGTCTGAGCTCCCTTCATTCGGTGTGACCTCTCGCCATCGCGCGCTCCCAGGCAGTTGAGGAATTCGATCACTGTGCGTCGGCTTTGGTGCATATTCTGGCCCATCGAGGGGCGTTGCTCGGCGGCGCCTATGATGTAGTTGGACGCGCCGAGCCCCAGTGGTCGAGATGAGCCATGCCGTTGCAAAATCGAGTGAGCCCCTTCGGAGAGCTATCTGCGTCGTCGGCGCGCGGGTTGTTCATGGGCAACCGCGGCGGGCGATTTTACACCGATGCGAAGACGCTGACGGCGCGGCGCTGGGCGTCGCGGCAATGGATCTGCTGCGTGCTCGACTTCAAGGGCCGCCGGCGCGATGTCTGGGGCCGTTTCTACACCGAGCTGTTTTTTCTTGACGAGCCGACCGCGCTGGCGGCGGGACACCGGCCCTGCTTCGAGTGCCGCCGCAGCGATGCGGAGGCTTTTGCCGAGACGTGGCGAGAGGCGCGCAGGCGCGGCACGCGGCCTTCCGCCGGCGAGATGGACGAGGTGCTGCACGGCGAACGCCTCCAGGGTCGCGGCAAGCGCCAGCACCGGCGCAATCTCGACGAACTGCCCGACGGCGCATTCGTCGCGCTGGAGCAGGGAGCCTTCGTGGTTCGCCGCGATGCGCTGCTGCGCTGGACGCCAGATGGCTACGATGCCCGCACACTGCGGCCGCGCGGAATCGCCGTCGATGTGCTCACCCCGCCGGCGATCCTGGCGGTTCTGTCAGCCGGCTACCAACCGCGCTGGCATCCGAGCGCGAAAGATTAGCTCTCATCGCCGTGTTGCATTCGCGGCTCTTTCTCACCCCCGCGACCGCTCCCACGCAATCGCGACGATCGCCGCCATGATCGCCTGGCTGGCGACGATGGTAGCGACGCAGCCGGTCCAGCCGGCGGCGTCCCAGACAAAGCCGACGAGAAAGGCGCCGGCGCTGCCGCCGATATAAAAGCTCGAGGCGTAAAGCCCGGCGGCCGCCGAGCGCCCTTCCTTGGCGATGGTGATGACGTAGCCGGTGGAAACCGCCTGGCACGATAGGCCGCAGGTGGCGCAGAGCGTCAGTCCGATGACGATCACCGGGACGGGCGGGGCGAGCAGCATGAGCGTACCGGCCGCCCACAGCGCGATGATGCCGAGCACGAAGCGGCGGCGTCCGAACAAGGCGATGGCCCGCCCGACCCACGGCACCACCAAACTGCCGCCGAGGTAGCTGGCGAACAGCGCACCCAGCAGCGTCGGCGTGAAGAAGTACGGCGGTGCGGCGAGGTGAAAGCTCACATAAGTGAAAGTGGCGATGAAATTGAACAGCACGCCGAAGCCGACGGCATAGATGGCAAGCAGCCGCGGGTTGCGCAGATGCGCCAACATTTGCCGCGCCGAGGCAAAAAAACCGTCGGAGCGGACGAAGCGGCGCTCGCGCGGCAGCGCGACGGTGACGACAAGTCCGCCGGCCAGGGTGAGCAGGGCCACGGCGGCAAAAGAAACGCGCCAGCCGAGCAGATCGGCCACCGCGCCGGTGACGAACCGGCCGCAGAAACCGCCGACGCTCGATCCGGAAATAAACAGCCCGGCGACGCGCGGCACGTCGGCTGGCGGCCATTCGTCGCCGACATAGGCGACGGCGACGGTGAAGATCGGCGGTAATAACAGCCCCTGCACGAAGCGCCAGAACACAAGTTGCGGCACGCTGGTCGCCAAAGCCATGATCAGCGTCGGCACCACGATTGCGAACGCGGCGGCGGTGATCAGGCGCTTACGGCCGAGAACGTCGGCGAGCGCGCCGGTGAACGGCGCGGTGAGCGCGATCGCCCCGGTGCCAGCAGTCATCAGCGCGCTGATGTCGCCGGCGCCGACGCCGAATTCGAGCGCCAGCTCGGGCAGCAGCGCCTGCGGCGAATAAAGATTGACGAAGGCGGTGAAGCCCGCCGTGGCAATGGCGAGCGCGCGAAAATCCAAGGCCATGCCGCATTATGCGTGACGCCGGGCGCTAAAGCATCCCTGCGCAGGGAATGCGAGGCGCGCCCCGGTGCATAACGGCCGATGCATTGGCGCACGGTTCAGAACTGAATTCTAACTGCTGCGCCGGCAGCGGACTGTTCGCGCGTCGCTGCGGCGAGTTCTCACGCCGCGGACTTGCGCCGGTGAATGTCCTTGACGTCGGCGAAGGAAATGGCCGGATTGTGCTCGGCGGTATATTCGAGGTTGAAGGCATTGCGGGCGAGGAAGACAAGATCGCCGTCAAAATCCTCGGCAATGGACGAGTGAAAGCTCGCCACGAATTGATCGAGCATTTTGCGGTCGTCCGCCGCGAGCCAGCGCGCGAACTGAAACTCGGGCGTGTCCCAGCCGATCTCAAGCCCATATTCGGCGGCGAGCCTAGCTTGCAGCACGTCGAGCTGCAATTGGCCAACCACACCCACCAGGGCAGGGGACCCATCCGTCGGCCGGAAAACCTGCGCGACGCCTTCCTCGGCCAGTTGCTGCAGCGCCTGCTTCAGCTTCTTGGCGCGCATGGCATCGGGCAAACGAACCCGCCGCAGAATCTCCGGCGCAAAATTCGGCACGCCGGCAAAATTGAGATCCTCGCCTTCGGTCAGGGTGTCGCCGATGCGCAGCGTGCCGTGGTTGGGAATCCCCACCACGTCGCCGGCATAGGCTTCCTCGGCGAGTGCGCGATTTTGCGCAAAGAAAAATTGCGGCGCGTGCAGGCTGATGGTTTTTCCGGATCGCACCTGCTTGACTTTCATGCCGCGCACGAGCTTGCCGGAGCAAAGCCGGACGAAGGCGATCCGGTCGCGATGGTTCGGGTCCATGTTCGCCTGGATCTTGAAAACAAAAGCCGACAGGCTGGGTTCGGTGGCCGCCACGATCCGCTTGTCGGCCGCCTGCGCCCGGGGCGGCGGCGCCATCGCGGCGAGCGCATCGAGCAGATCGCCGACGCCGAAATTCTTCAGCGCGCTGCCGAAGAAGATCGGCGTCAAGTGGCCTTCGGCGAAAGCCTGTTGGTCGAATCGCTTGCAGGAATGACGCACCAAGTCGAGTTCGCCGGCAAGGGTCGCCGCGTCGAGATTGGCATTCAAAGCGGTAATGTCGGCGATCGTCATTTCGCGGAGCCTGCCGGCGCTGCCGGCATCGCCATCGAGCAGGCGCACGCCGCCGGTCGCTACGTCGATTGTGCCGACGAAATCGCGCCCGCGCCCGGCCGGCCAGGTGATCGGCGCGGCGTCGAGCGCCAGCGTCTTCTCGATCTCGTCGATGAGATCGAGCGGATCCCGGCTCTCGCGGTCCATCTTGTTGATGAAGGTGATGATCGGAATGTCGCGCAACCGGCAGACCTCGAACAGCTTGCGCGTTCGCGGCTCGATGCCTTTGGCGGCGTCGATCACCATCACCGCCGAATCGACCGCCGTGAGCGTGCGATAGGTGTCTTCGGAAAAGTCCTCGTGGCCGGGGGTATCGAGCAGATTGAACACACGCCCGTTATACTCGAAGGTCATCACTGAGGTGACGACGGAAATCCCGCGCTCGCGCTCGACCGGCATCCAGTCGGAGCGGGTCGATCGGCGGTCGCGCTTGGCCTTGACCTGCCCGGCAAGCTGGATGGCGCCGCCGAACAGCAGGAGCTTCTCGGTCAACGTGGTTTTGCCGGCGTCCGGGTGAGAAATGATGGCGAAGGTGCGTCGCCGTTCAACCTCCGCCGCGAACGGCGACTGAGCGGGCGCGACTTCGGCGGCGCGAATGGGCTTGTTCATGGCGGACTGGATGTGGCAGTTCCAGCCATCGCTATCAAGGCCGGAGACTTCGGCGCGAGCGTTGGTCGTCGAGCGGCCTCCGGCGATGTCGAAGAGGGGCGAGTGGAAATGATGCCTCGGGATAGCGCCTGCCGTTCGTGCCTGATGACGTTCTTATGTTTTGTCCTGGCCGCGCTATTCGCGCCGCCGGCAATCGCATGGGAGTATTGGGGGGGCGACCCCGGCGGCACGCGTTTCTCGACAATTCCCCAGATCACTCCCGGCAATGTCGGCCAACTCGTCCGCGCTTGGGAGTTCCGCACCGGCGACCTGACGCAGCGCGACGCCAAGGTCATGGCGCGCACGAAGTTCGAGGCGACGCCGCTGTTCGTCGAGAACAGCCTGATCCTGTGCACGCCGTTCAACGAGGTGATCGCGCTCGACCCGGGGACCGGAGCGCAGAAGTGGCGCTTCGATCCCAAAGTCAGCATGACGCTGCGTCCTGCCAATCGCTACGATTGCCGCGGCGTAGCCTATTGGGTGGACCGGCAGGTGCCTTCGCAGGCGGCCTGTCGCGCGCGCGTCTTCATGGCCACCAACGACATGCGCGTCATCGCGCTCGATGCCGGGACGGGGAAACCCTGCTCGGACTTCGGCGATGGTGGCGAAGTCAAGCTCGACGTCGGCATGCCGCTGGAATGG
The DNA here is from genome assembly GCA_049512975.1 of Xanthobacteraceae bacterium. GTDB lineage: Bacteria > Pseudomonadota > Alphaproteobacteria > Rhizobiales > Xanthobacteraceae > BOG-931. The sequence goes on along the minus strand of JBEKWO010000010.1, from coordinate 35,779 downwards.
CCGGGCGAGATGCAGATCACCTCGCCACCCGTGGCCGCGCGCGACGTGGTGGTCGTCGGTTCCTCGATTGCGGACAATCGGCGCACCGCGGCGCCGCGCGGCACCGTGCGGGCCTTTGATGCGCGCACCGGCGGCTTGCGGTGGACGTGGGATCCGCTCATCCATGAGGGCATCGAGGGCGGCGCGGCCAACGTCTGGGCGCCGATGTCGGCCGACGAGAATCTGGGGCTGGTGTTTCTGCCGACGTCCTCGCCGAGTCCCGATTTCTGGGGCGGCGGCCGGCCGGGCAACAACGAGCACGCCGATTCAGTGGTCGCGCTGCGGGCCGAGACCGGCGAACTGGTCTGGGTTTTCCAGACCGTGCATCACGACGTGTGGGACTACGATCTGCCGGCACAGCCGACGCTTGCCCGCATCGATACCGGCGCCGGGCAGCGCGACGTCGTTATCCAGGCGACCAAACAAGGGTTCCTGTTCGTGCTCGACGAGGTCACGGGCCAGCCGGTCTGGCCCGTCGAGGAGCGCCGCGTACCACAGGGCGGCGCCGAAGGCGAGCAGCTCTCGCCGACGCAGCCATTCCCGACGCACGTACCGACCTTGGTGCCTCAGCGCATTTCGGCCGACGATGCATTCGGCTGGATCAGCCGCGCCGCTTGTCATGACAAGTTGGCGCGCGCGCGCAACGAGGGGCTTTACACGCCGCCATCGACCCAGGGCACCGTGATTTTTCCCTCCACCGGCGGTGGCGTGAATTGGGGCGGTGTTGCCTTCGATCCCGTCAAGCAAATTCTCTATGCCAACACCTTGCGGTTTGTGCACATCGTCACGCTGATCCCGGCGGCTGAGGCGCGTGGCTTCAAGCCGGCGCCTGGACAGGATTTCGGGCCGCAGCGCGGCGCCGCTTTCGCCATGACGCGCGCGATCGTGCGCTCGCCGCTCGGCACACTGTGCAATCCGCCGCCGTTTGGCGCTCTGGTCGCGGTTGATCTCAAAGCCGGCAAGATGCTGTGGCAGTCGACCCTGGGCACCACGGAAGATCTGGCGCCTTTAGGACTGCCGTTTCCGTGGGGCACACCCGTCGCTAGCGGCGTGGTGGTCACTGCAGGGGGCTTGGTTTTCACCGGCGCCCTCGATGCGTATTTGCGCGCCTTCGATGCCAGGACCGGCGCCGAGCTGTGGCTAGGCCGGCTGCCGGTGCCCGGCGTCGCCAATCCGATGACCTATGCGTGGCAGGGCGAGCAATACGTCGTCATAGCCGCCGGCGGCCATTCCGAGGCCGGCACGTCGATCGGCGACAGTGTCGTCGCCTTTCGTCTGGCACGAACGAATGAGGCGCCTTCGCTGTGGTCGCGCACGATCGACCGGCCCGGCGGCCGGCTCTATGCGCGCATCGTGGTGATGGCCGTCGCACTCGCGCTTGCAGTCACGCTAGCAGTTGCCGTGCGGCGGCGCTGGCGGCGGCAAGCGAGCGCGGGTTGAAATCTAAGGTGTCGGCATCGCCGGCGTGGTGGTCTCATCCTTGTCGCGCACGGTGCGAAGTTCGTACCAGAGCGCGTTGAGAATGCCGACCGAGGCCGCGAGCCCGAGGCCGAGGATCCATGAAAAGTACCACATCGTTTGGTCTCCGCTGTCTCAGTAGGCCGTCGAGCCGGCGTTCTCGATGGTTGCCTCGCTGACCTTGCCCCATAGCACCCGATAGACCCAGGCGGTGTAGGCGAGCACGATCGGCAGCAACACGACGGTCGCCAGCAACATGTTGCGCAGCGTTGCCCTGCTCGACGACGCGTCGAACACCGCAAGCGCATCGCCGGGATGGGTGCTCGACGGCAAAATGATCGGGAACATGGCCAGGCCGACGGTGGCAATGATGCAGGCGACGCCGAGCATGGAAATCAGGAATGTTAACCCGGCATGCCGTGTACGGAAACCGATGGTTGCCAACAGCGACGCGGCAATGCCGAGCGCGGGCACCGCGGACAGCCACGGCGTGTGGCGGAAGTTTTGCAGCCACGCTTGCCCGTTGACGACCACCGTTTTGCCGAGCGGATTGGACGGGCCATCCCACACGATCGGGCTCGTGACCTCATAGCCGCCGAACAAGCCAAGCCAGATCAGCACGCCGCCGCCGGCAAAAAGGATCGCGGCGACGAGCGCCGCCAGCGCGCCGATGGCCGCCGCGCGATCGGCCACCGGACCTGCCGCCTTCAAGGTGAGCCAAGCCGCTCCGTGCATCACCAGCATGGCGAGGGAAACCAGCCCGCAATAAAGCGCCAGCGGATTGAGTAACCCGAACAGCGTGCCTTCGTAGATCGGACGCAGATCGTCGGTGAAATGGAACGGCACGCCCTGCAAGGTGTTACCGACCGCCACGCCGAAGATCAGCGCCGGCACGGCGCCGCCAACGAACAGCGCCCAGTCCCAGTTCCTGCGCCACGTCTTGCTCTCGCGCTTTGACCGATACTTGAACCCGACCGGCCGCAGGATGAGCGCTAACAACACCAAAAACATCGCCAGATAGAAGCCGGAGAAGCTCAGCGCATAGAGCGCCGGCCAGGCCGCGAAGATCGCGCCTCCGCCGAGAATGAACCACACCTGATTGCCTTCCCAGACCGGGCCGACGGTGTTGATCGTGACGCGCCGTTCCGTGTCCGTCTTGGCGACGAACGGCAGCAGCGCAGCGACGCCCATGTCGAAGCCGTCAGTGGCGGCGAATCCGATCAGCAGGACGCCGAGCAGCACCCACCAGATCAGGCGCAACGTGGCGTAGGCGAAAAGTGTCTCGATCATGACTTTATTCCCTTGCCTCTGCGCTCAACGGATTATTCGGCGGGCGCCGTTGCGCCGGGGCTACTCGCGATCTTGGCGAGAACCCCGAAGCCGCCGGCGCCGGCAATGAACGCGTCAGGTCCCCTTTTGATCGCCTGCAGCATCAACCTCACTTCGATGACGGCGAGAATGGCGTAGATCAAGGTGAAGCCGACGATGGTGATTGTCAGGTCGAAGACACTGAGCTCGGATGTCGCCAGGAAGGTCGGCAGCACGCCGTCGATGATCCAGGGCTGGCGGCCGAATTCGGCGACGAACCAGCCCAGTTCCGCGGCTAGCCACGGCAATGGCAAGGCGACCAATGCCATCCGAAACAGCCAGCGCGGCGCTTCCGCCTCACGCATCGTGTACCAGAGCGAGATCAGGAATACGGCGAGCAGGATGAAGCCGAACAGCACCATGAAGCGGAAAGTAAAAAACAGCGACGGCACGCTGGGCACAGTCGACCACGCCGCGTCTTCGATCTGCTGCGGCGTCGCCTGCAGCGGATCGTCGACATACTGCTTTAATAGTAGCGCATAGCCCAGGTCTTTGCCGGCGTCCTCGAAGGCGGAACGCGCGGCAGTGTCGGCATGATCGGTCTTCAGCTTCTGCAGCGCGGCGTAGGCGGTCAGGCCGTTTTGAATATGAGCTTTCGACGACTGCACCAGATCGAGAATTCCGGGGATTTGCTCATCGATCGACCGTGTGCCGATAAGGCCGATCACCCACGGAATGCGGATGGCGTAATTGGTGGCGTGCTCCTGCATGTCCGGCAGGCCGAAGGCGGTGAAGGACGCCGGCGCCGGTTCGGTCTGCCACATCGCCTCGATGGCGGCGAGCTTCATTTTCTGGTTGTCGGTGATGGTGTATCCGCTTTCGTCGCCCAGCACGATGACCGAGAGGGCGGAGGCGACGCCAAATGCCGAGGCGATCACAAACGATCGCTTGGCGAGATCAATGTGCCGGCCGCGGAGGATATAGAACGCGGAAACGCCGAGCACGAAGGCAGCGCCGCAGACGTAGCCCGCCGATACCGTGTGCACGAACTTCGCTTGCGCGGTCGGGTTCAACAGCACGGCCGCGAAGTCCGACACTTCCATGCGCATGGTGTCGGGATTGAAGACCGCGCCGACCGGATGCTGCATCCAGCCGTTGGCGATGAGAATCCACAGCGCCGACAGATTGGTGCCGAGCGCCATCAGCCAAGTCACGGCGAGGTGCGCCCGCGGCGACATCTTGCCCCAGCCGAAGAAAAAGATGCCGACGAAGGTCGCTTCCAGGAAGAAGGCCATCAATCCTTCGATGGCGAGCGGCGCGCCGAACACGTCGCCGACATAATGGGAATAATAGGCCCAGTTCATGCCGAACTCGAATTCCATGGTGATGCCGGTGGCGACACCAAGGACGAAATTGATGCCGAACAGCAGGCCCCAGAATTTGGTCATGTCGCGCCAAATGGTCCGCCCCGTCATCACGTAGACGGTCTCCATCATCGCCAGGAGTATGGAAAGCCCCAGCGTCAGCGGCACGAACAGAAAGTGGTACATCGCCGTCAGCGCGAACTGCAGCCGCGAAAGCTCCACGAGCAACGGATTGGTCATAAGGAGCTCCTTTCCCAGGCTCGGCCGAGTAGACCACCCGTGACCGATACTTCCTTGATCGAGATCAAACAGTGGCCGCCGGGGCCGATGCATGAAGGTCAGATGCGTGTGTCGAAGGATGCGAAGCGGTCGCGGCGCCGGGAAAATGGGGATCCCGCTGCGCTCGGTCTTGCGCGCGATCTCGCCAGCCCCGGCCTGCGCGCAACGCTGGTATGGCAAATCGTAAGATCGCTGTTTCGTCTCAGTTTCGCGGGATTGATGGCGATCTTCGCCGGGCAAATGATCGCGGATGGAACTTTCGCCGCCGCGGCGCTGGCGGGCGCGATTGTCAGCGTCGCTGCGGCGAGTTGCGCCGGTTACCTCGGCGACCTGCGGGCTGCGCGCGCCGAACGGGATGTCGTCGACGCCTTGCGAACTGCGTTGCGGGGCGTGCTCGCCCAAATGGCGCCGGCGCGTGTTCGTTTGCGACAGGCCGGCGCGCTCATCGCCGGATTACAGTGCTATCCCGAAGCGCTAGCGAGCCTGGTAATCGGCTACGCTGCAGCCAGATCGATGCTGGGGATCGGGCCGCTGCTCGCCGCCGCAGCGGTCGCCTTCGTATCCTGGCAGGCGGCGCTGGCGCTTCTCCTCGCCGTTCCGATCATGATCGTCTTCTTTGTACTGCTCGGTGCGGTGGCGGGCAGCAAGGCCGCGGCGCAGGAGCGGGCCTTCGGTCGCCTGGCGGCGCAGTTTTCCGATCGCATCCGCACGCTGCCAACCATCCTCGCCAATCATGCTCTCGGTCGCGAGCACGACAAGATCGAGCGACGCATGACGGCCTATGCCGACAGTACAATGAGCGTGCTGAATGTGGTCTTCCTCAACGCCGGCGTCATCGATTTCTTCTCGGCGCTGGCGATCGCTGTGCTGGCCGTATTCCTCGGCCTCGGTCATCTCGGACTTCTGCACGCGCCCGGCTTTACCGGGCTCGCCCTATGGCAGAGTTTGTTCATTCTGATCATTGCGGCCGATTTCTTCGTGCCGTTCCGCCGTTACGCCGAACAATATCACGCCAAGGCCGAGGGCGAGGCGGCGGCCAACGAGCTGCAATGGTATTTCGACGACACCGATCCGGCATCGGTGTATGACGGAGCAAGCGAGCCGAAGCCCTTCAGCTTCGCCGGCATCGACACGTTCGAGGTGGCGGAGCTTCCGGCCACCGGCTTGATCGTGATCTCCGGCCCGAGCGGAGCGGGAAAGTCGACCTTGCTTCGCATGTTGGCGGGGATCGAAGCCCCTTCATGCGGCGTTGCGGCTCTGCCGCAGGTCATGAGGGCCGGCTGCGTCTGGATATCGACCGACACTTACGTTCCGTCTGGAACGCTGGCGAATGCGGTCGCCTGGAACAGCGGCGGCGCCGATCGGGCCGGGCTCCGCCGCGCGGCCGAAAGCGTCGGCCTTCTCGATGAAGCATTGCTGCCGGGCGGCCTTGATGCCCGTATCGACGAGAACGGCACCAATCTGTCGGGCGGACAGCGCCTGCGCATCGGGATCGCTCGCAGCCTGATTTCCGGCGGCATGGTCTTCGCGGATGAGCCGACGGCGAAACTTGACCCGACGACGGCGAAGCTTATTCGGCAAGTCCTGGTCGAGATGGCCGAATGGCGTCTGGTCGTGGTCGCGACCCATGACGAGCGGCTGATCGAAGCGGCCGACCGGCATCACCGTCTGCAACTGCGGAAACAGCGTGACAAGGCAATTGCCGCATGAATGTTGTCGCACCGGTTAAATTGACCGCGACAGTTTCGGTTGGAAAATCCGTGCGGCAAGGCCCCATGGCGCCATGGCGCCTGACCCTGCTGCTCGCTCTAGCGGCGATGGCGTCCGGCATTCTGCTCACGGGCGTCTCTGTCTGGTTCCTTGGCGCCGTGGCGATCGCGGGCTTGGGACCGGTCGCGGCGGCGCTGACCTTTAACTTTCACACGCCCGCCGCCCTTGTGCGCCTCTTCGCGCTCTCCAAGACCGTCTGCAAATACGGCGAGCGCGTCTTCGGACATCGGGCCGCGCTGCTCGATCAGGTGCGACGGCGCTCCACCTTGTTCGCGGCCATGGCGCATGCGCCAAGCACCCGCGCCGTTGGCTGGCAGCTTGGCAATCAAGATCGTCTCTCCGATTACATGGAGGACGTCGAAGACGTCGATTACGCGCGCTTGCGCGTAGCTTTGCCGGCGCTGGCGCTGATGGCGGGAACGACGGTGATGGTCGGGGCGACCACATGGCTGGCCACTGCGGCGCTGATCCCGATCGCGGCACTATCGACCATCGTGGTCATGATGCTGCGGCGTGCGATGCACGTTGTCAGTGATCACCGGACCGCGGTGCGATTCTCGCAACGAGGAACCGGCCGCGTGCTCGGCGCGGCGCTTGCTGCCGTCGTTCCGCTCAAGGCCGAGCGGGCCCTCGCCAAGGTCTTGGCGGCGGCCTTTGCGGGTTTCAGCGCCGCAGCCGGCCAACAGGCGGCGCAGCGCCGCGAGCTTGCCCTGCTCGATATGGTCGCCGGCCTTGCCGGTCCCGTGGCGGCGCTGAGCGTTCTGGCCGCGGCATGGCATGCCGGCAGCCGCGGCAGCGTGCTTCTCGTTCCGGCGTTTCTGGCCTTCGGCTGGCTGACGCTCGGTGAGACGGTGTTGGGCATCTCCCGCATCGTGCTCGGGCGGGTTCGCGAACTCGCCGCCAGCGAGGGACTGCAGCGCTGGACCGCGGCCTCCGGCGCCGATGGCGTGTCGCTTTCCCTTGCCGCGTTACAGAGACTGGTTCTGACAAACGTTCCCCGGCAAACCCCCGACGGCCGCGGGCTCGGTGAACCGGTGAATCTGACGCTCGAAGCCGGCCGCCCGACCGTGCTTATCGGCGCGAGCGGCGCAGGAAAAACGACCCTGCTCAAGCAAGTTGCCGGTTGGATCGGCGACGATGATGTCGGCCGTTACACCGGCGATGGTGTCGTGTTGCTGGCGGCGCGCCGCCGCGCCATGTCACACCTGTGTCTGCATGACGCCGCGATTCTTTCCGATACGATCCGCGAGAATCTCTTCGCGTCCAATGCCGCCGATTCGGAATGCTGGGAGGCGCTTGCGGCTGTCGAACTCGACAGCCGCATCGCGGCAGCGGGCGGCCTCGACGCCTGGATCGAACAGGACATGCTGTCGCTCGGCGAGGCGCAACGGCTTAATCTCGCCCGTGCGCTTTTCAGCGAGGCGCCGCTGGTTCTGCTTGATGAGCCCGTCGAGCACCTCGATGCCGAGCAGGGTTCGCGAATCCTGAAGCGGGTTTTGCGTCAGTTGGCCGACCACGTCGTCGTCTATTCGAGCCACGACGCGCAAGCGGCGCCCAACTCGTTTCAGCTGACTTAGGCGCCAATCAGCCGAACGGCTTGATGCTTTCGGCCACCGAATCGGCGATGTGCTCCTTGGAGACAATGCCGATGATCTCGGACGGGCGGCCGCGGCCGCCGTCCTTCACCACCACCGCCATGGCGGCGTTCATGCCGCGTGAGGCGTCTAGAGCTGCCGGATCGAGCTGAAGTCCCAGTTGGAACCGCTCGGATTTTCGCCGATCCTGATCGTGGTATTGCTGACGAAGGTGTAGGGCGGCACCGGCAGATTGTAGGGTGCCGGCACGCCTGAAAAGACGCGTCCCGCCGGATCGTATTTGGAGCCGTGGCAAGGGCAGAAATAACCGCCGGGCCAATCGGCGACCGGCGTCGTCGCGTTCGGCTGCGGATAGAACAGCGGGATGCAGCCGAGATGCGTGCAAATGCCGACCAGGACGCCGAATTCCGGCTTGATCGAGCGATGCCAGTTGGTCGCGTAAGGAGATTGCTGGACCTGCTGGGAATTCGGATCGGCAAGCACCGCGATCAATTTGGGATCCTGCAGCGTTTTCAGCGTCTCCGGCGTGCGGTGAAACACGAAGACCGGGCGTTCGCGCCAGCGGACGACCACCTGCTGGCCCGGCTCGATCTTGCTGATGTCGAGATCGACCGGGCCGCCGGCCGCCAGTGTCGAGGCGTCGGGGTTCATCTGGCCGACCAGGGGGACCAGGGTCGCTACGGCACCCACCGCGGCGACGGTGCCGGTTGCGATATAGAGGAAATCGCGGCGCGACGGTTCTTCGGGGTGTTCGATGCCTTCCGCGGTCGATGCACTGCTCGCCATGGTCGCGCCTTTCTCCGCCTACGGTCCCCGCGCTTATATTGGCGCCGACTAGCCTCCGTCAATCAAGGAGCCGCGAGGGCCGCCCGGGCCCGCGCCAAGGTGGCTGCGGGCGTTCCGGAAGCGTCGATCCGCGTCCAGTCGAGCGCGCCCAGGTCGTAGCGCTCCTGCATCCGCGCCACCGCCGCGTCGGCGTCGGAGGCATCGCGCGCGCGCCCGCCAACGCGGCTGAGCCGGGTCGCGAGGCTCGCGGTCAGGAATAGTCCGCGCAGCGGACGATGCGTGGATTTCGCCACTTCGGCCATGGCGGCGCGTTCTTGCGGCTGCGCGAAGACGGCGTCGACGATCACCGAATGGCCGGCGGCAAGGATGCGCCGGGCCTTGTCGGCGAGCTTGCCATAGACGTGGACGGTAGCTTCGCCGCCATAAGCCTCGGCGGGTAATTTCTCGGTCTCGCCGACGCCGAACAGCGCCTTGCGCTCGACGTCCGAGCGCAAGATCACCGCGCCGGGCATGGGCTCGAGGAACGGTGCCAGCGCCCGCGCGAGTTGCGTCTTTCCAGTGCCGGACAGGCCGCCGACGGCGATGAATGTCGGCGCGGCCGGCGCGATCGCCCGCAGGGCGAAGGCGAAATAGGCGCGCGCGGCACGCCCGATCGCCGGGTGCTCGTCTGCGTGCGCCCGCTCCATCCGCGCTACCGTGACCTTGGCGCGGATGGCGGCCCGCATCGACAGAAAGAACGGCAGCGCCGCCAGCGCGTCGAGGTCTTCAGTGCGCCGCATCTCAGCGAGGTAGCGGTTGAGCACGATATTCGCCGCCGGCGTCAGGCCGCGTTCCAAGAGGTCCATTAGCAGGAAGGCGAGGTCATAGAACACGTCGCCGGAGGCGATGATGTCGCTGAATTCGATGGCGTCGAACAGAACCGGCTTGCCGTCGATCAGCGCGATGTTGCCGAGATGAAGGTCGCCGTGGATGCGGCGGACAAAGCCGCGGCGGCCGCGCTCGCGCAACAGCGGAACCAGGCGCTTATAGGCGGCGCGGCTGGCACCCGCCAGCGCGTCGATCCCGGCGGCCAGAAAGATATCCGGATATTGCCGGAAGGCCTCGACATGTTCGTCGATATAGGAGCCGAGCGCCGCAATCCATGCCTCCGCCGCGACGGCAGGCGCTTTGGCGTGCGCCGCGGCGACGGCGCGGCCGAGCGCGTCGGCCAAGGCCTCGTCGATGTCGGCGGCGAGGTGATCGAGCGTGCGCTTCTCGTCGAAGCGCCGCATCTCGACCGCCCACTCGACCGGCGCGCCCGCGCCGCCGATGGCAAGCTTGCCGCCGGCTTCGCGCGTGATCGGTACCACCCCGCGGTAGATTTCCGGGGCGAACGGCGCGTTGACCGCGAGCTCGGCTTCGCAGGCGCGCTGGCGCCGCTCAAGCGTCGAATAGTCGAGAAACGGAAAGCGCACGGCGCGTTTGACCTTGAGCGCGCAGTCGCCGGCGAGAAACACCGACGCCGCATGGGTGTCGATACGCTGCACTTTCGCGCCACCATGGGTCGCCGGGTCGGCGAGAAAGGCGAAGACTTCCTCCTGGCTGTCCGATTCGGCGGTCATGCAGCCAAAACCCCGTTGGCGGTATGCTATGGAGCGCGAAGTCCAAAAGACTGGACTACCGGCGCCGGTCGCGGCAATCAACGTTTACACCGCCGGCGCGGCGAATCGGCCGCGAATGACTCCCTGGAGATGCCGATGCGCGGTAAGGACAATATGCGGACCGCCGCCGAGGTTCTAATCGATCAACTGCGCATTCACGGCGTGCGCCACGTTTTCTGCGTGCCGGGCGAGAGCTACCTCGCGGCGCTCGACGCGTTTCACGACAGCGATCTCGCCATCACCGTGTGCCGGCAGGAGGGCGGCGCGGCGATGATGGCGGAGGCGGTCGGCAAGGTGACCGGCCGTCCGGGCGTCTGCTTCGTCACCCGCGGACCGGGCGCCACCAACGCGTCGCCTGGTATCCACATCGCGCGCCAGGATTCGACGCCGCTCGTCATGTTCGTCGGCCAGGTTGCGCGCGAAATGCGCGAGCGCGAGGCCTTCCAGGAACTCGACTATCGCGCCGTGTTCGGCTCGATGACCAAATGGACGACGGAGATCGACGATCCTGCGCGCATACCGGAGATCGTCTCGCGCGCGTTCCACACCGCGGCCAACGGACGGCCGGGACCGGTCGTGGTCGGCCTGCCCGAGGACATGCTGATCGAACGCATTGCCGCCTCGGATGCGCCGCCGTTCACGCCGATCGAGACCTCGCCGGGGCCTGCCGAAATGGCGAAATTGGCGCAACTCCTCGGTGCAGCCCGCGCCCCGATCTTGATCCTCGGCGGCAGCCGCTGGTCGCAAGCTGCTTCGGACGGCGTCGCGCGCTTCGCGCAGAAATATGCACTGCCGGTCTGCACGACGTTCCGCCGCCTGCACCTCTTCGACGCGCTGCATCCTTGTTACGCCGGCGATCTCGGCATCGGCCCCAATCCCAAGCTCGTCGACCGCATCAAAGCCGCCGACCTCGTGGTTCTGATCGGCGGGCGCATGGGGGAATTGCCGTCGCAGAGCTATACCGTGTTCGATATTCCGCGACCGCAGATGACCTTCGTCCACGTGCATCCGAGCATCGAAGAGCTCGGCCGCGTGTACAGTGCGCATCTGCCCATCCATGCCACGCCGACGGCCTTCGCTGCCGCGCTCGAGCATCTCGAGGTACCGGGCAGTTTGCACGGCCAGGCCGAGGCGGCGCATGCCGATTATCTGGCGTGGACGGAAAAGCCAACCGAGCAGCCGGGTGCGGTCAATCTCGGCGCGGTCATGGTGTGGCTGCGCGACAACCTCCCCGCCGACGCCATGCTGTGCAACGGCGCCGGAAATTTTGCGGCGTGGATTCATCGGTTCTTTCGCTTCCGCCGTTTCGGCCAGCATGTCGCACCGACATCGGGCTCGATGGGCTACGGCGTACCCGCTGCGGTCGCCATGAAGCGGCTGTATCCCGAGCGTCCGGTCCTCTGTATCGCCGGTGACGGCGATTTCCTGATGAATGGCCAGGAATTCGCAACCGCTGTGCAGTACGGCCTGCCGCTGACGGTCATCATTGCGGACAACGGCATCTACGGCACCATCCGCATGCACCAGGAACGCGAATATCCCGGCCGCATTATCGCAACCGAGTTGCGCAATCCGGATTTCCCCGCCTATGCCCGCGCCTTTGGCGGCTTCGGCGTCTCCGTCGAGCGCACGGCCGATTTCCCGGCGGCGTTCAGGGAGGCGCAGGCTTCCGGCCGGCCCGCGATCATCCGTCTCGCGATCGATCCGGAAGCGATCACGCCGGCCACGACACTCGCCAAGATTCGCGCCAAGTCGCTGGCGGGGAGGGGCGGGTAATCGTCCGTCATCGCGAAGGCGCAAGGGATGAATCCCAGAATCGAAGTTCATCCTTTGCTATAGTGCCGGCGCGATTCCCCTTCCGCGGTGCGCCATGCCTTACCGCCGCACAGAGAACGTCGCCCGCCGCTTGGCTGCACGCCACAACGCTATCATTGCCGCGGCGCGGCAGACGGCGAGCGAAGGCGGCATGGCGGCGGTGCAGATCGCGGCCGTCGCCGCCCGCGCCGGTATCGCGGCGGGGACGGTCTACCGCTACTTTCCGGCCAAGACCGACCTTGTCGCCGCGCTTTTGGCGGAAATTGCCGAACGCGAAATCGGCGCGCTGCGCCGTGCCGCGGACGCCGCGCCCGGCCCGCTGTCCGCGCTGTCGGCAGCGATCACGACTTTCGCCGGCCGTGCGCTGCGCGACCGCCGGCTCGCTTTTGCGGCGATTGCCGAGCCGGTCGACGCTGAACTCGACGCCGCACGGCTTGTGTTTCGTAAATCGCTCGCCGCCGAATTCGCTGAGCGGATCGCCGCGGCGGTGACAGCGGGCCACTTGCCCGAGCAGAATGCGACCCTTGCCGCGGCGGCGCTCACCGGACTTCTTGTCGAAGGGTTGATCGGTCCGCTGGCGCCCGATGCGTCAGGCCGAGAGCGCGACATCGTGCAGTCGCTCACGCTCCTCGCCTTGCGCGCGCTCGGGGTGGCCGATGCGCGCGCCCGCGGCCTCGTCGTGCAAACGAAGATGCCGACTGATTCTGGTGCGCCCTAAGAGGAAAGACGAACGACCGGCCTGGACAGGCCGGCCACTCGCCTCATCGCAACATGTGGCTCCTCAGCTGCCGGACCCTCCCGAAATCACCTCGCCAAACAGCTGCCAAGTGGTGCCGTCGAACTTCTCCAATTGCATCTGCTTGAAGGGGGCGTAATCGGTCGCGCTGGTCGAGATGCTAATGCCGGGCAGCGACATCGGCCCCACCAGACCGTGGAGGCTGGCCGCTTGCTTCATCACGTTCTCACGGGTGAGATTGTTGCCGCACGCCTTGAGCACATCGACCAAGAGGAACGCCACCCCGTAACCGTAAACGTTGTTGGCGTCGGCGACGCTGGCCGATGGATTATATTTCTTCATCCATGCCAGCCATTCCTTGAAGTCGGGCGCGTCCTGCCATTGCGGATCAGTCGGGTCCTTGCCGTAGGCCGCCGAGATGATGCCGATGCCCTTCTCGGGTCCAGCGGGCCTAAACACCGCCCCGACCGAACTCGATACGTTGGTCATAAAGTGCGTCGGCTTCCAGCCGATGTCGTAGACCTTGCGGATCGCCTGGGCGGCGAATTTGGGGATGGCTGCCGTCAGCAGAACATCGGCGCCGCTGCCCTGCAGCGACACGATTTGCGAATCGACCGTCGGATCCGTGGTTTCATAGGTCTGGGTGGCGATGATCATTTTGTCCGCCTTGTCACCCAGTCCTTCGCGTAGGCCGATGAGGTAGTCCTTGCCGAAATCGTCGTTCTGATAAAGCACCGCGATCTTGGCGTTCGGCAAATTCTTCAGGATGTAGCGGCCATAGATGCGCGCCTCGATCCGGTAGCTGGGCTGGTAGCCCATGGTCCAGGGAAAATGCTTGGGGTCGTTCCACTTGTCGGCGCCGGTGGCGACGAACAGTTGCGGCACCTTGTTGTCGTTCAGATAACCCTGGATCGCGGTATTGGGCGGCGTGCCGAGCGGATTGAATATGAAAAGAACCTGGTCTTCCTCGACCAGCTTGCGCACGACTTCGACGGTCTTCGGCGGGCTGTAGCCGTCGTCGCGAGTGATGAAGTTGATCTTGCGGCCATTGATGCCGCCCTGTTCATTGATCATGTTGAAGTAGGCAGTCTCCGCCTTGCCGATCGCGCCGTAGGCCGAAGCCGGGCCGCTATAGGGCATGGTGTTGCCGATCTTGATTTCGGTATCGCTGACGCCGGGTCCGTATTGGCCGGCGGCAAGAGCCAGTCCGCTCGTGAGAACGAGGCTGGCGGTTGCCAGGCCCCTCACGATGATCTGTTTCATTGTCATGACCTTCTCCCTTTGCACTCTTCGTTACTTACTCTGAATGTCCGGCCGACTGGGTTGAATGAGCCGCATCGACCGGGCGATCCAAGGTCCGAGCGAGCCGACGACGCCGCGCGGCATGGCGTACATGAACAGCAGCATCGCCAGCCCATAGATCGCCCCCGGGGCGGCGTCAGAAATATCATTGGCGAGATTGGGCACGAATTGAATGAAAAGTCCGCCGACAATCGCGCCGCCAATTGTCGCAATGCCGCCGACTGCGGAGCCTACCAGGAAAGAGATCGACAGGAATAGGCTATAGCCCTCGGGCGAAACGTAGCCGACGACGATGGCGGCGAGCGCGCCGGCTACGCCGGTGAACGCTGTGCTGGTGCCGAAGGCCAGGGTTTTGTAACGGGCGGTATGGATGCCCATGGCTGCCGCCGCGATCGGTTGGTCGCGGATCGCGACCAGGGCACGGCCGGTCCGGCCGTGGAGTAAGTTGGCAGCAATGCGTATCGCCAGCAGCAGAACGGCAAGAACCAGGAGATAGAGCCAACGATCGCGGTCGATGCCGAGGCTTGCCGGCGGCAGCGGCTTGACCAAGTTGATACCCTGCTGGCCGCCGGTCCAGTTGTCGAAGTATTTGAGCAATTGCGGCGTGGCCAGCGCCATCGCCAAAGTGACGAGCGCGAGGTAAGGGCCTTCGAAGCGCAGCGCCGGTAGTCCGAACAGCACCCCGAGCACGAAACAAATCAAAGCCGCAGGCGGAACCGTCGCCCAATAAGGCACGCCATAGTGATGCATCAGGATCGCCGCGGTATAGGCGCCGGCGGCGAAGAAGGCGCCGTGGCCGAGCGAGATCTGCCCGTTGTAGCCGGTCAGAATGTTCAGGCCGAGCACGGCAATGGCGTAGATCATCACCAAGGTCAGCTCGAACACGTGATACTTGCTGAGGCCGAACGGCAGCATGACAGCAAACGCGATCAGCACCAGTGCGCCGATCCATCGCCACGCACCGACGCTCAGCCCGGCATAGCGGCCAGCGGCATGCTCATCAGCGGCAACGGCGGTCGCACTTTCGTTCATCGTTACACCCGCCGCACGATCGCGGTGCCGAACAGTCCGTGCGGCTTGAACACCAGCACGAGAATGATCAACGCAAAAGCCACCGTCAGCTTGAGCTGGCTTGCGATAAGATAAGTGCCGACCAGATTTTCGGTGACGCCGACGATCAGCCCGCCGATCACGGCTCCCACCGGACTGGTGATGCCGCCGAGCAGCGCGCCGGCGAAGGCGTAAACAAGCACGCCGCCCATCATGTTGGGATCGAGGAATAATACCGGCGCCACCATGACCCCCGCCGCCGCGCCGATCGCCGCGGCCAGGCCCCAGCCGATGGCGAGCATGCGTCCCACCGGGATGCCGCACAGGCGCGCGGAAGCCGGATTCTGCGCGGCAGCGCGCATCGCCAGTCCGGTCGCGGTGAAGCGGAAGAATGCGAACAGCAAAAAGAGCATCACCAGCGTTACGCCGATCACTCCCAGGTCGCGGGTGGTAATCAGCGCGCCGAGCACCGGCCGGTCGGGAAACGGGCTCTGGAAATCCTGCACGGTGTAGCTGTAGATCCACCCCGCCAGCGAATTGAAGATCAGTGCCAAGCCGATGGTCACGACCACCGCCGCCAGCACCGGGGCGTTCTCGACCGGCCGGATGATAACCCGTTCGATCGCCATGCCGCCGAGGAACGAAACCACCAGGGTGATGACAAACGCTGCCCAGAATGACACGCCGCCGTTCACCAGGCTCCAGGCAATGTAGGCGGAAAACATCGCCATCTCGCCCTGGGCGAAGTTCACCAATTCGGTGGCCCGGTAGATCATCACCAACGCCAAAGCGAGACTCGCGTAAATGGCGCCGGCGGCGAATCCCGAGAAGATTTGCTGGGAGAACTGGTGCATCGAACGCCTGTCAATATCCGAGATAGGAACGGCGAATCTGGGGATCGTCGGCCAACGCTTTCGCGCTTCCCGATGCGACAACGTACCCGGTTTCGATGAGGTAGGCATGGTCCGCCAACTCCAGCGCGAGGGTGGCGTTTTGCTCCACCATGAGCACGCTCACGTGCTCCTCCCGCCGTATGCGCTCGACGATTGTGAAAATGTCCTCGACAATTTGCGGCGCGAGGCCGAACGACGGCTCGTCCAGCACCAGAAGGCGCGGCGCCATCATCAAGGCGCGCGCGATGGCCAGCATCTGCTGCTCGCCGCCGGACAAGGAGCCGGCTTGTTGCCGGCGGCGGGCGGCAAGAATCGGAAAATATCCGTACATGCGCTGCATGTTCGCGTCGGGCCGGCCGGCGCGGGTATAGGCGCCAAGGCGCAGGTTTTCCTCGACCGTCAAGCCGATGAAGGTTCCTCGCCCTTCCGGCACATGGGCCACGCCCAACGCTGCGATCTGTTCGGTCGTGCGCCGATCCAGCCGTTCGCCGGCGAACAGGATTTCGCCTTCGTTGCGCACCGTGCCGCAGATGGCGCGCAGCGTCGTCGTCTTGCCGGCGCCATTGGCGCCGAGCAGCACCGTCATGCCGCCTTCCTCGACTTCGACGTCAAGCCCGTGCACGACCTCGGACTGGCCGTAGAAGGCCTTGAGCGCGCGCAGCTGCAGGATCGGCGCCATCAGTGCCGCTTTCCCAGATAAGCCTCGGAAACCGCCGGATTGCCGCGAACTTCATCGGGCGACCCGTGGGCAATCACGCGGCCGAAATTGAGCACCACCACCTGATCTGAAAGACTCATCACCAGGCCCATATGATGCTCGACCAGGAGCACGGTGATTCCGAGCTGATCGCGGATCGAGCGGATCAGCGTGCCGAGCTCCGCCACCTCCTCGTGATTGAGTCCGCTGGCCGGTTCGTCGAGCAGTAGAAGGTGCGGGTGGGCGGCGAGCGCGCGCGCCAATTCCACGCGCTTGCGCGCGCCCAAGGAGAGACTCGCAGCCGGCTGTTCTGCGATGTTCGCTAGCCCAACGAAGGCCAGCATCGCGCGAGAGGTTTGCTCGAATTCGTGTTCCTCGCGTCGGGTGAATGGCAATGTCAACGCGTCGCTCAGGGGACCGTTGTGGCCGCGCGCGTGGGCGCCGACTTTGACGTTATCCAGGACCGACATCGAGGCGAACAACGTCGGGCTCTGGAAGGTGCGGCTGATGCCCAGGGCGGCAATGTCCGAGGGCGCGCAGCGGCCCAAGGACCGTCCCTTCAGCCGGATGTCCCCGCGCATCGGCCGATAGAGTCTGCTGAGGCAATTGAACAAGGTGGTCTTGCCGGCGCCGTTAGGCCCAATCAATCCCACGATCCGGCCTTCGCCCACCGAGAAGGTCACTGCTTCGAGCGCGACGATACCGCCGAAGCGCATGGTCACGTCTGCGATCTCCAGCAACGGCGGAGCCGAGCCGTCGCGCGGGCCAATCGCCACCGTCAGCGGTATTTCGGTCATGCAGGCCGAACCGCCATTTTGGACCCTTCCTCCTGGGCCCTGCGTGCCCGAATTTCTTGCGCTTGGATTGGCCTCCGGCGAGCCGAAACCCAGCGGGGGTCACGAGGGCCGTGCGAAAACGTGGCACGCCGCATGTCGGCGCGTCAACAACGTGCGCAAAATATTTGCGAGCGAAATCGGCAGGTTACCCCTGCGACGACGTGGAGGAGCGAGGTCAGAGTGCGGGTTGGCTTGAAGGTCCAGTGTGGCTACACGCTGCGCGGGAACTTCGAACCAAAATCAAAACTGGAGGCATTGATTCGCTGGCGTTTCTTTTGATTCCGAAGTTCGCATGAGAGCGTGCCGCAAACGCTTGCGAACTGCGGAATGGCAACACTAGTGCGACATCAGCACCGGGGCCGTCATCGAGCGCAGAATGCTGCGGGTCACGCCGCCGAGCACGAATTCGCGGAAGCGCGAGTGGCCGTAGCCGCCCATCACGATGAAATCGGTGCCGGCGTCGGCGGCATGGGACAGCAGCACGTCGGCGACATCGACGTCGCCGGCGACGGTGCGCTTGACATCCACCTTCAGCCCATGGCGAGCGAGATGCTGGGCCATGTCCACGCCTTCGATCTCGTCCTGCTTGCCGCGTTCGTTGGCGATGATGACCACCTCGACGCGCCCCGCCCGTTCCAAGAGCGGCATGGCGTCGGCGATGGCGCGCGCTGCCGCCCGGCCGCCGTCCCAGGTCACCATGACGCGATCGAGCCGGAGCGGCGCCTTCTGGATATAGGGCACGACGATGGTCGGCCGGCCCGATCCGAACAGGGCGCCTTCGACGATCACCTCTTCGACCGCACTGGTCTCGGGTTCGGCTTGGCCGACGATGGCGAGATCGAAGCGCCGCGCGATACGGCCGAACTGGTCGCCGACGCCGGCGAAGCTCGCGCCGAGCGTGAGCGGCTCGGCTGCGACCCCGGCGCGCGTGCTCGCCGCGACGAAGCGGTCGATGGCGGCCTTGGCCGCGGTGACATTGTCACGCTCCTGCGCCTCGACCAGTTCGGCGGGGATATAGCCCGCGCCCGACACCGGAACGATCGGGTCGTAGAGAAAGGCGATACCGGCCAGGTGCGCGTCGAACGCTGCGGCGACGGACACGGCATAGTCAGCGGCGGGGCGTGCGCCTCCACCGACGCTAAGATTGACAACGATGTCCTTGATCATGACGGCATCTCCTCGGTCGGCGGCGATCGGTCAATAACTTATGCCATGTTCCGCGCCGGCGACGTTTGAGCGAGATCAACCCGTTCGGCGCAACCTCCGGCTACTTCTTGATGTTGCCCTCGGCGTCGAACTGCTTGAGGTAAGCCCACAGGTCGTTGACTTCCTGCTCGTTTTTGATGCCGGCGAAGATCATTTTGGTGCCGGGGACCTTGGCCCTGGGGTCCTTGATGTATTCTTTGAAGTTGGCCTCGCTCCAGACGATGCCGGAATTCTTGTTGGCATCGGAATAGTTGAAGTCGGGCACGGCGCCGGCCTTGCGGCCATCGAGGCCGTTGAGTTCCGGGCCGATCTTGTTCTTCGCGCCGGGACCGATGCTGTGGCAGGGCAGGCACTTCTTGAACGCGTTCTGGCCCTTCTCCACATCTTGCGCCAGTCCTGTCGCTGTCGAAGCGGTGATCAATACGGCGGCTATGATCAGCGTCCTCACCATCATATCTCCCTTTCCCGGTTGGCCCGGCCGCACCTCGGCCGGTCATATGGGTATGTTCCTTTTGGGTTTTGCGCGTCAATAGGACCAGTGCCCGCATCCGGCTTGATTGCCTTGCCGGACGCCATAAAAGGCGAAAAGGATTGCAACCACGGGACGAACGTGATGTGGCGGTCACAGCGGCGGTTCAAAAGGATGGTGAAAGTCGTCTGCGAAGCGATGATGCGCGGCGAAGATTATCGGTCACCACTCATGCCGCGGCCCAAGGCAACGCATTCAACGCGATAAGTGTTGCTGCGTTCGGGCAATATTCCTTCCATGCGTCGCTCGCGGAATCACGCGCAAAGTCCCGAGCGCATCGCCGGTGATGTTCGCACATGATGCAAACCCGCTGCATATCCTGGACCGTTTGCGGTTCGATCCGGGCGATCTCATTGCGGTCGAGGTCAAGTGCCGTCATGCGCCGCAGCAAGAGGTCGGCTGCTGCGGGGCCAAACGTCGCTAGCGTACGGAGCTCGGAAGCAGACACCCCGACATCTTTGGCGATGCGCTCGACTTCCGCGTCGGCGAAGCATTGCAGCTCCGATTCGGGACCGCTTCTGGCCCAGCCTCGGCACCATTGCAGAAGGGCGTCGAACGCAGACCAGCTTTTATGTGCACTGGGCGGGGCTGACATTTCATCCTCCTCTCGCCGATTTTAAAGATATCAGACAATCGAGTGTCAGGGCTTTGACTTAGGTCAACTCGTGCCGCAGACGGCCCGGGACGCGATTTGACTTATGTCAATAATGTGTGCGCGGAAAGGTTGAAAGTATAACTTCGGAGCCGTTGAGGTTGATAATGGGCTCTCAAGAAAAACCCAAATCGGTTTTCACCGCGGCTCTGCAATGGTGCCGCGGCCGCTGCGGGTCAGTGACGGCCCGGGCACCACCCGGCCAAAACACTGCAAGCGCTGAACGGCCGTGCCGCGGCCTCGATACCCCGCCGCGGCGCTATTTCTTCGATGCCAGCTTGCTATTCCGCTGCATGGATCTGCTTGAAGTCGATCGCAGCGACCTTGAACGGGATGACCCTCTGCTGTTCCGCGAACTGCAAGGCGTCTGCGCGTTGTGCCGCCGCAAGCAGGAGTGCTGGCAGGACCTCGCGCATGAGTTCGAGGACGGCGGCTGGAATAAGTGGCGGCTCTATTGCCCGAATTCCGCAAGGCTCGTCCAGATCGGCGCAGTGTACGAGGCGGCGCACATCGCATCCCAACATTCCGCGTGCTAACACCCGATCGCATCTCCGCTTGCGGGATTTGCGAGCGCGCGCCTCAATCTCATCATGATTTAGATTAATCTCCGTCGTCTAGTCCCGGGGGATTGCCAGCATCGCGAAGCTGCAAATAGCACTGTGCGCAATCGTGCTCGCGGGTTGCGCGACGATGCACGTTGAGCCGGCTAACCAGCCGTTGCCGGCGTCGGTCAGCAAATTCATCGAGAATGACCGCGGACTCGCCGGCGATGACGAGGAGCTTTTTGTAGCACTGGCATTTTCCGGGGGCGGAATGCGCGCCGCCGCCTTCTCCTACGGTATTCTTTCCGAGTTCGATCGCATTCAGATTGGTCGGAGAAATTCGCCTACCCGATTGATTGATCACGTGGACTTTGTCTCGGGCGTTTCCGGCGGCGCGATCACGGCTGCCTACTTCGGTCTGAACGGGCGAGCTGCGCTTGCCAATTTTCCTGAGCAGTTTTTGCTGCGCGACGCCGAGGAATCCCTCTCAAGCGTCCTTAACCCGATGAGCGTAGCGCGCGCCTATAAAGGCGGCATGAACGATGACCAGCAGTTCCCGCGCTGGCTTGATGACAATCTATTTCACGGTGCGACCTTTCGGCAGCTTGGCCCCGAGCATCGGCCGCGCGTCTGGATCAACGCTTCAGACATATACAATCGTACGCCATTCGTCTTTAGTAACGACACCTTCAGCGCTATCTGCAGCGATCTTGCGTCATACCCCATTGCCGACGCCGTTGCAGCCTCGGCCGCGATGCCGGTGATTTTTGCTCCTGTCGTGTTACGGACGTTTCCAGATAGTTGTACGTCCACGGCCCCGAATTGGATCGAACGAGCCCGGCGCGATGCAAGGGCTCCTCCCATTCTAAAGGTATATGCCAATGCCCTGACCCATTACCGGGACGGCTCCATGTCCTACATCAAGCTTCTCGATGGAGGGCTTGTCGATAATTATGGGCTTTCCGGCTTCACGATCGCCAGACTCTCGGCAAACACGCCGTACGCTCCCTTAACCGCAAAGCAGGCAGCGAGGATACGCCGCGTCCTGTTTCTCGTCGTCGATGGAGGCAAGGGGCCTTCTGGAGACTGGGCGGGAACTGCAGAAGGTCCCACGGCGCCCGAGATTGTCATGGCTGCCGCCAATACGGCGCTCGATTCGGGTCGCCGTGCAAGCTATACAGCCTTTGACCGCACGATGTCCGAGTGGCGCGATGGACTCGTCCGCTGGCGATGCGCTCTTTCGGCGGAAGAAATGCGCAAATATGGCGCATCCAACGGATCGAATTGCCGAGACCTGAAATTTTTTGTTGGGCTTGTCAGCTTTGACGAGCTTGGCAAACAACGCGCAGATGAGCTCAATTCAATTCCAACCCGTTTCAAGATGGCGCCGCAGACAGTAGAACTAGTCATCGGAGCAGCGCGCGGCGCGCTTCGGGCAAATCCAACCTTCCGAGCTTTTTTGTCATATCCTTAGACTTGCCGCAAAGAAGGTGCCCTCGCACAGATCTCCGAAGCAATTCGTTCCCCGAGAACCGGGTTGCCGCTTACTTGATAAAACTGAGGTAGGACGCGAGGGCTGCAATGTGTTTCGGCGACAATTTGCTGGCAATGTGCGGCATCGGCGGGCCGGCAGCCGCATGGTATCCCTCGCCCCACTGTTCCAGCCTTCTTTGCAAGTAGGTGTAGGCTAGCCCTCCCAGTCGGGGAATTTCGCCAACGCCCTGGGCATTCGGGCCATGGCAGGCGACGCAGGCCGCAACGTTGGCATCCGGAATTCCCTCTTGATAAATCGCTCTTCCGGTCGCGGCGAGCTCCCTGTCTCCGTCGTTGGCGGCTTTCGGCGGTATCGTCGAAAAATAGACGGCCAAATTGCGCGCGGCGAGCGGACTGAGATTCGCTGCGGCGCCCCACATGTATAATTTCGAAAACGGATTGTCGCGCGTGTGCGCGCTGAAATTCATGAGTTGCTTCTCGATGTATTGCGGTCGCTGTCCGGCCAAGCGCGGCGCCGGCGTATAGCCTTGCGCCGATCCGCCGTGGCACCACGTGCAATTGCGAATAGCGGGGCTCTCGGCGTGACCTGCCGCAGCGGAAATGGTAAGGCAAGTCACTGCCGCAACCGCTATCTTGAGCCGGAAGTATTTCATGTTCCGAATTCCGTTTCTGCTTCTCATGAGCGGCGACATGCCAAACAGAAGGCGTTCGTTACTTCAGATCACTGAGATAGGCCGCCACGGCGTCGACTTGCGACCTGGTCAGGCTGTGCGCAACCGGCGCCATGATGAACGACGTATCCGGTTTTGCCGGGTTTTGACCCCGCTCTTTGCTCCAATTCGTCAGTTCCTTGATGAGGTAGGGATAGAGTTGACCTGCTAGACGAGGGATCTCCTCGTGGCCCAGAGCTTTGGGGCCGTGACAAGCGGCGCAGGCCGCAACATTGGCTTCCGGAACTCCGTCCTGAAAGATTCTCTCCCCTTTGGCTACGAGGTCCTTGGGACCGCCGCCGAGAGGCTTCGGATTGAAATCCCTGAACTTCGTGGCCAGCGCCGTGATCATGTCGGGGTTCAGGACATGTGCCACGTTCGACATGATTGGATTCGGCCGGCGGCGCTCGACAAATGCGCGTAACTGATTCTCCAAATACTCGATTTGTTGTCCGGCCAGTCGCGGTATGGGAAAAAATCCGCGATAACCTTGTCCCGATTGCCCGTGGCAATCCTGGCAGTACGCGAGCTTCGCCTCAACGGCCCTATTGGAACTCGAGGCCGCGTCGGCGCGGCTTGTCGCGGAGAAGACGATCATCAGAACCGCCAAGCCGACGAGCTGCAAAAACCGGCGCCCACTTTGCGGTGCTACTCCCCGTGGGCGAAGGCTCCGATGTGAGTTGATGAGTTTCATGATCTGGACCGAATGGCTGGAGTCATTGCAAGTAACTGAGATAGGCCGCAACTGCTTTGATTTGCGGCTCGGTCAAGCCATGCGCAATCGGTTCCATAATGGCGGAGGTGTCCGGTTTTGCCGGATCTTGACCTCGCTCTTTGCTCCAGTTCGTCAGTTTCTTGAGAACGTAATCAGGGAGTTGACCTGCTAGACGAGGAAATTGCCCGTCGCCTTTAGCCTCCGGACCGTGACACGAAGCGCACGGCGGAACATCGGTATTGGCAATTCCTTCCTCAAAGATCTTTTTTCCCGTGGCCACGAGGTCCTTCTGGCCGCCGCCGACGGATTTCGGATTGAGCTTGTTAAAATCCGTGGCAAGAGCCGTCTGCATCGCCGGGCTCAGGACATGCGCCACGTTGAACATGATGGGGTTCACCCGCCGGCGCTCGTCGAAAGCCTGTAACTGGTTCTTGATGTACTCGGGTTGTTGGCCGGCGAGTCGCGGGATCGGATAATAGCCTTGAAAACCTTGTCCTGACGGCCCGTGGCAGACTTCGCAATATTTCATCTTGGCTTGAACGGCCTGCTTGGAAACGGCCGCGTCCGTGTCCTCCGCGCGAGCCGCCGCAGCGAAAGCAACGGCCAGGATTGCCAACGGCACCGACACTTGTAAGCCGACGACCTTCACGACGCGGCGCCAACGTGTTTCGTTAAGTGGTCCAGTCTCGGTGTGTCGACGACTTGGTTTCGTTGGCATTTTTGCGAACCTTAAAGCCGATCTACTGGCCCCACCACACATGAAAATTCAGTCCCGCTTTGACGATCTGAACGCTTTGCCGCACGTTGACGGGACCGGACAGCACGTTGGTTGAATCGGACATCAGCACACTGCCGTTGCCGAACTGATAGTAGTCGTATTCGAATCTGGCCGACCACAAGTCCGAGAATGCCCATTCGACACCGCCGCCTGCGGTCCAGCCGAAGCGCAAATCGAGGCCTTCAAAATCGAACGGCGTGCCTTTGAAAGTTCCGGTTGCGCTGTAACTGTCGCTGGCCCAGGCGACGCCGCCCTTGACGTAAAACAGCCAACGGTCGGCCGCATATCCGAAACGCGCGGTCAGACTAGGAAGTAAATCCATGGCGCCGGTGACAGACGCTGCTTCGCCGGGGAATCCCAATGGCAGTCCAACGCTCGTGCTGCCTTTCAGGGTTGCCCCAGAGACGGCACCCTCGATGCCGACGACCCAGGTGGGAGCGAACTGGTAATCGCAACCGATTTGCCCGCCGCCGACGAAGCCGGTCGGGCTGGCGTTGACCGTGGTGACTCCCGTTGTGACGGGAGCGCCCGAAAACGAGTCCTGCACGAGTTGCACCGGGTCGGTGATCGCCTTGCTGGCCCAGCCGCCTCCGGCGTGCGCGCCGCCATAGCAGCCGGTCCACGCAAAGGGTTGGGATACCGGAGGCGCTTTGAATAGCGTGTCCGTTCCGAGATCGGCGGCAAAAGCAGACACAGTCACCAGCGACAGCGCCGCGCCTAAGAGCAGTGTTGCTTTCATTGAAAGCCTCCGGGATGTCGGGACACCCTGCTACATCGCCAACCACAAATAGAGGAACAGCGTATTGTTGGCGCTGGCGCCAACGGTGGTTCCGTTGAATTCGTTGTACCAGGTATATTGCAGTCCGATGCGCGCGTTGAACCACGGCCATCCCGGCGCCGGGCTGCTGATAAACGGGATGTAAGCGAGCTCGGCAATCCAACCGTTGGTGTTCGGACTTCCCCCGTACAACAGGGCGTCCGGGGTCCCCCAACTGTTGAAATATTGGCCGGTGAGCACAACCCGGTTGTCGTTGCCGTAGGCGAGCGAGGCATACGCCCGCGCTTCGTTAAGCGTATTGGTCGGGTTGCCCGCAAATCCGTTGGCGAAGCTTGCATTCAGGTTTTGGTATTCGTGAATGTAGCTGCCACGCAAGGTGATCCAAAAATTGCTGCCCTGATATTGATATTGTGTATCAAAGCCGATGTCGGTGTAGTTGTCTGTCTGCGGGAAGGTCGTAGTCGTCAGTGTACCAGGCATCGTCCACGGACGGACCGGGGCGTACATGCCAAAAGTTCCGACCTCGAGCCAATGGTTGCCCCAATGCGGCTCGAAGGCCGCGCGCCAATAGGGCGCGGCGCTGAACAGTCCAGGCGCGCCAAATGGATCGGTGCCGAGATAGTTCTGCGCGCCGGCGCTCAGTGTAGTGTAGACCGTGGCTTCAAGGTAGAGCGCGTCGTTGATGAAGACGTAGCCGCCGACGCTACCCACGTGTGCCGCAAAGGCGCCGTCGATGATTGGGGTGGGTCCAAATCCATTGCCCAAGGTCGACACCGCATAGGGGAAGACCCACGCCGGTGTCGTATTCCAGGGATCCTGGACGGTGGGGTTGTTGTTGGCGGTGATGCCATAGATGACGTTGTAGCCGGCAACCCTTGTCTGGTCCGCATAGCGGATGTCGGTATTGTCCCAGGTCCAGGTGTGCCCGAATGGATCGGTGCCAAAGCCGCCGGCCGGTGGTGCGTTATAAGTCACCTGCGCGAAAGCGCCGATATGATCGGTGATGGCGCCGCCATAAAAGAAGCTTACTGGCGACACCACAACGTTGTTGTTGGCACTGTACGGCGCAGTCGGCGGCGAAAGCGGCGCCTCCGTGTTGGTGAACCCGACGATGGCCATCATCGCAATAGGCGGCACATAAGGCTTCTTACTGGTGCTGGAATCGTCAGAGCTGGGAAACAGCGTTGAGCGGTACCGACCGCCGCCCGCCGTGTAGCCGCCGATCTTGAAAAGACGGCCGTAAGGCGTAAGGCCGGCAAAATCGGTGTGACAGGTGCCGCAAGGCTGCCCGGTCTGCCGGGCGTAGCTCGGCAGCGCATTAGCCGGCGGCGCGTAGCCAATTGTGAGAAGACCGGTGAGCGGGAAGAGCGCTGCGAATACCAGTCCACAGTGCCACGGGCTGAAGGCAAAACGACCAGAATCCCCCCTCATCATAGGTCCATCCGATTTGGTCGCAGTACTCTGTGCGGGACGCGCACGAGTACCAACGAGGACGAACGAGTACGAATCAACTTCACGCAGCAAGAGCAATTACCTATAAAAAACAAATGCCCTCAGTGCCAATCCAAATCCGACACTTCATCAGATTTCATGGAATTGGTGCTTTTCGGCAACACCAGGTTGTGCGCAATTGGCCGGGCGCGCGACGCTGCAGCGCACTGCGGCTGCCTTTTCCCGCTATAATGATCGGGACAAAGCGATAGCAAAAACGAGAAAGAGACTCCGATGCCGGTTGCCATGCCCCCATCCGATGAGACGGTGCTCGCTCGTCGTGCCGAGATCGTGGCGGCGCTGCAGCGCATCGTGCCAGGTGAGGGCGTCATCGCGCTCGAGCACGCCATGCGGCCCTACGAGAGCGATGGGCTTACCGCCTATCGTCAGCTGCCGATGGTCGTGGTGCTGCCGGAAACGACCGAGCAGGTCGCCGCCGCGCTCAGCTACTGCCACCGCGAAGGCATCAAGGTGGTGCCGCGCGGGGCCGGGACATCGCTATCGGGCGGGGCACTGCCGCTCGGCGACGGCGTGCTCCTCGGCATGGCCAAGTTCAATCGCATCCGCGAAATCGATTTTGACAACCGTGTCGCCGTCGTCGAGCCCGGCGTCACCAATCTCGCGGTCAGCCAGGCGGTCGAGCACGCCGGCTTCTATTACGCGCCCGATCCGTCCTCGCAGATCGCCTGCACCATCGGCGGCAATGTGGCGGAGAATTCCGGCGGCGTGCATTGCCTCAAATACGGCGTCACCACCAACAACATGCTCGGCTGCGAACTGGTGCTGATCACCGGCGAGATCGTGCGGCTCGGCGGCAGGCATCTCGATTCCGGCGGCTACGATTTGTTGGGTATCGTCACCGGCTCGGAGGGCATGCTCGGCATCGTCACCGAAGTGACGGTGCGCATCCTGAAAAAACCGGAAACCGCGCGCGCCGCGCTGGTCGGTTTCACCACCTCGGAGGATGCCGGCGACTGCGTCGGACGGATCATCGGCTCCGGCATCATTCCGGGCGGCATGGAGATGATGGACCGCCCCGCCATTCATGCCGCCGAGGAATTCGTCCATGCCGGCTATCCGCTCGACGTCGAGGCGCTGTTGATCGTCGAACTCGACGGCCCGCGCGCCGAGGTCGATCATCTGCTCGAACGCGTCCAGGACATCGCCCGGCAGTGTCGAGCGATGACGTATCGCGTCTCCAATTCCGAAGAGGAGCGGCTGTTGTTCTGGGCCGGCCGCAAAGCCGCCTTCCCGGCCGTCGGCCGCATCTCGCCGGACTACTACTGCATGGACGGCACCATCCCGCGCGCCAAGCTGCCGCTGGTGCTCCGCCGCATGCAGGACATGTCGGCGAAATACGGCCTGCGCGTCGCCAATGTGTTTCATGCCGGCGACGGCAACCTGCATCCGCTGATCCTCTACGACGCCAACAAGCCCGGCGAACTCGAACGCGCCGAAGAGTTCGGCGCCGATATTTTGCGGCTCTGCGTCGAGGTCGGCGGCGTGCTCACCGGCGAGCATGGCGTCGGCGTCGAAAAGCGCGATCTGATGCCGGCAATGTTTTCCGAGGCCGATCTCAACCAGCAACAGCGGGTGAAGTGCGCCTTCGATGACAAGGGCCTGCTGAACCCGGGGAAGGTGTTCCCGACGCTGCATCGCTGCGCCGAACTCGGCCGCATGCACGTTCATGCTGGCCAAGTCGCGTTCCCCGACATTCCAAGGTTCTGATGAACCATACTCTCAAACCGCGCGATGCCGCGGAGGTCGAGCAAGCGATCCAATGGGCGCTTGCCGGCGGTAAGACGCTCGAACTCGTCGGGCGCGGCAGCAAGCGCGCGATCGGCCGGGCGGCGCAATGGGACGCCACGCTCGATCTGTCCGGGCTGTCGGGCGTCACACTCTACGAGCCGGCCGAGCTGGTGCTTTCGGCCAAAGCCGGCACGCCGCTCGCCGAGATCGAGGCGCTCGCCGCGGCGAGCGGCCAGGAGCTGGCCTTCGAGCCGATGGATTATGGGCCGCTGCTCGGTACCGCGCCCGCCAGCGGCACTATCGGCGGTGCTCTGGCGGCGAACCTGTCCGGCCCGCGGCGCATCAAAGCAGGTGCGGCGCGCGACCATTTCCTCGGCGTGAACGCCGTTTCCGGACGCGGCGAGACGTTCAAATCCGGCGGGCGCGTCGTGAAGAATGTCACCGGCTACGACCTCTGCAAGCTTCTCGCCGGCTCCTGGGGTACGCTTGCGGCTATGACCGAGATCACGCTCAAGACGCCGCCGCGGGCGGAGACCGAGGAGACTGTCTTCGTGCTCGGTCTCGACGATGGAACGGCCGGGAAGCTGATGACGATAACCGTCGGCTCGGCCGCCGATGTCTCGGCGGCCGCGCATTTGCCGCCTCCGGTCGCCGCGCGCATCGCCGCCATCACCGCCGCGGGCGGCGCCGTCACCGCATTCCGCCTCGAAGGTGTTGCGCCATCGATCGCGCATCGCAAAACGGTCCTGGAGAAGCTCGCGGCGCCTTTTGGCACGCTCGGCACTCTGGGAGAGGCGCCTTCGCGCGCGTTGTGGCGGGCAATCCGCGACGCAGCGCCGTTCGCGGCGGCCGGGCCCGCCGGCGCGCGCTATGTGTGGCGGATTTCGACGGCGCCATCGCGTGGCGCCGAAATCGGGCGCGCGCTCGCTGAACGGGCGGCGGCCGAGATCATGTACGACTGGGCCGGCGGGCTCATCTGGGCGGCATTGCCGGCTTCGGACGATGCCGGCGCGGCATTGGTGCGATCGACCGTCGCGGCGGCGGGCGGCTACGCGACGCTCATCCGCGCGCCGGCCGCCGTACGCGCCGCCATAGACGTCTTCGAGCCGGAGCCTGCGGCGCTTGCCGCATTGACGAAGCGCGTGCGGGAGAGTTTCGATCCACGGGGCGTGCTCAATGCCGGACGCATGTGGGCGGGCGTGTAGCCATGCAGACTTCCTTTACCCTCGCGCAGCTGGCCGACCCAGACGTGGCGGAATCGGAAAAGATCCTGCGCGCCTGCGTGCATTGCGGTTTTTGCACCGCCACCTGCCCGACCTACGTGCTCGACGGCAACGAGCTCGATTCGCCGCGGGGGCGCATCTACCTGATCAAGGACATGCTTGAGAACGACCGGCCGGCGACGGCGGAGGTTGTCCTGCACGTCGATCGCTGCCTCTCATGCCTCGCCTGCATGACGACCTGTCCGTCCGGGGTGCATTACATGCACCTCGTCGACTATGCCCGCGCTCACATCGAGCGCACCTATCGCCGTCCGCTGACCGAGCGCGTCATGCGCGCCATGCTCGCCAAGCTCTTGCCTTATCCGCAGCGCTTCCACCTTGCGCTCAATGCGGCGCGTCTCGGCAAGCCGTTCGCGCCATTGGCACAGGCCATCGGGTTCAAACGGCTGGCCGCCATGCTCCGCTTTTCGCCCTGGAGCGGACCGCAGCGCCCGCTCGCCCCGCAGGTGTTCAAGCCCGTGGGACCGCGGAAAATCGGCCGCGTGGGGCTCCTTGCGGGCTGCGTCAACGACATCTTGGCACCGCAGATCAATGCCGCCGCAATTCGCACACTCACGCGCCTCGGCGTCGAAGTGGTGCTGCCGGAAGGCGCGGGCTGCTGCGGCTCGCTGGTCCATCACATGGGCCGAGAGCATGAGGCGCTGGCCCAGGTGCGTGCCAATATCGACGCATGGACCAACCTTGAGGGTCTCGATGCGATCGTGATCACCGCCTCGGGCTGCGGCACCACGGTGAAGGATTACGGCTTCATGCTGCGCACCGATTCGGCCTATGCCGACCGCGCCCGCAAGGTGGCAAGCCTCACCAAGGATATCACCGAATATCTGCTGACACTGCCGATCGAGGCTAGCCAAAACGTCGACGGACTTGTCGTCGCTTATCACGCGGCGTGCGCCCTGCAGCACGGACAGCGAATTACCCGGCAGCCGAAGGAGCTGCTGCTCAAGCTCGGCTTCGCGGTGAAGGACGTGCCGGAAGGCCATTTGTGCTGCGGCTCGGCAGGAACGTACAATATTCTGCAGCCCGACATCGCAAGACGGTTGCGCGAGCGCAAAGTCGGGACTATCGAGAGATTGCGACCTGATTTGATTGCAGCAGGCAATATTGGCTGCATGACGCAGATCGCCGCGGGCACGAGACTGCCGGTCGTCCATACGGTCGAGTTGATCGACTGGGCCACCGGGGGGCCATGCCCGCCAGCGCTTCGGGAGTATCGGCCGCGTTTGGTCATGCGCCCGTCCGCGGCCGCGGGCTGAACGGGGGCTCGGTCGGTAATTTGTGGCGTGAACCCGGCTTCCCATTGGGGGCCGACGGGATATTGTACGCAGCATGGATCGGGAGGACGATCATGGCAAAGAAGTCGAAGACGAAGAAGAAATCTGCAAAGAAGGCCGCTCCGGCGCGCAAGAAGAAGAAAACGATGAAATCGGCGGCGAAGAAGGCCCCGAAGAAAATTGCAAAGAAGGCGTCGAAGCTCACGAAGAAGGCGGCCCCCAAGCGCAAGGCGCCGGTGAAGAAACCGGCACCAATGCCTGCGGCGGAACCGGCCCCGGCTCCGTCCTCGCCATCGCTCCTGGGCTCGCTTTTCAGCGGCGGCGGCTCCGAAAGCGGTACCACCTAAGCGGTTCTTGTCCGACGGGAAGGGGGCGCGATCGCGCCCGACACAGCACCCACGCATGCGAGCGATTGCGCGTCAGCGCAGTCGCTCGAATATTGTATCGCGTCCGCGTTCATCGCGGCGTCTGGCCTCGGGCCGCTGTGCATTTTTGCGCGCGATTTCGCCTCGACGCCGCATTGCGCCGACTCGGCGGCGCGCATATTTAAGGATTTGCAAGTGATCGCCGGTCCGCTGCCCGGCCGTGTCACCGCTTTTTTAGGAGGTGCGCGATGGCGGCAACGTACAATATCCTCATCATGGGCGCGTCCTATGGCTCACTGCTGGCGTCCAAGCTCTTGTTCGGCGGCCATAACATCAAGCTCGTCTGCCTGCCGACCGAAGCCGGCCTGATCAACGCCGAGGGCTTTCGGGTCCGCCTACCGGTACGTGGCCGCGATGCGCCGGTGGAGCTCGACTCGCGCAAGCTGCCGGGCAAGGTCAGCGCCGGCGGAACGGCGGACGTCGATCCGAGGGACTATGACCTCGTCTGCCTCGCCATGCAGGAGCCGCAATATCGCTCGCCGGGCGTGCGCGAACTGCTTGACGCCGTGGCGCGCGCCAAAGTGCCGTGCATGTCGATCATGAATATGCCGCCGCTCGCCTATTTGCGGCGCATACGGGGCCTGGATGCTGACGCCCTCAAGCCCGCCTATACCGACGCCAGCGTCTGGAACAACTTCGATCCGGCCTTCATCACGCTGTGCAGCCCGGACCCCCAGGCGATCAGGCCGCCGGAAGAGAGGGTCAACGTGCTCCAGGTGACCTTGCCGACCAATTTCAAAGTCGCGCGCTTTCCTTCCGATCAGCACACCGCCATGCTGCGCCGGTTGCAGGACGAGATCGAGGCGATCCGTTTCGACACGCCGGAAGGCAAGATCGAGCTGCCGGTGAAGCTCAAGGTCTACGATTCGATTTTCGTGCCGCTCGCCAAATGGGCGATGCTGTTGGCTGGCAATTATCGCTGCGTGACCAAGGACGGCATGCGCACCGCGCGAGAGGCCGTGCACGGAGATATTGAGACCTCGCGCTCGGTCTACAACTTCGTCAACGATCTCTGCATCAAGCTCGGCGCCAAGCCCGAAGACATGGTGCCGTTCGAGAAATATGCCGCGGCCGCACAATCGCTGACGCGTCCGGCTTCGGCGGCGCGCGCGCTGCAGAACGGCGCGCCGAATATCGAACGCGCCGACAAGCTCGTGCAACTGATCGCCAAGCAGAAGGGAATGAGCCATCCCGTCATCGACGCGACGGTGGCTCTGGTCGACGCGCGGCTCGCGGCCAATCGCGAGAAGGCGGCCGCGTGACGGCGCGCCGCGCCTCAGCTCACCTCGACGTCCTCCCAGAAGCCGAACCGGCCGGCGACTTGCACCATCTCCGGCCGCGGCGCTTCGTAGGACCAGGCCGCGCGCTGGTGCCGCCTGCCGTCCACGACAACGTCGTAGAATTGGACGCCGTGGGGGCATTTCAGATCGTCCGCGGTCTTCTCGGTCTTTTCCAGCCAATCCATGCGCACCGCCGGGCGCGGAAAATACTGGTAGCCGGCGCATGCGACGATGTCGTCGCTTTGCGCGACGATATAGCCGTCAACACTGGCCTTCATGGAACGCACTCCTTGCTTACTTTGGTGACGCCATGCCGCCTCACGCCCGGATGCCCGAAGGGGCACTACCTCAAATGCCGCAGCAGTGACAAGATCAGCGCCAGCACGAGCAATGCGGCGACACCTTGCCAGAACCGGACCGGGTCGCGCTCATAGAGCGTCTGCGGCCGGGACATCGGCGCCGGCGCGCGCGCCGGTCCGGCCTCCATTTCGAAGGCAAATTCCATCACATCCTGAAAGCGTTCGGCCGGATCGATGGCGATCGCTCGCGCGAGCGTGGCCTGGAGCCAAGCCGGCAGGTCGGGACGCAGCGCCGACAGCGGCTGCGGCCGGTCGCGGCGCGGCGGGCTGGTGGCATCGGGATTGCCATACGGGAACTCACCGGTGAAGGCGCGGAACATGGTGACACCCAGGGCATAAATGTCGGTGGCTTCGTTGCCGGGTTCGCCGGCGAACATTTCGGGTGCCATGTAGGCCGGCGTTCCGGGAATTTGCTCGGTCGGAAAATCCTCCTGTCCGAGCACCCGCACCACCCCGAGATCGATCAGCTTGAGCGATCCACCGTCGTCGAGAATGACATTGTCGGGCTTGATGTCGCGATGGATGATGCCGGCGCGGTGCAGCGCCGCAGCGCCGCGCGCCAGCTTGATCGCGATATTGCGTCCTTCCTCCAGGCCCAGCAACGGCCGACGCGTCAACCGCGTCTCCAGAAGCTCGCCTTGGTAGAGCGGCATGACCGTGTAAAGGCAGGTCTGCCGCCCGGGCGGCATTTCAATGATGCGGCCGACCCAGGGGCTGTGCACGCGCGCGCCCACCCAGGCCTCGCGCGCGAACGCGGCACGATAGACGGTCACCGCCGCGACCTGGGGCTTCGGAAATTTCAACACCACCTCGCCGCCCTCGATCTCGTCCGCCGCGCCGAACAGGCGGGTGTATCGTCCGTCGGACACCGGCACTTTGAGCAGAAAGCCGTCGATCGTCTCGCCGGCAAACGGTACCGGGATCAGCGGCAGTTGCGTGATCGCAGCGCCGATCTCAGCCGATTCCACCGTCGGCAGCTCGACCACGTCGAGCACCAAGGCCGTGCAATTGTCGGTGCTGCCGGACTGCAGCGCTGCTGTCACCAGCGCTCGGGCGGTATCCTCGGAGGCAGAGCGCTCGCGCAGAATGTCAGCGATGGCCTTGGCGCCGAGGAAGCCGTGCACACCGTCGCTGCACAAAAGGAAGCGGTCGTGCCGCGCCATCGGCTGGGTGGCATAGTCCAGCCGCAACTCCGTCTCGACGCCGAGCGCGCGGGTAAGGACATGCGACCGACCGGTGCCGTCGTCCCGCACATGATCGGTGGTCAGGCAGGTGAGGCGGTCACCGCTGAGGCGATAAGCGCGCGTGTCGCCGACGTGAAGCACGTGGGCGACGCGCCCGCGCAGCACCAGCGCGGTGAAGGTGCATCCCATGCCCGCCAACTTGCTGTCCCGCTGAGCCTGGGAATAGATCCAGCCATTGAGTGCATCGAGAACTCCTGCCGCCGCCCGTCGCACTTCCATGGTCTCGGACAAGTCGCAAAATCCGTCGAGAAAACCACGCACCGCGGTTTCGGCTGCCACGCGGCCGCCCTTGGCGCCGCCAATTCCATCAGCGATCGCCGCCACCACATCCCGGCGCGGCTGCGGCAGCTCCGAGCCGAAAACCGCGCCAGCGAAATCTTCGTTGCGTTTGCGCGGTCCGGTCTCGGAGGCGAACCCCACGCTGGCCTTAACGCCGGGAATCCGCTCAACCATCGACGGCTCCGATTTCGCCGGGGCTGCGGGCAGCACGGATCGTGACACGGTGGCGGCGCGGGTTCATTTCTCCAACTTGCAACGATGATGGAGGAAATTGCCGCCGGTGGCTGACGCGAGCACGACCGTAAGTTCTCCCGATTTGCGGTCAAGCCGGTAGCTCCAGCCATTCGCGTCGCGCCACGAAATCTCGGCGTCGCTGATACGGGCCGGATAGGAATCCACGGTGCTCCGGTCGTAGTCGATCCTGATCTGCCACGTCGCACTGCTGGCCGGATTGCTGCAGGCGACCGCCGTTTCGCCGTGCGGCTCGCCGCTCATCGCCGGGCCGGCCATGCCGACCGCCAACGCGGCAGTCGCCGCCGCTAAGGGTTTGGTCAGGACCATGGTCGCGCCGGCATCGCCCGATCGGAAGCGAGCAAAGTTGTAGACGGCAATCCGCCAATGACCGCAGCCTTATTGTTGTCTGCTGCGCGCCAATTGGGCTGTTTGGTTATTTTATATTCAAGTGTCGTCTTTTTAGTCATCTCGCTTGGTCCTCGGCGTCTGATTGCGAACAAAAAACATATCGATCAATTGGATAGGAGCTGGCATAGTTTTTGCCGCCTTTCCCCATGCCGTTCAGCAGATTTGGCTTCGGCGAAACAGGGGGAAGCTAATGGCACTCGTCCCATCACCACAATGGCTAGATACCGGAGATAATGCCTGGCAGCTAGCGGCTGCGACTTTCGTCGGCCTGCAAAGTGTTCCCGGGCTCACGGTTCTTTACGGCGGCATCGTCAAAAAGAAATGGGCGATCAACTCCGCTTTCATGTCGATCTATGCTTTCGCTTCGGTACTCGTCGTCTGGGTTCTGTTCGACTACAACATGGCGTTCGGGCCTCAGCTTTGGCCCTTCCTCGGTACGCCGGGCTTGGCGACGTCGGCCCTCTTCACCACCGGCCAAGCGACAATTCCGGCCGCCGCGGCGGGCATGCCGCCGCTGGCCTTTCCGATGGCGACCCTGATTTTCTTCCAGTTCGTGTTCGCCGCCATCACCGTCATCATCCTTGCCGGTTCTTTGCTTGGCCGCATGAACTTTACGGCGTGGATGATCTTCTGCCCGGTATGGATGACCCTGGTCTATACCGTGGGGGCGTTCAGCCTGTGGGGCGGCGGCTGGCTCGCCGCCATGGGCGTGGCCGACTTCTCGGGCGGCTATGTCATCCATCTTGCCGCCGGCACATCGGGTTTCGTCGCGGCATGGATG
>JBEKWO010000009.1:0-69511 GCA_049512975.1 Xanthobacteraceae bacterium | reverse complement strand
GTTTGGGACCTGCTCCTGATAGCCGATCCCGAGGGGCCCGCCCTCATCTTTCACGTAGCTTTACGGCTCGTATCCTTCCTCCTTTCTTGCTGCCTCTGCAGCACACGATTGTGCAAAGACTCTATAATTATGCAGTCAACGAAACCGTCGAACTCTGATTTCTGGCGCTCTTTCAACATGTAGTTGATCCAACCCGCGTTTGCACCGTCGCGGACAAGAATTCGACCATTACCCCACTCGACCTTCGCCCAACAGTCGCAGATTCGGTTTTCAAGGGCAATGCCTGTCGCCCGACAATCTGGATGAGAACGGCGGCGGCAATCAGACTGTGAAGCGGCGGCGGGTAGCGACACTATAATTATCTGAAGCGCGAAGGTTGGCAAGCTTTTTTCTCGGCGGCGTTTTTTGATTGTCGCTGAGCGTCAATCAGCTTTTTCCTTGATTGTCGCGTGCGCTCGCCGCCATCGACCGCCTCGTCCATCACTCGACGATCTTCGAGATGAACGTCAAAATATCGCCGCCGCGCCGCCCTCCTTGCCCCGCAGCGGCTTCCAGATGTCTTGGTCGGCTGATTCCGCGGGGAGGGAGACCCCATCATACTTTTAACGCATCGGCGGCCTTCTCAAGGCGACGCTGCCCCGCCCGGTGGATTGAGCACACGCTGGATCGAGAGTGCTGTAATGTGACGGCTGATGCCGCCGGCGGAATCGCGGCGCGGCTCGCGCTGCGTAAGGCGGAGAAAATGGGCGGCGAGAAAAAGGGAGAATGCCGTCCTTTGCACCTCATCCCTCCACACATCGGCCGGCGCAATGGATCGAAACGGTGGCGACCCAGTTCACGAAATCTCGATAGCCGAACTCGTGGCCCGCGGTTCAACGCAACCCCCGGATCGGTCGAAGCAGCCGTACCATGATGGCGGGGACTGGGCGGCTGGGCTGATGGATATGATTGCAGTACCGCTTGGCGGGCGGACATGCAGGTTTCCAGCCACGCGCTGCTCCTTGGCCTCGATGGCGTTCTTGACCGAATCCCTGCCTTCTTCCCGTCCAGGCGACTCCGGAGGGGGTCTCTGGGAGGAGCACGGAATGAATTGAACCCGTCGCGTCACAATCGACGAGAGCACGGCAGCATTCACACCCGGTCAGTTCCAGTGTGCTAGTTTGACCAGCTACGCTGTCTTTTTAGTCCCGGGGAGGCAATGAAGCGACAGGAATTCGCACCTGCTGCGCGCCGCCGAGGTCACCGAGTTAGGGTCGGCGGTATTGCAGCCGCGCTGAGCGCTCTCCTCGCGCTCGCGGTGGAGCATGGAACGCAAGCGCAGAATGCGCCGCGCGTTCATCCGTCTTGAGCTGCGCGATGAGGACGTTCGGCTCGGCGGCGTAGCTGCGGCCGAAGATGGCACGCTCGGTTTCGCTGAGCATACCCATCTGGTCGCCCTCCTCGCCGCCGCGTCCGAAATACATGCGGTCGCGCTCGTCGACCAGCGCGAAGATGCTGCGGGAGACCGACACCCGCGGGGTGCGCGCGTGCCCGGCCTCCTTCCACGCCGCACGATAGAGCCGGATCTGCTCCGCCTGCTGCACATGGAACGGCTTGCCGCTCTCGTCGATCTTGAGCGTCGAGCTTTGCAGGTTCATGCCGAGCTTGGCCGCCCATTCCGCCGTCGCGTTGGTGCCGGCGCCCCACCAGATGCGCTCGCGCAGGCCCTCCGAATAAGGCTCGAGACGCAGGAGGCCCGGTGGGTTCGGAAACATCGGGCGGGGGTTGGGTTTGGCGAAGCCCTTGCCGAGCAGCATCTCGAGGAAAACCTCGGTGTGGCGCCGCGCCATGTCGGCATCGGTCATCCCCTCCGGCGGGGCGTAGCCGAAGTAACGAAAGCCATCGATCACCTGCTCGGGCGAGCCGCGGCTGATGCCGAGCTGCAGGCGGCCGCCGGCGATGAGATCGGCGGCGCCTGCGTCCTCCGCCATGTACAGCGGGTTCTCGTAGCGCATGTCGATGACCGCCGTGCCGATCTCGATCCGCTTCGTCCGCGCGCCGCACGCCGCCAGTAGCGGGAACGGCGAGCCGAGCTGGCGGGCGAAGTGATGGACGCGGAAATAGGCCCCGTCGGCGCCGAGCTCCTCGGCCGCGACGGCGAGTTCGATCGATTGCAGCAGCGCATCGGACGCCGAGCGCGTCTGCGACTGCGGCGATTGCGTCCAATGGCCGAAGGAGAGGAAGCCGATGTGTTTCATGGAGACGTATGTGGTGTGTGTTCTTCGGAAATAGAGTAGGCCGTGGCCCGGATGTAGCGAAGCGAATTCCCGGGGAGCTGGCCGTCCGCCCACGAGAACCCGGACTGTGTTGCGCTCTGTCCAAGCTACGCCTGTTGACACTGCGGAATTGGGTGCACAAATGGCAATCCTACATAGCGACCACCGATGTCAAAGACGCGAAACAACCACTATGTGCCGCAATGGTACCAAGAAGGGTTCTTCGAAATAGGGCGTAGTACGCTTGCCTATCTCGACATGAAGCCCGCGCCGCGCGATTATGCGATGCACAAGGTCGTCGCCGCCTTCCGGGCATTCGAGGCCGGGGCCAAAGGCCGTCAAGACGTCGCTCAGGATCACGATTTCGCTAAGCCCCAAATAGCAGGATAATCGTCGCCGAAATCGGCCCTTGTCGTCAACAACGTGCCTTTCGACGATCTGCCTTACCAAGATGATTGAAGTTCACACCTGCATAGATGCCGCCGCTTGCGTTGGAATTTCCGCTCGCAAATCGACAGCACTGCTTTAACCATGTGAGCCGATGGCCGCCAACGGCAGTACGTCGGTTCTTGAGCCATCCCGTTCCCCATTATAGGTTCGGCCCATCGTCAAGAGTTCGGGCTTCTGCGAAATCGGCCCGACGCCAGCCTGCGTCTCCGCGCAAGGTGGTTCGCACAGACGAGGCGGTTGCCTGATGGCTCCGCAAATAACCGGAGAAATCCCAATGGCCTATTTGACCAAGAAGATGATCACGGAAATTCCACGCGAGTGTGCGAAATCTAAAACGTTCACGATGAAGTTGGGCGATCTTCCGAACATGGTCGATGCGGTGTTTGACGGCGACCAAAAGATGCCTGGGTGGGTCCTTATGTTCGCCAACGCCAAGGGCTGCGCTCACGTCGATGGCCTGTTCCCGCAAGCGCATATTGAGTGGTGCGAACTGCCGCCGGGCCTACCGGCCGATTGGCGTGGTATGAAGGTCAACTTGCCGGAAGTCGTCTCGGCGACACAAACAAACTTGCCGCTTGAGGTCATCCCGGCTGGACGTACCATCGACGATAGCAACCCGGATCAGCTTGCATTGCTCCTCGCATTTGGCGTCAGGCGTGACGGAGGTCGGGCGGCAATTCTCCGCCACAACAACGGCGCGGTGAGGGTGGAAATTTTCGCACCGCGAGAAAATTGAGGGTCAGCTTTGGTTCGGTCAAATGCGTCTCGTCGACCGATCCCTCGCCTGCTCTACTAAGACGGAAGCTCGATCACGCTAGGCATCCGGTTTCCAAAAACCAAGCTTAACACACCGAGCACAGCGGCCGAACTCGTCGAGCACCATCGGGGTCGTGCCCGCGTGCATGGCGTTGTGCTTATAGAACCAGCCAAGCGGAGTGAGCGTGCGATCCACGTGGTCGATACAATCATCCACGATCATGATCGGGTCGCTATCCTTGATCCGATCTTTGGTCATGGTCTAATCTCCCCGCGCTTCGGCCATCAAGTCTGTGTGGTCGTTCATCGCTGCACGTCCGGGCTGAGGCCGCCCTACGCTTGCTTATTCTTTGGTTCCTCAAGGTCCGAGCGTCAGATAGGCATGGCGAGCGGCCCTCGCCACCGCGACCCGGGCGATGTTGGGACGGGCAGTCACAGTTCTACATCAGCCGCTCATCGAGCCCGATGACGTGAAGTGGCGCCTCGCCGATCAAGGCGCGGCGACAGTTCTCAACTGCGCGGCGCAAGCTGATATCGTGCGCGTCTCCGCCCTGTGCCGAGTTGTGCGGTGAGCCGATGACGTTCGGCAGGTCGAGAAACGGTTGATCGATGCGGAACTCTCCGTGGCGTACCGGTTCAATCCACCAGGCATCGATGCAGGCGGTGAAGCGCGGGTGGCTGACCAAGTGGTCATACAACGGTCTTTCCTGCACGATCTCCCCACGGGCCACGTTGACGAGAATGGCATCGTCCTTCATGCGGCGAAGCTCGGCGGCGCCGATCAGGCCGTAAGTAGCACGGGTGAGCGGCGCACTGATCAACAGAACGTCGGCCACCTCCAGGAGCTCATTCAGCTGCTCCGGCGTTCCGATCCAGTCCACCCGCTCATCTGTCCGGCCATGCCGGTTGATGGCGTGTACCCGCATGCCGATGCAGTGCATCAGCCGGGCGGTCGCGGCTCCGATACCGCCAAAGCCGAAGATTCCGCAGACCCCGCCCGCAAGCATGCGGGTCCGCGTGAACTGATTGAACTGGCCAAGTTTGAGATTTTCGTGCTCCAAGATCAAGCGCTTGGCAGCGGCAAGTGCCATGGCGAGCGCGTGCTCAGCCATCGACTCGGCAAAGCCGCCGCCGTTGGTTGCCACTGGCACACCCTCCGGGAGCTCGCCCAGCGGAATGAAGTCCACGCCAGCGATAATGAACTGGATCAGCCGCGCGCCGGCCAACAGCTCTGCCTCGCCGGACCGCAGTTCTTTGGAGGTGTTAAATGTCAAGAGCACGCCGGTGTTGCGCAGCGCTTCGGTGCGGGCCGCCCCATCGAGCTCGGTGAGATATACGACGGCGCTTGCGCCGGCGAGAGCGTCGGCAACGATCGCCTTACGCTTCTCGCTCAGCTCGAAGGCGACGACGAGTGGTGGTCGGCTCAGCTCCATGGACCCCCAAGATTAGCGCGACTCGGCTCACGAAGCCGCGCCTAATATGTTTAATTGGCGGGATCCGCCGGGATAATCGGAGTGTCACGATGGCGACTGGGAAGCAGCTCAAGGTGGCCATCCTCGCCAGGAGGGCGGCGAAGGGACCGCGTAAGAAACGCACCCGGACGGAGCCTCGGCAGTACACCGTTGCCGACCTGGAGCGCGCACGAGATCGGGTAGCGGCGGCAGAGCGCCGAATCGACAACGACCCCAGAAGCAATCCCGACAGGGGACGCGCGGGGTTGCAGCGGGCGCAACTCGAACTGTCCGTCATCGAGTCACAACTACGCTTGCGCGGCCTCCTTGAGTGACGGCTCGGTCGAGCTCTCCTGACATCCCGGTGAGGACGTGAACGGACCGCGTATCGGTTATCGGCTCGCCGCACTAACCAGGAAGCTCGATCATGCCTGGTCGGTGTTTTGCGACGGTAACCCAATCTACGGAGAGCTAAGCCGCCCATAATTCCGGGTTATGTGCAGTTGCGCACCTCTTGAGACGAAGCGTACAACCTCGCGGACGCTACTGCTCTAGCAGATAGTACTGTTTGAGCTTTTCGTGATTTGAAAGATTTTGAGTCTTTATACTGATAAGCTATCATATTGAATTATTTGCTTTTTTCTACGCATAAGGCTCTTATGTGTAAGTTACTGTGTAAGTTTCAACAACAAATGTCATTTCTTCATTTGTTTTCAATGGCTTACGACGGTGAGGCTTTCAAAGGCAACAGAAGATTATTCAATAGAATCAATGCCTTTCTGGCTTTTGCCGCGAACCTCGAACCGATGCCAGGCCGCCACGTTGAGCATGCTGTCAGTCTCTCAAAAGGGTCGCAAAAGCGATATACAGCACCCGACGGCTTGGACTATGAGGCCCTAGCTTCGCGCATTCGCGAAGGCATTTCGACCTCGTAGAAAATGACCCATGCCAACCAATGCATTTTATCCTTCGCTCAATGATTTCTGTACGAAGTATTTCGTTGTCGGTCCGAAACCTCTGAGCGCTGAAGATGTGCGGCAGTTGCCTGCACGCGCTGTTGCAGAATGCGCGGCGCTGTTCGAACACTTGCTCTTGTTCGATAAGGTTTCGCTCAAGATTCACGGAGAGAATGTACCGCTCGCCTTTTTATATAGGCAAATTGGCGAGAAAGGCCTCGAAGCTCTATTGGAGCAGGAAGCAATTAAATTCGTCCTTTGGACGCCAACAATCGTTCACATGGTGGACGACATTCCCGGCGTCAACGCGATAGCTTCCGGAAATTTAAGCTCGCGTGCTCACTGCGATCCCGAAGAATCCTTCGATCTTGGACTCGCTTGGTTCGCGGAGAAACCGCCCGGGTATGTTTTAAAGCGCCTTAAGAAGAAGGTCCTCCCTCTTTACGAGATGCCGGCACCAGGTCTTGCAGCCGAAACCGTCGCGCTTACCAATTCGGCGTTTGCTTCGGGAAAGCTGAAACCGCTTGGCTTCGATCCTGATAAGCAAAGCCTGGGCCACCTTATGCTTCCCCAGAGAGCGCTCTTGGGAAAATGCGCTGGAGGCCTTCTGGAGTACCGCCACCTTTTGTCGCGCCAAATGACGGCGCTGTCGTCTTTCGAATATTTCTCTCTTTTTTCAGACTCGCTTGAGAAAATTGAGACTTCAGGCGACGCCATCAAAGGTTTTGGTGAATTGGCGAAGCTGGAAAATATGCCTGACCTGAAAGGGTTGTTTCCCTCGTTGCAAGAAGGATTGAAGAAAGCCCCCAAACTTCGCGAAAAGCGAAAATCCCGGCAGTTCAGAGCATGGCTGTCAACAACAACCTCCGGCGACAAAAGCATAACCGAGGAATATCTCGCGGCCATTACCGAAGCGAAGGGACCGCTTGATTCGAAAACCGGAAAATTTACGAAGGCTATGGCCCTGGCTTCGGTTGGGGCGGCTCTTGGTCACACGGTTGAAGGAGCGGTACCCGGTGCTCTGCTTGGCGGTATAGCGGCCCAGGCGGCCGGCCCCGCCGTTGAATTCACGCTTGACCTCCTCGATGAATTTCTGCTCGACGGGCTGCGAAAGGGTTGGCACCCGCGCATGTTCTTCGACGACCTGCGCAAATTGGAACGCATTGAAAAAAAAGGGGCAAGCCAGAGTCAATCTCGTGATCGAGCATGCCGCAGTGAATTGAATCGAGCTAACCTAGCCAAGAACGCCTCTAGGCAAAGATAGTTCGGGATGATTGTGCTGCTACAAGAGCGGAAACATGATTCACTGCCAGCTTGACCGCTCGGTATCTTCATTGTGTCGACGGGCAAGACCCTCAAACATTTTTGACGATATTTTTGACGGCGGCCGACGCGCGCGGAGACTTGAAACGAAGCGCCTCTGACCAGCCGAGGTATCGCTTGGCAAGCCCCCATCCCGAGGCTGCATCTTGCCTTGATGGCGTGCTGATCTAGACAAGCGCCGGTGAGATAACCAGCCTTCGAAGATTCTCGCGAAGCGTTGTATCCGCCTTATCGGCGGGAACACTCCATAGTGTGCTCAGAATATCTACAGCGTACTGCACGTCCCACGGCTTCAAAGACTTCTCATCCATCTGTGCGAATGGCCCATCCGATTCCGTGAGCACACGGTCACGCGGCATGTGCACCGCGAGTTCTCGCCCACGCTCGCTGCGCAGCATCGCGGGGCCGATGCTGAACCAGCAGCCGAGATCAATCGCTTGTTCAAGCTCAGCGAGGGTTCCTGAAAACCAATGCAGGACGGATGTGCCGGCAGCCTTGTGCTCCGAAAGATGTTTAAGCACGGCTTTGCTTGCGCGCCG
Organism: Xanthobacteraceae bacterium; assembly: GCA_049512975.1. GTDB lineage: Bacteria > Pseudomonadota > Alphaproteobacteria > Rhizobiales > Xanthobacteraceae > BOG-931. Next base: position 61,781 of record JBEKWO010000009.1, on the reverse strand, counting down.
GCTGTGAATAGACATGATCCGGCCGCCGGCGCGCCGGCATGAATCGAGAATGTGCGTGAACACCGTAACCTGAGCTTGCCAGTGGTCCCGAAATTCCGGAGCGCCATCAAGGCCGATCTCACCGACATAACGTGTGCCGCCGACAAGAGCGTCAAACACCGAAAGCTCGCCAAGGCGCTCATGGGCGACCTGCGGATGGAGGCCGAGCGCTGTACGAATATGATCGCCCTCTTTGGACAATCCGCTTGAGGTCGGCCAAGCCGACGGCGTGGTCGTCATTGAAAGAATGTACATGCCGCGTCGCCGGCACTCCTCGGCTATTGGAGCGGGATCGGGATAAAGGTCGAGATGGCAGTGAAAATCGATCACTTCACGCCTGCATGACGGAAAAAGCCTCTGAGTTCGTCGAGACCACGGCTGACGACGCCCTTATAGGGCGTCGTGTCAGGAATCCTCTGCGAACTCAAGCTGCTTCCGAGCCACCGATCGAGACCGTCCGCCTGCACAGCGGCAAGAGCCATAGCCGCCGAGCGCACATCGTCGAAGCCGGCATGATCGCGGTCATCTTTTGACAAATCGGCGTAGACGTAGACAGTCTTGTCCGGCTTTTTCCACGCACGAAATGCGGCGCGGCGAATGAGACACGGTACGCAGCGTCCGCAATGGCGGTAGCCATTGCGCGCAAAACGTCCGCAGCTTGTCGTGAGGTGCGCATGCTTGGTGAGAAATACCTGATCGGCACATTCCGTCAGCATCGTGCCCTTGGTCTTGAACTGATAGGGGTTCTCGATTTGGACATTGAGCCCTCCGGCTTTCAAGAGCGCTTGAAAAAGACTCATAAATTCCGGGTGGGTGGTACGGGTGCTGAGACTGCCAAGGCGTCCCGGCGTCAAGGGCGGATTGATCGAGATGAAGCCGTTCTCACATACATAAAGCGTGACGGTCTTCCCCTCGTGGTAGCGCTTGAGAGTGGTAGCCAGCAGCACTCCATAGGCGAAGAAAATCAGTGACCTTGCCCGCTGAGAGCGCTCATTTTCTCCGGGACACGTCACCACGTGGTTCAGTTGCAGGTGGCTGAGCCCGCCTGCGATTTTGGACGCGAAGTAGGCCTGTTTCCGCTTGTCGCCAAGCGCGACTTGGCTGGCCAGATAGGGCTTCTTCTTGTGGCGGGCGGTCAAATCCAATGCGCCGATGAGGCTGTCCAGCCCGCCTGACAGAAGCGACACGCAATCTTCCAGGGGCATCTTTGCGGCCTTGGGCGGAACCGGAACGATGCCCTTGTCGAGGAACGCGAGGGTCCAAATGTCTGTCGTGAGAAAACGCAAAGCGGCGGTGAGCAGCGCGCTTTGCGATGACCAGAAGGCGGGATCGCCGACGGCAACCTGCAAGTCGATTTCGCGCGTCCAGCCGTCGGGACTTTCGTTTCGTCGGACCGCCATGTCCGCAGCGGTCACCGCAAGAGCAATCGAAAGTATGTCCCACGCGCGCGCGGCGGGCTTCAATTCGAGACGGCGTAACACCTCGCGAATATTGGCTCCCGCACCACCGCGCGACGGTGTATCGGGATGGCCGTACAGCACGATTTCAAGATCGGCACGCTTGCCGATCTTGAAGCCGAGGTCGAGAGGCGCACAGAGGATCTTCATCAGAGGAAACCTTCGAACACCTGGAAGGTCTCCTGAATCGTCTGATTCACGATCGCCGCTGTGCGGCGCGCCGTCAGAGTCGCGCCGGCAGCGAGGATTCTTCGGAAAACAGACGCGACGGTTTCCCTGACGTAATCCTTGATCGCGCGGAGGCGGCTCAACGCGACCGCAGATGTGGGCGCCTTGTCCTGAACAGCCTTGCCGACATCAAGATAAATACGGTTGAAAATGTCGACGGCAACAAAACGTTCGACGACGAAGCCGCGTTGATCGTCGTCGAGATTCAACAGATCGGCGTTCGGAAACTGGTCGAGAAGCTGAGAAAGCGCATCCTTGATCGCGTTGCGGTCCGCCTCGGCATCCTGCGTCCCGTCGACGGGGCGCACGGCCTCCACCACAGCATTCATGATTTCGTCCGCCGTGCGCCCACGAAGAACGGCGGGATCGATTGGAGTTCCAGCTACGGCGGGCTGACCAGCGGCGATCGCCGACAGCGCACCGTGGAGCACACTCGCAGTGCGCGCGGCGGAGCCCAAACGGCGCGCGGCCATCCGGCTTCCGCCCATGCCTTTGTGCACGTAGTGGCCGAGGCCGCGCTGCATGTCGCTGCGCGACCCAGATCCCGCAAAGCGACCAAGGCTGGTGCGGGCCGGTCCAAAACGCCCGGCCGGAGCCATAGGTACTGCCGGCGCGGGAGCGGCCGGTGCAGGTTGTGGAGGGGCCGCCGGGTCGGGCGGAGCTGGAGCCGGGCTGTCAGGCGGCACGGCAGGAGGCACCCAAGGCGGCACCATCGGCACACCTGGCGGTGCGCCGGGACTAGACCGAGACGTGCCCATCTTTCTTCCTCAGTGTGATAGCGCGCTTCACCTGCGCGGTGACATCAGAATTCTTCCATGCGTCAAGCAGCTCGCCTGCCCACGGCTCGTCTGCAATCTTGGGGATAAGACTCGGTGTAATCTGCGCCGAAGGCCGTTCGCGGAGAAATGCCGCTACACGTTTGCCCTGAGGCGGGTCAGCCGCCGCGACGGCGATGCTGGCGTCAAGAATAGGCGGTGTTCCCCAGGACTGTTCGCGGCGCGCCCGCTCCAGCACACGATCCATAATGACAGTCATTTCGGGGCGTGACAGGCGAGTCATCCTGTCGCGCAGCGTGGCCGCCATATCCGGATTTTGAAGGAGAGCGACCAGTACGTCGGCGGCTTCCGACGACAGGCGGTCCTCGGGCGTGATGAGCGGGCCATGTTCGCGGCTGACATAGAGAATGCCACGCAGGTCGAGGTCGCCGAGCCTCGGCGGCACCGTCAACCATTCGCGTATAAACGGCGAATCCCACGGCGCGTCGAGCTCGAGTTCCTGGCCAGTATGCGCCTTCTCCTCCCATTCGGTCAGGAAGTGCGGCTTGCCCTGCTCGTCTTCGGTCACTGCCTTGGCCAAGGCATCATAGGCCGCCGGCTCGCCGCACCGTTCAAACAAAAGCATCTTGGCAAGTGCGGCTTCGTCGATTCCGACGCCATGAACCTTGGCAATGGCCATGCGGATGGAAAGCGCGTTGAGGAACCGTTTGATCAGCCGGGGATTGCCGGCGATCTGCGAGGCGGTCGTCATGAGGGGCGCAAGCCGGTCTGCACTGTCGAAACGCGCGACCAACTCGGGCGGAAGGTTCTGGTGCAGGGTTTCCATGAAGGCGCGATCGACGCGGCGGCCGCGCCAGGTCTGCGCGAGCTGTGCGCAGACTCTTGCGCGGATGGACTCCTTTTCTTCGGGCGCGAGCGTACTGTTCTCGACAAACAGAAGCATCATGTAGGCGCGCACCTCTTGGGTGCCGAGCGGCGGAACGCGGATCGGCACTTGAATCAGCTTGTCAAAATAATTGGTGACAAGCTTGTCATCGACTCCGTCGAAGTGCTTGCGGACGGCATGTTTGATCATCGCGTCGTCGGCGGCGATGACAAAGGCGGTATTTTCCAGGAACAGGAATAGCCGGATCGCCTCCAGCGTGGCGATGGTTGTCGGCGGGAGACAACGGTCCAGATCGTCGATCAGCACGACGAGGGTTACGCGCATTTCCTTCAGGGCGTCCTCGAAGCACTTGCGGATCGCGTGAATCTCCTTGGGCGGTGAGGAATCCACTTTGGGCCTGAGCAAGCCGGCCGCAGCGGCAGTAGCTTGAGTGACATTGCTTTCGAGTTTCGCGAGTTCGTCGCCGGTGATTTCACCGGCAATCAGCTTCTTGCCAATATCCAGGACTTCACCGGCAAGCGCGATCGGCGGCACGCCCATGAACAGCGCCGCCGCCGTGCCAGCGAGTTTTGCGGTGCGGAACCAGTCGACGCGCTTGAGCAGCTCCTTGGTCTTGTCGAGCGCCGTCTTGCGAGCATTCGCCTCATCGGCCAAAGCTGTGGCGATGACCTCCATCAGCGCCGCGCGTGCGTCGTCGTATCCCTGATAAAGCCAGGCATTGAATTCGACGAATACGAACTTGGATGGGTGGCCCTTGTCGCGATGTTCAAGCGAAGTACGGATCAGCTTGATCATTGAGGATTTGCCGACGCCCCACGCACCGGAAACGCCGATGGAAATTGGCCGGCCATTCGCCTGAACGATGATTTCCGCGACGGTATCGGAGACGCCGGTGAAATTCAGAAAGTCGCGGGCTGTTTCATTATCTGCCCACATTCGTTGTTCCAATCGATATCAGCGCGCGACAGATGAACAGGGGATCGTATTGCATCCCTGCCGCGAAAATCGGGCCAGGAAACTGGTCTAGAACATTACAGGAACACACGCAACTGTCGGATGTAGGATGCCGCTACGGGCGGGGCAGCAGAGCGATCAGGCGCGATGACACCGCCTTCGCGGCATCGGCAATGTCCCAGCGATGTCCGGGTGCGAGCAAGGGCCCGATGTCGGCGGTAAACAGTGGATCGTGAAGCTTAGAAGCGAGATTCCGCTCAAAGAGTTCGTGTGTGATGTGATGACCGCCCTGGACCATATATTCGGAGAACGCAGCGATAATGCGGGCCGGGTCCACCGCCGGATTTTTCAGGGCGGTTGCAAGGTCAAACAGGTCCCGACCCTTCCTGCGCTGATACAGGGCACGCAATTTCGTGCCCAGAAGCTCGTCAAGCTCGTAGCTCGTGATCTGACAGGAGCCTTCAAACCAGCGAGACGAAACCGCGAAGGGAACGCTGGTGAAGCCGTGAACGGCAAAATGCTCACGTGAATTGATTTCGACTTTCAGGCGCAGCCTTATCGGCGGCGTGTCTTCAGAGTCGAAGCGATAGACGAAGGTGACGCGGCCTTCGTTCTGTTTCCAGCGCGGCTCGCCCAGCCAGGGATCGAGAACGTCGCGCAGAGCCTGCATCATTTGGCCTGCGGCTCCGGCCTTGACCTGTACGAGATCGATGTCCTCGGAATAACGGGCGGCCGGTTTGAGATGAAGCTTGTATAGCGCCGTGCCTCCACGGAAGGCGAGCGCGTCTTTCAGAAGCGGATGGGAGTAAATGTCGATAAGCGCCCGGCAGATGACGAGGTCCTGTTCGACCTGAATATCCTGCACCCACGGCGCGTGTGCGCGCCATTCTGTGATGTAGTCGCGCGGGATCACGCTTCCGCCTCCACATCCGCATTGACGTAGAGGTTCCAGTCATCGTCCCGGCGGGCATCGCCGCGCGGCGCGATTGGCAAAAGCACGGTCGCCAATCTTGCGTGCTCTTGCACATAAGTTTTGAGCCTGGAGGCTTTTTTACCGGCATCGATCCGCTCAAGCAGATAGCCAAGCCGCTGCGCCCACGGAATAGGTGCGGTCTGTGCGGCAGCCGCGAGTTTTCCGGGATCGATTTTCTCGGCAAGCTCCGAAAGTATCGTCGCCACCTGATCCAGCCCGCCGGCGTGATGCTGGTAGCCGACAAGGTCAATTGCCGTTGCTTCGGGCGTTGAGACAAGGATTGTGCCGCGCGGCGTATTGAAGCTCTGGACCGGAACATCCGTGATGCGCTTGCGGGCCATGAACGCAACGCGCACGCTGCCGCACTGAATCGGCCGGCGATTCTTGGCAAGAAAAACCTGGAATTCCTGCGGGCGATGATGCGCCGCGCCGTGATATTGGGCGGCCGACAGGAGGCCGGCGTAATAGGTTTGGCCAAGGCTCTTCATCAGGGCCGGGATGAACTGATCGGCGGGAAGGCAGCCGAGGCTGTGGTATTCCGGCGGGACGATGACGTAGAATCCCCGCGCCGGGCTCGCGATGCCGCCCTGCTTTGCCATACGATTCAAGGCAAGCTTGGCGGCGTCAGGCGACACGCCCAGCGCGGACTGAGCTTCGCGGGAGGCAAAGAAATAGCGCCCGCCAGCGGCCAGGTTAGAGACGAATTGCCTGATATTGGGCTGTTGTTTGGTATTTTTCACATACGTAACGTATCATTTTTAGATACTTTACGCAAGTGATTTATATGACCAATGGCGGGCTATCGAAGCGGAGACCCCCGCCTATCCGAACTCGCCCGATTGATCGCACCGGGAACTCGTCATGGGGGCCTGGGCGGCGCGCCGTAAAGATCGGCAAAGGCCCGGACGAGCCCGGTATAGTTCGGCATCCAGTCAAGCTCGAACAAGATATCGCTATCGGCGGGCATTACAAAGTCGCGGCGCGCGATGCGGACAAGAAGATAGCACATCGCAAAGACGGACAGCGTCGTAAAGAAGGTCAGCATAAGAGCTTCGTTATTGTAGACGGGACCGTTACTCTCCCACAGCGCGCCGTCGCTCGCGTCCGGGCGCGAATGGGTATAATTGCAGAGCTTCTGATAAGTCGCTGCGAAGAATTCGCCGTCTTCAAACAGCCACTTGCCGTCGCCTTTACGCAAGTTTCCTGAAAGGCGCTTACGGCAGCGGGTGAAGCTCAGCTCGCCCGCGCCGGTTTTCCAGGCAACGTATTCCTTGTCGTTCGGGTAGAGGCTTCCGTAAGCGCCGATCATCATGAGTTCGAGCGCAACCCGCAATTCAGCGAGAGCGGCGCGGTAATAGCCGTGTAGGAAGTTGAACGTCGCGCACTGAAAGCAGTCGGCGGCGTCCAGCATGCAATTGTAAATCTCGTCCGGCTTGTCCGGATTTCCAATTGCCGTCACCCAATCGGCCCAAAGGCTATGGAGAAGTTTCAGACGCGTGCCGTTGTGATCGGAAGTTCTGATCGAGACATCTTCCGGCAGATGCATGATGCCGTCCCACACGTCTTGATCGACGAGATCGGAGGGCGCCACGTCCCGCCCCTCGGCGAATTCATGCGGTTCGAGCATGCTTCGAACGGCCCGGAAATCCGTGAGGGGGAGTTTCTTGGACATGCGGCAAGTATAGCCCCGAGCCGCTGGAACGTCAGAGCTTCACAGCCTTGATTGCTGCAAATTTCTGATCGTCAGCAATTTCCTCGACCAGCCTCTCGACCCATTTATCGGAGTACGTGTAGTCGCCGTGCGCGGCGTGATAAATGCAGTATTCCCTGTTCGTGTTCTCCGGCTGCTTCACACCCCCCTTAGGGCGTACTTCGTGCAAGTGCCACGCTTGCGCGTGATTGTGCGGCGTAAATTTCTTCCCGACCTTTTTTGATACAAGTTTGCATACATGAGCGGGCTTGTGCGGATACAAGTGATCCGCAGCCTTGTATTGAACGAGGACATTTCTGATTTCTTTGCCTTCGGCAGAGGTCGGGCGAACAAATTCAAAATGCGACCGGCCCTTCGATGCAGCATCAAGTGTATAGATCACACGAAACTGGTATTCCAGATCGGCGCGCTGATCGTCTGTCAGCGTCTGCTCCAAACGCGCGTCAATTGCATCGATATGGGCAGGGATTTCATATTTGTTGAGCGTGCCGAGCTGCTCAACATCCATCCGTGTGAATTGCAGAGCAAAGGACAATTCGCCCGCAAGCGTCATGCGGTCTCCGAAAAGAGCGCAGAGTGCTCGATTGAAATTCAAGCAGCATGCTTGAAAGAGCCCGTACCACCTGATATCCGCTTTACCAAGTACCTTATGTTCAACGTCATCGCGAATAATCTTCAACGCACGGAGATTATTGCGGACTCCCTCTGATAGCGGACAGTCCTGCCTTTCGACCATTTGGCTCAATAGCAGTGATCGACCGTCGTCCTGAACGACCTTCACGCCGTTACGCGCATAAAATTCATGCAACAGATATGTCCAGGATATGTTTGCCAAAACCGCGAAGACTTCAGTCTTGAAATTGAGAGCCGAGCTATTGAACATTTGGACCGCCAGGATCATCGCTTCACGCGCCCGGATCAGCCGCGGGTGCGGCGTCGGCCTCATTGGTGTGTGCAAATTTGGCCGCGTCCGAGTGGGCCGCAATTGTGACATGGGCGCTTTTCCGAGCCAATTTTATTTCGGGCCTGCCGCTTTCCACGCACGACGAACTATCACTTTCGGTTGACGCAAATGGGGCAGATGCATGCACGCTTTGCCTCAATGTAACCAGAGACGGCGCGCCTGCAGTGCGATTATGCCTCGTGCAGAATGTCGCAACCGGCAGCAATATTACGGTACGAATCGGTCGAGCTTGGTACCCGTCCAGTTCGCCATTTGCCGACGTAATTAAGCGATGGGTACCGGCCAAAGGCCATCAGGTGCCGGCCCCAGCGTCCGCTCTATCGCCCTGTTTGCTGCTCCCGATAGGCGATTTTGCGATTGGACTTGCAAAGGACATCCGTCATCTGGTCGCGGACGTCGTCGAGATAGACGACCGTCCAGTAGTGGGAGGTGGCCTTCCTGACTTTTGGCAGAGCAACCTTGCCCGCGTGATTCGGGCATGCCTTCGCAATCCAAATATACACTTTGTGATTGTGATCGGCGCGCCCGAGAATGCATCCAACACGCTCGAGTGGTTACGCTTGAATCGCGAACAATGGAGCGATCGGCTCTACAGTGTCCAGCGGAGGCTAAGCATTGACTCACGCCATCTTGAGGTGTTTCGCGACCGCGGAATGGTGGTGGAAAGTGTGTCCGCGGCTATTTCGACAGTGCTCGAAGCACTCGTGGACGTGCACCTTCGCATTCCTGATATTGATTTCCTGAACCGTCCGTTCATAGACCTGGACGCTGAGTCTCGAAAACGTCGACTTCGTTTGCTGCGGTGGCTCGGGTGAACAGGCTACTTCTCACTGACGGGCTTCGCACTCGCACATTCGCCGACGCCTACCCTCAAGCGTATTCCGGACTATTGGACCGGCCAAGAGTCATCGCTGAACAGCTACTATGATCGGAACTTCAAAGAATATGAAGGCTTGTTTGGCGCAAGGCTTCACATGGGACTTTCTGACGGGCGGTCACTATATAACCATGCACCGACTGTCGATGCTCTAAAGGGCGGCCGCCCGACAAGGCGGGTGTTACTTCCGATCATTCCGCCACTCGACCGTTTTGAACAGCCGCTTGGGCTTTGCGCGATCCAAATAATGCCCCGCTTAAGGCAGGACCGCTGGCATCTGGACTTCCAGTGGATTTGGCGCACCGTCGAAGCACTGGTGGGGTTTCCCTTCAGCGCATACGGTTCGATTAGGTGGTCAGAAGAATTCTTCGATGCAGTTCGGTCGGAATTGGGGCAGTTGAGCGTAAATGTCCCCGTCGAGCTTGGCGAACTGACCTATGTTGCTTTGAGCTTTCACATGTTTCTCGATATTGGTGATGAGGAGATCGCGCGCGCGATCGTGCTGGATGCATCAGGCTGATCCGATCGCAATCCTTGAGGCTGACCCGGAAACGACGCTACTCCTCGATCGCCGAGAACGCCATCTTGCCGACGCATCGCAAGCTAGCGGACTCGTGCTCGCTGGAGTCTGGGAGCTGCCCAGCAGGGACGATGGGCCCCCTATCTATGCGGCACTCCTTCGCCCCCCTTCGCACGAGATGGATCCAACTGTTGGGTACCCGTTCCCGAAGCGCATAGAGTGCGCAGATGCTACCTACCTTCGGTTCGTCGACCGCTTTTATCTTCCGGCAGCGCCAGACCCAGTGGTGTCTGCCGTCCTGTTCGATCTCATTGCTGACGTCTACGACCGTCTCACATCGCCCGACGTGAACATCGAGACCGCCCGCCTATTGCTACAAGCGGTATTGGGCAACTGCGCCGTTAAGACACCCCGCATCCTCGATTTCGGCTGTGGCACAGGTCTAGCGCTCGAGGCCGTCCGTCGAATAGAGAGACACTCTGATGATCTCGAACTGATCGGAACCGACGTATCGCAGAAAATGCTTGAGCTTGCTGCCCGCCGGGGTGAGAGGGTATTGCGGTTAGACCAGTGGCGGGCCCTTCCCAACGATTCCTTTGATGGCGCGATCTCGGCTTTTGTCTTCCACTTCGGTGTACCACGCGAGGATCAAAATCGGATTGCGCTCCAGCTGCGTCCCGGTGCCCGACTCGCGGCGAACTACTTCAAGGCGAACGCACAGGCCATAGAAATGCTCGTCTCAGACCTTGCACACTGCGGGTTAGTGTTGGAGAAAATGGAGTCGATGGCCACGACTCCGCGCAGCGAGAACAGGATGATAGTCTTTGTGAAGAGCCCCACACGTGCTGAATAAATTCCGACCAGCGTCGAATCCGATCGACGAATACATTCCGCGGTCCTTCGAGGCTGGTCGGTCGGCTCGAGAGCTGTCCGCTATTCAGGGACGCTTGCTGCAGCGCGACGAGCTATTCGCTAGTGTAGCCGATTTTGTCGCGAACGCTGCGCATAAGGGGCTCAGTCTTCCCACTAGCATTGACAATCGAATGCTTCCCATTGCTGCGTTCAGCCTCTCACCGTCCCTGGCCGTCACCGTCGATAGGCGCTCTGTCAAACCCTCGCTCATACAGTGCTTCCTGGCGGCACTGTGTAATCAGATTTCGAATGAACATAAAGGGGTCACCAACGCACCGTTGGCACCAACGGTGATCGATGCGGAGATCGAGCTAACTCTCTGGTCTTCGGGGACCAGCATTAATCTTTTGTCATCAGTCCAGCTTTGGCGCGAGATCAGCACCGGAGGTACGCTGGATGAGTTTGAAATGTATACGACACCCAAACTATACGGGAGTAAGGAAAGGTTGACAGAACTCTTGTTCGGGGTTGCTGTCGCCTACCTCCCGAAGGGAGCGCCTCTGCTGGACCTCATGGCGGGAACCGGTATCGTCGCGCGCAAATATGCAGCTCGTCATCCCGTGACGGCAAACGATGCTAATCCCTATGCCGCCCTACTCACTCGCGCTCAGGGCATATCGCTGGACCCGAGCCATGTCGCTGATCTCCTGCGCCGTCTCAAACCCGCCTTCGACGCTAACCTGGACGGAATTCAGCATCTCATTGCAAGTTCCCTGGAGGAGGAGGCAGCATTCCTTCATGCCGATTACAACGCATCAACACTCAAGGCGTATGAGTCATTTTGTTCGAGGATGGTCCTGCCAGCTGAGGCAGCGCCGCCAGCCGGATCGCCCCACGTGCTCTGCACCGCGCGATACTCCAACGCTTACTTCGGTATTTCGCAGGCCGCCGAGATCGACAGCTTGCGCACATCAATCGAGAACGTGCTAGCCGCGGAAGACCCAATGCATGATCTGTGCCTTGCCGCGCTAATTATCGCTGTATGCACCTGCAACTCCGGGCCGCATTTCGCTCAGCCGCCGAAACTGACGTCGCTTAAATCGCTCAGGGATATTATCGAGCGTCGCGCACGTAGTGTATTCTGGGAGTTTGAGCTCGCCCTCCGCCGTTTCGCGGCTCGCCGTGCACTCGCGATGCCCTACGGTCCCGTGACTACGCTCGACTGGCGCGATGCCCTGGATGCCTTCATAACTGGTCTGGGTAATGTCCGCCCAGCCGGAGTCTATCTAGATCCGCCTTATTCGAAACTCCAGTACTCGCGTTACTATCACGTCCTCAACGTGCTCCTCGCATATGATTATCCGGCTTGCGAGGGTGTGGGACGCTATCCGCCCCGCGCGCAGCGGTTCAGCTCTCGATTTGAGTATCAGCCGCGGGCTGCCGAACGCGAACTGGGCGAGGTGTTTGCGCGTTGCTCAAGCGCGGGTCTGCACCTGATGCTCAGTTATGGCGACCGCGGGTTCTTACCCATCGCGTCATTGATAGAAATGATGACCGCACGGTTTCGACGCGTGAACGTCTTCTTTGAGCGCATCCGCCATCACTCGCAGGGCGTTCCGCTGTCAGCGCCCGAGGGAAAAATTATTGAGTATGTTCTCGTCGGGATGCCCTAATTTCCGTCGTCCAGTAATGCTGACGGCTGCTCTGAAGCAGGGCCACCCGGACCATCTGCGACAATGTCAGTTCGGTGGCTTGAGCTCCAGGCTGCCGATAATTTGAATGAGCTCGTCGATCGCGGCGGTATTCTTCGTCGGATCCTTCGCAAGTTCCAGGCTCGTCAGAATTTCTTCCTTCGTTATTACGTTCTTGCGAAACAGCGTCAGCATCAATGCCCAGGTCAGAGCGAAGCTGCTGATGTCGTGGGCGAGTTTATCGTTGATCGGGTCCGGCATGTTCCTCGGTACCTTGGTTGCGTGGGACAACTTTACAAGAATTCACGACGCCGGTCCCCGGCTGTAGCCTTGTCACCGGCAAAATCTGCAGCCCAACATAAGAGGTTGGCAAGCCGCATCTCGTCTATATTGCTGGCAACGAGATCGAGCAGTCCCGGGGACGCGACGATAACAGCCAAACAACGCGCGCGGGTTATTGCCACGTTAAAGCGATTACGCGACAGCAGAAATGATGCGTCTCGTGGCATGTCATCCGCACCGGAAGTCGTCATTGAGACGATCACCACCTCCGCTTCCTGACCCTGGAATTTGTCGACGGTGCCAACCCGGGCGCCATCGGGCAAGTAAGAGCGGAGCAGGTTCACTTGCATGTTGTAGGGAGCGACGACGAGCACATCGTCAAGCGTCATCGCGCGTTCTCTGCCGTTTCGGTCGATTACGCGCTGGCCGAGGAGGCTCATCAGAATATCGCGCGTCGCTTTCGCCTCCTCGTTAGATTTCTGGCGGCATCGGAGTGGAGCTTGCCCTCATACACCGCAGCGGAGATGAAGGCGCAGAGGTCCGGGTGCATACGCCAGGTCTTGGACAGAAAAATTCCGCGGTCTGGCGGCACGACGGCGTGGCCTTCGAGCAGGTGGTCTAGGGCAGAGCGACCGCTGTCGCGAGGGTGTGCGCCCTGGATCGGCTGGGACAGTTGCATTTGGTCGCCCACGAGCACAATCGATTTAGCAGAAAGCGCCATCGCCACCAAGTTTCCAAGTGAAACCTGCCCGGCCTCGTCGACGAATAGCAGGTCCCGGCTGGCTGCCAACTCAGGACGCGCGAACACCCAGGCTGTACCGCCGATGATCGGTACGGTTGCATCTATTTCGTTATTACCGGTGACGCTCTGGATAAAGCCGCGCCCTGCGTACCCCTCACTTCCGCTGTCTTTCTTTTGACCAAGCGGACGTACGGATTCGCCGTTTTCGATTAGGCGCTCTTCGATGGCGTTGAGCACGTTGTCGATAGCCTTGTGGCTGTTGGAGGCAACGCCGACGGTCTTGCCAGAGCGAATGAGTGACACGATTAGGTGCGAGGTAGTGTAGGTCTTTCCGGCGCCGGGCGGCCCCTGGATTACAAGCCAGGAGCGGTCGAGGGCATGAACCCCCCTCTTTGAAGCCTCGATCAATCGGTCAGGGTCCTCGCGATCGACAGGCTCAATAATTGGTGCCCCGGGGGAGCGGCCCGATAGCCTGGGTGCGTCGCGCCGCAAGATTGCTTGGACGTGCGGAAAAGCATCGCCTCCGGCGGCCATGTCGCGGGCGATCATCCATACGGCATCGCGAAGCGGATCAGTGTTCACCGGTCCACCAGGCATCAGGGATAGCTCCTTCGGCAGCTCGCCCTTCGCTGCGCCGCGCTTGAGGGTGACGATGCCGGACGCCTCGTAAAGAGCGAGAATAGTGCCGGTGGCTTCGCCAGTCGCGGCGATGCAAACGTCAGCTCCTGCGCGCAGCTCGGTTTCCTGCTCAGGATAGCGATAACGGAACGTGAGGCTTCTTTTGTCGCTGCCGATCCAGTCCTCGCCGTCAGCAATGCAGCCGCCAAGACATTCATCGTCATCCTGGAGTTCTGCCACGCTTCGCTCCTGACGATCGAAGTATGCCCACCAGGCTGGTTTTGCCTCTCGACGATGGAAGCCGACGAGATCGGCCATGAGCTGCCGAGCCCCCGCGTCCGGTGCCTCCGGATCTGAAACGAGCGCGGCTTCGAGGGCTGCCTGCGCGCGCTCCCGTTCTTCACGCTTGTCCTGCCTGTCATCCTCTAGTTCGGACTCTTCGACTGACCTATTAGTTGTGACCTCCGCAGGCGGCGGCCAGTGGCCCGATTCCCTGGCGCGCTCGATGAGCCAGTTTCGCAGGAGAAACGTGGAGAGGCAGTCGTCTCGATTGTAGTCGCGCAGGTCGTTCAGCAACGAGCTCTCGCCGGTCTCACGAAAGCGGTCATAGATAACGAGGCTATCGCCCCCGGACGCAACCGCCGTGGTGCGGGCGGGCATGTAGAAGCGCTCAAGGTTCTTGATCGAATAACCCGGCTCACCGACCCTCACGCCGTCCCGCACCACGCGATAGAGATCCACCATGCGGTTTGTGCGCAGAATCTCATCCACCGCCGTCTCCGCAGTCGCGTGCATGGAAGCCAAGCGGCGGAGCGCAGTCTTTTCGTAGGGTGCGTAATGATAGAGATGTGCGCTGGGCGAACGGGCGAGCCGCTCCATTAGAAACGCCATGAGTTCGGCGAAGGCATGCTTCTCCTGCACGCGATCATGAGCCCAGAAGGCGCGGAAGCGCAGGTTAGGATGGCCCGGAACCGACTCGCCTTCTTCGTGGTCGATCTCCGCTTGCCAAACGACCCCGCACAGATATTCGAGACCGCCCGGGTGCATCGGGTCGCCTTCGAAATCGAAGAAAAGATCGCCCGCATCAGCCAACGGCAGCTTGTCGAAACCAAGCCCTGGCTGATGGGGTATAATTTCGAGAGAGCCCAACCCCGTTTCGGCACTTTGCTTCTGCAGACGTGCCTGCTGAGCCAATCGAACCAGAGTATTCGGCGCAATACCGGCGAACCGCACGCCGTTGAGGTTGGCGAGCATGGAAGCAGTCGACACGCCGACCTCGGTGAGACGGCGCGTCTGCTTCTTCGTTATATCGGCGACGCGACAGAGGTGATCCGCCTCTTCCCATCGGGCCTCGCAAGCCGCTGACCAGTCGCACTTGCTACAATAACCGCAAGGCTCCGGCATGAGGCCGGTCGGCAAGTCAGCCGCGAACGCCTCTAGCCGACGAGCGGCCCGACGAACGTAGTAGCGGACCTCGTGGAGCGGAAACGCCTCGACCTTGTAGGGCGTCTCGAGCTCGCCGGTCCCAAGCATGAGCGAGCCTTGATTAGCCGCGCGGCCCTGTACGGTGCCGAGTAAGTCCCCATAAAGCGCGATTTGAAGGAGATGCTCTGGCCGGGCCGTGAGTGCCAGCTTAGCGTCCCAGGGTTCGTACGACCAAGCCCAGCGCGGGCAGGCGTCCTCAACGCGTAAAAGGAAATCGGCATAACCGAGCCAAGCGCCTGCCGTAAGCGCCGCCTGATAGATCAAGGGAACGCCGCGCTCCATCGCGTCGACCGTAGCGGCGAAGCGTGCCTTCAGCGGCCCAGATGGAATCTCAACAGAACCGCCGTACAGCTTCTTCAGCCCGGCGAGGCATGCGGCTTCATGCTCACGGCCCTTGCGGACGACGAGCGCGGCCTGAGGATCGTCGGCGGGCTCAGCGGCTCCGCGCAAGCCTTGACGAGCTTCCAAGGTCCACGCGGCCGACGCGTTGCACCCGAGGAAAGTCGCCGCGAGTGTAGGGGAAAGCCGCGCCAAGCCATCATCAGGATTGTCTGACAAGGCGATTGCCCCAATGGATGAGGGTCATATTTACGCCTTTCGATAGAAAGTGTCCTAATGTGTCGGTTCACCGAGAGGGGGGAGACGTTCCTAACGGGATTAGTCTAGAAGCTTGATAATACATAATTCGAATCGCTGATTTGTCATTGATCAACGCTATTCATTTCTAATCCTTCGTCTTCAACTGCGCTTCGTTCGCAGCAATGAACTCGCGAATGTCGGCCGACATGTCCAGCAGCTTCAACCACTGTTCTTTGTACAAGGTCACAGGAAAGCGCCCCATTCCGTAGATCGAGACAGCTCCCTTTTCACTTACCTTCATGCGGATACCGGAAACCGCCCCCTTTTTGAGGGCCTCGTTTTCCTTGCGGAGGCGCTCGAGTTCGGCTTTCAGCTCTTCGTCGGGCATGGTTTCTCCAAGTTTGTTTGACGATTAACCCAAGTCCAATGCTACCGGCCGGCGGTTCATTGGCTGAATAAGCGTCAACGATCACTCATCAATAGACGCCCCGTTCATCGCAGCCAAGGGCTATGTGCGGATGAATTATTCAAACATTCGGACCCTTTGGCTGCAAGTTTGTCGAGGAGCCGGACGTGCCTGACAGCCGGCAATCGGACTCTTACGTGCTTTTCAACGGGACGTTGCTCTGAGAAGGACGCAGTTGGTGTGTCGTCGATCGCAAGCACATGACGCGCTTTCCGCCTCGGGGATTACCGCCCGCCCAGTGGCGCACCTCACTGAAATTCCCTCGGCAGAAGTTTGATGAATTGATCCACGGACATGTTGCGCACGTCATAGGTCAATGCCAACTGGTTCGCGATCAGCGCCAGCCGGCGAGGAGAGCCTTTACCCTTTGCCCCGGCTCCGCGCCTTTGGCGACCGGTCCTAGGGTCAGTGTAGAGGCGGCGCGCCGCCGCGATTAGGGTCGGGCTCGAAATGACGAATTGCCGCGCCGCCAGTTGGTCGAGCAGAGAGCTCTGTCTGGAGAGCGGGGCATTGTCATCGGTGCGCATCGGCGCGAGCAAGTAGCGAGCTTCCGGCCCGTGTGTACGGACCAGATACCATGGCCCCCTGACTAGGTGGCGATAGTATTTCCGGCTCTCGCTAAGCACGTAGACGTACGGCCTGCGCAATGAACGCTTACCCTCGTCATCGGCGGGAGCGAGTTGCTCAAAAAACAGGGCCGCCAACCAGGTCCATAAGCCCGCATTGTAAGAAATCTGATGCGGATCATACGAACTCAGCAAGTCGACCAGGAATAGACCGAACTCATAACCGTCACTGAAAGTCGGGATTTCCGGAATTGACGATTTTACCATCGGAGTTGAGAACGCAGAGTCAGTCAAAAGGTTAGCTGGCACTGATCCGACTGCACCCTTGCGCAGCCAGCGCGAAAACTCTGTTATACCGTCGTCGTTGAAACATCGAACCACGTCAGGCATGGTCTTCACTCGGTTTTGACACCTCCAGTTTCGCCCGACGGGCAAAATTCTTCAGCGCACTGAACACGTCAACAGCGTGCTCGATCCAATCTTCAATAGACTCCGGATCGTTCGGGTCGTCTGGCTCAATAGGCACGTCTAACCCATGAAGGAAGCTGCGCCAGTCCTTTCGCCAGATATCGTCTTCTTCGTCACCTTGCCCCCGTCCGAGCTCAGCCAGAATCATTCTTAGGGCATGTGGCAAAATCAGCCCCTGAAACAGCGGCTGTTCCCGGAGCCTAGATGCTAAGCCCGGAATAGTTCCATTAACCAGCAACGTGGGTCCAGTGCGGTAGTCAACGTCAACCTTCCATAACTGATCGCCAAGGTCGGTTTCGCGCAACGGCAATAGAGATTGCCGATCTGGACTATTGCGCTCGCGCGCTGGGCGCAATCCGTCCGCTGCAGCTATGATGCGACCGCTTTGATCAGCATCAATCACCAGCAGCCGGAAGCGTACTGCACCACCGCGGTCGATTTCCGATAGTTCCATCGTGGGCGGGGTTGCGATTGAGGCAACGATGCCGCAAGGAAATCGCATCGACGAACTACGGAAATAGGCTTCGATTTCTACGGCCGCGGATGGAGGGAGATCGAGACCCGTGAGATCGATGCTCGCAGAAGCGACCGGAAACCCACCGGCGTCGAGCGGCTCCTGCAACTTGACCTCGATATGGGAGCGCGGAATGCGAGCTCGACCCGTTGAGTTGAACCGTCTCTGTATAGAAGCCATTTTCAATTTTGCTCCTCTACGACGACAATTATGTCCCGGTGCTGATCAAAGCCGACGACGTCGACACGGAATTCCGCTTTGCGCGCTACCAAGTCAAACTCGTTGAAATCAGTCGGCCAGCAGTCAGCGTTCACCTTTTCGACCTGGATGTCTGAGGAAAAGAAACTGAAGTCGTATTCGCTGTAGCGCCGGAACGGATTGCCGGAAAGGACATCGTAGGCGCAGTGTATGTGTAGCTTTAGCGGTGGCGTCGCAGGCGCTATCGCCGAGTGCGAGACGATCGAGAAACCGCCGGCTTTGCGCTCGATCCTAAAGGGCAGGGGACGCGGCTCGGGAAGATCCTTTGGCTTACCTGCGCTATCGGTCGCTCCTTTGTCGCCGCGCGTCGGCTTCGGGATGGAAAAAAAATCAAGAAGTGCGTCAGCATCTTCCTGGTCAAGACGGTCGAATACTACAGCATGTAGTTCGTGCAGTGCGGCACGGACACGCCGCAGGACCATGCCCCCTCCCTGCCAGCCGTTCCGTAGCCTCTCTGCTCTCTCATTCCACTGCGTATGGGCGGGGTTCTCGGCATCGCCCAGAAGTCGGCTTATCGCCTCATCTCGCGCCTCCAGAGCGGCGTGGGTCTCCGGCAGATTGGCGCGTTTGCCTTCCGTCGGCACTGTAATTGCGCCGCGTACGACCAAGGTTTGTGCCCGTTCGCCTGGACGGGCCCCCTTTAAAAACAGGTCGACATGGGATGTTATAGGCCGCTCAGCTCGCGGAGTTACGGTCAGCGGAGCCCGAACGGACAGCATCCGTCCGGCTTTGAACGCCTGCCGCAACTGTTCGGTCGCGTCCGGTCCGAGCAGAGCACCGGTGATCGTTGTGGACTGCCAGTTGGCTGGCAGGATCACGTCCGCCGGTGTGTCGCGGCGAGCCTGCAGCTCCCGCACGAAGGCGAGCATCCAGGCAGGCACCACCTCGCTGCCGAGCGAGGTGGACACGGTTTCGAAGCTGGCCGCATTGATAACTGTGCCGTCGACCTCGACCACAAGTTTACCGGTCAAGATCGGATAGTAGTAATTGCGGATGGTCGCCGCCATTAGATGCGCCGGTTCAATGTCCGGAAGGACGTGCGGCACAATTAATGACAGCCCCGGCTCATTAGTGCGTATAAGGCCGGCCTCAGCACTTACCGCGCGGCAAAGTACCGGGTCGCGGGTCGGTATGCCCTTGCGCGCTGCTTTGGCGTCGCACCAGAAGCCTACCGAGTCCTTTTCGATACCATCAATCTCATGGTTGCGAAGAATTGCTTGACCCATTAGCCAACTGCTTGGGTCGTCGGCACGCCGTGTCAGGCCGACCACAGTGCGCACCTGCGAGGCGCTTGGAAACACTAGTTTTCCCAAGCCCCATCGTCCACCTTCCGCCTGCTTCTTGTTGGACCGACCAAAACGGCGCCAGAAGCCGCAGAACTGGCCGTCGTCCTTGACGTCTACGGCTCCCTGCAGTCCGGTCGTTTCGAAATCCTCGATAACCAGCAGGCGCATCGATGGGCCCTGCTGCGGAACTGCCAACTCGCTGGCCTTCAAATTAGGAGCGAGCCCGTTCACCATGAGCCTGATGATGGTCGTTCTGGTCGATGCAGGGGTGTTATGAAGTGCAAACCGAACTCGGACCTGGCCTCCGTTTGCACTTGCATCGGTCGAGTTCTGAATCGTTTCGCGTACCAGCGCCTCAGCGAGACCAACCTCGTCGTTATTGAATTGATCCTGCTGGGTCAGCTCCTTCTCGCTGGGATCATCCGAAATATCACGAAAATACCACTCCACTCGCGGGGCCCCCCGAAGCCTTGTCCCGATTGAACGAAAAACACCACGTTATCTTAATGCGAAGAGCGCTGACCTTTCAATCGATCCGAGAAGTGCCCGGTGTGAAAAAGCAAGATTTTTCGACTTGCACCGGATCACCGTTTACTTGTTCGTCGTTGATTTAGATCAAACAGCTTCGGATTTTAGGCCCGATTATAAAGATATTTAGGTCCGAGAGGACTGAACAATGGCAAAAGAATTTCCAAGGACTGAGCCTGGTTGGGCACTGCGGGCATATCTTGTCTTGATTGGAATGGCTGCGCGCCGGGAAACCGCGACCTATGCGCAATTGGACCAGAGGATACAGCGCGGTGGTGCGAGCCTACTGGCGAAATCGCTAGGCTGCGTGATGAGGTGGTGCGATAAGAACCAACTTCCGGCAATCACCGCACTCGTTGTGGATCACACCACTGGGCTGCCTTCGTCTGGGCTCAACACAGTCGAGCAGGATAAATTCCCCGCCGAGCAGCAAAAGGTCTTTCGCCATGATTGGATTTCCCATTTTCCGCCGACGATCGAGGAATTGGCAGAAAGCTAAGACTGCCCGCGTAGCTCTCGCCACCGTTCAAGGCTTTGATCGCGTGACCGAAAGGCGCCCAGAGCCTAGGGATGTACTAGCCCTTGAATAAGACCCGCGCGGCGGGCAATGTGATCGGCGCGTCGCCGACCCCCCGAGATGTTCGCCTGTCATATTCGAGGTTGACCGGCTTTTGCGCGGAGCGGGGTGGGACATCGAGTTTTGCCAGATCGCCGCCATCGCCCGCGATTATGAGGCGCCGTGGCGACCCGCAACGGGCGATTACGAGGGCTGCGGTATAATGGTCATCGATCCGTCGAGGCAGAAAGTCTTTAAGGTAATCCGAAAAGCGAAGTAGCCGTCCAGTAGGTAGGCATGGCCACGATCAAATAGTCCAAGTGCATTTGCCCCATGATTCTGATCAAGTCAAAGAAACGCGTTGCAGACCACGGGGAGGTGTTCACTCCTCCTTGGATGGTCGAAGCAATGCTTGACGGCGTGAAAGGCGAGACCGAGCGCATCGACTCTCGTTTCCTGGAGCCGGCATGCGGAAGCGGTAACTTTCTGGTCCATATCCTGCAGCGCAAGCTCGCCGCCGTCGAACTCAGGTTTGGAAAGTCGGACTTTGAAAAGCGGCACTACGCCCTTCTCGCTGTGATGTGCCTCTATGGCATTGAGCTTTTGGCGGACAACATCGCAGAGTGCCGCTTGAATATGTTGGAGATCCTCGCCGAGTATCTGAACATCGACGAGTCGGACGATCTTTACCGCGCGGCGTACTTCGTACTGTCGCAGAACCTCATACACGGCGACGCGCTGACGATGCGCATGCACGACGGCCAGCCCATCACCTTTGCTGAGTGGGGCAACCTCGGCAAGGGCAAGTTCCAGCGGCGCGACTTCCGCCTCGACGTTCTTACCGGCTCATCCGCTTTTAGCGCGGAAGGCTCCGACTACGCTCATTTGGGGAAGCATGAAATCTTCACACCGACCAGGACCTATCGGTCGATGACGATCAGCGAACTGGCCATCGCCGCTCGCGGAGGCACACCCAAGGAGGCCGCATGAGCGCCCAGGCTAGCTTTGCGTTGCGCGCGCGCAGCCCGGATGTGCTGACCTGCATCGCGAACCTTTCCAACGACGAGGTGTTCACGCCGCCGGAACTAGCGAACCGGATATTGGACACGCTGGCCGAGGCGTGGGCTGCTGATCACGGCGGGGCGAATATCTGGGCGGACAAGACGGTGAAGTTCCTCGACCCGTTCACCAAATCGGGCGTATTCCTGCGCGAGATCACCAGCCGCCTCACAAAAGGATTGGCTGCCAAAATTCCGAATCTAGAAAAGCGTGTCGATCATATCCTCACTAAACAGGTGTTCGGCATTGGTATCACGCATCTCACCAGCCTACTAGCGCGGCGGAGCCTTTATTGCTCAAAACACGCCAACGGCAAGCACTCCGTCGCCAAATCGTTCAAAGTCGATAGCGGCAACATCTGGTTCGAACGCACGGAGCACACATGGGCGAGTGGCAAGTGCGAGTATTGTGGGGCAAGCCAGAAGACGTTTGAGCGCGGCGAAGGGCTTGAGACCCACGCGTACGCGTTCATTCACACCGACGACATTAAGGCTCGGATTGCCGAGTTGTTTGGAGGCGATATGCAGTTCGATGTGATCATCGGCAATCCACCGTACCAGTTAGACGACGGCGGCTACGGGACGAGCGCCGCGCCGATCTACAACAAGTTTGTAGACCAAGCGAAGAAGCTCAACCCACGTCTGCTGACCATGATCATCCCTGCCCGTTGGTTTGCCGGTGGCAAGGGCTTGGACGAGTTCCGAGAGTCGATGCTCACCGACAATCGACTGCGCTCGATTGACGACTATCTCAGCGCATCGGACGTCTTCCCGGGCGTGGGCCTAAAGGGTGGCGTTTGTTATTTCCTCTGGGACCGGGACAGTCCCGGGCCCTGCCGAGTCACCACTCATTTCAAGGACTGGCCGGACTCGATAGCCACCCGCCCCCTTCTCGAGAAAGGCGCGGACGTATTCATCCGCTTCAATGAAGGCGTGTCGATCCTGAAGAAGGTCCTTGCTGTCGAAAGTGGGAAATCCAAATCGCTTCTGCTGCCTGAAGGCAAGCGCTTCGACCGACTGGTCACTTCCGCTAGGGCTTTCGGCTTCCGCACGTTCTTCAAGGGGAAGACCACTAAATCGCGGGGTGATCTGCTGATCTATCAGAACGGCGGAACGGGCTACGTCCCAAGGCGCTCGGTTACGACTGGCGCTCACCTCATCGACAAGTGGAAGCTTTTTGCAGGTTATGCCGCACCCGGCACCGGCAATAAGGACACCTATCCGCACCGAATAATCAGTACCCCCTTCATAGGAGAGCCGGGTAGCATTTCTTCGGAGACCTACCTTTGCATTGGCCCGTTCGATTCGAAGAAGCAGGCTGAAAGCGTCTTGTCCTATCTCTCCTGTCGCCTGACTCGTCTCCTGATTCTCCTGCACAAGCCATCCCAACACGTAACACGCAAGGTCTATACCTTCGTGCCAACCCAAAAATGGACGAGGAAGTGGACCGACGCGGAACTGTACAAGAAATATGGCCTCTCCGCTCGTGAGATCGCGTTCGTCGAGAAAGTGGTCCGCCCAATGGGCGATAACGATCAAGATGAATAAGCCCACCATCGAGGAAATCCTTGCGCCGAAGCCAGCTGCTCGGCCGCGCATCTACGCCTATTCAATTGATGACAAAGCGCACGACGGTCTCCTCAAGGTTGGGCAGACGACACGCGACGTGAAACAACGCGTCGCGGAGCAGCTCAAGACTGCCGCGATTAAGAATTACAAGATCGAGTTGGACGAACCAGCGGAAGGCTACGACGGCAAAATAATCACAGATCATCAGGTGCGCGCGGCACTCACCAAGAAGCGGTTCCAGAAAGCCGCGCTGGAGTGGATGCGGTGCGCGGTTAAGGACGTCAAGACCGTACTCACCGAACTACGCATCGGTAAGACTTTCACGGGCTCACATCACGAAAGGTTCGCGATGCGCCGGGAGCAGGCTGAGGCTGTGAACAAGACGTATGCCTACTTCCGCTCCATCTGGAAGGAGGACAAGCACGCCGTCCCTCGCTTCCTCTGGAACGCGAAAATGCGTTTCGGCAAGACGTTCACCGCGTACCAGCTCGCCAAGAAACTGGGTGCCAAACGCGTGCTTGTGGTCACCTTCAAGCCTGCCGTCGAGGACGCGTGGCAGACGGACCTCGAGTCCCACGTGGACTTCGATGGGTGGCAGTACCTGTCCCGCAACTCCGACCGCGATCCAACGGATATCAATTCTCGGAAGCCGGTTGTCTATTTCGGCTCCTTCCAGGACCTTCTCGGTCGCGATGAGGTAGGGAACATTAAGTCTAAGAACAAATGGCTCCACAAGGTGAAGTGGGACCTCGTGGTCTTCGACGAATACCACTTTGGCGCGTGGCGGGAGACCGCCAAGGAGCTTTTCGAGGGTGAGGAGGAGGCAGTTGCCCAGAAGGAAGCCAAGCTGGAATACGCCACTGGCCTTGAGGAACTGAACGAAGACCTTAGCGAGCTTTCCGAGAAAGAGACCAAGTTCCTTCCCATCACGACCAAGGCGTACCTCTACCTCTCTGGGACACCTTTCAGGGCGCTGGCCACGGGCGAGTTCATTGAGGAACAAATATTCAACTGGACGTACACCGACGAGCAGCGCGCCAAGGAGGAGTTCGCCGCGAAGAGTCCGGGCAAACGGAACCCGTACGGCGCACTGCCCCAGATGCGCCTTCTAACTTATCAGATGCCAGACGAGTTGCTCGCAATCGCGAGTGGCGGAGAGTTCGACGAGTTCGATCTCAACACGTTCTTCGAGGCGTCGGAGAGGGGCGCCGCAGCGAAGTTCAAGCACAAAAGCGATGTACAGAAGTGGCTGGACATCATTCGCGGCGGGTACGCCCCCAAGTATCTCGAGTACCTGAAAACTGGCACACGCCCGCCGTTTCCGTATTCGGATATTCGACTGCTGCCCTATCTTCAGCACTCGTTCTGGTTCCTCCCCAATGTCGCGGCTTGCCACGCGATGGCAAACCTGCTGACAGAGAGGCACAATACCTTCTGGCACGACTATCAGGTGGTCGTCGCCGCTGGCGCCTCCGCAGGCATCGGACTGGAGGCATTGCCCCCTGTGCGCAAGGCCATCGGGAGCGGTTTCGAGACCAAGACGATCACGCTCTCATGCGGCAAGCTCACCACCGGAGTAACGGTGCCGCAGTGGTCGTCCATTCTTATGCTGCGCAACCTCAAGTCGCCAGAGACCTACTTTCAGGCCGCATTCCGCGTGCAGTCGCCATGGTTCATCAGGAACCCCAATGGCGACAACCCGAACGAGGAGGAGATCCTCAAGCCCGTCTGCTTCGTCTTCGACTTCGCACCCACTCGCGCGCTGCGGCAGCTCTCAGATTATGGGATCGGCCTATCGCCCGACGACCCGAACCCGGAGAACGCGGTCAAGGACCTCGTGTCGTTCCTCCCGGTGCTGGCCTATGACGGCGCGAACATGACCCAGATCGACGCGGGTGGAATCCTTGACATCGCGATGGCGGGCACCTCGGCGACACTGCTGGCCCGCAAGTGGGAGAGTGCGTTGCTTGTGAACGTGGACAACGACAGTCTGCGCCGCATCCTCGACAACCCTGAGGCCATGGCAGCAGTGGAACGGATCGAGGGTTGGCGCTCGCTGGGAGATAACATCATCGAGACCATCATCAATAAGAGTGAGGTGGTGAAAGACCTCAAAAACAAGGCCAAGCACAAAGGTCTGACGGCCCAACAGAAAGCGCAACTTACCAAGGAAGAAAAGGAATACAAAGCCAAGCGCAAACTGGTCCAGGAGAAGCTGATCAAATTCGCCACGCGCATCCCTGCGTTCATGTACCTTACCGACTTCCGCGAGAACACGCTGCGAGATGTCATCACCAAACTCGAGCCGGACTTGTTTCTGGCCGTCACCGGGCTGACGGTAAAGGACTTCCATTTGCTCGTGCGCCTGAAGGTGTTCAACACCGAGCAGATGAACCAGGCTGTCTTTGCCTTCCGCCGCTACGAAGACGCGTCGCTGCGCTATACGGGAATCGAAAGCCACGAGGACCTAACCCACTACGGGCTCTACGACACGGTGGTGGCGAGGGAGTGAAGGGCGGTGATCTGGTGTAGCGACTTCGATGAGTTCATCACCTGCCACAAGCCAGGCCGGATGCACGAGCGCGCAGAGACCTGGAGCGAAATGAACCCCGAGGGGCGCTGGCGCTGCTTAGACTATGAAGAGTTCTTGAGGCGCGACAAGCTCTGTCTCGACCTGTTCTGGATCAAGGACAAGAGCCTGACCGACACCGACGCCTTGCCGGCGTTCGAGATCATTACGGCGGACGTCGCCGTCAACCTCGAGGCGGCGCTGAAGCAGTTCACCAAGATCGCCGTGCGGCTTGCGCCGGCCGACGCGCGCGCACTGGAGGCGGCTGAATGACGCTGCGCATCGACTATCGCAGCCGTGCCTTCCCTTCGTCCTACGCATTTCGATCGGGCACCCTCTCAAGTTCTTGGGATGAGGTTCTATGGGCGGCGATAACACTTGGTCGCCCGAGCACCTATCATGTTTTCCGGCACGGCGAAGCGTCGTTCCACGAAGCGATCTTCCGGCTGGCGTTGATACGAATGGCCGTCGAGCAAGACTGGAACGGCTACCTCCACCGCACGGATTCATTTGCTTGGCTCGACCCGACCGAGAAAGGAATGGTGAGCTATTTCTTGGGCATGACGCTTTGCAAAGTTTTCGCTTCGCGCCTGCTGCTCACGCACTGGCTTCTGCATCTTGACGTTTTCCGCCCCGCCCTAAACCCAGTCATCCTCGGGCGTTCACGCCCCGACCTTGTTGGCGAGGACATCAGCGGCAACTGGAATGCTTTCGAAAGCAAGGGCCGCTCATCCGTTCCTTCGTCGGCCGACAAGGCAAAGGCCAAAGCACAGGCGCAAAGACTTGTTTCGGTCAACGGACGCAATTGCTCTCTGCATGTCGGTTCTTTCGCGTTCTTTCGTTCGGACGTGCTTGAGTTCTACTGGCGCGACCCAGAGCCAGGCTCAAGGGACGCCATTGACGTGCCAAGGCCAGAGACAGAGTGGCGCTACTACTATGAACCAGCTCTGAGCCTTGCCTCCGATACTGATTCAGAGCCGATGGCTACAGAGCGAGAATTGGCAGACGTAAGGATCGAAATTCACCCCGAAGTCCGCCGACTCCTTCTAGAAGGCCAGTGGTCGCAAGCAAGACATTTGGCAATTGAGCAGCGCCTTCTGTTCATTTCGGAGGGCTACCAGCCAGACGGTATCAAGTTGACAGCTGGCGAGAGTTGGACGAGGCCCTATGAACCGCGCGAGAGAGGCGGAAGATAGCTTGCCATGGTGTTCTTCGCTCGCACCATCGGCATCGACTATTCCGGCGCGCAGACGCCCACCGCGAGTCTGCCGGGCCTGCGCGTCTATCTGGCCGAGGGCGACGAAGCGCTGGCCGAGGTCGCGCCGCCGCCATCGCCGCGGAAGTATTGGTCGCGGCGCGGCGTCGCCGAATGCTTGGTTGAGTTGCTTTCCGAAGGCACGCCAACATTGGTGGGTGTCGATCACGGCTTTTCGTCTACTGTATTTCGAGAGATTTGGTCTAAAGCGCGACTGGCACACCTTCCTCGATGATTTTCACAACCACTGGCCAACAGATGGCAACACAGTTTGGGTGCGGAATGTCCTGCGTGGGGAGGTTGGAAGCGCGGATCGGCGGATGGGTGACATGACTTGTCTCGGGGTATCCACAGGCTTGCGAAGGTGCGCGAGATTTGGGATGGGTGAAATAGTCCAAAGACCTTTGTCGAGTTGACCATTTGTCGGTGATAGCCTGAAAGACCGGTTCCTGACTTACGTCCCGCCCTGCAGCATCTCCAACACGTCGGCGCATGCGACGCTCGCGCGTTGGAGGCGGGTGGGATCCACCTCGCGGACGTGAGCGATTTCGTTTCGAACAGGCGCGATCTGGCCGATTGCAGACTGAAGCCGCCGCTTGCCGTCCGGCGCATCGCCGAAACGGCGACCAAAATCCTGCCAAGCGTCTGTGGCGAAAAGCACAGGGGGGATTTGACCGAGGTAGAGGTAGTCTACGACGCTCAGCGGCTCTAGTCCCGCAGGGCGTGCCCTGAGCGCGCGGGCGAGGCTCTCCCGTTCGCGCTCAGGCAGCGCTTCCTCAATTCTCCGCGCGGCCGCGTCGCCGAAGCGTGCAGCGTAGACTTCACGGACGACGCCACGCAGTGCGCGCTCAGTCTCCCCAATACGCTTCCATACGGCCTCGGCGCCCGGCAGGAACCACGGTGGCGTGAGTGGCGGCGAGTCTGGCTCGCCTCCGAGCTGGCGGAACGCGACACGAATGATGTCCGCCATCCTTCGCCGCCGCTCGCGGAGAAACTCCTCATATTCCAACGACTCCCATCCCAATGGAAGGGCGTGCTCAGCGCACATCCGGCCCCACCGATCGTCGTCAATAGCGAGTTTCTCGCGTAGACGTGGAACGTACTCCGCGGGGCCCCGACCACCGATCATGCTATTCTCGTGCCAGCCGACGTCCGCCAGGTTCGCGACCTGGTTAACGCGTCGACGGTCCCGGATCCCGCGCGAATGGAGCCATGTTGTCGGAAATAGATGGTGGGCTTCGCTGGCCGCGCGCCCACCGTCTGCGGGCGGGTCGAGCAGGTTCTGAAGAAGCTGGTCGGAGAAAAGCGCGCGCGTTCCGAGAACGACCTGGGCCGCTCGGAATGCAAGCGCAGCGGGAGCCCGCGCCCTCTGCGTTTCCAGCGCCGAGACGAGAGAGTGCGTCCAGTAGTCGCCCGTGATCGTCTCGCCCATCGTCTCGTCGAGCGCGCGCACGAAGCCGTCGGCGTCACCCGCTTCCAACCTGGCAACGCGTGCCAAGTCCTGCTCGAACATGGTCTCCGACGAGCCCGAGTAGCGTGCCGTAAGCAACGACCCGAAGGCCCAGCGCGCGATCATTTCGTCGAGCTTGCTTTTCGCGACTCCGGCTTTGCGGCCGCGGATATAGAAGGCATAGGCGTTCACGATTGCGTTCTTGGAGGCGACGAGCGTCTGGCTGACAAACCCGGCATGCTTCACGCGAAGTAAGTAGTCGCGCCACGGCGTGGGCTCCATGCATTCCTTCGCCGCTTCGTCGAGTTGGTTCAAAAGTTTCAAGCGTCTGTCGGTGTCCGCTTCGCCGGTCGTCGGATCGACCCCGCGAAGGTAGCGGTAGACGGCTGACATTCGTGCCCGACCATAGGCGACGCCGCAGACGGCCCGCAGAAGCTGTTGTGTATCGATCCCAACGACCGCCCCGAGGGACATTGCACGCGCGCGCTCCTCAATCCGGTCGCGCAACTCGCCATGATACACAGAGAGCAGCGTTAGGACGAAATCGGCTTGCCCGAGGCGCGTTCCTTGGTTGTTGATACGGACGAAAATCTCGGCGACGTCCTCCTCTGTGGCTTCCTCATCCTGTGTTGTCGCGGTCTTACGGATGTCGACGGTAGGAAACCGATAGTCGGTGATTGCATGCGCGCGATCGATGTTGCGCTCCACGGCGTCCTCGTATTTTTCGTCGACTGCGCGGCCCTTGTCCCGAAGCGCGTTCATGAGGTCACGCCGGATCTGTGGCTTGGGGCGCGTCCCGTTCCAGAGTTCGGTCACATTAGGCAGGAACTCAGGATCATTGCGGATCGCCGCGTCGGCAACCTCAAAACGCCCGTCACGCGGCCGAAACGCGATCGTGATCTTTCGCGTTGCACCGTCTTTGCCGACGACTTCGACACCGCGAATCACGGCGTAAAGGGACGTGAGACGCTGCTGGCCATCGATGACGAGAGTAGTAGCTCGGAGACCTGGTCGTTCCGCTCCGAGAGCACGAGCGTCTTTGTCGTTGGATGTGTGCCAGAAGACAAGTGTCCCCACCGGGAAGCCTACGAAGAGAGAGTCGAGGAGTTCGCGTACCTTTGTATCTTCCCAGACGAAGGGCCGCTGCAGGTCTGGCAGCGCGATCACCTCACGCTCGATGTCACTCATTAGCGACGCAATGGAACGCTGGCCGTGCTCGAAGATCGGCGCCCGCCCGCGAACCCGTGGCTCCCTCGAAGCGCTAATATCATCTTCGTCCGAGGTATCATCGATCTCCGCGGAATCTTTCGACTCGGGGACGGGCTCTGGCTGCGGCAACTCGCGGCCGGCGACGCTGCCGACGTAGGTGACCGCTTCAGGGACATGATCTTCGAGACTCACCAAACGCCGCACGCGCGCCATCGTCTCGTCAATAAAGCTGTTGAGCCCATCTTTGAGCAAGGTCAGAGCTTTCGCCGCGCGCTCCACGGGTATTGTGAGGACCAAGTGTCCAGGAATCCACTTGAACTCCCGGTCCTCCTCGGCATCGGCTCCGAGAGCGTCGCGAACGTCGTCACCGATAGGTCCGATGACACTGACCCGCAGTCTCCGCCCGATACCGCATGCACGCATGCGGCCCGTCATGAGCCAAAGTCCGTGCTCGGACTCGCGCACGTACCACGCGTTGCCACGCTCCTCATTAGCGTTCTCGATGGCAAACGCAAAAAAATCCAGCGCCGCGCGGCGTATCACCTCATTCGGAATTGAATGTTCTATCTTCTCGCGTATCCGTTCCACGACACCCGCGCGTTGGTTCCATATGCCATCGGTGGTGTTGAAGGTCGCGGATGTTTCCTCTCCGCCGAGTTCGCCCCTTAAATGGCCCTTTCGGAACTCCGACATCTCCGGGAATCGACTCTCCAGAAAGGCAACATCAATGGCCGCGGGTCGGGTAGCAAGAACGTCCCGCCCGCGATCCGTCAGTTCGAAGCGTCCAGGCCCGACGGCCTGCAACAGGCCCGCTTTTTTGAGGTAGGTGGTTGTCCAGCCTACGCGGTTGTACAACCGCGTCTGCCCGCTTCGGAGAAGTTGTGCTTGGTCGTCGTTCGAGAGCTGAAATTCTTGGGCCAGCCGCTCGATTGCCTCGGCAAGGTTATGTTGCTGACCGTCACTTGCCAGCCTCAACAACGGAAGCATCAAGGTCTGGAAGTCGGGGACGGCCATGTGGTAGCGCAAACAAGCGTGATTGTTGGTGGACAGCAAAAATGAGGGGTTTGCTGACAGTGTGACGCCTGCCGGTGGCATGACCGCTGCCGATTACCTCGCGGAGAATACGGCACATCTCGCTGACAGCTCGCAATGAACCTACCCAATTTCCGATGCTTCCGGAAGGGGCCGGGATTTCTGATTATGGCCCTTCTGTATGGGCCGGCCGCGCGTTGCAAGCGGAAAATGATGATTTGGAGAAGGATAGTCTTGCGCCCCTCGGCGGCTGCATCACCGTCGCCCGTAGGCCGCTCCGCTGCGGGGCAGCGACGCTGGTTTTGCCGCCCGAATTGCCACCGGACTGCCGAGTAAGGCCGAGGATTAGACAGGACGGGTCGCCAATTCTTGGATCAGAAACGTCAATGAAATCGGCCTTAATGGCACCAACGTGGACCTACCGGGACAGTCGTAACAGAATTACGAATGCGGTGCTCTAACCCCTTCCGCTTGATATAGGTCAACCCGCCATGCCGATCGGCCGCGAGAGGGACTGGCTGGGACGCAGCCATTCCTGCAGCTTGGACCAGCGCCGCCGGCCCGAGACGTTGCGCACCGCGATGGCGATGGCCTTCTTCTGCCCGACCAGCACCACAAGCCGCTTGCCGCGCGTGACGCCGGTGTAGAGAAGGTTCCGCTGCAACATTGCGTAGTGCTGGGTCATGACCGGAATCACCACAGCGGGATATTCCGAGCCTTGGCTCTTGTGGATGCTCGCGGCGTATGCCGGTACCAGGGCGTCGAGCTCGCCAAAGCCATAAGTAACCGAGCGCCCGTCGAAGCTGGCGGTGAGGTTGCCTTCCTCAGGCTCGACGTCCGTCACAAACCCAATGTCACCGTTGTAGACCTCCTTATCATAGTCGTTTTCGATCTGCATGACCTTGTCGCCGGGCGCAAAGGTCCAGCCAAATCTCTCGACCTTGCGCTCGCCCGCCGGGTTCAATGCTGCCTGGAGTTCAATGTTAAGAGACCGTGCTCCGACACCGCCGCGGTTCATCGGGCAGAGAACCTGGACATCGCGGATGGGATCGAGACCAAAGCGGCGCGGGATGCGGGTTTTGACCAGCTCAATGATGCGCGGAACTGCGGTCTCGGGATTATCAGCCTCGACAAAATAGAAGTCGCTCTCGGCTTCGGGTTTGCGAAGATCAGGAATGACACCTTGATTGATGCGGTGGGCATTCACGATGATCTGGCTTTGGGCCGCCTGCCGGAACACTTCGGTGAGGCGCACCACCGGCACGGCGGCGGATGAGATGACATCGGCCAGCACTTGGCCCGGGCCGACTGACGGAAGCTGGTCGATGTCGCCAACGATCAAAAGGGCAGCCCTGTCGGGGACTGCCTTCATGAGCGCTTGCATCAGCATGACATCGACCATGGAGGTCTCGTCGACAACCAACAGATCGCAGTCGAGCGGGTTGTCGTCGCCGCGTTTGAAGCCGCCGCCCCTAGGGTCGACCTCCAGCAGACGGTGAATGGTCTTGGCCTCGAAGCCGGTCGCCTCGGTCATACGTTTCGCAGCGCGGCCGGTTGGAGCGCACAGCAGAAGGCTGGCGCCCTTCGCCGCGAGGATGCGCAGAATGGCCTTGACGATGGTGGTTTTGCCAACGCCGGGGCCACCGGTCATGACCAACACCTTGGACATCAGGGCGAGCCGGATCGCGACGACCTGGCTTTCGGCAAGCGCAAGACCGATACGCCCCTCAACCCACGGCAGGGCCTTGTCCGGATCGATCCAGGGCCAAGGCAGCTTGCCATTTGCAAGCCGGATCAGCCGCTCGGCAAGGATGCGCTCCGCCCGATGCAAGCCGGCCAGAAATACACACGGCGTTTCGCCAACCCGATCGGAGACCACCGTGCCCTCCTGCAGCTCGAGATCGAGCGCAGTGCTGATGAGCTCCTGCGAGACCTCAAGTAGCTTCTCGGCAAGCGGTATCAGCTCCTCCGTCGGCAAGCCGCAGTGTCCCTCATCTATGGCCTCGGTCAGCGCGTAGGAAATGCCAGCACGGACCCGCACCATGGCGGTCTTCTCGATGCCCAGCTTCATCGCGATGGCGTCGGCTGTCTTGAAGCCGATGCCGCGGATATCGCGCGCCAGGCGATACGGGTTTTCGGTCATGACCTGGATGGCGTCAGGGCCGTAGGTCTTGTAGATGCGCACCGCCCGCGCCGTGCCGACGCCGTGGCCGTGCAGGAACACCATGATTTCCCGCACCGCCTTCTGCTCGGCCCAGGCGGCGAGAATGCTGGCAGCGCGAACCGGCCCGATGCCATCAACCTCACGCAACCGGTCGGGTGTCGCCTCAATAATGTCGAACACCTTCTCGCCGAAGGCGCGCAGGAGCCTCTTGGCGTAGGCCGGGCCGATGCCCCGGATCATGCCGGACGAGAGGTATTTTTCGATGCCATCGGCCGAGGTCGGGGGCGATGTGCGCAGGAACCGCGCCTTGAACTGCTGGCCGTGGGTCCGATCGTTGACCCATTCACCTGACGCCGTGATCCACTCACCGGCGGCAATGGTTGCGGCATGGCCGACCACGGTCACGACGTCACGATGCCCGCGCGTCTTGGCCCGCAGAACGCAAAAGCCGTTCTCGGCATTATGGTACGTGACGCGCTCGACGAGACCGGCAAGAACTTCCTGAGGCTGATTCTCGGACGGGTGTTTCATGGTCGGTGCGACAGAGTTTTACCAGTTGCACGCATGCGATTCCGCTCAGGCCGGCGACCGGGCGGCAACATCGACGTAGGTGCAGTATTGTCGACCCTCGCAAGCGCACCACATAGCGATCATGTGCGGCAGAGTCATCCAGAGCAGCGGGCCCGTACGTTATGCTATTGTCGACGGCATGAACGTGCGCGACAGCCGCGTGCACAATTATCCGCCTCGGTGGAACGCCGCGCCAAGCCAGGATCTGCTGGTGATCCGGCGTAATCCTCAGACCGGCGAGGTGTCACTCGACCCCCTGCGTTGGGATCTTATCCCTTATTGGTGCCAGGACCCGAAGGGCGGGCGAAAGCCGATCAATGCCAAATGCGAGACCGTGCGCGATCTGCCCACCTTCCGGGATGCCTATCGCCGGCGGCGCTGTATCGTCCCGGTCGACGGCTTTTTCGAGTGGAAGGCGATCAAGGGGCAAAAAGCCAAGCAGCCTTATGCCATCGCCCTGAAGGACGACAGTCCCTTTGGCCTTGGCGGGTTGTGGGAAAATTGGAAAGAACCGGCCTCCGGGGAATGGATTCGCACTTTCGCGGTGATCACGACGGACGCAAACGAGTTGGTGGCCGAAATCCACGATCGCATGCCGCTGATCCTTGCGCCCGGCGACTACGCTCGCTGGCTAAGCGATGAGCCCGATCCCGGCGATTTGATGCGGCCGTTCCCGGCCGCACCCATGCGGATGTGGCCGATCTCCACGCGGGTCAACAAGCCGGAAAACGACGACCCCTCGATCGTCGAGCCCATCGAGTTGACCACCTCTGCTGCGTAGGCCGAGCGAAGCTCACTGTCTTGGAAATCGATCTTGTTCGCGATGAATTGGCTGACGACGGCTGTACATCAAAACGTATGCGCTGTTGCGTCCGGTCGCGCGGTCAAGGCGCGGACCACCGAGAGAGTCACGGAATAGTTTCGTCGCCCGAGCGCGATTGAAACCGGTGAACTCCAAGAATTCGAAATGTCGAATTTTGAGCCCACTGATCGGACCGATTTTCGACCGCGATCGAGTTCGATTCTCCTGCTTCCGGTACGCTTCCGGTGAGATTTGTCGACAAATCCATTGTGGCATTAAGCCATTGAAATCATTGGTGGAGCCGAGGGGATTTGAACCCCTGACCTCCGCAGTGCGATTGCGGCGCTCTCCCAACTGAGCTACGGCCCCGCCGCAGGCACGATCAGTGGCACGATCAGGCCTATATTGTGCCGGCTTTTGGCGAGTTCGGGCCATTTAGGGCCGGGACCGAGTGGTGTCAAGGATGACCGCCACTCAGCGCGTGCAAGCTTAAGGGCATCGGCTTGTTCGCGCCGCCGCAAATCGCTAGGTTCCCTCGTCTTCACACCCGAAAGCCATCCATGCGCGCCCTTTTTCTCGTCATCGATCTTGCCCTGGAACTTTACATTTGGATCGTGATCGCGGCGGCGATCTTCTCCTGGCTGGTGGCTTTCCACGTGGTCAACACGCGAAACCAGGTCGTCGCCATGATCGGCGAATTTCTCTACCGCATTACCGAGCCGGCGCTGCGTCCGATCCGTAACCTGTTGCCGAACCTCGGCGGCATCGACATTTCGCCGGTGATCCTGTTCTTGATCATCATCTTCATCCGTTACGTGATAGCGCTCTACATCCTGCCCAACGTCTACTAGCGTCATGGCCGATGAGCCGTGGAAGGCGACAGCGGACGGCGTCGTCGTCGACGTGCGCCTGACGCCCCGCGGCGGCCGCGACGCCATCGAAGGGATACAGCGCCGTGCCGATGGCTGCGCCGTGCTCAAGGCGCGGGTGCGGGTCGCGCCCTCGGACGGAGAAGCCAATAGCGCGCTTTGCCGGCTGATCGCCGATGCGCTCGACATCGCTCCCCGCCAGGTGACGGTGGCGGCCGGGGCGACGTCGCGCCTGAAGCGAATTCGCGTGACGGGCGACCCCGCGATGCTGGTCCGGGCGCTGCGACGCTTGGCCGAGAAAGGCTGATAGCGCCGCGCTGACTGTGGATATGGTTTCCGGGCTCGCGCTGTGTGCGCCCGGAATGACGGGCTCAGCTATTCCAGCCGAAGGCCACCTTGTCGAGAACCCGAGTGCCGAATTTCTCCGACGAGCGGGCGACTGTCTTGCCGCCGAGCGCGCGATAAAACTCCACGGCCGTGTCGTTCTCCGACAGTGCCCACACGATCAGGGATTTGAGTCCGCTTTGCGCGAGATCGCGGCGCGCCGCGGCGAACAGCCGGCGGCCAAAGCCCAGGCCCTGGAATTCGGGCCGCAAATACAGCTCGTAGATCTCACCGTCATAATGCAGGCTGCGCGCCCGATTGCGTCCGTAATTGGCATAGCCGGCGATTTTGTCGCCGAACTGCAGGAGCGCGATGCGGCTGCCCTTGCGGATGGCGCTGTCCCACCACGCCGGGCCGCGGCGGTTGATCAGCCGGTCGAGTTCGGTGCCGGGGATAATCCCGAGATACGCCGTCCGCCATGCCTCATCGTGAGCATCCGCCACCGCGCCGGCATCACCCGGCTTGGCGCGACGGATCTCGATGAGGACGGTGCTCATGGCGCAATCAAAGCAAGCAGTTCCGCGACCTTCAAGTGCCGAGATTCACGATCGGCTCACCATGGGGATTATTAGCGGAACGCTGCTCGTTGCGCCATCGCCGCGAGCGGAAAAATATAGTCCTGTTCGTAATCTGGCGGGCTGTTGCACGAGCGACACGGTCGCCCGATATTTTGCGGCCAGCCAGGCCAGCGTATCGAAAGTTGCAAGGAATTGCCGATTCGTCCACGGCGACGATGAGCGGGTTCGCAAAATCGGACAGGTCCTTAGACCTGTTCGGCTTCCTTCCGCCGCTCGTCCTTCTTGCGCTCGTGGGGATCGAGCAGCTTCTTGCGCAGCCGGATCGATTTTGGCGTCACTTCGACCAGCTCATCGTCCTCGATATAGGCGAGCGCCTTTTCCAGCGTCATGCGGATGGGCGGGGTGAGGCGGACCGCCTCGTCCTTGGAATGGGTCCGGATGTTGGTCAGCTTCTTGCCCTTGAGCACGTTAACTTCGAGATCGTTGCCGCGCGTGTGCTCGCCGACGATCATGCCGCGATACACTTTCCACCCCGGCTCGATCATCATCGGACCGCGGTCTTCCAGATTCCACATGGCGTAGGCGACGGCGTCGCCCTGGTCGGTCGAGATCAGGACGCCGTTGCGCCGTCCGGCAATTTCGCCCCGATGCGGCCCGTAGGCGTGAAACAGGCGGTTCATCACCGCGGTGCCGCGCGTATCGGTTAGGAGCTCGCCCTGATAGCCGATGAGCCCTCGTGTCGGCGTGTAAAAGATGAGCCGCACGCGACCGCCACCCGAGGGACGCATCTCGACCATTTCGCCCTTGCGCTCGGCGAGCTTCTGCACCACGACGCCGGCATGCTGCTGGTCGACATCGATGACGGCTTCCTCGATGGGTTCGAGCAGTTCGCCGGATGGCCCGTACTGAAACAGGACCTTCGGCCGCGACACCGAAAGCTCGAAACCCTCGCGCCGCATGGTTTCGATCAGGATGCCGAGCTGCAATTCGCCGCGACCGGCAACCTCCATCGAATCCTGCTCCGCCGATTCGGAAATCCGCAGCGTGACGTTGCCTTCGGCCTCGCGCAGCAGCCGCTCGCGGATCACCCGGCTCTGCACCTTATCGCCCTCGGTGCCGGCAAGCGGGGAATCGTTGATGCGGAAGGTCATGGTCAGGGTGGGCGGATCGATCGGCTGGGCCGGCAGCGGCTCGGAAACCTCGACCGCGCAGAGCGTGTGCGAAACGAATGCCTCGGGCAGGCCGGCTATGGAGATGATGTCGCCGGCGAAACCTTCATCGATTGGGGTACGTTCCAGGCCGCGAAAGGCAAGGACCTTGGTCGCGCGCTCCTCTTCGATCAGGCTGCCGTGACGATCGAGCACTTTGATCGTCTGATTCGGCTTCACCGAGCCCGACGTAACGCGCCCGGTCACGATGCGGCCGAGATAGGGATTGGCCTCCAGGATCGTTCCCAGCATGCGGAACGGACCCTCCTCGACCACCGGCGGCGCCACGTGGCGAATGACGAGGTCGAACAGCGGCGCCATGCCCCGATCTTTGGGGCCGGTAGGATCGGCCGCCATCCAGCCCTGCCGGGCCGAACCGTACAGAATGGGAAAGTCGAGCTGTTCCTCGCTCGCCTCGAGCGCGGCGAACAGATCGAAGACCTCATTGGC
The DNA here is from genome assembly GCA_049512975.1 of Xanthobacteraceae bacterium. Taxonomy (GTDB): domain Bacteria; phylum Pseudomonadota; class Alphaproteobacteria; order Rhizobiales; family Xanthobacteraceae; genus BOG-931. The sequence continues at coordinate 24,398 of JBEKWO010000009.1, read as the reverse complement.
GACTTCCGTGGGGCGGGCGTCCGGCCGATCGACCTTGTTGATGATGACGATCGGCTTCAGTCCCACTTTGAGCGCCTTGGTGACCACGAACTTGGTCTGCGGCAGCGGGCCCTCGGCGGCGTCCACCAGGACCAGCGCGCCGTCCACCATGTTGAGGATACGCTCGACCTCGCCGCCGAAATCGGCGTGGCCGGGCGTATCGACGATATTGATTCGGGTACCCCGCCAAAGGATCGAGGTCACCTTCGACAAGATGGTGATACCCCGCTCGCGCTCGAGATCGTTCGAATCGAGCGCGCGCTCGGCGACCCGCTGGTTCTCGCGAAAAGCCCCCGATTGCTGGAGCAAGCGATCGACCAGCGTGGTTTTGCCATGATCCACATGGGCGATGATGGCAATGTTGCGGAGTTTCATGGGGACATTGTTAAATCGTTGCGGGCCCCCAAGGGGCCCGCGCGTTGCGGAATATAGTCAGTTGTGGCCGGTTCGCAACGCGCACGAGGATGGGGATATGGTAAAATCGATCAAACGGGCGCCGCCGGTGAATCCTCGGGGTAACGAGGCCGCGCCGGGCAGATTGTGAGGTCTCTTGCGCTTTCCGCTGGCCATCCGCAGCACGCGCCGGATCCTTTGCGTGTTCCCGGCTTACGCGCCGTCCTTCGGCACGTTTTCCCACGCCTACCACCTTTTCAGCCGCGTGCGCGCGTTCATGCCGCCGCAGGGCCTGCTGCTGATCGCCGCCTATATGCCCGCGGACTGGCCGGTCCGCTTTGTCGACGAGAACATCCAGCCGGCCAGCGCCGACGATTTCGCCTGGGCCGACGCCGTCTTTGTCAGCGGCATGCACATCCAGGCGCCGCAGATTCACGACATCGCCCGCCGCGCCAAGGCTGCCGGCAAGGCGATCGCGCTCGGCGGGCCATCGGTGTCGAGCACGCCCGAAGCGTACGCGGAATTCGATTACCTCCACATCGGCGAGATCGGCGACAGCACCGACCGGCTGATCGCCCGCCTCGATGAGGACTGCGCCGCACCGCCCGAGCAGGTGCGCTTCGAAACCGCCGAGCGCCTGGCGCTGTCCGACTTTCCGGTGCCGGCCTATCATCTCATCAGGCTCGACCGCTATCTGCTCGGCTCGCTGCAATTCTCCAGCGGCTGTCCCTATCGCTGCGAGTTCTGCGATATCCCGGCGCTGTACGGCCGGCAGCCGCGACTGAAGACGCCGCAGCAATTGACCGCCGAGCTCGACGCCATGCTGGCGCAGGGGCGCCACCCTTCCGTGATCTATTTCGTCGACGACAATTTCATCGGCAACCGCAAGGCGACGCGCGAGATGCTGCCGCATCTCATCGAATGGCAGAAGCGGCGCGGCCATCCGCTGCGCTTTGCCTGCGAGGCCACGCTCAATCTCGCCAAGCAGACGGAAATCCTCGCGCTGATGCGGGCAGCGGAATTCCACACCGTGTTCGTCGGCATTGAATCGGCGGAGGCCGATGCGCTCATGCACATGCGCAAGGAGCACAATGCGGCGCTGCCGATGCTCGACGCGATCCGCACCCTCAACAGTTACGGGCTCGAAGTCACCTCCGGCATTATTCTCGGGCTCGACACCGACACCGCCGAGACCGAGGCGAGGCTCAAGGCTTTCATCGACGCGTCGCAGATACCGATCCTCACCATCAATCTGTTGCAGGCACTGCCGAGGACGCCGCTATGGGATCGCCTCAAGCGTGCCGGCCGCATCGTCGCCGACGACACCGGCCTCGAAAGCAATGTGCGGTTTTTGCGACCCTACGACGAGGTGGTGGCAATGTGGCGCCGCTGCATCGCGCACGCCTACGCGCCCGAGCGGCTGTTCCAGCGCTTCACCCACCAGATCGGAGCGACTTACGCTAACCGGCTGGCGGGACCGGCCCGCGGCAAGCTCACCGTGAATAATCTCCGCCTGGCGCTGGTGCTGGCGTCCAACGTCGCCTTGCGGATCGGCGTTTTTTCCGATTATCGGCGCTGGTTCTGGAAGGCGGCCTTGCCGGCGCTTCGCCGCGGCCAGATCGACGCCGCGCTGAGCATGGGCGTCGTCGGGCATCATTTGATCCGGTTCTCGCGCGAAGCCTTGCGCGGCGAGCAGAACGCCTCGTTCTATTCCGCGCAATCGCGGCGGTCGACGGCGGCCGAAGCGGCGGCGCGCCGCCTGCGCGAAGCTGAGGAAGTTGGGGTCGGCTCTTAGAGCATGCTCCCGGAAAAGTGGAAGCCGGTTTTCCGAAAAGATCATGCTCCACCAAGATATTAGAGCGCCAATCGTTTCAATCTGAAGCGATTGCGCTCTAGGGGACCGCGACAATTCCGCTGGCTCGTCTGACGCCGCGGCACCAAATCACGCGGCTGCGGCCTTGGCGCCCGCCTTGCTCTCGGCGGCGGATTGCTCGAGCAGGATCGCACGCCGCGCGGCGATGGCAAAACGAACCTGGTCGAACGCCAGCGAGAAGGACATCTGCTCGTTCTCTTCGTATTCTTCGTGCTCGCCCTGGTGGATCATCGCGATCACGAGATTGTCGACGTCGGTCTGCATCTGATCGAGCGCCTCCAACGACGGCGCGGCGTGGGCCTTGCGCACAAGATCGAGCAGGCGTTGCAAGAGCCGGAGCCGGCGGGTGCGACCGCCGTGGCGGAAATAGCTGGCCAGGGCGGCGACCGCCGAACCGAACAGCGGAAAGATCAGCAGGCCGTAGAAGATGTCGTCACCGTATTTGTCGAAGAAGGATTTCTGATCGTCGGTCAGATAGGCGAGTGCTCCCGGATGCACCGTGACGCCGGCGTCTTTTTCGGTCGGCGGCGCCTTGATCTTGATCTCGCCGGGCATTGCGGCCGCCAGCGCCAGCCGGGACGAATAGATCAGCTTCGCCAGGCTGGCGATGCTGTCGCGGCTGAGCGTTTTTCGCGCCACCAGGTATTCGGGGAAGCTGAGACTCTTGAGGCCGTCGTCCGGACTGGGCGGATTGCCGCCGAACGTGCCGGCGTCGATATCGACGGACTCGAAAGCGGGATTGCGCTTGGCGATGCCGTCGGCCTGATCGATCGCGATGAAGCTCGGCGCCTCGCCGTTGCGTGACGCTGCGGCGATCGCATCGGTGATGGCCTGCCCGGTCGCGGCGCCGGCGACGAAAATCGCGTCGACCTGGTTGGCCTTGACGGCCTCGGCGAGGTTTTTCGGATCGATCAGCGAAACCTGCACCTTGTCGAGTGGAACGCCGTAATGATTGAGTACGACATCGAGCAAATCTTTGGTCGCAACGTTCCCGGTCACGATGCCGACGCGGCGACCGACAAGCTGCAGCACTTTCTTCAACTTGCCGCCGGCCGCTGCGGTCTCACCGGCATCCTCGCCGCTCTTGTCGCCGCCGGCCTCGGCGGCTTCGGCGTCATCACTCTTGGTGGCTTTTGCCTTCTTGCCCGTCGCGGCCTTGTCGCCCTTGCCGGCCCTTGCGCTCTTACCATCCTTGGCGCCTCCTTCCTTCTTTTCAGCGGTGCTCGTGTCCTTCTTCGCCGGCGCGCTCGTCTCTTTCTTAGCGGTGATTGGCGTTGCGGGTGCCGGAACGATCAACGCCATCACGTTCTGCCGCAGGATGGCGACGACCGGCCAATCCGGCGTGTTGCCGATCGTGCCGGGCAAAATGGCGAGGTCGGCGTTGCCGGTCGCCATCGCCTGCGCGCTCTCTTTCGCTCCGCCGGTGGTAACGAGCTGCAGCTTGATCTTGTCGCGGTCGTCCGCGAATTTTTGAGTCAGGACCTCGACAAATTTTGTATTGGCGCTGTCGGCGGGCCCGGCGGCAATCCGCATGACGGTCGGTGCGGTGGTCAAATAGATCGCCGCGGCAACGCCGGCGCCGAGGATGATCGTCCCCAGAATGGTCACGAGCCAGGTATGCCGCAGAAATGTTCTGACCCGAATTCGAACGGTATGCTCAAGCGATCCGATACTCATGGCATTGCCCGATATGTGACCCGGCATGATCGAGGACGCGTTGCCCGCCCGGCCGAAGCGCTGAGCAAGCCAAAGCTTCATGGCGAGCGGCGGCCGGTTTGGTACTCCCGCGGGCATGATGAATCTTACCACGGCCTCTGTGTTTTGACCCTGCGCCGCTCCACCGGCCGCCGCGGGCAACGAGCCGCTGGGTTAATCGCAGGCAAAAGGCGGAAATTTGGCCGCCGGTCCAGCTAGGCCGCGCTGCGTCCAGACGATCCCCATGGTCCGAACCGCATGCCAGTCGGCATCGCCTGATGCAGCATGAGCATTTGGCGGATGGTTTCCGAGGTCACGAGCCCGACCAATCGGCCCGACATATCGACGATTCCGACGGCCGGTACCGACTTTTCCTGCAGCAGCCGGAATGCCTCGTCGAGGCAGCAGCTTTTGTTCAAGGTGGGAATGCCGCCGGTCATGGCGTCGGCGACGCGCGCGTTTGGCCCGCGCTCCTTCAGGGCGCGAATGAGGTCGTTGCGCACCAGCACGCCGAGCGGCCGGCCGTCGCCGTCCACCACCGGGAACTCGCCCTGACTGGTGCGCAAAAGCGTCTCGACGGCGGCGTCGACATGTTCGTCCGGCGTCAGTGTTGCGAACTGCGTCATCATCGCCGCAGTCACCGGTATGCCGCGCGACATGGCACGGATCGCGACAAGATGCGCTTCCGAGGCGGCGGCGAGATAGACGAAGATAGCGATGAAGATCAAAAGCGGATTGCCGAACAGGCCGAGGAAGCCGAGTGCGAAGGCGACCCATTGCCCGATCGTGGCGGCGATTTCGGTGGCGCGGACGTAGCCGAGCCGCGACGCGAGCAGCGCGCGCAACACGCGCCCGCCGTCCATCGGAAAGGCGGGGATCAAATTGAACACAGCGAGAAACAGATTTACCGCCGCGAGGCGGTCGATCATGCTGACATCGGCGCTCTCAAGCGCGGCGAGGTGGTCGGCCGAAAGGTTGGCGCCGGCGAGGAGCACCAGTAACGATGCGATGACCACGTTGACGGCGGGTCCGGCGATGGCAATGAGGAATTCCTCGCTCGGCTTTTCCGGGATGCGCTCGAGCCGCGCTACGCCGCCGATCGGCAGCAGAATCACGTCGGGCGTCCGCACGCCGAAGGCGCGCGCCGTGAAGATGTGACCGAATTCGTGCAGCAGCACGCACAGGAACAGGAGCACGATGAACAGCAGGCCGCTCCAGGCCGCCTGCGGCCCGCCTGCGATGTACTCCACGCCGAAAATCCAAGCGAGTAACAGAAGGAAGGTCACGTGAATGCGTACCTTCGTACCGGCGACCGATCCGATGTTCAGAAACCAGGACATGGCGACCTCTTGGCAACCTCTGCGGCGCTCGCGGGTAGCCGCACGCTTGAAAAATAGTGATGTTGCCGGCTATTTACGAGAGCGGCGTTCCGCCGAGATCGTTGTCACAGACGGAGTTTACCCATGGCGCAAAAGCTTTCCGGCGAGGCGCGCAGCCGCGCGCTCGCCCGCCTCAACGGCTGGAGCGAGGTCAAGGGCCGCGATGCCATCAGCAAAAAGTTTGTCTTCGCTGATTTCAACGAGGCGTTCGGCTTCATGGCGCGCGTCGCCCTGGCGGCGGAGAAGCTCGACCATCATCCCGAATGGTCCAACGTCTACAAGACCGTCGAGGTCACGTTGTCGACGCACGATGCCGGTGGTTTGACCGAGCTGGACGTGAAGCTCGCCGAAACCGCGGACAAGTTCGCCAGCTAGAGCGGCGTACACCCGCCAAGGCAGGCGCTTCGCCTTGCCGCTGCCGCCTTTCGCGGCCATCCTGTCGCGGCCATGTGAGTCCAGAGGGCTGAGCCGGGCACATGTCGTTCGGGCACGATACCGCATCATGGGCGGACGCCGAGGCGCTGGCGCGCCGTTTCGCCGTCGATGAGCAAGAAGTCCGGCGCGGGTTTTGGCGCAAGCTGCGGCGCCTCGCCGCGCACCTGCCGTTCGCCGAAGATTTGATTGCCGCGCATTATTGCGCGTTCGATCGGCAAACGCCGTTCAAGGTGAAGGCCGTCCTCATCGGCGCGCTCGCCTACTTCGTGCTGCCGACCGATGTCATTCCCGATGTTCTCCCGGTGATCGGCTATACGGACGATGCCGCGGTGCTCGCCGCCGCCATCAAGCTCGTCGCCTCGCATATCACGCCGGAGCATCGCGAGGCGGCGCAGTACATGCTCGCGCGCATGCGCGGCGAGAGGTGAATCACGGGCGCAGCACGATCTTGCCCATGGCCTTGCGGTCGGCGATGGCCTTGAGCGCCGCCGCGGTCTCGGCCAGCGGATAGACCGCATGCACATGGGCGCTGAGCTTGCCTTCGGCGCACCACTTCACGATGTCTTTCATCAAGGCCCGCTGCGCCTGCGGCTCGCGCATCGTCCACGCCCCCCAGAGGACACCGCGAATGTCGGAGTTCTTGAGCAGGACGAGATTGAGCGGGAGTTTGGGAATCTCTCCGGCGGCGAAGCCGATCACCAGATAGCGGCCCCCCCAGCCGAGAGCGCGCACGGCGGGCTCCGCATAGGGGCCGCCGACCGGATCGTAGACCACATCGATGCCGCGATCGCCGCCAAGCCGCTTCAACGCATCACGCAAGTCTTCGCTGGTGTAATTCACCGTTTCGTCGGCGCCGTGGGATCTGGCGAAGGCGAGCTTTTCGTCGGATGAGGCGCAGGCGATGACGCGCGCGCCCATGATCTTGCCGACTTCAACCGCGGCAAGTCCGGTGCCGCCGGAGGCGCCGAGCACGGCGAGCGTCTCCCCCGGCTTGAGGTCGGCGCGTCGGCGCACGGCGTAGAGCGTCGTGCCATAGGTCACGGTGACGCCGGCTGCCCGCTCGAAATCGAGATTATCGGGGATCTTCACCAGGACCCTTGCGGGGACGGCGACATATTCGCGGGCCGCGCCCGAACCGGTGCCGATCACGCGGTCGCCGGGCGCAACGTCCGTTACCCCGGCGCCGACGCTCTCGACGATTCCGGCGAATTCCGACGCCGGCGAGAATGGGAACGGTGGCTTGTTCTGGTATTTGCCGGCGATGATTAACAAGTCGAAGAAGTTGAGGGCTGCGGCCTTGACTCGCACCACGGCCTCGCCGGGTCCGGCGGTCGGCTGCGGGATGTCGGCGAGTTCGAGTTCGTCAGGGGTACAAAAATGCGTGCAGAGTATCGCTTTCATGGATGTCACTGTCCTCCGGGAAGCCGCGAAGCGCGCGCCCGCAATCAGTAATCACAAAATAGGGGGACCTTGGAAGTAACTGGGCCTCTGCGAACTGCCGCGGTGATTCACGCTCCCAAGCGACAGCTGGCTGTGCCGGCCGGCAGCCGCTTGTTGCCGCCGCACGGGGCACCGGTTGCGCCTTCGCTTTGTCGATTCCGTTCCCTCCTCGGCCAAAATGGGTTAAACATGAAGGGTTTGGATTCAATCAGCGCCGATTTCGCGAGGCCCGATGCATATCCATCGACAGTGGCAAGTTGCCTTTTCGCTGCTCATTACGGCGGCAATTGCCGTTCCCGCGCTCGCCCAGCAGTCGGAGGCTCCGGCCCCCGCAACATCGCCCACGCCCGCAGCCCCGGCACCCAAGAAGCCGCCCAAGCATAAACCCGCCACACCCGCGACTGCGCCCGCTGCGACGGCGGCGCCGGCAGCGGCACCGGCTGCGGCCGTGGCAGGCGGGGTGAAGCCGACGCTGCTTGGTCAATATGGCGATTGGGGCGCCTACACGGCTTCCCCGGGCGGGAAAAAGATCTGCTTTGCCATCGCGAAGCCTTCGTCCTCGGAGACCAACCCTCCCAATCGGCCGCGCAATCCGTCCTATATGTTCATTTCCTCGCGGCCGGCCGACAAGGTGAGCAACGAGGTCTCGATCATCATCGGTTATCCGTTCAAGCCGAATTCCGAGGCGACCGTGGATATCGGCTCGACCTCGTTTGCGCTCTACACTCAGCAAGACGGCGCCTGGATCAAGAACGCAGCGGATGAGGCCCATATGGTCGAGGCCATGCGGGCGGGGCAAAGCGCGGTGGTGAAGGGCGCGTCCGCGAAGGGAACGCGAACGACAGACACCTTCTCCCTCCGCGGTCTCGGCCAAGCCCTCGACCGCGCCGACCAGGATTGCAAGTAGACGGGGCTGCACAGAACGCTTCGGGCCGCTGTCCGCGCCGTGCCTCAGGTCGGCACCTATCGGGAAGGGACGTTTCGCCCCATCTATGCCAAGGCGCGCTAGCGCCCTTCTTATTCGGATTGGCTATGACTGCTCCGCTTGCCGCGACCCAGCCGGATGACATCGCAGCTGCCGCCCGGATCGAAAAGCGGCCGCTCGAGCGCTACGTCACGCCGGCAAAGCCCTCGCTCGTCGGGTTGCCGCGCGACGCGGTCGCCAAGGCGCTCGGGGCCGCCGGCGTGCCGGAGCGGCAGCGCCGCATGCGGCTGCAACAAGTCTGGCACTGGCTTTATGTGCGCGGCGTCCAAGACTTCGACGAGATGACGACGCTGTCGAAGGAGCTCCGCGCGGAACTGGCGCGGCACTTCACCCTGGCGCGTCCGGAAATTGCCGCCGAGCAGGTCTCGGTCGACGGCACGCGCAAGTGGCTGCTCCGGCTTCCGGGCGAGGTTGCCGGCCAGCCGCATGAGGTCGAATGCGTCTACATTCCGGAAACCGATCGCGGCACGCTTTGCATTTCGAGCCAAGTCGGCTGCACGCTCAATTGCTCGTTCTGCCACACCGGTACGCAGCGCCTGGTCCGCAATCTCACGCCGGGCGAGATCGTCGGGCAGGTGGTGCTAGCGCGCGACCGGCTCGGCGATTGGCAGCGGGCGGCGGCGCCGGCCGGTGCAGAGCCCGAGAAGCGCCTCGTCTCCAATGTCGTCATGATGGGGATGGGCGAGCCGCTCTACAATTTCGAGGCCGTGCGCGACGGCCTCGGCGTCGTCGCCGACGGCGAGGGCTTGAGCATTTCCAAGCGGCGGATCACGCTTTCGACATCGGGCGTGGTGCCCAACATTGCACGCGCCGGGACCGATATCGGCGTCATGCTTGCGGTCTCGCTGCACGCCGTCACCGACGAGCTGCGCAACGAACTGGTGCCGCTGAACCGCAAATATCCGCTGCGCGAGCTCTTGGACGCCTGCCGCAATTATCCGGGACTCTCCAACGCCCGGCGCATCACCTTTGAGTACGTCATGCTCAAGGGCGTCAACGATTCGCTCGCCGACGCGCGGGCGCTCCTGCGTCTGCTCAAGGGCATCCCCGCCAAGATCAACCTCATTCCGTTCAATCCCTGGCCGGGCAGCAAGTACGAATGCTCCGACTGGGAGCAGATCGAGAAATTCTCCGAAGTCGTCTTCAATGCCGGCTACGCCTCCCCGGTGCGCACGCCGCGCGGGCGCGACATTCTCGCCGCCTGCGGTCAGCTCAAGAGCGCGACGGAAAAGCTCTCCGCGCGCGAGCGCTTGGCGTTGCGGGCGATGGCGATGACGGATTGACGCTCCTTGATGGCGATTATCCTCCGTATTTTGGTGGTGATGGTCGGCTATTTCTTGGCCTGCGTTGTCGCCTCGATCGTGCTCACCATCGGCACGCTGACGCCGCAATGGGACGATCTATCGCCGCTTGGCCTCCCATCCGTGGTGTTGTGGTCGGTCGTCGGCGTCGGCACCGCTTTTATTGCGGCGATCGCCACGCCGCCGGCGCTGCTCGTGATCGCGCTGGCGGAAGGATTCGCATGGCGGTCTGGCCTGGTTTATGCGGTGCTTGGCGGTGTGCTGGCGCTGTCGCTGAGTTACGGTCTCGATTTCGCCGGCTATGCCGGCGAGCCCGGCAGCAGCCTGGCGCGCGAGCACGAGGTGATCGCCGCTGCCGGCATCGCCGGCGGCTTCATCTATTGGCTGTTGGCCGGCCGCCGGGCCGGCTCCTGGAAGTGATCGCATGAACCGAACCGGGCTCGCCGTCGCGCTCGCCGTCGCTGCCGTGGTCGGTGTCGCATTCGGCGTCTATCCGCAACTCGACCTCGACATTTCCGCGTTGTTCTTCGATCCGGCCGCGCGCACGTTCCAAATGGGTGGTCAGGCTTGGACGCTTTATTCGCGCGACGTCGCGAGCGCCCTGATCACGCTCCTGGTCGCGCCGGCCTTCGTCGCTGTCGTCGGCAAACTCGTGCTGCCGCGGCGGCGCATGCTGATTGGCGGCCGCGCCGCTTTGTTGCTGATCGTGACGCTGGCGCTCGGTCCCGGCGTTCTTGCCAACAAGATATTCAAGGAGCATTGGGGCCGCATGCGTCCGGTCGATGTCACGCAGTTCGGCGGCACCGACCGCTTCACACCCTGGTGGGATCCCCGCGGCCCGTGCACGGAAAATTGTTCGTTCATCGCCGGCGAGCCCTCGGGCGCGTTCTGGACGCTGGCGCCCGCGGCGCTGGCGCCGCCGCAATGGCGGTTGCTGACCTACGGCGCGACGCTCGCCTTCGGAGCGTTTATCGGCGGCCTGCGCATCGCCGCTGGCGGCCATTTTTTCACTGACGTCATGTTCGCCGGCGTGTTCATGTTCCTGCTGGCGTGGGTCGTGCACGGCCTGATCTATCGCTGGCGGCCGACGCGGCTGACCGACAAAGCCATAGAGCGGCCGCTCGAATGGGCGGGAGGCGCGGTCCGCGACGCGCTGGCTGCGCTGGTGCGGCGGATTGCGGCGCGCAAGAGCCCGCGCGCCTGAGGCCCCGACGACGCCAACGCACCGCCGGCCTGGCCAGCTTGCTTCGCTGCCGCGCATGCCTATAGTCCGCGCGGATTTCGAGGCGACCTTGTCTCTGCACGCAGGATTTTCTCATGGCCAAGGATGACGGAAACAAACGCGACGTCAAAAAAGTCGTGCTGGCCTATTCCGGCGGGCTCGACACGTCGATCATCCTGAAATGGCTGCAGACCACCTACGGCTGCGAGATCGTCACCTTTACCGCCGATCTCGGCCAGGGCGAGGAGCTCGAGCCGGCGCGAAGGAAGGCGCTGACGCTCGGCATCAAGCCGCAGAACATCTTCATTGAGGATCTGCGCGAGGAGTTCGTGCGCGACTACGTCTTTCCGATGTTCCGCGCCAACGCGCTCTACGAGGGCCAATATCTGCTCGGCACCTCGATCGCGCGGCCGCTCATCGCCAAGAAGCAGATCGAAATCGCGGAGCAAGTTGGCGCCGATGCCGTCGCCCATGGCGCGACCGGCAAGGGCAACGATCAGGTGCGCTTCGAGCTCGCCTATTATGCGCTCAAACCCGACGTCAAGGTCATCGCGCCGTGGCGCGAATGGGACTTTCGCTCACGCGAGGCGCTGATCGCCTTCGCCGAGCAGAACCAGATTCCGATTGCCAAGGACAAAAGAGGCGAGGCGCCGTTTTCGACTGACGCCAACCTCCTGCACACCTCCTCGGAGGGCAAGGTACTGGAAAATCCCGGCGAAGAGGTGCCGGATTACGTCTATTCGCGCACCGTCGATCCTGAACACGCGCCGGATGAACCGGCTTATGTCACCGTCGATTTCGAGCGAGGCGATGCGGTCGCCATCGACGGCAAGAGCCTGTCGCCGGCCGAACTGCTCGCGCAGCTCAACACGCTCGGCCGCCGGCACGGCATCGGCCGTCTCGATCTGGTCGAGAACCGCTTCGTCGGCATGAAATCGCGGGGCATGTACGAGACGCCGGGCGGCACCATTCTGCTTGCCGCGCATCGCGGCATCGAGCAGATCACCCTCGACCGCGGCGCCGCTCACCTCAAGGACGAGCTGATGCCGAAATATGCCGAGCTGATTTATTACGGCTTCTGGTTTTCGCCCGAACGCGAGATGTTGCAGGCCGCGATCGACAAGAGCCAGGAATTCGTCTCTGGCCGGGTGCGGCTCAAGCTCTACAAGGGCAATGTCGGCGTGGTCGGGCGCGAGAGCAAATATTCGCTGTACGATCAGGATCTGGTGACGTTCGAGGACGGCAAGGTCGCCTACGATCAGCATGACGCCGAAGGATTTATTCGGCTGAACGCGCTACGGCTGCGCACGCTGGGACAGCGGAAGAGGAAGCTGAAGCTGAAATCGTGAGGGCGCGGGAGTCACGCCGGCCGGTGACACACGGCTTCGACATTGTGGCCGTCGGGATCGAGCACGAAGGCTCCATAGTAGTTCGGGTGATAGTGCGGGCGCAGGCCGGGCGCACCGTTGTTCTTGCCGCCGGCCGCGATGGCGGCGCGATGGAAGGCATCGACCGCTGCGCGGTCCTTCGCGATAAACGCCACGTGCAGCCGGCCGGCGAGCGCATTGCCGGTACCGATCCAGAAATAGGGCTTACGCTCGTCGCCGAATCCGGCATAGGCGTCGCCGCCGCTCTCCTGCGGCGTCACCTCCATGATGATGCGGTAGCCGAGCGGCGCCAGCGCGCTTTCGTAGAATTGCTTCGAGCGGGCAAAATCGGACACCCCGAAGCCGATGTGGTCGAGCATGGCTACGGCTAAACCTGTCGCTCGACCAGCGTCCGCTTGAGATCAGCGATGACCTTCGCCGGGTTGAGGTGCTTGGGGCAGGCCTTGGAGCAATTCAGGATGGTGTGGCAGCGGTAGAGGCGGAACGGATCTTCCAGATTGTCGAGCCGCTCGCCGGTCGCCTCGTCGCGCGAGTCCACGATCCAGCGCTGCGCCTGCAACAGCGCGGCCGGTCCGAGATAGCGCTCGGAATTCCACCAATAGCTCGGGCAGGACGTCGAGCAGCACGCGCACAGGATACACTCGTAGAGCCCGTCGAGTTTCTGCCGGTCCTCGTGGCTCTGCTTCCACTCCTTCTCCGGCGTCGGCGAGACGGTGTGCAGCCACGGCTCGATCGAAGCGTGCTGGGCATAAAAGTTGGTGAGGTCGGGCACCAGGTCCTTCACCACCGGCATGTGCGGTAACGGATAGATGCGCACCGCGCCGCTGATTTCGCTCGTCGCCTTGGTGCAGGCGAGCGTATTGGTGCCGTCGATGTTCATCGAGCAGGAACCGCAGATGCCTTCGCGGCAGGAACGGCGGTAGGTCAGCGTCGGGTCGACGTTGTTCTTGATCCAGTTGAGCCCGTCGAGCACCATCGGCCCGCAATCGCCGGTGTCGACGTAATAGGTGTCGACGCGGGGATTGCGCCCGTCATCGGGGTCCCAGCGATAGATGCGGTACTCCCGCTCGGCGCGCGCCTTCGCTGGATGCGGCCAGGTCTTGCCCGCGGTGATCTTCGAATTTTTCGGCAGCGTGAATTGGACCATCAGAAAACCTCAATACACCCGGGCCTTGGGCTCGACATAGGCGACGTCATTGGTCAGCGTGTAGGTGTGCACCGGCCGGTAATCGAGGGTGACCTTGCCGGTATTGATATCGAGCCACACCTGCGTGTGCTTCATCCAGTTCTTGTCGTCGCGGTTCGGGAAATCCTCGCGCGCATGAGCGCCGCGGCTCTCGGCGCGTTTGGCCGCCGAATCCATGGTGACCACGGCCTGTTCGACCAGATTGGCGAACTCGAGCGTCTCGATCAGGTCGGAGTTCCAGATCAGCGAGCGGTCACTGACGCGGACGTCGCCAACGCCGGACAACACCTCGTGGATCAGCTTGGAGCCTTCCTCCAGTACTTCTCCGGTGCGGAACACGGCACAGTTGTTCTGCATCACGAGCTGCATCCTGGCGCGCAGTTGCGCGGTCGGCGTGCCGCCGGAGGCGTGGCGGAATTTGTCGAGCCGCGACAGCGGCCGCTCGGCGGAGTCCTTGGGCAGCTCGGGCTGCTTGTCGTTCGGGGTGAGGATTTCGGCGCAGCGCAGCGCCGCCGCGCGGCCGAAGACGACGAGATCGATCAGCGAATTCGAGCCTAACCGATTGGCGCCGTGGACCGAGACGCAGGCCGCCTCGCCCAGCGCCATCATGCCCGGAACCACGTAGTCAGGATTGCCGTTTTTCTTGATCAGCGCCTCGCCGTGATAATTGGTAGCGATGCCGCCCATGTTGTAATGCGCGGTCGGCACGATCGGCACCGGCTCGCGCGTCAGGTCGACACCGGCGAAGATGCGCGAGGTCTCGGTAATACCCGGCAGCCGTTCGGCAAGGATTTTCGGATCGAGATGGTCGAGATGCAGGTAGATGTGGTCCTTCTTCGGCCCAACGCCGCGGCCTTCGCGGATTTCAATGGTCATCGCGCGGGAGACGACGTCGCGCGAAGCGAGGTCCTTGGCGGACGGCGCATAGCGCTCCATGAAGCGCTCGCCTTCCGAATTGACCAGATAGGCGCCTTCGCCGCGCGCGCCCTCGGTGATCAGGCAGCCGGCGCCGTAAATGCCGGTCGGATGGAATTGCACGAACTCCATGTCCTGGAGCGGCAAGCCGGCGCGCAGCACCATGGCATTGCCGTCGCCGGTCTGGGTGTGCGCGCCGGTGCAGGACGCATAGATGCGCCCGTAGCCGCCGGTCGCCAGCACCGTCATCTGCGCGCTGAAGCGGTGGATCGAGCCGTTATCGAGATTGATGGCGACGACGCCGCGGCAGCGGCCTTCGTCGTCCATGATGAGGTCGATGGCGAAATATTCGACGAAGAACTCGGCCGAATGGCGCACCGCTTGGCCGTACATCGTGTGCAGCATGGCGTGGCCGGTGCGGTCGGCGGCGGCGCAGGTGCGTTGCGCGGTACCCTTGCCGTAGTGGGTGGTCATGCCGCCGAACGGGCGTTGATAAATCTTGCCGTCTTCGCGGCGTGAGAACGGCAGGCCCCAATGCTCCAGTTCGTAGACCGCTTCCGGCGCGTTGCGGCACATATATTCGATCGCGTCCTGGTCGCCGAGCCAGTCGGAGCCCTTGACGGTGTCGTACATGTGCCAGCGCCAGTCGTCCTCGCCCATGTTGCCGAGCGCGGCGGCAATGCCACCCTGCGCCGCCACCGTATGCGAGCGCGTCGGGAACACTTTGGTGATACAGGCGGTGCGCAAGCCGGCTTCGCTGCAGCCGACGACGGCGCGCAGCCCGGAACCGCCGGCGCCGATGACGACGACGTCGTAGGCGTGATCTTCGATCGGATAGGCGCGGCCGTTGATGGCCGGCGCCGTGCTGCCGCCGTTCGATCCGCTCTCTGCCATGCTTACACTCCGAATGACAATTTGAGAATAGCGTAGGCGCAGATCAGGCCGACGATCCAGCAGAAGAACGCGTTGGCCAGCAACAGCGTCAGCTTCAAGGATTCATCGGGGACATAATCCACGAGTATCTCCTGCATGCCGATCTTCATGTGGGTGATGGTGCAGACGATGAACAGGAGCATGACGATGGCGACCAGCGGCGCGCCGAGGATTTGCGCCACGGCGGCCTGATTGCGTCCGAGCAGCATGATGACGATGACGAATACAGCGACGGTCAGCGGGATGCCGGCGACCGAGGTCACGCGCTGCACCCAGAAATCCTGGGTCCCCGATTTCGCCGCGCCGCGGCCGCGCACCCGCGCAAGGGGAGTGCGGAAATGCTTCGGTGCGAGGTCGCTCATCGCGAGCCTCCCATGGCGAGGTAACCGATCACCCAAACGATGACCGTCAGGACGATCGAACCAATAATAGTGGCGGCCGCAAGCCACTCGCGCTGCTGCGCGCCAAAGCCGCGACCGGTATCCCAGATCAGATGGCGGACGCCGCCGAGCGTGTGATGGATCAGCGCCCAGGTGTAGCCGAACAACACCAATCGGCCGATGAACGAGCCGGCAAACCATTCGAATCTGGCGTAGCCGGCGGGCCCGGAAGCGGCGGCCATCAGCCACCAAGCCAGCAGCAGCGCGCCGAAATAGAGGCCAAGTCCGCTGATGCGATGGAGGCCGGACATCACCATCGTCAGCGTGAGCCGGTAGACTTGAAGGTGTGGCGACAGCGGCCGCGCCGCGGGGGCCTTGGTTTCGGCCATTGTGCTCATCCGAATTGGCTCGACAGCGGTGCCGAGCTTAAGCTGTGTCCTATCCAATCCGGGCGCGTGCCGCAATCGAGCAACAACGCGAGCGGGACGTCGATACGCCACGACAGTTCGCGAAAAGCGAAAGATACCATTGAAATAGCTCGGCACAATTGGCATTATCTAAAGTCTGACTTCGTGGAATCCGAAGGCAAGATCTTCCCATGCCATTCGATCTCGCCGATCTCAGCCTCTTTCGCCACGTGATCGAGGCCGGCAGCATCACGCACGGCGCCGAGCGGGCCCACCTCGCGCTCGCCGCCGCTTCGACGCGCATCCGCAACATGGAGGAGGCGCTCGGCGTCGTGCTGCTCAGACGTGGCCGCCAGGGTGTCACCCCGACGCAAGCCGGCCGCACCTTGCTGCAACATGCCCGCGCGATATTGCGCCAGGCCGAGCGTCTGCATGAGGATCTCGGCGCATATGGCGGCGGCCTCGCCGGGCAGATCCGGGTGCTGTCGAACACCAACGCGCTGACCGAGTTTTTGCCGGAAGCGCTCAGCTCGTTCCTCGCCGCGCACCCGAACGTCAGCGTCGATCTGGAGGAGCGCTTGAGCGACGAGATTGTCGGGCTGATCGCCGAGGGGGTTGCCGACCTCGGCATCGTCGCCGGAACCGTCGATGCCGGCGCGCTCGAAACCTATCCGTTCCGCCGCGACCGCTTCGTGCTCGTTGTTGCGCGCTCCAATCCGTTGGCGCAGCGCGACAAGATCGGATTTGAAGAGGTTCTCGACCACGACTTCGTCGGGCTGGATCGCGCCAGCGCCTTGCAGCGTTTCCTCGCCGGCAAGGCGGTGCGCATCGGCCGGCCGCTGCGCTTGCGCGTGCAGCTGCGCAGCTTCGATGCCGTGTGCCGGCTGGTCGAATGCAATGTCGGCATCGGCATCGTGCCGGAGACCACCGCGCGCCGCGTCGCCAAGACCATGGCGATCGCGGCCGTGCCGCTCACCGATTCCTGGGCGGTGCGCGAACTGACGATCTGTATCCGCGACATGAAAGAACTGCCGCTCTATGCGCGGCAGCTGGTCGAGCATTTGCGCGCCGGTGATCAGTAGTCAGTGATCAGCAATCAGAATTCGGGAAGTACGGTCTGATTGCTGACGACTTATTTATGACCGCGCTACCGCGGCATCAGCACCCAGTAATCGAGGTCGAGCAGGACCGCCGGATCGTATTCGTCGCCGGATTTGAACGGAAAGTCCTCGCAGGGACGATCGCGCGTAGCGATGGTGCGCAACCGCAACGCGCCGACGTCGGCTCGCCCCGGCAGCTCGGATTTGGCGAGCACTTCCGACCAGGCGAAAACGGTGCCGCCGGCGAACAGCGGCGCCACATGGCGGCCGCCATTGATGGCGGCGACATGGAAGGCATTGGCCAGTCCGTTGAAGGACAGCGCGCGGGCGAGCGAGATGGCGTGGCCGCCATAAATCAATCGTTTGCCGAAGCGGCTTTGTTTGGCGCCGAACAGATCGAAATGAATGCGCGCCGTGTTCTGGTACAGCCTGGTCGCGATCTGGTGCTCGGCCTCTTCGACGGTGACACCGTCGACGTGGTCGATACGCTCGCCGACCTCGTAGTCGCCGTAGCGATAGGGACTGCCGGATAGGGCATTATCGTAAGCCGGCAATTCGATCGGCGGGCAGGCTTCGCCCAGAACCTTGGGATCGAGCACGGTCGGCAGCCGCGGCACGTGATCGCCGGGCGCGGGTGCCGCTTCGTCGCGTTTGCGCACCATCACCCAGCGGACATATTCGAGCACCGGCACGCCGTCCTGCTTGTAGCCGGTCGTGCGCACATAGACGATGCCGGTCTTGCGGCTCGAATTCTCCTTCAACCCGATCACCTCGGAGAGCGCGGAGAGCGTATCGCCGGGAAAAACCGGACTGCGGAAATAACAACCGGCATAGCCGAGATTGGCCACGGCATTGAGCGACACGTCGGGGACGGTCTTGCCGAAGACGGTGTGAAACACCAGCAGGTCGTCGACCGGCGCGCGCGGGTAGCCGATCGCCTTGGCGAACGCGTCGGACGACTGCACGGCGAAGCGCGGCCCGAACAGGCCGTTGTAGAGCGCGACATCGCCGGTGGTGACCGTGCGCGGCGTGGCGTGACGGATCACCTGGCCGATGCGGAAATCCTCGAAGCAATTGCCGGGACTCGTCTTCGGCATTGATAAGATCCTTTGCTCAACCCGGCATGCGGTACACGTTTTCATAGCCGAACGTCGGTAGTCCGAAAAGCGGCGGACATCCGCATCGCGCGGCATCCTCTCCGAAATCTGCCGGGTCTGAGCGTCAGGTTTTTCCCGGATTGTCCGCGATCACGCAGCCGTGAGGACGCGGCTGAAACCCGCCCGCGGAGCGACCGTATCTCGCTGCGATGGCGCGATGGTGCGCGTCTCGGCGGCGCTTCGCCGGCCGATCTCGATGACAATCCAAAGATGGAGCCCCTCATGTCTAAGCGTCTCAGTCTGATTGCCGCCGCCGCGGCTCTCGCCTTGACCGCCGGCACGGCGGTTACCTACTCCGCGGCGATGGCGGAAAATACAGTCACCGTCGGTGGCGCGCCAATGTATCCGTCGAAGAACATCATCCAGAACGCGGTGAATTCGAAGGATCACACGACATTGGTTGCAGCGGTGAAGGCCGCCGGTCTCGTCGATACTCTCCAGGGCCCGGGCCCGTTCACCGTGTTCGCGCCGACCAACGAAGCCTTCGCCAAGCTGCCGCCCGGCACGGTCGACAATCTGCTCAAGCCGGAAAACAAGGCGACGCTGACCAAGGTGCTGACCTATCACGTCGTGCCGGGCCGCATGACCGCCGGCAGCCTGATGAAAGCCGTGAAGGATGGCGAAGGCGAAGCCAAGCTGAAGACCGTCGCCGGCGATTGGATTGTCGTGAAGCAGGCCGGTCCCGGCAAACTCACCGTCACCGACGACAAGGGTGATGTCGCGATGGTCACGATTGCCGACGTTCTCCAGTCGAACGGTGTGATCCACGTCATCGATGCCGTGCTGCTGCCCTAAGACCGTTCGACACGCGACGGGCCGGCGCAAACGCCGGCCCGTCGGCTTGGGCTGTAACTATTTGGCCGCTGGAAACGAAAGATAGGAAGCGCGAGATTTCGCGTTGAGCGCTGAGAACCGTATGACGCAATGGCTTCAACCGAACGTGATGGCGCTGTCCGGTAACGGGCAGTTGCTTCCATCGCAATTTCCCGGCAAGGCGGCGCTCTGCTCCCGCGTCGGGGACCTTCGGATGGTTAAGGTCGAACCGCAGAACCGAAGCGCCGACGACTTGCGTCGCTCCGCCCAGATGGCGGCGGCGCAGGCCGGCGATCGCGCAGCTTATGAGGCGCTGCTGCGGGATTGCGTGCCGCTGATCAAGGTTGTTGCCGTCCGGCAGGGCGTCGCTGCTGACCACATCGACGACGTCGTCCAGGACGTGCTCTTGACCATCCATCGCGCGCGCCAAACCTATGATCCGGCGCGTTCCTTTACCGGCTGGTTGCGGACCATTGCCGAGCGCCGAGCGATCGATCTTCTGCGTCGGACCGGCCGACAGCGCGCGCGCGAAATTCATTCGCCGCTCGCTTTCGAATCCTATGCCGAGGAGACCGCAGACCCGAGCCGCACAGCCGGCGATGCCGCCAGTTCGCGCCGCGTGAACGAAGCACTGGCGATGCTGCCGGAGCGCCAGCGTGAGGCGGTTCAAGTTTTGGTTTTGGAAGAGCGGTCGCTCGCCGAAGCCGCTATTGCCACGCGCCGCAGCAAAGGCGCGATGAAGGTCAACCTCCACCGCGCGCTCAAAGCGCTGCGCGCCAAATTTGAGGGGAAAGATTGAGGAAGCCATGACTCTCACCCCTCATGATCGTCTGATCCGCGGGCTGGCCGCCGACCTCAAGCCGGTGCGGCGTTTGCCGCCGCCGCTATTGCGTGCGTTCGCCTGGCTCGCCGCAGTCGCCGCCATCGCCATCGGCCTCGCAGCCTTCGCCGACGTGGATGCCGTCTGGCAGCGGATCACCGCGGCGCCGGATTTGTGGCTCGCGGTCTTCGGCTCGACCTTGACCGCTGTTCTTGCGGCCGTCGCGGCTTTCGAGTTGAGCCTGCCAGACGCGCCACGCGTCTGGGCCGCCTTGCCGCTACCCGCCCTCATATTGTGGATCGCAGCGAGCGGCTTCGGTTGTCTGCGGGTCTGGATTGCACCGCACACGCATGTCGCGGCGCTGGGCGAAGCACGCGACTGCTTTATTTTCATCGTATCCCTGTCGGTGCCCTTGTCGGTGCTGCTGCTCGCGATGTTGCGCCGCGCCTGCCCGCTTTACCCAGGCCTGACCGCTGTTGTCGGCGGCCTTGCCGTCGCCGCCGCCGCGGCCAGCCTGCTCAACTTCTTTCATCCCTACGATGCGGCGGCGACCGATCTCGCCGTGCATGCGGTCGCGGTGGCCCTCGTGATCGGCGCCAATCGCGCGCTGGGCGGCAGAATTTTCGGCAGCCCGGCATTCACGCCGAGCGATGTAACCGCGGACGAGGTCGCACCGAACTAGGAGGCGATGGCGCCAGTCAGCGCCATCGAAATCCTTAAGGAGGATCAACCGATGACCCGTTCCACCACCATCATGTCCCTTGCCGCCGCGACATTGGGCTTGGCGCTCGCCTTCGCGCCGGCCGCTTTCGCCGACGACATGTCGAAGGACAGCATGTCCAAAACCGACACCATGAAGAAAGACACCATGAAAAAAGACCCGATGTCGAAGGACCCCATGTCCAAAGACAGCATGTCGAAGGACACGACGAAGAAAGACACCATGAAAAAGGACGACATGAAGAATTAGGTCACATTCGCGTGTGCCGGGTTCGGCGCCTCGAATCCGGCACGACGCGATGTTAAATGTCGCATCGGCAAAACAGGCGAACAAACCCAGCAAACGAAGCGAACCGATGAGTGTCGAAACCGCAGCGCATCTCCGGTTGGGAATGGAGACTTCGCACGCCGTGATTCACCCGCGCTGGGTGCGCGTCACTCATTGGATCAACGCGCTCGCCATGCTGACGATGATCGGCTCGGGCTGGCAGATCTACGACGCCGCACCGCTGTTCGGCTTCGAATTTTCCCATCATATCGCGCTCGGCGAATGGCTTGGCGGCGCGCTGCTCTGGCATTTCGCGGCGATGTGGCTGTTGGCGATCAACGGCCTCACCTATGTCGCGCTCGGCATCTTGACCGGCCGCTTCCGCCGCAAGCTTTTCCCGATCCGTCCGCGCGAGGTTGTCGGCGACTTCGCGGCCGCGTTGCGCGGCCGCCTCGCGCATGACGATCTCACGGTCTATAACGCCGTGCAGAAGCTTCTCTATCTGGGAATCCTGCTCACCGGCTTCGTCATCGTCCTGTCGGGGGTGTCGATCTGGAAGCCGGTGCAGTTTCAACATTTGACCAGTTTCTTCGGCGGCTACAATACCGCGCGTTATGTGCACTTCGCCGCCATGACGGCCATCGTCGCGTTCCTGGTCGTGCATGTGACGCTCGCCGTTCTGGTGCCGAAGAGCCTGCGCGCGATGCTGACCGGTCGCTGAAAGCCGAGGAGAAAAATCAGTGACTCGCCTGCGCAAACCGCTACCCGGCGTCGACGCGAAGCTCCTGATCAAGGATGCGGCGAAGCTCCTGCCGGAGCCGTCGCGGCGGTTCTTTCTTCGCGGGGCTGCGAGCCTCGGCGCGCTCGCCGTGCTCAGCGGCTGCGATATCATCGACGGCGACACTTCGGAGAATGCGCTGCGCGTCATCTCGCGCTTCAACGACCGCGCGCAGGCCTGGCTGTTCGACCCCAATAAGCTGGCGCCGGAATATCCGGAGAGCATGATCACGCGGCCGTTTCCGTTCAACGCCTATTACAGCGAGGAGGAAGCCCCGGACATCGACGGCGACAAATGGCAGCTTGAGATCGGCGGCTTGGTCGACAACAAGAGGCCGTGGACGCTGCCGGAACTCTGCCAGCTGCCGGAGGTCTCGCAGATTACCCGCCATGTTTGCGTCGAGGGCTGGAGCGCCATCGGCTCCTGGCAGGGCGTCAAGCTGTCCGATTTCCTCAAGCTGATCGGCGCCGACACCAAAGCCAAATATGTCTGGTTTCAGTGCGCGGAAGGCTATTCGAATACGATCGATATGCCGACGGCGCTGCATCCGCAGACGCAATTGACGCTCAAGTTCGATCACCAGATCCTGCCGCGCGCCTACGGCTTCCCGGTCAAGATCCGTATTCCGACCAAGCTCGGATTCAAAAATCCGAAGTACGTCACGGCGATCTGGGTGCAGAACAACGACGCCGGCGGCTATTGGGAAAACCAGGGGTATAACTGGTTCAGCGGCCTTTGATTGCTCACGCGTAACCGCTTATAAACACCCCCTCGACATAGTGACTCTTGGAAGCTCCACGGGCGGTACCGAGTCACCGCCACGACGCGGCTCATCTGGAATTTCTATGGAATTCTCCGAAATAGACCGCACGATGATGGCGCGCTGTATCGAGTTCGCGCGCCGCGGCGCGGCGGAGGGAGAGCACCCTTTCGGCAGCATCATCGCCAATGGCGCCGAAGTCATTGCCGAGGCGTCGAACCGGACAGTGCGCGACCGCGACGAATCCCGGCACGCCGAAATCCTCGCCGTTGCGCAAGCGCGCAAGGTCCTTGCCGATTCGGCGCTGGCGCGCTGCACGCTCTACTCCATCATCGAGCCTTGCCCAATGTGCTCCTTTTGCATCAGGGCTGCGGGCGTCCGCCGTGTTGTGTTTGCCCTGCACTCACCGGTCCTGGGCGGGCTGTCAAAATGGAATATCCTCGGCGACCGCTCGCTTTCGCGGCGAATTCCGTGTCTGTTCCGCGCCCCTCCGGAGATCGCCCACGGCGTTCTCGCCGACGAGGCGATGCAGGCGTGGAGCGACTGGCGGCCGCTGGCGACGCAGGCGATCAGGCTGTTCGGTTTTTTCGTCAAGCCGAAAGTCGGCAAGATCAATGCGGACGGGTTGTAGCCTGCGCGTGAAGGCAACAGCACCCAACTGATCGCCTCCAATCCCAACTCGTCATCTGCGTTTGCTCGGCTTGCCAAGCCAAGCGCCGCGCTTTAGCAATCCTCGCGCGTCATTCCGCGAGGCGTCATTCATGGCAAGCTACAAACTTCTTCTCCTCCCCGGCGACGGCATCGGTCCGGAAGTGATGGCCGAGGTCAAGCGTCTGCTCGGCTTCTTGGCCAAGTCGGGCATCGCCACTTTCGCAACCGAGGAGGGGCTGGTCGGCGGCGCCTCGTACGACGCCCACGGCGTCGCCATCACCGAACAAACCATGGCGAAGGCGAAGGCTGCCGACGCCGTCATCTTCGGCGCCGTCGGCGGGCCGAAATGGGACAACGTGGCCTACGACGTGCGGCCGGAAGCGGGGCTGCTTCGGCTGCGTAAGGATCTTGGTCTATTTGCCAACATCCGGCCGGCGATCTGCTATCCGGCCCTTGCCGACTCCTCGAGCCTCAAGCGCGAGGCGGTCGAAGGGCTCGACATCGTCATTCTGCGCGAGCTCACCGGCGGCGTCTATTTCGGCGAGCCGAAGACCATCACCGACCTGGGCAACGGCCAGAAGCGCGCCATCGATACGCAGGTCTACGATACTTACGAGATCGAGCGCATCGCCCGCGTCGGCTTCGAGCTTGCGCGCCAGCGGCGCAACAAGGTCACCTCGATGGAGAAGCGCAACGTGATGAAGACCGGCGTGCTCTGGCGCGAGGTCGTCAGCGCGGTGCACGCCCGCGAATACAAGGACGTTCAACTCGAGCACATGCTGGCGGATGCCGGCGGCATGCAGCTGGTGCGCTGGCCGAAACAGTTCGATGTCATCCTCACCGACAATCTGTTCGGCGACATGCTGTCCGATGTCGCGGCGATGCTGACCGGCTCGCTCGGCATGTTGCCCTCGGCTTCGCTCGGCGAGGTCGATGCCAAGAGCAAGCGGCGCAAGGCGCTGTATGAGCCGGTGCACGGCTCGGCGCCCGATATCGCCGGCAAGGGCATGGCCAATCCGATCGCCATGCTGGCGTCATTCGGCATGGCGCTGCGCTATTCCTTCAATATGGCGAAGGAAGCCGATCTGCTCGATGCGGCGATCGCCGCCGCGCTGGCCAAGGGCCTGCGCACCACCGATATCAAGTCGGAGGGCACGACGGTCGTGAGCACCACCGAGATGGGTGAAGCGGTCGTCGGCGAACTGGAGAAGCTTTTTGGATAGGACTCAGAGACAGAGGTGGTCCCGCCTTACGGGACAGAATGGCGGTTTGGCTAAGGTGGATTCTGGGTTCGATTACGCCGCCAATTTCTCCTCGTTTGCCTGCGTAGCATAGACCTCGTCGGGCGTCCTGCCGCCGA
>JBEKWO010000008.1:0-75934 GCA_049512975.1 Xanthobacteraceae bacterium | reverse complement strand
GAAATCCGGGCTACACTCTGTCGGCATCGGGGCGCTCCGCGAATCGACGATGAATTGTTGCGGCACAACGGTTTTCGTTGATTCGCAGCCCCGATGCACTCAGTAGTGTGAGAGATTCGCGCTAGGCCTCATGGCACCCACCCGCCTCGGACTTGCGTTGCGTAGCGGCTCGGCCCGTGGATGGTCGCATATAGGGGTTATCGAGGCGGGCAACATCTTGGATTCGGTGTAGTGCGCCGATATCATCGAAATTCCAAAATGGAGACAGCATGCGATGGCGACCGGTATCGTGAAGTGGTTCAACCCGACCAAAGGTTATGGGTTCATTCAGCCGCAAGGTGGCGGCAAGGACGTTTTCGTCCATATCTCGCCGGTAGAGAGGGCCGGTCTGTCGACCCTCAGGGCCAGCAGGTCCAGTACGAAGAGGTTGCAAACAAGGGGAAGACCTCGGCGGAGAACCTCAAGGTGAAGTGAACCGCATGTGGGGCGCCCCGCGCGCCCCTCCGTAGGGTTGGATCGTGAGTAGACTCGATCAGAAGCCTGACGATCTTGACGCTATTCTCCCCGACACGGGCGGCCTTCAGGGACTTGCGGTGCAGCTAGGCCAAGGCGACCCGAACGCGAGCAACGAGGAAAGGCTTCAACATGTCCGGCGGTGACGACGACTATGCTGACGCGTTCAAGAAAGCGAAGCTTGAACACGACCAGCAACTGGAAGCTCCCACAGAGGCAAAGCGTTTGCAGGCGGAAGCCGATGCAGACATCGCCGTATTGAGCAATGTGGTGCTGCCCCAATTACAGGCCGCTGCTCAGAAATTGCACCCGCTCGGCGGCAAAGTAGAAATTCGGCAGTACGGTCGCACCGGAAGAACCTTACGGCCCGCGTCGGTTGCTTTCCGCATAACAGATCAGCAGGATCAGCAAGATCAGTCGGGCTATGGAAAGGGCCACCAAAGCCTCGTCTATTTGATTGTTCCGCGCAGTGGGGTAGTCACGGTCACCTGCGGCGACGGTTTTGACGTGACAGGCCAGCCGAAACAACCCAAGAACGTAAGCGAGGAGATCGGTATCCAGCGACGCGATGACGTTACAATCGAGAATGTCAAAAAGCTAATCATGCGTGCGATCGAGGAATACCGAAACGATCGCGGATCCATCCAGCGCGCGGATAACAACGATCACCTGAAATAACGTAAAGGCCGGCGTGGTATTGGTGAGGCGCTCGCTGACGCTCGCGCTTGCTGCGGTGGCTATAAATGGAGGGATAAATATGGCAAAGGAGCACGCCGACGCACTGAGAAGCGCGCGGGGTCGTCTCGTGGACTCAAGACGAGAGCTGGCGATCGCTTTAGCTAAGCCATTTGCGCGAGCTGATACAGAGCAATGGCGCAAGAACATGATCGAAGTTCAAGCGACCATCCGCGCTATCGACGAAGCCTTAAAAGACGAAGAGGGACTGCGCCCTTGACACTTACAGCGGTCGGAAAATCCTTGCCGGCGAGGTGAGCGGGCAGCTTTTGCATTTTGGAGGGGTTGGTACGGCTCGTGTGCAGCACGGTGCTCCCATGACGGTCGATCGTGCGTGTGTTCTCACGAGTTAGTTGAATGACATAATGCGACCTACTGCTCGGGTCCTCGAAGTTCAGATGCGTGAGTGCCTCCCAGCTGCGATGGAGACCAAAGATCTCGATGTCGTTCTCGTTGCTGCGGTGGGTAGCGCTTTTGATGACGGAGTTGAGGCCGGCGACATCACCCGGGAACCGACCAAATTCGTTTCTGCAAAAAGCTGGATGAGGACATCCTCGTCCTCACGACTGCGCCGTTCAAGACCCCGCCAGGCGGTCGAGAGGGCAAGATAGTGGTTGTCTGGGAGAAAATGAAAGCGGCCAACCGGTGAGGGTCGATGCAGGGCGCGCGCGGCACGCTCTGGGTCAACAGCGCCGGATTGCCGATGTTCGCGGCGGGTCCGCTGCCTCGATAGCAACTGCCTAACAGACATCGCGCCAGGTCGGCGGGCCGCTTATGGCTTGACCGCGACGATGCCCTCGATCTCGGCCGGGATCTCAGCCCAAGAACACCCGAATCTCGGACGCTGGTTCAAGCAAATGCTGTGGAATTCGAGATGTATTCGCGGTGATCGTGCTTATATGATGAACATAAAGGTCGAAGGCCTGCTTTATCGTCCTGTTTCCCGGTTAACTTTGCGACCTCGGAGTTTCGAAGCCGATCCGCGACGCGAGCCAACCGAGCCACCGCGGACGCGGATACTGTGCGGTTACCCCGGATCGCGTCAGCAACCGTTAGATAACGAATCTACGACAGACGGATGTCTCCCGCGCAATGCCGATCATTACCGAGAGCGAGGTGCACTTGCGTAGGCGATTTTCAAGATACCTACCAGGGATCTCATCAGCTCCGCCTTGGGCTGACGAGGAAGCAATCCGCGAAGAGCTCTTCAGCGTCGAGCGTCTTGAGCAGCACGCCGAGAGCTTAGCCGCTGCGCAGTCCATCAGCTCGCGGTCGGAGAGAGGGCGGCCGCTTGCAAAACGGGTGCGCGACAACGACGAGGCCCTTCTTGATGCCTATCATGTCATCGCAGCCGCAATTGCGGATAAACGACCCATTACCCCTGCCGCCGAATGGCTGATCGACAATTTTCATCTCGCGGAAAATCAGATTCGTGAGATCCTAATCGATCTTCCGCCAAGTTATTACCGTCAACTTCCAAAACTGGCAGAAGGCCCGTTCAAGGGGTATCCGCGGATCTTCGAAATAGCTTGGGCCTTCGTTGCGCACACCGATAGCCGCTTTGAAGTGGAGATGCTTCGACGCTTTGTGTTGGCCTATCAGCGCGTTCAGCCGCTGACCATCGGCGAACTCTGGGCGCTAGCAATTACAATTCGGGTCGTCCTCGTGGAGAACCTGCGGCGTCTGGCCGATCTGATCGCCGGGAGTCAGATATCGCGTGACGCGGCCGATGCGTTGGCAGATCGGCTGCTTGGTGCAGGGATCACGTCTCCCGAACTGGCCACCGCGGCACTGCGGCCGTATACGCACTTACCCCTGACGAGATCGTTTGCGGTTCAGCTTGTCCAGAGATTGCGCGCTGAAGATCCGGTCACGACGCCAGCACTTTTGTGGCTGGACGAACGCCTGAGTTTGCAGGGCACAAACGCCGATGAAATCGTGCGCGAAGAGCACCGCAGGCAAGGCACGGCGAACGTCACTGTCCGCAATATTTTCACCAGCATGCGGCTTATGTCCGAACTTGATTGGGCGGAGTTTTTCGAAGGCGTCAGTCTGGTCGACGAGGCGTTACGGGTGGGCAGTGACGTCGCCGAAATGGATTTCCCGACGCGTGACAGGTATCGCCGCGCCATTGAGGAGCTTGCGCGCGGTTCGGATCATTCGGAAATCGATGTAGCCAAAGAATCTATCCTAATTGCAAAACGCGCGGATGCTGATCGGAAAACTGAAACAGCTGAGCCGGATCCTCGCCGGCGCGATCCCGGTTATTACTTGATTGGACAAGGACGGCGAGCGTTCGAAAAGGAACTTGGCTTTCGCGTTCCGATGAAGGATTGGCTGGCCCGCGCGAACGCGGCGGTGGGCATTACAGGTTATCTCGCGACAGTCGCGTTCACCGCATTGCTGCTTCTCGCGCTGGCATTGCTTGCGGTCAATTCGGCCGTCACCAACGAATCGGCTCTGCTGCCGCTGGCATTTCTGGGGCTCTTCATTTCCGTCGATGCCGCAATCACGTTGGTGAATCGCGTGGCCACCGATCGGTTTGGCCCCGCCGTGCTCCCCGGGTTGGAGTTTCACGATGGTGTTTCGAGTGAGTTTCGCACGATCGTTGTCATGCCGACGCTCCTCACGAGCAGCGCGGCAATCGACGAACTCATTGAGCGGCTGGAAATCCATTATCTCGCGAGCCCGGATGGCGATATCCGGTTTGCGCTCCTGTCGGACTGGACAGACTCGTTAACCGAGAGCGCGGCAGACGACGAAGAGCTTTTGGGTATAGCGATTGAGGGAGTCGACCACCTCAATCGCCGATACGGACCGGCACGGGATGGGCCCCGTTTTCTTGTACTTCATCGTCGGCGCGTCTGGAACGAGAGCCAGGGCCAGTGGATCGGATGGGAACGCAAACGCGGAAAGCTGCATGAGCTCAACCGGCTCCTTCGTGGTGCCACGGACACCACGTTCTTGGCGGTCGGCGGCCAGCCGCCGCTCGTGCCCCCGGGGGTTCGTTACGTCATCACCTTGGACACGGACACCCGGCTTCCCATTGGAGCCGCAAAGCGCCTGATCGGAAAAATGGCGCACCCGCTCAATCGACCAAAGCTCGATCCCATGTGCCGCCGTGTGGTTGAGGGATATGGCGTGCTGCAGCCCCGGGTGACGCCATCTCTTCCCACCGCGCCGGGTGGCTCGGTTTATCAGCGCGTGTTCTCGAGCCCAACCGGCATCGACCCATATGCAGCTGCCGTTTCCGACGTTTATCAGGATCTCTTCGAGGAAGGTTCCTACAGCGGCAAGGGAATTTACGATGTAGATGTGTTCGAGGCCGCTCTCGAAGGCCGCATCGCGGACAACAGCGTTCTCAGTCACGACTTGCTGGAGAGCATATTTGCCCGCGCGGGGCTGGTTACTGACGTCGAGGTCTTTGAAGATTTTCCGTCGCGTTACGACGTTGCCGCATCCCGCCAGCACCGATGGGCACGCGGCGACTGGCAGTTGCTTCCTTGGGTCGTTGGCAGGGGGCCAGTGACCGATGGTGGCCCTGGACGGGCAGACATTCCGCTCCTTGGCCGTTGGAAACTTGCAGATAACCTTCGCCGTACGCTGTCTGCCCCGGCAAGTTTCTTCGCCCTCTTGACCGGATGGGTCCTGCTGCCGCCAGTGGTAGCTTTGCTCTGGTGCGGCTTCGTTCTGTTTCCTTTGCTATTGACTGCGTTTCTGCCTCTCGTCGGTCGCGTGATTCCGCGTCGTTCCGGCGTCTCGACCGGCAGCCACTTCCGCGCATTTCGTCTGGATCTCAGAATCGCCTTGTTGCAATTCGGCATTCAGGTGGCGCTGCTCGCACACCAGGCCTGGCTGATGGTCGACGCAATCGTCCGGACGTTGTCCCGACTATATCGGCGTCGAAATTTGCTGGAATGGGTGACCGCCGCAGCGGCGGGTTCCGGTCGGGAACTCGACCTTGTCGGCTTCTATCGGTGGATGGCCGGCGCTGTCGCGTTGGCCACATGCGGGGCCTTGATCGTTGATTACGCCGATCACGGGTCTTGGATGACCGCCATTCCGTTGATCGCAGCTTGGATGCTGTCACCGGCAATCGCATGGTGGATGAGCCGGGCGCCGCGTCCCGACCAGGCCTCGCTGTTGCACGCGGAGTCGGAAAGCCTGCGCCTCGCTGCACGCCGTACCTGGTATTTCTTTGAGAAATTCGTCACGGCGGAGGATCATATGCTTCCTCCGGACAATTTTCAGGAGGATCCTCGGCCGGTCCTGGCGCACCGGACCTCGCCGACAAATGTAGGCCTCTATCTTCTCTCGGTCCTTGCCGCGCGAGATTTCGGCTGGCTCGGCATCACCTCGGCAGTCGACCGATTGGAAGAGACGCTTCGGACAATGGATCAGCTAGAGCGATTCCGCGGTCATTTCTTCAATTGGTATGACACCCATGATCTTCATCCGCTCGAGCCAAAATACGTATCGTCGGTCGACAGCGGGAATCTTGCCGGACACCTGATTGTGCTTCGGAGCGCTTGCCGCGAGATGATTGCAGCGCCTGTGATTAGTCCGCAAGCGCTTACCGGAATCGCGGACTCAGTGAACCTCGCGCGAGGCTGTCTAGTCACGCTGAGCAGCGATCGCCGAATATCGGAGGCCGCTCGCAAACAGCTTCAAATCACGCTCGATTCACTCGCGACATCATTGAAATCACCTTTTGAAACACCGGCGGATTTTGCCGACCGATTGTCGCACCTGAAACAACGGCGCGAGACGCTTCCTAAGCTCGCGCGAGCGATTGTCGAGGGAGGGTATAATGACGGTGCCGGCATAGCGGATGTGGTGATTTGGACAGAGGCCATTGCTGCTTCTGTCCAGGACCATCAGCGCGACGTCGACGGTTTGCTCTCTTGGGTTCATCTCACCGTTGATAAGACTTCATCCGGCGCGCTGAGTTTAGGCGATCTGCCGGATCGTTGCCAGACGATGATTGAGACGCTGGCTGAGCAAAAAGCCGATCTCGCGTCACGCGGCGCTGATGATGACGTTGCCAAAATTAATCGCCTTATTGCGACGTTAGAGAAATCGGCGGCAGCTGCCAAAGCTCTCATCCGGCGAATTGAAAGCCTCGGCGCGAGCGCAGGGAAAATGTTTGACGACATGCAATTCGGATTCCTGTTGGATCCTGCCAGACAATTACTCTCTATCGGTTATCAGTCCGCCGAGGGAGTGCTGGATCCGAGCTGTTACGATCTGCTGGCGTCCGAGGCGCGCCTGGCGAGCTTCATCGCTATCGCCAAAGGCGACATCGCACCCAAACATTGGTTCAAATTGGGGCGTGCGGTAACCCCGATCGACCGCGGCTCGGCTCTCATCTCATGGTCGGGATCAATGTTCGAGTATCTGATGCCCGAGTTGGTGATGCGCGAGCCCGAAGGGAGCCTGTTGCATCAAACGGCCCGATTGATCGTGAATCGTCAGATCGAGTACGGCGCTCAGCTTGGAGTTCCATGGGGAATTTCTGAGTCCGCGTATAACTTCCGCGATATCGAACTCACCTATCAATACTCCAATTTCGGTGTCCCCGGCCTTGGGCTCAAGCGAGGACTTAGCGATAACATCGTTGTGGCACCCTATGCGACGGCGCTTGCATCCATGATCGAACCAGTCGCCGCGGTTCGGAATTTCACTCGTCTGGCCGACATGGGCGGGTGCGGCCGATACGGCTGGTACGAGGCCCTGGACTACACGCCGAGGCGCCTTCCAGAAGGCAAGAGTGTCGCCGTCGTGCGCGCCTATATGGCGCACCATCAAGGGATGAGCTTGGTCGCTATTGCGAACACGCTTCACGGCAGAACGATGCAGACGCGGTTTCATGCCAATCCGATTGTCCAGGCAACGGAACTTTTGCTGCAAGAAAGACCTCCGCGCGACATTTCAGTCAAATGGGTGCGCGCCGAAGAAGTAAGTCAGACGACGCAGGTGCGCGAACTCGTGCCACCCATGTTGCGCCGGTTTCACTCGCCGCACGACCGCATCCCGCGGACGCACCTTCTGTCGAATGGCCGGTACGCCGTTATGATCACCGCCGCTGGATCGGGTTTCAGCCGCTGGAAGAACCTCGCCGCGTCGCGTTGGCGCGAAGACGTCACCTGCGATCCTTGGGGGTCGTACATCTATTTGCGAGACGTCGAAAACGGATATGTGTGGTCTCCAGGTTATCAGCCTAGCGGCGCCAGGCCGGACAGTTACGAAGTTGCGTTTTCGGAGGATCGCACTGAAATTACGAGACGAGATGGAACACTGACGACAACGCTCGATGTTGTCGTATCGCCGGAGGAGGATGGGGACGTCAGGCGTGTGTCGATCTCAAATCTTGGGGCGCGCCCGCGCGAGATCGAGTTGACCTCCTATTCTGAGGTCGTGTTGGCACCTTCGAGCGATGATGCGGCACATCCGGCATTTTCAAAGCTTTTTGTACAAACCGAATTCGTTCCTGAGCTCGGTGCGCTTCTGGCTACCCGCCGAAGGCGGGCACCGGAGGAACCAGAGGTATGGGCCGCACATCTGGCCGTATTGGAAGGTGCGGCCACCGACGAACTGCAATACGAGACCGACCGGGCACGCTTCCTGGGACGTGGGAACGGCGTGCGCTCGCCGATATCTATCAGCAGCGGTCGGCCTCTCTCGAACACCGTCGGGACGGTTCTCGATCCGATCTTCAGCATCCGCCGGCGCGTCCACATCCCGCCCGGCGCGACCGTTCGCCTCTCTTTTTGGACACTGCTCGCTCGGTCGCGCGATGAGGTTATCAGCCTGGCGGACAAGCACCACGATGTCGCTGCATACGAACGTGCAGCTACCTTGGCCTGGACCCAGGCGCAGGTTCAGCTCCATCATCTCGGAATAACACCGGATGAGGCGCACCTCTTCCAGCGTCTCGCCAATCGCGTCATGTACTCGGACCCGACGCTGCGGCCGTCATCGGAAATATTGAAACGAAACGATCTCGGACCGTCGGCGCTTTGGGCGCACGGCATCTCGGGCGACCTGCCGATTGTGCTGTGCCGAATAGACGAGGCCGAGCACCTGGAGACTGTACGCCAATTGATCCGCGCCCATCGGTACTGGCGGATGAAGCAGCTCGCAGTGGATCTGGTAATCGTCAATGAGAGAAGCACCTCTTACCTCGAGGATCTGCAATCCGCGTTGGCATCGGTCGTCCGGGTGGGCCTTTCGCGATCACCATCTGAGAAAGATGGGGCGCCCGGGGCCGTGTTTTTGCTGCGCGCCGACTTGTTGTCGGCCGAGGTGCGAAACCTACTGCAGACGGTGGCGCGCGTGGTGATCGTGAGCCGGCGTGGCGGACTGGCCGAGCAAGTTAGACGTCTGAAAGAAATTGCACCGGCGGCCGAACCGCCACGTATGCCGCCACGGAGCGTCAGTCCGCCTGAGTTCGTCGCGCCCCCCCAGCTTGAGTTCTTTAACGGCATCGGCGGATTCGATCGGGATGGACGCGAATACGTCACCATCCTCGACGGGGATCAAGCGACGCCTGCGCCTTGGGTGAATGTCATCGCCAATCCTTCATTCGGCTTCCAGGTCTCCGCTGAGGGCAGCGGGTATACATGGTCGGTTAATAGCCGGGAGAACCAGATCACTCCCCGGTCGAACGACCCAGTCAGCGACAGCACCGGTGAAGCCTTCTACGTACGCGACGAGAAAAATGGAGAGGTCTGGACGGCGACCGCTCTTCCCATCCGCGACCACGCTTCCCGATATATTGTCAGACACGGCCAAGGGTACAGCCGTTTCGAGCATGTGTCGCATGGGATTGCGCTCGATCTCCTGCAGTTCGTGCCGCTCGACGATCCCATCAAGATTTCCAGGCTGAAGATCAAGAACGTCTCGGGCCGGCGGCGGCGGCTATCGATAACGGCCTATGTGGAGTGGGTGCTCGGACCTTCGCGCGCTGCTTGCGCGCCCTATGTCGTCACGGAGATCGATCCCAAAACCGGTGTGTTGCTTGCGCGAAATCCGTGGCGCATGGAATTCGGTTCCCGTGTGGCCTTTGCCGATTTGGCTGGCGGCCAACGTTCATGCACCGGCGACCGCACGGAGTTCATCGGCCGCAACGGCACATTTGCTTTGCCCGCCGCGCTTGCCAGCCCAAATCCGCTGTCCAACCGCGTCGGTGCTGGCCTCGATCCTTGCGGCGTTCTGCAAACCGCAGTTGAGATTCCGCCGAATCGTGAGGTCGAAATTACATTTTTGTTGGGCGAGGCGGGGACGAGAGCGGAAGCCCTGTTGCTCGTCGAACGATTTCGTGCAGCCGACCTCGATGAAGTATTTCGCGACGTGGTGAGCTATTGGGACCAAACGCTGGGCGCGGTCCAAGTGCGCACGCCCGATCGTGCGATGGACATCCTGTTGAACCGCTGGCTTCTATATCAAACGATCGTTTGTCGATTGTGGGCTCGATCGGGATTTTATCAGGCAAGCGGGGCTTATGGCTTTCGCGACCAACTGCAAGATGGGATGGCCCTCTGCTTGTCGCAGCCGGGGCTGACACGGGAGCATCTGCTGCGAGCAGCCGCACGGCAGTTTACCGAGGGTGACGTTCAGCACTGGTGGCTGCCATCCTCGGGCAAGGGTATTCGCACGCGCGTTTCCGACGACCTTCTCTGGTTGCCCTACGCGGCAGCGCAATATGTAACGGCGACTGGCGATCACACAGTCCTCGACGAGCAAACGGCGTTTCTCGATGGAATGGTTCTCGCGCCTAACGAGCACGATGCTTTTTTTCAGGCCATGCCCTCAGATGAAAGAGCCACTCTTTTCGAACACTGCGCGCGGGCTCTCGATCGGAGCCTTGCGGTCGGACGGCATGGCCTACCGCTGATCGGCGAGGGCGACTGGAACGATGGATTAAACCGGGTCGGCGCGGGCGGCCAGGGCGAAAGCATATGGCTGGGTTGGTTTCTTTACGCCACCATTGCGAATTTCGTTGCGTTCGCCGAGCAACGGGGTCTGCACGATCGCGCGGCATCCTGGCGGCGGCACGCGACGTCGCTGCGCGACGCCCTTGAGCGCGAAGGTTGGGATGGTGACTGGTATCGCCGTGGCTATTTTGATGATGGAACTCCGCTTGGATCTGCATTGAGCAGCGAGTGCCGCATCGACTCCATTGTTCAATCCTGGGGCCTGATCTCCGGCGCGGCGGAACCGGCACGCGTCGCGCGCGCCATGGCGGCGGTCGACGAAAATCTCATCTTGCGTGATGATGGATTGGCTCTGCTCTTCACGCCGCCCTTCGATCAAACCACGCTGGACCCCGGTTACATCAAGGGTTATCCGCCAGGAATCCGCGAGAATGGCGGGCAATATACTCATGCCGCCATCTGGTCGGTTCAAGCATTCGCCAAGCTTGGCGATGGGGACAAGGCAGCCGAACTGCTATCGCTGCTCAATCCCATCAACCACGCCCGCACGTGGGCCGCCGCTCAACGCTACAAGGTGGAACCGTATGTGGTGTGTGCGGATGTCTACTCCGTTCCGCCACACGTGGGGCGAGGCGGCTGGACCTGGTACACGGGCTCGGCCGGCTGGATGTATCGGGCAGGTCTGGAGTCAATTTTGGGTTTCTGCGTCGAGGGCGCCACGTTGCGGCTTGATCCCTGCGTGCCCCGAGCGTGGCGAGATTTCGAAATAGCGTTTCGCCACCAGACGACTTGGTACGAAGTGTCCGTTGAAAATCATGCCGGGGTTTGCCGCGGCATTGTCCGCTTGGAACTGGACGGCCAAGTGCTCCCTCGCGGTTCGACACACATCACGCTGGTAGACGACGGCGGACCCCATCATGTCCGAGTGATACTCGGATGATCAGCCTGCAACGCAGGCGCACCGAAAGTAACGCCAATAGACGGTCGGGACGCGGAAAACGGTTTCGTTTGCCTAGGCCGCCTTGGGGTCCGGCATATGGCGCACGTTTTGGTTATGGCTCACGGTACACGACTGCTCACGGAGGCACTTTACGCAGACGAATATCTCGTTGTCCAAATCAAGGGCGCGGTTGGCTGACTCAATCTGCTTGAGTCGCAACTCGCCACCACAGACGCCGCAGTGCGACGAGGGCGGCGGCTCGACAAGGGTGCGCATGGGATTTCCTTTCGCCCGATATGCTTCGGAACGAGGAAACGGGGCGTTCGAAAAGGTCCCGATTGAAAAGTTGGGTTGAAAGCCCGAACGTCTTGCGTTGACGTCTCGAATAATATGTAACTGCACGTTTTGAGAGGAGAATGTCCAGTCAAATTTCCGGAGGCACACGAGGGGGATGTTCGACTCCTCCACCAAGCGGCCAAATTGCCAAAATTTCACAAACCGATGAGGCTAACGGGCGTCGTTTCCCGGGGTCCTTCCCGAGGATCATATCCGCGCTAGCGATGATGCAATCCAGCTGAGATTGATGACGCGCGCCGCTATCTCTTTAAGCGAAAACGTCTTTCGAGAGCGCGAGCTCGCTTTCGGGTGCGACCCGTTCGTGCTTTTCGGCGACACTCTTGATGCGGTAGCATGGATCATCGGGGTCTCGGTCCGAGGCTGGAATGAGATGGCGAATCTCATAGGGACCAGGGGCTGATGACCGAAGCCATCCCGGCTCAAGCTCGACTATTTGACCGATATTGAACTTATGAGCCATTAGGCTTTCCTTTCGCTATATTGGGCTTAGAAATCCAATCTGCCGGTTTCTGTTCGTCCTTGTTGTCATGCAAGAAGCGAGCAATCTGGCCTCTCAGCGTAACCGTTTGTAGTACGTCCCCCAGCGAGCCTGCGGTATCGAAAAGCTCGCGTTGCAGCTTCGCCGGGATCGTGTTCCACTGCATGATGACGGCCGCCCCGAGACACCGCAGAATATGCTCCTCGATCTCTGCGACGGCCTTGCTGTCCAGCCGCTTTCCGACGACCGCGCATTGAGGAAGTACGTCTTGCGAACGGATCATTTTGTCGTAATTGTCCGCCAGCCAGTCTTCGTTTTGAGCCAACTGACTGAAGCTTTCCATTGATCGCTGAAATTTACGGATTTCGCTCGGAACGTCAGTATTTCTTATCGATTCAGCGCTTTCTGTCGCTTTCGCGCGAAATTGCTCTGCCGTGAACATGGGAATCTCCCTCCGTGACACGGGCCAAACGGTCTCCCGCTCGACGGTGCCGTAATGTCTGGTTATTGGCTGTTGCGACCGTATATGGGAACGATCGCGTCGAATTGCGACGACGACGATTACATCAGGGGTGATATTTGTGTTTAAAGCCTGTTATTGGCTCTCATTTGCTGTAGATGGGGGGGCGTTTGAGGATTATTGTTCAGGATCGATTTGAAACAGTTTCTGGAGCAGGCCGTGCACGCAAAGACGGAACAACGCCCTAACACGAAGCATGCTCTCGGTACTCTCATCACCGAGGGCAAGACGAAGAAGATCTATCAGGTCACCGGTGATTCCGATTTGGTGACCGTCATGTCCAAGGACGATATCACTGCGGGTGATGGCGCAAAACATGACATCATCTCCGACAAGGGAAGGCTTGCCAACAGGACCACATGCAACGTTTTCCGCTTGCTGAAGGCATGCGGTCTACCTGTCGCCTTCGAGGAGCAAGACAGCACGAGTTCCTTCATCGCACCAAAATGCTTCATGCTTCCTTACGAAGTGGTAGTACGGCGCGAAGCACATGGCTCCTACCTCAAGCGTAACCCACATTTCTCGAAAGGACAGCTATTTCCGCAACTTATCGTTGAATTCTTCCTCAAGACCAAGAACAAAAACTGGAAAGGAAAGTCACTCATCTGTGACGACCCGCTGTTAATTTACCAGAAAGAGGCTTCGCAGATTCAGCTCTTCAATCCGGCGAAGCCGATACACGGACAGGAGCCGTTTCTCGTCCTTTCGGAGGCGGAGGTTTTTGGTTACGACGAGGAGTGGAAAATCTTCCCCGAGATGCGGCGCATCGCACGTCGTGCGTTTCTGGTGCTCGAGAAGGCATGGCAACTTGAAGGTGGAACCCTCGTCGACTTCAAGGTTGAGTTCGGCTTTGACTCCAAAGGGCACCTGCTGCTTGCAGATGTTATCGACAACGACTCTTGGCGGGTCATCCAGAGCGGGTCGTACATTGACAAGCAAGTCTATCGTGATGGTGGATCGCTCGACGATGTGGCCGCGAAGTACCGGTTTGTCGCGAACGTCACGAACCGTTTCCAGTTGCCACGTCAGCGGATCATTCTCTGGAAGGGATCGGAAAAGGACAAGACGGATGCGTTTTCGGAAGCGCTTGGTGACCTGAAGAGCTTGATGACCATAGTGACCTGCTCTTTGCACAAAGAGCCAATGATGGGGGCCAGCATTCTCCATCGGATGGCGCAGGAGGTGCCGGACTCAGTGGTCATCGCATACATCGGACGGTCAAATGGCGCAGGTCCATCACTTTCAGCAATGTCAAACATTCCAGTCATCACGGTGCCCGCCAGCGTCAAGGAGTTTCCTGACGATGTTTGGTCGTCTTTGCGAGCACCGAGCAACGTGCCAGTTATGACTGTTCTGGAACCTTCCAACGCCGTCCTGGCCGCGCTGCAAATCCTCTCCGCCCGCAATCCTCGTCTTTACGCACATGTGCGCGAGGAGATCGAGAACCGAACGATCAATATCATCCAAATCTAAACTAGGACGATGTAGCGCTGGCAGACAATACCCAGGCCCAAAGCGCGGGATCATCAACGGCATCTTCTATGTCATGCGGGCCGGTTGCCTGTTGCGGCTGGTGCCGAACGACTTGCCGCCGTGGGGGGACGATTTACCGCTGGCGTCTTCACGCTGAGATGATGACCCGCACGATATCCGGCAGCTGATGCACGTCTCGCGGACAGCGGCTTTGGACGCGCCGGGTTCCCATTTCGGCGGCGGGGATTATTGACGACAAAGCAAGGGCCGCAGCGGAGGCTCTGGCGGTCCGCTTTGGCTGCGGATTCTCATACCTGACGGACCGGCGAGAGGGCGTGTTTCATAAAGTTCTGCGAATCAAGGTTCGGTCTGGCTCCTAAGTTTCAAAAGGGACCACCATCAAATTCAAAAGGGACCACCCATCAACGGGATAGGTCGAAATGGGCCAGCACCCCCGAAGCCCATAGGAACGGAGCCGCAACCGCGAACGGTGAGTGAACATTCTATTGTCTTACCTGTGGGCAAGGTAAGACAATTAGAGGAAAAAGACGGGCAATCTCAATAGCTTATTTTTGCGGTGGTGGGCCCGGGAGGACTCGAACCTCCAACCAAGCGGTTATGAGCCGCTGGCTCTGACCATTGAGCTACGGGCCCGCACCGATCGCGAAGCGCGATCGGACGTCAGGCATGGCTATTCTACCCGCGGCGGCTGAGCAAAAACACCGCCTGCTCGCCGAACAGATTCCAGAACCACCACGGCATTTTCAGCCGCATGCGTCGGCCCCAGGCGTTGAGCGCCACCGCCTCCTCGATCTTGGCGCCGGATACGCGACAGAGCTGGCGGAAATCCTTGATGCTGCAGAAGTGGATGTTGGGCGTCTCGTACCAGGCATAGGGTAGATTGTCGGTGTGCGGCATGTGGCCGCCGAGCGCGATCTGCCGCCGGATCCGCCAGTGGCCGAAATTGGGGAACGAGACGATGGCGTGGCGGCCGATGCGCAACATGTGCTCGAGCACGACGCGCGGCTGTCGCGTCGCCTGCAGCGTCTGCGACAGGATGACGAAATCGAAGCCGTCGTCGGGATAATCTTCGAGATCGGTGTCGGCGTCGCCCTGCACCACGGCGAGGCCCTTGGCGACACATTCGTTGACGCCCTCGCGGGACAGCTCGATGCCGCGGCCGTCGACGCCGCGTGTTTCCAGGAGCCGCAGCAGTTCGCCGTCGCCGCAGCCGACGTCGAGCACGCGCGCGCCGGGCTCCACCATGGCGGCGACAACGAGCAAGTCGACGCGCGAGCCGCCCGGGCCGCGCGCGGCGTCGGCCATGGTGAGGTCGCGCTTGAGCCGGGTCAGCATCTTATCTCCGCGCCAGCGGCAGGCCGCGCGCTTTGGCCGCGCCCTCGAGGAAGCCGCGTACGATGGTGAACAATTCCGGTTCGTCCAGCAAGAAGGCGTCGTGGCCCTTGTCGGTGGTGATCTCGGCGAACGAGACGCGCGCGCCGGCGGCATTGAGCGCATGCACGATGGCGCGCGATTCCGGCGTCGGGAACAGCCAATCGCTGGTGAACGAAATGACGCAGAACCGCGTCGGCGCGCCGCGGAAGGCGTTGGCGACGACGCCGTCGTAGTCGGCGGCGAGATCGAAATAGTCCATGGCGCGGGTCAGATACAGATAGGAATTGGCGTCGAACCGCTCGACGAAGGTGATGCCCTGGTGCCGCAGGTAGGACTCGACCTGGAAATCGGCGTCGAACGAGAACGTCGGGTTGTCGCGGTCCTGGAAACGGCGGCCGAATTTCCGGTGCAGCGCGGCGTCGGACAGATAAGTGATGTGCGCGCCCATGCGCGCAACCGCGAGGCCGCGCCGCGGATTGGTGCCTTCGGCAAAATAGCGTCCGCCGCGCCAGTCCGGATCGGCCATCACCGCCTGGCGGCCGACCTCATGGAAGGCGATGTTCTGCGCCGAATGCCGGGTGGAACCCGCGATCGGCAGCGCGGCGAAGACGCGCCGCGGATAGCTCGCCGCCCATTGCAGCACCTGCATGGCCCCCATGGAGCCGCCGGTGACGGCAAACAGCGAGTCGATGCCGAGATAATCGAGCAGCATCGCCTGCGCGCGCACCATGTCGCGCACGGTGATGACGGGAAAGTCGAGGCCCCAGGACATGCCGGTCGCCGGATTGGTCGAGGCCGGCCCGGAGGAGCCCATGCAGCCGCCGACGACGTTGGGGCAGATGACGAAATAACGTTCGGTGTCGATCGGCCGGCCGGGCCCGACCATGGTCTCCCACCAGCCCGGCTTACCGGTCACCGGATGGTCGTTGACGACATGCTGATCGCCGGTGAGCGCATGGCAGACCAGGACGGCGTTGCTGCGCTCGGCATTAAGTGCGCCGTAGGTCTGGTAGGCAATCTGCAATGGGCTGAAGTCGACGCCGGCATCGAGCCGCAACGGATTATTCACCGGAAAGCGCACGACCAGCGAATGCGGATAGTCCGCTTCGCGCGTGCGGTCGGCGAGATCGAGCGTGGCGCTCACTTCTGCCATAAGTGCTTCCCGGATCGGCGCTTCCCGGCCTGGCGGCTCCAGCCGCGGGGCGGTCAAAGTGGCGTAATTAGGCCGCTGCCCGCCGGAGTCAATGTTTTCTTTGATTTCGCGCCTAACGGCACCTATCAATCGAGGCTATCGCCGGGATGACCCATGCCGAAACCGCCGCGCCAAAACGAACTCCTGCTTGCCGAGCTGCGTCGCGAGATCGATCGGATCGACGAGGCGATGCACGGGCTCTTGATCGAGCGCGGCGAGATCATCGAACGACTGATCGCGGTCAAGAAGACCGAGGAATCCGGCTCCGCGTTCCGTCCGGCGCGCGAGGCCGACATGATGCGCCGCCTCGTCCAGCGCCATCATGGCAGCCTGCCGCTCGACACCGTCGAGAGCATCTGGCGGGTCATCATCTCGACCTTCACCTATGTGCAGGCGCCGTTCGCCGTGCACGCCGACCTTTCCGCCGGCGACGCGTTGATGCGCGATTCCGCGCGGTTTCACTTCGGTTTCACCGTGCCGTTCGTGCCGCATATGGGGGCGGCGAGCGTGGTCCAGGCGGTAACCGCGTCGAAAGGCGATCTCGGCCTGGTTCCCGCCTTCGCCATCGCCGGCGCCGGCCCATGGTGGACCACGCTCGAATTCGATACCGCGCCGAAAATCATTGCCCGGCTGCCGTTCGTCGAACGCGCCGATCATCCGGCCGGCATGCCGGTCTTCGTGGTCTCGCGCGTCGCGGCGGACGCCATGGTGACCGAAACTGAGGTGTGGAGCGTGCGGGTCTCCGGCTGGACCGCCGGCTCGGTTGATCGGCTGGCCGGCCTCGCCGATGCCATCGCGGTCCCCGATCGCGCCTTCGACGGCGCCGCCCTACTCATCTCGGCCGAGCGGGGTGGCATCGGCCCGGTCGCCGACGCGCTCCTTGCGACCGGCGCCTCGATCCGCTCGAAGGCCCTCGTCGGCAGCCACGCGACCCGCTATACGGTGCCGCACAAAAGCTGATCCCCCTTCCCGCTCCCCGCTTCTTGCGGGCGGATCATCAGCGAGCACGACGACGAGAAAGCAGAAAGTGATGACCGCTCTACGTCCCCAGCCGCGGGCTGGCGTCCTCGACATCGAGGCCTATGTGCCCGGCAAGAGCAGCGCGCCGGGCGTCGCCAAGGTGTTCAAGCTGTCGTCGAATGAGACGCCGCTTGGACCGAGTCCGCGCGCCATAGCGGCCTATCAATCCGTCGCCGCGCATCTGGAGGACTATCCCGACGGTTCAGCGAGCGAGCTGCGCGAGGCGATCGGGCGGGCGTTCGGGCTTGATCCGGAGCGCATCGTCTGCGGCGCCGGCTCCGACGACCTGTTGAACCTGCTGGCGCGCGCCTATCTCGCCGACGGCGACGAGGCGATCCACACTACGCACGGTTTTCTCGTCTATCCGATCGCGACGCTCGGCACCGGCGGCCGCCCGGTGGTGGCGGCGGAAACAGATTACACGGCAAATGTCGATGCGATCCTGGCCGCCGTGACGAAGAAGACGAAAATCGTCTTTCTCGCCAATCCGAACAACCCGACCGGCACGTATATCTCGTTCGACGAGGTCAAGCGGCTGCACCGCAGCCTGCCGCCGCAGGTGCTGCTCGTGCTCGACGCGGCTTACGCCGAATACGTCCGCCGCAACGACTACGAGTCCGGCATCGAGCTCGTCGCCACCAACGACAACGTCGTCATGACCCGCACGTTCTCCAAGATCCACGGGCTGGCGGCCGTGCGGCTCGGCTGGATGTTCGGCCCTGCCCATGTTGTCGCCGCCATCAATCGCATTCGCGGCCCGTTCAACGTCAATGCGCCGGCGATCGCCGCCGGCATCGCGGCGATTGAGGATCACGAACACCAGGAGCGCGCGCACGAGCACAACACGCGCTGGCTCGCCTGGCTGTCGCAGGAGATCGGCAAGCTCGGGCTGAAGGTGACGCCGAGCGTCGCCAATTTCGTGCTGATCCACTTCCCCGACGCCAAGGGCCGTACCGCCAAGGACGCGGACGCCTTCCTGTCGGCGCGCGGGCTCATCCTGCGCCAGCTCGGCCCCTACAAACTGCCGAACGCGCTGCGCATGAGCGTCGGCACCGAGGAGGCTAATCGGCTCGTGGTCGCGGCGCTCAAGGATTTTTTGGCGAAGCCGGTGTGACGCCGTGACCGAATCCGCACCGCTGTTCAATCGCCTCGCCTTGATCGGGGTCGGTTTGATCGGCTCCTCGATCGCGCGGGCGGCCCGCGTGCAAGGCGCCGTGCGCGAGATCGTGGCGACGGCGCGCTCGGCGCAAACGCGCCGCCGCGTCGCCGAGCTCGGCCTTGCCGACCAGGTGGTCGAGAGCAATGCGGCTGTGGTCGCGGGCGCCGATCTGGTCATCGTCTGCGTTCCGGTCGGCGCCTGCGGCGACGTCGCCGCCGAGATCGGCCCGCATCTGGCGCGCGGCGCGACCGTTTCCGATGTCGGCTCGGTCAAGGGCGCCGTCATTCGCGACATGGCGTCGCATCTGCCCGAGGGCGTGCATTTCATCCCGGCGCATCCGGTCGCCGGCACTGAGAATTCCGGCCCGGATGCCGGCTTCGCGTCCTTGTTCGTCGGCCGCTGGTGCATCCTCACGCCGCCGGACGGCGCCGATCCCGCCGCCATCGAAAGACTGGCCGCGTTCTGGCGCGCGCTCGGCGCCACCGTCGAGACCATGCCGGCTGCGCACCACGACCTCGTGCTGGCGATCACCAGCCACCTGCCGCACCTGATCGCCTATACGATCGTCGGCACCGCCGACGAGCTCGCCGAAGTGACACGCTCCGAGGTGCTCAAATTCTCCGCCGGCGGCTTTCGCGATTTCACCAGGATCGCCGCGTCCGATCCGACCATGTGGCGGGACGTGTTCCTGGCCAACAAGGATGCCGTGCTGGAAATGCTCGGCA
Organism: Xanthobacteraceae bacterium; assembly: GCA_049512975.1. Taxonomy (GTDB): domain Bacteria; phylum Pseudomonadota; class Alphaproteobacteria; order Rhizobiales; family Xanthobacteraceae; genus BOG-931. The sequence continues at coordinate 56,491 of JBEKWO010000008.1, read as the reverse complement.
CCTTCAACGAAGATTTATCGCAGCTCACCCGCGCCATCCGCCGCGGCGACGGCGAGGCGTTGTTTGCGCATTTCACCCGCACCCGCGCCATCCGCCGCGGCATCGTGCAAATCGGACAGGATTCGCCGGCGCCCGATTTCGGCCGGCCGCACCCCGACCTGCCGGTCGAGCCGCTGCCGCGGCCTTATGCCGCCTCGGATGAAGGCTGAGCATGATCCGGGAAAGTGGAAGCCAGTTTTCCGAAAAGATCATGCTCCACTAAGATATGAGAGCGCCAATCGATTCAATCTGAAGCGATTGCGCTCTAGCGTTAGTGCCGCGTCTTGACCGCCAGCGCTTCATTGACCGTATCGCGCAGCACCGCGACGGAGAACGGCTTGGTCAGCACATCGTCAATGATGGCGTCTAGGCCTTGGGCGCGTTCGCGCTGATCGGCGTAGCCGGTCATCAATAGAATGGTCAGATCGGGATAATCGCGCGCCGCTGCCAGCGCCAGCGCAATGCCGTCCATGACCGGCATGCGGATGTCGGTGAGCAGAAGGTCGAAGCGGCCCTCTTCGCGACTAAGCAGATCAAGCGCCTCACGGCCGTCGCCCGCGGTCTTGACTTCATGACCGTCGGTCGCGAGCGCCCGTGCCGACAGCGCGCATAACGATTCCTCGTCTTCGGCTATGAGAATGCGCGCCATGGCCGGTCAGCGTGCCGCCGCGACAATGTCGCGGCGATCGACGAAGCGAAGGACCACGTCGTGCGCGTCGGGCGGCGGCGAGGCGACCCGGGTGCGGAAGGACACCGCCTCGCCCGGCGGCAGCGGCGTGCGCGATGCAACGGCGGTCCAGGAATAGATTTCCTGCCGCGCGGCATTGCGCACGACGAACTTGAGCCGCGGCACGTCGACAAACCTGCGGGCGCTGTTGACGATATTTCCCTCGACCATGAGAACCGGCACGCCCTCGTGCCGTTCCGTGGCCGTGGTGATGCCGTCGAAGGCGAGGCCGCGCAGGTTTACCGGCAGGCCTACCAGTTTGTAGAACGAATCGGTTTGCGGGAAGGCGCGCACGACGTTGCCGCGCCAGCCAACGAGAATGCAATCGACAATCAGCAGCGCCAGGATGCCGGTGTGCAGGCGCGACAGCGGCCAACGCGGCGGCGACCAACTTCTGACGCGGGGCAGCGGCGGCCAGCCGGCAAAGCTTCGGATCGCGTCCAGCGGCGCGGCCGCATAAGCGCGAGACTGTTCGTCGATCTCGATCGGCAGCCGGCCTTGATCGAGATCGACCGGCGCGATCGGCGGCGCTTCCACTTCCGCGGACTCGTCCGGCTCGTCGGCGAAAGCCTCGTCCTCGGCTGCGGGCTCGTGTTCATCGGCCACCGGCAAGAACGATCCGTCCTCGGCGGCCTCGGCATCGTCACCCGCCAAGAAGACCGATCCATCCTCCGTCGGCTGCACATCGTCGGCGGCCGCTGCGAAGGATTCGCCCTCCACCCGCGGCTCGTCGTCGCGCATGCCGCCTTCCTCTCCATCGAACCCCGCGATGTCGGCCTCCGCTTCAGCGGCAGGTTCCGGCTGCGCAGCCTCGGCCGGGGCCGCCAGCGCCCTGTCAACGAGAATCAGCTCGGGGCAAAGCGCCGCCGCGGCGGCGAGGAGCTTGTCCGCATGGCTGGGCACCGCGTGCCAAACCATATGGCAGCGCCGGCAGCGCACGTAGCGCCCCTCGGGGAGCAGGCTCGCCAGCTCCACGTCGTAGGAAGTAGCGCAGGACGGGCAAACGATCAGCATCGGCGAATCAACGGCGCGTCACCTTCCCGGCAAGCCTAGCCTCCGATTTGTTAACGAATTGGAAACCATGGCGGCCCGCAAGCATAGGGGCGGCATGGTATGAGGCTGGCAAGAAGGCCGCGAATCAGCCGCGGGCCGCCGCTAAAGGTCCCGGGGGCTTTTCGGAGGACGGCGTGATCCGGTTCGAAAATGTCGGCTTGCGCTATGGGCTCGGTCCCGAGGTGCTGCGCGACCTCGACTTCGAGATCGACGGGCACTCCTTCCAGTTCCTCACCGGCCCCTCTGGCGCCGGCAAGACCTCGCTGTTGCGCCTGATGCTGCTGTCGCTGCGGCCGACGCGCGGCTTGATCAGCATGTTCGACCATGACACGGCGACCTTGAGCAAGGATGGCCGGGCGAGCCTGCGGCGAAGGATCGGCATCGTCTTCCAGGATTTCCGGCTGCTGGACCACATGACCACCTACGAGAACGTGGCGCTGCCGTTGCGCGTTCTCGGCCAGGAGGAAGCCGACTACCGGTCGGAGGTCGTCGAGCTGTTGCAATGGGTCGGACTGGGCGAGCGCATGGGGGCGTTGCCGCCGGTTCTCTCCGGCGGCGAGAAGCAGCGCGCGGCCATCGCCCGCGCCGTCATCGCGCGCCCGCAGCTCTTGCTGGCCGATGAGCCGACCGGCAACGTCGATCCCAGTCTCGGCCAGCGATTGCTGCGGCTGTTCGTCGAGCTCAACAAATCCGGCACCGCCGTCGTCATCGCCACCCACGACATCGCGCTGATGGACGAATACGACGCGCGCCGGCTGGTCCTGCATGAGGGACGCCTGCATGTCTATGACTGAACCGGTCGAGACCATGGCGGAACCGTGGGACCATCTTGACCAAGCGGCGGCGCTGGTCCGCGCGCCGCCCGTCTTGACGCCGCTCGTTCCCCGCAGCTCGATCGCCGGGCGTTCGCTGGCCGTGGTGGTCGCCATCATGACCTTCCTCGCCTCGTTGACGACGGGCGCCGTGACGCTGGTGGTGAGCGCTGCAAGCAACTGGCAATCGGAGGTCGGGCGCGAGGTCACCATCCAGGTGCGGCCCGCACCCGGCCGCGACATCGAGGCGGATGTGCGCAATGCCATCGAGATCGCGCGCGCGGGTCCCGGCATCGCCGAGGTTCGCGCCTATACCAAGCAAGAATCTCAGCAGTTGATCGAGCCCTGGCTCGGCGCCGGCATCGCGCTCAACGACCTGCCGATCCCGCGCCTGATCGTGGTCAAGCTGGCGTCCGGCGGCAGGCCGGATTTCTCGTCATTGCGGCAGGCGCTCACAGTCCGGGTTCCCACCGCCAGCCTCGACGATCATCGCCGCTGGATCGAGCGCATGCGCACCATGGGGGCGGCGGCGGTTGCCGCCGGCGTTGTCGTCTTTGCCTTGGTGCTGGCCGTGACCGTGCTCTCGGTCACTTTCGCCACCCGCGGCGCAATGGCGACCAACCGTCCGATCGTCGAAGTGCTGCATTACGTGGGGGCGACCGACGGCTTCATCGCCGGGCAATTCCAGCGCCATTTCCTCCTGCTCGGCTTCAAGGGCGGCGCGCTCGGCGGCGGCGCGGCGATCTTGCTGTTCGGCGTTTCCGAAGCGGTGAACGCTTGGCTCGCGCGGAGTGCGGCGGGCGACGAGATCGCGGCGCTGTTCGGGAATTTCTCCATCGGGGTTACCGGTTACCTGGCGATCCTCGGGCAGATCGGTTTGATGGCCATGGTCACGGCGCTGGCTTCGCGCCGCACAGTCAATCGCACCCTGGAGACCATCGACTGAACGACTTAAAACAGGATCAACTTGCCACCGGAATTGCCGCTATGATGCCGATGTCGGCTGTCGGAACAAAAATGGGCGTTTGGGACGCGCGCGGCGATGCTCAGCCTTAAGGCCGCCGTCAAAACCCGGCGGATCAGATCTTTCGCCGTCAAATTTGCCGTCCTCGGCGGCAGCGCCATCGTCCTCGGCTTCATGGGCTTCCTTTGGCTGCTGCCGAGCCAGGAGGTGGTGCTCGATCGCAGCGCCGACGGCATCGTGGTTTTGACCGGCGGCACCTCCCGCGTCATTGACGGGCTCGAACTCTTGGCGGCCGGTCGCGGCAAGCGCCTGCTCATCACCGGCGTCAACCCCGGAACGACCACCGCCGATATCGCGCGGCAGGTCACCGGCTACGACCGCGCGCTGGCCTGCTGCGTCGACCTCGACTATTCGGCGATCAACACGCTGGGCAACGCCGTGGGTACACGCCGCTGGGCCATGGATCGCGGTTTTCATTCGCTCATCATCGTCACCTCCGCCTATCACATGCCGCGGGCGCGCGCCGAGATCGCGCACCAGCTTCCCGATGTCGCGCTGATCCCGTTCCCGGTCGTCTCCGACCGCTTGCGCATCGATCCGTGGTGGTCGAACGGCGCGACCACCCGGCTGGTGCTGTCGGAATATTTCAAATATCTTTTCGCCCAACTGCGCATGCGCTTGGTCTCGTTGGCTGCCGACGCCGGCAACAATCGCGTTTCCGATGCGCGCTCACCCCGCTGATTTCACCAACTCGGACCATCTTTTGTCTCGTTCCTTCGCTCTTCTCGCCCGCTCCATTCTGTTCAACGCGCTGTTTTATGTGAACATCATCGTTCGCATGCTGGTCGCGCTGCCGACCCTCGTGCTGTCGCATCGGTTCATACTCGCGGTGTTGCGCGCCTACGCGCGGTCTAGTCTCTGGCTGCTGCGCGTCGTCTGCGGCATCACCGTCGAATGGCGCGGGCGCGAAAAGATCCCAAAGGGAGCATGCATCGTCGCCTGCAAGCACCAATCGTTTTGGGAGACCTTTGCGCTGTTCGCGCTCCTTGACGACCCGACCTACGTGCTCAAGCGTGAGTTGATGTGGATTCCGCTGTTCGGTTGGCTGGCGCGCAAGGCGCGCATGATTCCGATCGACCGCGGCAGCCGGGTAGCGGCGATGGCGCGCATGACCGCACTGGCACGCCAGGAGACCGCGCGCGGCCGCCAGATCGTGATCTTTCCGGAGGGCACGCGGCGGGCGCCGGGCGCTGTGCCGCGCTACCTGCCGGGCATCGCCTACCTCTATGCCGAGATCGGGCTTCCCTGCGTACCGGTAGCGCTTAATTCCGGCCTGTTCTGGCCGCGCCGCTCGCTGCGGCGCTATCCCGGGACCGTGCTTGCCGAAGTCCTCGATCCTATTCCGTCCGGCCTCGATAAGCGGGCGTTTCTCCGCCGTCTGCAAGGCGTGATCGAGGAAGCGACGGCGCGGCTGGTAGCCGAGGGAAGACAGGAATTACGATGAGGGCGTTACGATCTCCGCCTGGTGCACACCCTTGAGGCGCTCGGCGATCAGATGCAGATCGGTCTCGCGATAGCCCAGCGCTTCCAGGGCCTGCACCGTCTCCAGCACATAGTCGCGATTGGGACCGGAGCGGCCGTGCCCCTGCCGGACATGATGCACGCATTCGGCGAGCGCGAGCCGCCCGGCATATTGCGCGTGGCTGCGGTCGACGACGAAGCAGAGCGCGCGCACCTGCCGCCGCGCTTCCTCTTCCAGCTCGATCCGCCGCATCGTCTCCAGATAAACGGTGGTGACCTGTTCGCGGGCGCGGAGATAGGCAATCGTTTTGGCGGGTGCGGCGGCGGCCACGCGAAAGGCGATGCCGCGGCACATGCCGCCGCGATCGAGGCCGAGCACAAGACCCGGCCGCTCCGGCGTGCCGCGGTGAACGAACGAATAGACGCAAAGCGCCCGATGCAAGCCGATGAGCCGCGCCGGCACGCGCTCGAGAAAGTCGAAACCGGGACGCCACATCAGCGAACCGTAGCCGAACACCCAAAGGTCGGCATTTTCGTGCGTGTCTATGAGATCGGCCACCCGCGTTGACTCCTGACCGGACTTCCGCTCGGCTAACAGGCCGATCATGGCCGTGCCATGGCGCGCGATCCAGGGCGATGTATGGAAGTTCCTACACTCGTCTTTGAAACGCCGCAGTCGGCGGGCGAAGAAGACCAATGCCAGGCGAATCCCCCCTCAGCATGATGCGGCCGGCGGCCCGGCAGGCGCGCAAGCCCGGCGCCGGGCCCGCCCGCCGCCCATGGCGGCGGCTGCTCGCGCTCGTGGCGATCGTCATTGTGCTCGCGCTCGGGTGGGTATGGCTCTGGTACAATGCCGCCGCGGTCGCCGACCGCACGCTGGCCGGCTGGATGGACCGGGAGGCTGCCGAGGGCCGAGTCTATTCCTGCGGCTCGCGGTCCATCGGCGGTTTTCCGTTCGGCATTGCCGCGCGCTGCGCCGATGCCGCAGCCGAGATTAGAAGCAATCAGCCGCCCTACGCCGTCAAGGCGAAGGGCGCGGTCTTTGCGGCGGCGCTCTATCATCCAACCGGCTTGACCGGCGACATCGCCGGTCCGCTCACGCTGGCGGAGCTGGGACAGGCGCCGAGTTTCGCCGCCGACTGGGCGCGCGCGCGCCTGAGCGTCAGCGGGCGGCCGCCCAATCCCGAACGCGTATCCGTTTCACTCGAAGCGCCGCACCTCGGCCGCGTCGGCGCCGCTGCCGGCGGTAACGGCGAAATGCTGTTCGCGGCCAAGCAGGCGGACCTCGAAGGCCGCATGGCCGCAGGCGCGCCAAACGATCATCCGGTGATCGAGGCGACGCTCAAGCTTACCGGTGCCACGGCGCCGACGTTGCATCCGTTGACCGCCGCCCCGATCGACGTTGACTTCGATGCCGTGCTGCGCGGCTTCAAGGATCTCGCGCCAAAATCGTGGGTCGATCGCTTCCGCGAGATGCAGGCGGCCGGCGGCGGCGTCGAGATCAAATCGCTGCGCTTCACGCGAGGCGACGCCATCGTCGTCGGCGCCGGCACGCTCAGCGTCAACGCTCACGGCAAGCTTGACGGCGTCATTCGTGTCGCCATCGTCGGCCTCGAGCAAATCGTTCCGCTGCTCGGCATCGACCGTTTGATCGGCCAAGGCCTTGACCGGCTGGCGGGTGCGGACCTCTCCGCTGGGCAAGGTTTGGGGGCCCTCGACCGGCTGATGCCGGGGCTCGGCGCGGCCGTTCGCGAAACCGCGAACGCCAGCCTGATCGAAAACATCAAGAAAATGGGCCAGCCGGCCACCGTCGACAATAAGTCCGCCATTATGCTGCCGCTGCGCTTCGCCGATGGTTCGATCTATCTCGGCATGTTGCGGGTCGGCGAAGCCCCGCCGCTGTTTTGACGCCGAGCCGAGTTCACCGCTTCCGCCCGGCGTGCCAGCCGACTGCGGCGTCGGGCACCGAGTCGGTCGAGGCGAAATAGGGTTTCAGATCGAGGAGCGGTGTGCCGTCCACGCAATCGAGGCCGACGACCGAGAGCGTGTTGCCCTCGATGCCGACGAGCCGCGCCACGGATACGGCGATCGGATTGGGCCGCACCGGCGAGCGCAGCGCGAACGTGCCGCGAAGCTCGGCATAATGATGCGGCGCCTGCAGCACGAGGTCGCGCCGCGCCCGGTCCATCCAGTAAAGCACGACCACGTGGCTTACGGTCTCGAGCCCCTGCAGGCCGTCGACCCAGCGCGGGTCGACCACCACGGTGCACACCGCGTCCGTTTCGCGCGGGTTTTTCGGACAATCCTCGCGCCGCTTCCACGGGGTGTGGATGCGGCCGATGTAATAGAGCGAGGCATCGAACCCGGACGGCAGTTCGACGGCGACTTCGCCCTCGCGCAGATCGTTTGCTTCGTCGGCGGCTTTTGCTTCGATCATGAGCGCAAATTGGCATGCAGCCGCCGCGGCCACCAGTGTTCGGTGGGCCGGCCGCGGAAAATCGCGCTCTTGTGGGCTTTCGCCCAACGGCACTTGCCAATTTAAGCGCATAAAGATATCTTTATATCCGAAGCAATGTTTGAAGCCACGGCCGGTTCGATGGATTCTGCCCAACTGTCATTTTCGGCCCTCACCGCGACGCTCAAGGCCGCGGGCGAGGCGACGCGGCTGCGGCTTTTGCTGCTCATCGCCGAAGCCGAACTGACCGTCTCCGATCTCACCGCCATCCTGCGCCAGTCGCAGCCGCGCCTCTCCCGCCATTTGCGGCTTCTCGCCGAGGCCGGGCTGGTGCAGCGCTATCGCGAGGGATCCTGGGCGTTCTTCCGCCTCGGCGAGCGCGGCAGCGTCGCCGATATCGCCCGCGCCCTGATTGCAAGGCTCGATCCCGACGATCCGACCATCGCCCGCGACCGCGAGCGGCTGGCCGCCGTTCGCGCCGCCCGCGCCGCCGCGGCGCAGAATTACTTCCGCCGCCACGCCGCCGAGTGGGACCGCATCCGCCGGCTGCACGTCGCCGACGCCGCGGTCGAAGAGGCGATCCGCGCCGCGCTCGGCGACGCGCCGATCCGTTCGCTGCTCGATCTCGGCACCGGCACCGGTCGCATGCTCGAACTTTTCGCCGGCGACATCGAGAGCGGGCTCGGCCTCGACCTTTCGCACGACATGCTGGCGCTCGCCCGCGCCCGGCTCGATCGCGCCGGGCTCAGGCACTGCAGCGTGCGCCACGGCGACATCTACGACCTCGCTCTGCCGCGCGACTCGTTCGACGTCGTCATCGTCCATCAGGTGCTGCACTTCCTCGACGACAGCGCGCGGGCGTTGCGCGAGGCGGCGCGCGTGCTGCGGCCGGGCGGGCGGCTGCTGGTCGTCGATTTTGCCCCGCACGATCTGGAATTCCTGCGCGAAGAGCACGCCCATCGCCGGCTCGGCTTCGCCGCCGAGACCGTGCAGCAGTGGATGCAAGCCGCCGGGCTCGACGTCGTGCGGCAGCAGACGCTGCCGCCCGGGCCGGAAGGAAAGATCGCGGTTTCGCTGTGGCTCGGGCGCGACCCGCGCATCGCGCTCGCGGCGCCGGCCAAGCGCGAGGTGGCCTGATGAGCGGCGCTCGCGCCAGCCGCTTCGTGGGCGCCGCCGCGACGCGCGGCATCGGCGTCTCGTTCGAGTTCTTTCCGCCCAAGACCGCGGACATGGAACGGTCGTTGTGGGACTCGATCGGACGGCTGGCGCCGCTGCAGCCGAATTTCGTCTCCGTCACCTATGGCGCCGGCGGCTCGACCCGCGAGCGCACGCACGCCACCGTCAAGCGCATTCTCGCCGAGACCTTGCTGACGCCGGCGGCGCACCTCACCTGCGTCGCGGCCACGCGCGCCGAGGTGGACGCGGTGATCGCCGCCTATGCGCAGGCGGGCGTGCGCCACATCGTGGCGCTGCGCGGCGATCCGCCCGGCGGCCTCGGCGAGCGCTACGCCCCGCATCCCGGCGGCTACGTCAACGCCGCCGACCTTGTCGCCGGCATCAAGCGCATCGCCGACCTCGAAGTCTCGGTGTCCTCCTATCCGGAAAAACATCCGGACAGCGCAACCGTCGCCGCCGATATCGACATGCTCAAGGCCAAGGTCGATGCCGGCGCGAGCCGCGCGATCACCCAGTTCTTTTTCGAGAATAGTCTTTACTTCCGCTATCTCGACCGCGTGCGCGCGGCGGGCATCGACATTCCGATCGTGCCCGGAATCCTGCCGGTGCAGAATTTCGCGCAGACCAAGAATTTCGCGGCGCGCGCCGGCGCTTCGGTGCCCGACTGGCTCGCTGCCCGCTTCGCCGGCCTGGAGGACGACCCGGCAACGCGCAAGTTGATCGCCGCCGCCGTCGCCGCCGAGCAGGTGCTCGATCTGGTCGATCACGGCGTCACCGATTTCCACTTCTACACCATGAACCGCGCCGACCTCGTCTACGCGATCTGCCATTTGCTGGGACTGCGGCCCGGCAAAGAGCGTGGCGCCGGCGCGCGACCTCACGCCGAGACCGAGCGAGCGTAGCCCGATGGCTGGATCCGTGATCGAGTCGGTCAGAGAAGCGACGCTGCGCGGTCTCGCGGCCGAGCGCATTCTCGTGCTCGACGGCGCCATGGGAACCATGATCCAGGCGCTGAGCCTCGACGAGGAAGGCTATCGCGGCGCGCGCTTCGACGCCTGGAACCGCGAGGTCCGCGGCAACAACGACCTCCTCAACCTGACGCGGCCGGACGCCATTCGTGCCATCCATCTCGCCTATTTCCGCGCCGGCGCCGATATCGTCTCGACCAACACGTTCTCCTCGACCCGCGTCGCGCAGTCCGATTACGCCATGGCGGAGATCGCCTATGAGCTGAACCTCGAAGGCGCCCGTTTGGCGCGCCAGGCCGCGGATTTCGCGCAGGCCGAGGACGACCGCGCGCGATTCGTTGCCGGCGCCATCGGCCCGACCAACCGCACCGCCTCGATCTCGCCCGACGTCGCCAATCCCGGTTTCCGGTCCATCACTTTCGACGAGCTGCGCATCGCTTATGCCGAGCAGATCCGCGGCCTGATCGACGGCGGCGTCGATGCGCTGCTCATCGAGACGATCTTCGACACGCTCAACGCCAAGGCCGCGATCTTCGCCGGCGCCGAAGTCATGGAAGCGTGCGGCATCCGCGTGCCGGTGATGATCTCGGGCACCATCACCGACCGCTCCGGGCGGCTTCTTTCCGGGCAGACACCCGAGGCATTCTGGAATTCTGTCGCCCACGCCGCGCCGCTGTCGATCGGGCTCAATTGCGCGCTGGGCGCGCGCGAGATGCGCGCCCACGTCGCCGAGCTCGGCCGCGTCGCCGACACGCTGATCTGCGCCTATCCCAATGCCGGCCTACCCAACGAATTCGGCCATTACGACGAAGGCCCGCAGGCTATGGCGGCGCTGATCGGCGAATTTGCCGCTGCAGGTCTTGTCAACATTGTCGGCGGTTGCTGCGGCACCACGCCCGATCACATCCGCGCCATCGCCGAAGCTGTCGCCGGCAAGAAGCCGCGCCCGATACCGAACGTCGCGCCGCTATTGCGGCTGTCCGGGCTCGAGCCCTTCACGCTGACGCCGGAGATTCCGTTCGTGAATGTCGGCGAACGCACCAACGTCACCGGCTCGGCGCGCTTCCGCAAGCTCATCACCGCCGGCGATTACCCGGCCGCGCTCGCCGTCGCCCGCGATCAGGTCGAGAACGGCGCGCAAATCCTCGACGTCAATATGGACGAGGGCCTGCTCGATTCCGCAAACGCGATGACCACGTTCCTCAATCTCATCGCCGCGGAGCCGGACATCGCCCGTGTGCCGCTGATGATCGATTCCTCGAAGTTCTCGGTGATCGAGGCCGGTCTCAAATGCGTGCAGGGCAAGGCGGTGGTGAATTCGATCTCGCTCAAGGAAGGCGAGGACGCCTTCATCCATCACACTCGGCTGGTGCGCCGCTACGGCGCCGCCGTCGTGGTCATGGCGTTCGACGAAGCGGGCCAGGCCGACACCTTCGAGCGCAAGACCAAGATCGCCGCGCGCGCCTACGACATCCTGGTCAATCGCGTCGGTTTTCCGCCGCAGGACATCATCTTCGATCCGAACATCTTTGCCGTCGCCACCGGCATGGAGGAGCACAGCGGCTACGGCGTCGCCTTCATCGAAGCCGCGCGCTGGATCAGGCAGAACCTGCCGCATGCCCACGTCTCCGGCGGCGTCTCCAACCTGTCCTTCTCGTTCCGCGGCAATGAGCGGCTGCGCGAGGCGATGCATTCGGTGTTTCTCTATCACGCCATCGCCGCCGGCATGGACATGGGCATCGTCAATGCCGGCCAGATCGCGGTCTACGACGATCTCGATCCCGAACTGCGCGAGGCGTGCGAGGACGTCGTGCTCAACCGCCGGACCGATGCCGGCGAGCGGCTGCTGGCGCTCGCCGAACGCCATCGCGGCCACGGCAAGGAGAAGAAAGAGGCCGATCTGTCCTGGCGCGAATGGCCGGTGGAGAAGCGGCTGTCGCACGCGCTGGTGCACGGCATCACCGATTTCATCGAGATCGATGTCGACGAAGCGCGGCGCCGGGCGGCACGCCCGCTCGCCGTGATCGAAGGCCCGCTGATGGACGGCATGAACGTGGTCGGCGATCTGTTCGGCTCGGGCCGCATGTTCCTGCCGCAGGTGGTGAAGTCGGCGCGGGTGATGAAGCAGGCCGTCGCCTTTCTCTTGCCCTACATGGAACAGGACAAGGACGGCAGCGGGCAGACGTCCGCCGCCGGCAAGATCGTGCTCGCTACGGTCAAGGGCGACGTCCACGACATCGGCAAGAACATCGTCGGCGTCGTCCTGCAATGCAACAATTACGCGGTCGTCGATCTCGGCGTGATGGTGCCGGCGGAGAAGATCCTGCAGGCCGCGATTGCGGAAAAGGCGGATATCGTCGGACTGTCCGGTCTCATTACCCCTTCGCTCGACGAGATGTGCCATGTCGCGGCCGAGATGGAGCGGCAGGGGTTCGACCTGCCGCTATTGATCGGCGGCGCGACGACAAGCCGCGTGCACACCGCGGTGAAGATCCATCCCAACTACCGCCGCGGCCAGACCGTCTATGTCAATGACGCAAGCCGCGCCGTCGGCGTGGTTTCCTCGCTGCTCTCGCGCGAGACGAGGACGCGCATCGTTAGCGAGGTGCGCGCCGAATATGCCCGCATTGCCGCGGCGCATGCCCGCGGCGAAGAGACGAAGCATCGCTTGTCGCTGGTCGACGCCCGCGCCAATGCGCTGAAGCTCAATTGGTCCGGCGACTATCGGCCGCCGGTGCCGCGCTTTCTCGGCACGCAGCGCTTCGCCGATATTCCAATCTCCGAGCTCGTCGACTTCATCGACTGGACGCCGTTCTTCGCCACCTGGGAGCTCAACGGCAAGTTCCCGGCCATCCTCGACGACGCCTATGTCGGCGAAGCCGCGCGCAGCCTGTTCGCCGACGCGCAGGAGATGCTGGCGCGCATCGCCGCCGAGCGCTGGTTCCGCGCCAGCGCGGTGATCGGCTTGTGGCCGGCGAACAGCGAGGGCGACGACATTCTCATCTTCGCCGACGAGGCGCGCCACGCGCCGGCGGCCGTCCTGCATACCCTGCGCCAGCAGCTGGCACGCCGCGAGGGCCGCGCCAATGTCGCGCTCGCCGATTTCATCGCGCCGCGCGCCAGCGGGCTCGCCGATTATATCGGCGCCTTCGCCGTGACCGCCGGACTGGGCGAGGACGTGGTGGTCGAGCGCTTCAAGCACGCCAACGACGATTATTCGGCGATCATGGCTAAGGCGCTCGCCGATCGGCTGGCGGAAGCGCTCGCCGAGCGCATGCACCAGCGCGTGCGCAAGGAATTTTGGAGCTACGCGCCCGACGAGGCGCTCGCCGCCGCCGAGCTGATTGCCGAAAAATATCGCGGCATCCGGCCGGCGCCCGGTTACCCGGCGCAGCCCGACCACAGCGAAAAGGCGACGTTGTTCAAGCTGCTCGACGGCGAGCGCGAGATCGGCGTGCGGCTCACCGAAAGCTTCGCCATGTGGCCCGGCGCTTCGGTGTGCGGGCTCTATTTCAGTCATCCCGACAGTTATTATTTCGGTGTCGGCAAGATCGAGCGCGATCAGGCCGAAGATTATGCCAAGCGTAAGAAATGGACGCTGGCGCAAGCCGAGAAATGGCTGGCGCCGATCCTCAATTACGACCCGCTGGCGCTGGCGCGCCGTGCGGCGGAATGAAACCCTGACAAACAAACACCGGAGCATTGACTGCTCCGGTGTCTGTAATTTCGACCGCCGGTTGGACGCGGCGACCCTTGATGGCCTCTGGCGTTGGACCGAAACTCAGAACGCCCCCAGCAAGATCGCGCCAACGAACACGAACACGGCGCACACCGCCAGAACATTGAGCCTCAATGTAAGGTCCACTCGTCGCACCTCCATCAGAGTTGCGCTGAGTGAAAGGCTAGCAGAACGCGGCAAGCGGCAAAAGAAAATCCGTTGCTGCATCGCCGCAGAAATTTGCTGCATGACACATATCTGCCAACATCATGAAATCCGCAGACAATTTTTCCACATGAACGGTTGCGCGCGTGACTAAGAAAAGTTCCAACGCTCGCGCAAGGGTAAATTAAGCGCGCGAATGCTTGGCGATGGCGCGTTCCAGGAACAGCGCCGCCTCCAGCGTTAAGCGGTCGCGACCGAAGCGGCCGACGATCTGCACGCCGAGCGGCAATTCGCCCTCGTGCAATCCGGGCACGTTGACACACGGCGTTCCCAATAGCGTCCACGGCTTGTTGAACGCCGGATTGCCGGTCGAGCCCAAGCCATGCGGCGCCGCACCGGGCGCCGACGGTGTCAAGATTACGTCGTGCTCGCGCAGCAAATCCGGCAGCGCCTGACGCGCGCGCGTGGCGGTGCGGCGCGCCGCGTCGTATTCGTCCGCCGTGACCGCCGCGGCGCGGTCGAGCTGCTCGCGCAACGGCGTTGCGAGCTCGTCGCGATGGCGGTCGTATTCGAAGGCAAGCGCGCGAAACACCTCGTAGTCCTGAATCGTGCCGTGCGCGCCGTAGGCCTCTTCCAGGATCGACGGCAGCGTCAGCTCGGTCACCGTCGCACCGGCCGCTTGCGCGGCGCGGGCGGCGGTTTCGAGCGCGCCGTGCATCGCCGCACTCGCCTGCGGCCACAGATGCGTGCGCATGAGTCCGATGCGCGGCGCCGCCGGTTCGCCGCGATCGACGCGCAAATCGCGGTCGGTGATTGCCGCCGCCGCGAAGGCGACATCGGCGACGCCGGCGCCGAACAGACCCACCGTGTCGAGCAGCCAGGCGAAGCATTTCATGCCGACGGTCGGGATCAGCCGGTACGACGGCTTGAACCCGGCGACGCCGCAAAACGCCGCCGGCCGGACGACGGAGCCGGCGGTCTGACTGCCGAGCGCGATCGGCACCATGGCGGCGGCGACGGCAGCGGCGGAACCCGACGACGAGCCGCCCGGCGTATGCGCCGGGTTTCGCGGATTGCGAGTGCCGGCCGGCACCATCCAGGCAAACTCGGTGGTCACCGTCTTGCCGAGAATCAAGCCGCCGGCGCGCCGCACCATCGCCACCGCGGCGGCATCGGCGCGCGGCCGATGGCCGGCGTAAATCGGCGAGCCGTACTGCGTCGGCAGGTCGGCGGTATCGAAGATGTCCTTGACCCCGACGGGCAGACCGCGCAGCGGCGTGCCAACAAGCCGCGGGTCTTCCGCGGCACGCGCCGCCGCCTCGAGGTCCAGCGATACGAACGCGCCGATCTTGGCCTCGTCGGCCGCGATCGCCTCGGCGCAGAGTTCGACGACAGCACGCGGGGTGAGTTCGCCGGCTTCGATGCGGCGGGCCAGGTCAAGCGCGGCAAGCATCAGACGTCCCTGTCCTCAATCAGATTGTGTTCCATCACCCCTCCCCGCTTTAGAGGAGCATGATCTTTTCGGAAAACCGGCTTCCACCCTCGGATCAAGTCCGCGGGCAGGCTTTTTCCGGATCATGCTCTCGTCCGCGATGTGGCCCGAAAGCCGGCGCCGGATCAAGGGCCGGACGCGCGGGGCATGGTTACCGCACTCCTAACGCGCACGCGCGCGCGGCATCATTGAGCAGTCCTTAACGGAAATTCTCGCATTCTCCGCGCATGTCGCGTGGCGTTCAGTGGTCGCTGTTCGGCTCCGCCGTCGTTGCCGCGTTGATCGCGCTCGCCGGCTGCAGCCACTACCTGTTCGCCGAGCGCGAACCGTGGCGGCACGACGCGGAAGTCGCCTGCCTCAATTCCGGCGCGGTGAAGGAAAGCCCTGAGCGCGTGCGCATTTCCGCGATCAGCGGTCCGGGCATCTGCGGCGCCGATTTTCCGCTGCGGGTGTCGGCGCTGGGTGACAGCGCGCCGCTCGGCTACGATGACGAGCCGGTGCGTCCGCCCAGCGCAATCCCCAACGCAGCCATGCCGCAGCGATGGCCGGTGATCCAGTCGAACGCCCTGTCGCCGCTGCCATCCGCCCCGCCGCCGCAATACGGCGCAGCGCCCTCCGCAGCACCGCCGTATGGCGCGCCGCCGCCCTCCGCAGCACCGCCGTATGGCGCGCCGCCGCCCTCCGCGTCACCGCAATACAGCGCGCCACCGCCCGGTTCGATGCAAACTACGCCGGGCCAAGTTTATCGCTGGCAGACAGGTCCGCCGCCGGGCTCCCAGCAGGCCGGTCCGCCGATGTCGCTCTACGCCCCGGGTGTTCCCGTACCTGGCGAGGACGACGCCGATTACCAACCCGGGCCGCCGCGCCCCTATGACGGCGCGCTCGGCATGCCCTCAAGCATGCCGCCGCCGACAACTTATCCGCCGCCGAATTACTCGTCGCCGGCTTACCCGCAGCGCGCCGAACCGGCGCCGCTTGCAACCGAGCAGCCGATACCGCTCGGTCCGCCGCGCGCGCCGATGGTGACCGCCGCCGGCTCGGTCGAAGTCAAACCGGCGGCGACACTCGCCTGCCCGATCGTCTCCGCGCTCGACAAATGGATCGCGGCGGCGGTGCAGCCAGCGGCGCTCCGCTGGTTCCGCCAGCCGGTGGTCGAAATCAAACAAATCTCGGCCTATTCCTGCCGCGGCATGAACGGCAATCCAAACGCGCAAATTTCCGAGCACGCTTTCGGCAACGCGCTCGACATCGCCGAATTCCAGCTCGCCGACGGCCACAAGATCAGCGTGCAATATGGCTGGCGCGGAACGCCGGAGGAGCAGGGCTTTCTGCATGACGTGCAGCTGGCGGCCTGCGAGGAATTCACCACCGTGCTGGCGCCCGGCGCCAACGTCTATCACTACAATCACATCCACGTCGATCTGATGCGGCGCGCCAGCGGCCGCCGCATCTGCGAGCCGGCTGCGATACCCGGCGAGGTCGTGGCCGAACGCGCGCGGGCGCGCTACGCCGCGCAACATTACGGCGAACATTATGGTGACCCCAGCGTCACCGGTTCGGTCAAATATAAGCCGCGGCGCGCGCTCGGCTATTCCGGCGAGGACGATGACCGCTTGCCGCTCGCCGTGCCGGGCGACGATTAGGCCGTGAACTCTTAAGATCACCCAGGCGTTCGGCTTCGCGATTTCGCGATGCCCCGAAAGCGACTGAAAACCGTTTCAGGGCCCTATGTCGTGATGGCCCACTAGCGGAAGTGGTGGGCAACAAGCTATAGCGCTCAAGGTTCTCGACGAATGGCTTGGGGGTCGACAACGCCGACTGCGGTCAGCGGCGCGGATCACGGAAAGACAAACACTTTCAGCGCGTCGAACAGCGCCTTCGGGTCGTACAGGCCCTGATAGACAGACGGCGGTGCGGGGCCGCGCTTGAGCAGGGTATAAATGACGACCCACGCCGAGCGGACGGAACATTCGATGGTGAATGCTATTTCCTTGGGCATCTCGACGTACTGGCCGATGAGTCCGAGATTGGTCGCACCCTTCGGGACCGGGGGCGGCCTGTCGCTGCCGTTGCGCGGGAGCCAGATATTATTGACATAGGGCATGTCACAGGGGATCAAGATCGATGACGCCATGATCGCGGGCAATTGCTTATCGAACCGCAAGTGCCGCAGCGTCTCCTCCAGGATCTCCGCGCCGGTGCATTGGTTCATGGGTTTCGTAACGTAATCGCCGTCGCGCTCCGGATGCAGACCGTAGCCCCACCAGAGGCTCGTGCCTGGAGCCTGGCCGGTGATCTCGGGCTGATGGAAGATGGACAGCGACAACACCCAGTTCGAGTCCTTCAACGTCACGAGCCCGCCGCGTCCGGGCTTGCTGCCGGTCAGCGCGGTCATTTGGTTGACGAATTCGCTCCCGGTGTCGGTGACGGTGAAGGTCACCCAGCGCGATAGGCGTATCGCGGACGGACTGAAGAAAATGTCGGGATTGCCGAAATCCGTGCGTCCCTGTGCGAGGCGCTCCCACAGCGCCCAGGTCCGTCGGCTAGGCCGCGGACGAGGCGCTTCGGTCATCGATCCTGCGGACATGTCGGCGGCTTGCGATCCAGTGGTCACGAGCACGAGATCCTCCGGTTCGACCGCAACCGACATCGCGACGCCGCCCCGTTCATAGTCGAGCCGATTGACGGTGATGCGGCCGGGCGAGGGCGCGAAGCCGATGTCCTTTACGAAGGCGCCGGTTAAAAAATTCACGCCGCGCGGGCGCAGCCACTTAACCAGCGGTTCTATGAACGCTTGGTGCTGGTTGATGGGCGTGCGCATCACGCCCGTCATGTCCGACATATGCCCGAACAAGTAGAGGAAGCGATTCATGTAGCGCTGAAACTCGATCGCGCTGTGCTCAGGCAGCGTGCCCATGATCGACGCCCAGAGGAACCAGAATTCGGTCGAGAAAAAACGCTGGGAAAAGAACTCGTCGATGCGCCGCCCCTCCATCATCGCTTCGGGCGTCAGCATGAACCGGGTGAGGCAGAGCCCGTCGCCCAGGCTGAGGCCGAAACGCGGACCATGCACGATGTGGCCATCGCGATCGAATATGTGCGCCTTATCATAGTACGGCTCGCCGGTGTTGAAGGCGAAGAACTCCTCCGTGACGGACTTGGAAGGATCGCTTGCGGAGGGTATCCACTTGAGCAGTTCGAATGTGCACCGATATTCCTTATCAAAAACGGAGCCCGGCAAGTTGTAGCCGCTCTCGGCGCTGCCGCCGAGAAAGAACCCACCGCCTAGCTTCTCATCCGCCTCATAGATCGTGATGTCCGGCCCGGAGACTTCGGCGTTTCGGATGAGAAGTACGGCTGCTGCCAACCCGCCAAACCCGCCGCCGACGATATGTGCTTTCATTGGCTCTCTCCCTCTACTCCGCGGCGTCTTGCAGCGTGCCGAGGAGCCTTTGCGCCTGTTCGATCTCCGGAAACTCCAGCGTCGGCGAAAAGCCCTGGAGCGCCGGCATGAGCACGGCATGGGCGTCGGCGGCGCGGTTCGTGCTCTCATAAAGCTTCGCCACCGACAACGCCGCGCGTAGCTCGAAGCTCCGCGCCTTCTGCTGTTGTGCGACGGCGATGGCGGTGAGGAAGGCTTCCTCGGCCGGCGCCGTATTCGCCGAATTGAGTTTCAATAAAATTTCACCGCGGATACGATGCAGGAAGGCGTCAGTCCAGTGTTCTCCAGTTTGCTGCGCCAGCGCCAGCGCTTCATCAACGCGCGCCAGGGCGCTTTCTTTTTCGCTTTGAGTTTCCACTTCGACCGCAGCGAGGAGGCCTAAGAAGAGAGGCACATAGTATTTATTTCCTTCCTCCGTGTAGGCCGCCAGAGACTGTTGAAATCCTCTCCGGTTGGCCGAACTTCGGTCCAGCCGGGCCCGCGCCCAGCCTGCGTAGACGCGAGCCACAAGCAAGAATAATTTGACACCATGCTCCTGAGCGACCGCGATCAGCCTTTCCGCGGCGCCACGCGCTGCTTCCGCGTCGTTTCGCAATATCGCGAAGACACTCTCGTAACTGTAGGCCGTGCACTGATCGGGAATATCCGAGGCTGACACTGCGCGCGCAACAGACTCGTTGATCAGGCTTCGTGCCCGTACAAATTCGCCGCGAACCCAAGCGGTGTGGGAGAGGTAAGCTTTGGCGGCGACGATCATGTCGGGCCCGGCGCGGAATTCGCCATCGCCATCTGAGCTGTTCAGCGCTTGTTCAAGCAGCGTTTGGGCCTCTGCAAAAGCGCCCTGCATATGATGCGTCAAACCTAAAACGCGCCGAGCAAATGCCGCTTCTTGTGCTCGCCCTCTACGTTCAGCAAAGCGAAGAAGACCCTCGGCAAGATTCTGCGCCGAGGCGTATTCGCCGCGCAGCAAATTCCCAAGGCATTGGCCATAGTAGATTTTGAGCCGCTCGGCGGTATTTTCGATTCCGCTGGCGAGTTCTGCGGCACGTGCAAAAGCGGCCTTGGCTTCTTTATCGGCATAGCCTTTCGACCACAGCAGCGCTTCGCCATAGCTGGTCTGCAGATGGAGTCGGCGCTGGCGCGCCGCGGCGACGCTTTTCACCTCGTCGGTTTCGGCAAGAGCGGCGAGCAGCGTTTGCGCTTGTTCGATCTCGGGAAATTCCGGCGTCGACGAGAAGCCTTCGAGCGCGGGGGCGAGCACAGCGTGCGCGTCGGCGGCCCGGCCGGTCGATTGATAAAGCTTCGCCAGCGAGAGTGCCGCGCGCAGTTCGAAGCTCCGCGCCTTCTGCTCCCTCGCGACAGCGCCGGCGGCGAGGAAGGCTTCCTCGGCCGGTGCCGTATTTGCCGGATCGCGCTTCAATAAAATCTCGCCGCGAATGCGCTGCGCTTCTGACTCACACCAACGCTGGCCGTCACGCCCGATTTCGGCGATAGCGTCGTCGATGGTGGCGAGCGCGGTTTCGACCTCGCCTGCTTCCGCTTCCGCTTCGGCCAGCAGCATCACGAACAGCGGCACACTAAGGCCGATGCCTCGTTCGCGGCAGGCCGCGATCCCGGCGCGCATATCGCCCAAGCGGGTACGTGGATTATCCAAATCCGAGCGCGACCATGCGGCCATGGCAGCACCGAAGCCGCTAAACATCGGCATTTGGTGTACGCGCGCCAGCTCGACGAGAGTTTCACTATGCCGCCCCGTCGCGACACGATCCCGGCGCATCATTTCGAATAAGGCGAAGTGGGAATGCGCATAGACGGTGCTGCCGACGTGGCCGATTTGGGTCGCGCGCGCTATCATCTCCGTGGCGATTTTGCGCGCCCGATCGACCTCGCCCAGCGGCCAGAGCGCCAAGGCCAAGTAGGCCATGATGGCGACGCCGACATCCTGGGCGAAACGAATGACGAGATCGGCATCCCGTTCCGGATCAAACATGGCGAGCGCGCGCTCCAGCTCAGCGCGCGCGTCGACGAATTTTCCCGCAAGCCAATTCGCGTTGCCGTTGAGGCGCATCGCCGTGCAGGCTTCTGGCGATAGCGGCCGCGCCGCGACTTCACGCAGCATGATATCGGTGATTTCCCGTGTAGCCGCGAACTCGCCACCTACGAAACTCCCGGCCCATAGGCCGAAATAAACCGAGAAGCGCTCGGCGGGATCCTCGATTCCGGCGGTCAGCTCGCGGGCACGAGCGAAGGCGGCTGTCGTCTCCGGTGCGCTATAGCCGCGCGCATGCAGCATCGCTTGGCCGTAGCTGGTCTGTAATTTCAGCCGACGCTGACGCGACGCGGCGGCGTTTTTCACTTCGTCGGTTTCGGCGAGTGCAGCGAGCAGCGTTTGTGCTTCTTCGATCTCGGGGAATTCCGGCGTCAGCGAGAAGCCTTCAAGCGCCGGAGCGAGCACGGCGTGGGCGTCGGCGGCACGGTTGGTCGATTGATAAAGCTTCGCCAGCGAGAGCGCCGCGCGCAGCTCGAAGCTTTTCGCCTGTTGTTGTTGCGCAATGGCGATGGCGGCGAGGAAAGCTTCCTCGGCCGGCGCCGTCTTCGCCGGATCGCGCTTCAGTAAAATCTCGCCGCGGATGCGATGCAACAGGGCGTCGGTCCAGCGCTCACCCGTCTCGCCCGCCAGCGCCAGCGCTTCGTCGATCCGGGTCAAGGCTCCTTCCGCGCTCTCCCCTTCGGCTTCAATCTCGGAAAGCAGGCCTCGGACCAGCGGCCCATAAAGCTGGGCTCCTTGCTCAGAAAAGGCCGCCAGCCCCGCACGCATGTCCGCGAGCGCTCCCGTGCGATCGCCGAGCCGCGAGCGTGCCCAGCCCCGGTACGTCGTTCCGAGCGCGCTGTACATCGGCATGCCATGCTTCTGGCTGAGCTCGCCAAGTGTTTCCGCGTCTCGTAGAGCGGAACTGGCATCGCCACGCAGGGTATGGAGATTCGCCTTGAAGTTCGTGCACTGGGCGAGCGTCGGGACATGGGCATCATCGAGCGCGCGTTTTTCCGCGGTGTCGATCAGCTCGCAAGCAGCCGCGGCGTCGCCGATCAACCAATTCGCCCAGGCGAGGTAGGCCATCGCCGAGACGTCCGAGTCCATGCCAAAGCGGAATCTGGCAGCACGATCGCGTTCAGGGTCATGCATCTTCAGGGCGTCGTCGAGCAGCGCCCGGCCTCTGGCAAGTTCGCCCTGATAGAAACATGTCAGGCCCAAGGTGCGCAGCGCGACACCCGCTTCCAAGGTTGGCCCGCCAGCTTCCGTCTCGCGCAGGAAGGTTTCGGCAATTCCGCGGGCCCTTCGCAGGTCGCCGCGCAACAAACTCGCCCCCCACTGCCCGTAATAAGTTTCAAATTGCGCAGCGGCATTGCCAGTACTCGCCGCGAGATCTTGGGCGCGCGCGAACGCAGCAGCCGTCTCCGGGGCGGAGTAGCCCTTACCCCAGATCAGGGCCTGGCCGTAACTCGTTTGTAATTTCGCCCGTTGGCCCACGGAGCCGGCTTCGACTCCGGCGCGCGGCGCAGCATTGCCCTCCTTGTCCGCCATCTCGATGGCCTTGCCGAGGTGCGCGATCGCCTCCTGGAAAGCGGAGCGGCGCAGCGCCTGGTCGCCGGCCTTGCCCCACCATTCGATCGCGGCGTCGGTCATGCCGGCTTGCGTGAAGTGATAGGCGAGCACTTCCGGCTCGGCGGCGGCGGTGTCGGCGAAACGGTCGCGTAGAATCTCGGCGACGCGGCGATGCAGCACCTGTCGGCGGCTCTTGAGCAGATTCTCGTAAGCTGCGTCCTGGATGAGCGCGTGCTTGAAGCGATAGTCGCTCTCCGGCGGCAGGCCCTGCACCAGCACGATGTCGGCGTCGGCGAGTTTCTCCAGCGCCGTCTGCAGCGGCAAATCATCCATGGCGGCCACGTCGCGCAGCAGTTTGTAGGAAAAGCCACGGCCGATCACCGAGCCAATCTGCGCCACGTCGCGCGCCGGGCCGAGCCGGTCGAGCCGCGCCATCAGCGATTGTTGCAATGTCGGCGGGATCGCGTGCATGCCGCCCTGCTCGCCACTCTCTAGCAAAAGCCGGGTGACTTCCTCGACGAACAGCGGCACGCCGCCAGTGCGCGCGGCGACGTCCTCCACCACATCACGCGGCAGTGCGTGGCGCGCGGAGAGTTCGCCGACCATGTCACGTACCTGGGCGCGGTCGAGCGGCGCCAGCGAGATGGTGCCGTGATGCGAGCGCATGCTCCAGGGCGGGCGGAATTCAGGCCGCGTCGTCGCCACGATAAAGAGCGGCGCCAGCGCGCCCCGCTCTGCGATGCCGCGCAAAACATCGAGAGTTGTCGGATCGGCCCAGTGCAAATCCTCGAAGGCCAGTACTACCGGTTGCACCTTCGCGCCCGCGATCACCCAGTTGGTCAGCGCCGCCAATTGCCGGCGGCGTAGTTCCTCGCCCGACAATTTCGGTGCTCTTTGCGCCGGCAGCGGCATGTCGAGCAGCGGCGCAATCAGCGGCACCATCTCCGCCGGGTCGAGCTTGACCTGCGCCAGCGCGCTTTCCAATTCGGCGAGCCGGCGCTCCGCCGGTACGTCGGCGCCGCCGAAGCGCGCCCGGCCCCATTCGGCAATCGGGTGCAGCGGCGTGTTCTGCAGCAGCTGCGAGCAGCTCCATTCCACCCAGGTGTGCGGCGTGTCGGCAAGCCGGGCATGAAATTCCTCGATCAGCCGCGATTTGCCCAAGCCCGGCTCGCCGACGATCATCACCAATTGTCCGTCGCCCGCCCGCGCCCGATGCCAGCGCCGCAAGAGCATGGCCATCTCGTCGTCGCGGCCGATGAGCGGCGTGAGATTGCGCTGCCCGGAGCGGCGTCCGCCGCCGCTGGCGCGGACGAGCCGGAACAGCGCCGTCGGCTCGGGCACGCCCTTGAGCGTTTGCGTGCCGCGCTCTTCCGCCACGAAAAGTCCGGCGACCTGGCGCTGCACCCGCGCGGTGACCAGCACCGCGCCCGGCTCCGCTAGCGCCTGCACGCGGGCGGCGATGTTGGCGACATCGCCATAAATCTCGCCGGCCGCATCCACCACCGCCAGCCCGGTGTCGAGACCGATGCGGGCGGTCAACTCCGGCCTTCCGGTGCCGGCGTTCCGGCGGTTCAAGTCGGCGATGGCCCGCTGAATGGCGAGCGCCGCCCGCGCCGCGCGCTCGGCGTCATTCTCATGCGCGACCGGATAGCCAAACAGCGTAAGGAGGCCATCGCCAAGTTTTTTCGCAACATGGCCGCCCATTTCCGTCACTGCGGCCGAAGCGGCATCGAGATAAGCGCCGACGAGCTCGCGCCAGTCCTCAGCATCCAGCTGCGCCGAGATGCTTGTCGAGTCTACTAGATCGCAGAACATCACCGTCAGATAGCGGCGTTCGCCGGCGGTTTCGGCCGTGGTCGCTAAAGTCGCCGTGGTCGCTAAAGTCGCTGTCGTCGCGGTCGGCGTGGGCAACCGCACGGCGACCGGCCCCTGCTGCCGTGCCAGCTCCGTGGTGCCCGCGGCGTTCCCCAACTCGTCAATCGCGCGCAAAATTTTCCGGCGATCGCCGAGCGCGACACCGATGTCTTTCAGGTCTTGATCGGTCAAGTCGCGAAGGACAGTGAAATCAATGCGGTTTTCAGCAAAGCGCTGCGCATACTCAGACATGCCGAGTTTTTCAAGCCAGTCAGCAATCTCTCGCACCGCGATCCTCCTCGCAGATCGTCATCCGAGGTTCTCGAGCTGGTGGGTGTGAGAGCCTATCAATGCTCGGTAAAATAGTGAAGGGGCCTGGGAAACCGAGGTCGGTTGTGAAAAGAGTCAAAGAAGAGTCAAAAGCGACCGGGCAGAGCCAGCAACGAGTCCGCCCATGTCGGTTACGCCCCCAAAGCGGAAGTAACCCAGAGCATTGGCATCATCATCAAAGCACTAGCCGCGGCCCAGTTGCAACGATTTCCAGACGCGAAATTAATCATCGATCGTTCGCCTCCATCTGCGCGAGCGGCCCGGCGGTCGGCCAGCAGTCGACCTTGAGACCGTTGCGTTTCTGATACTCGCCAAGCGCGGAGCGCGGTTCATCCCTGGGCGGTGCCCTCGCTCGGAGGCGCGGCGTCTTACGCGGTCTCCTGCGCCAGAACCAGCTCAGCGTCGTCGACGACGTAGCGGACATAACGGTAGTCGCGGATGAAGCTGATCCGGCCGTCCGTCCACTCCAGCCACATCAAATAGCTGGGCTTCACCGCCTGAGGATGCTCGTAGACCGCGATCACCTCGCGGCCATCGAGCCAGGCGGGGGCGAGCCGCACCGGGGCGCTGCGCGAATAGATGCCGAAGAACATGCCCACGTCGGCGGCGCCGGCGCGCAGCGGGTACGTCGACTGGATCAGCCGCACGTCGTCGGCCAGCATCGCGCGCAGTTCGTCCCAGTCGTGCCGGTTGAACAGGGCGACATAGCGCGCCACGGCGGGTGACGGCGGCCGCGGCGCGGGCTTCGCCGGCGCCTGGGCGTTGATGGCCTTGAGCCGGGCCCGCCCGCGGGCGAGGTGAGCCTTCACCGCGTTGACCGTGAGGTCGAGCATGGCGGCGATCTCTTCCAGAGACTGGTCGAGCACGTCCTTGAGGATCACCACGCTGCGCTGCACGGTCGGAAGCTCCACGAACCGCGACACCGCCGTCTCGACCGCCTCCCGCCGCATCAGCACCTCCACAGGATCTGGACTCTCCGGATCGGCGACCTCCTGGGCCGCCTCGATGGGCTCCGCCGCGCGTATCGCGCGGCTGCGCAACAGGTCAAGCGCGCGGTTGTGAGCGATCCGGAACAGCCAAGCGCGCAGCGGCGGGGTCTCCTCCATTTCGTCGAGCGCGACGAAGGCGCGGGCGAAGGTGTCCTGCACCACATCCTCGCCATCGATCACCGAGCCCATCAGGCGCGCGCAGTAGCGGTGAAGCTCCGGCCGCAGCTTGTCGGCGAGCGCCAGGAGCTCGGCGTGGCGCGCCGATAACGGTGGATTGGGCGGCGAGGATGGGCCTTCGCTCAAGCCGCTTCTCCCTCGAGCACCGTGATGCCGGTATCGCCCTTCAAGCCGAAGGCGACGCCTTTGGCGTACTGCGGATCGTCCAGCACCGCGACCAGATAGTCACCGAACGCCCGGGGGGCGGCAGCGGGGCGCCGAACCGGGCCAGGAACGCCTCGCGCTCGATGCCCATGGCGCGCGCGTAGGCGTTGGCGCCCGCGTTGCCGACGCCAGTGTCGCCGACGATCTGCCGCGGCACGATCGCCTGGAAGCGGATCCCGAGATTCTTCTGCTGCGAGACGCCGTTGGCGTAGTTGGCCATGAACCAGAGCATGCGCTTGGCGCCGGCGTAGCCGCCCGACATCGGCGATCCATTCTCGGCCGCGCCGCTCGATCCCACCAGGACGCGGCTTCCGGGCTTGAGCGGCAGCTTGAGTGCCGCCTGCAGCCAATAGAGCCCGGCCTTGACGTCGGTCTCCCAGGTCGCGGTAAAATCCGCCCAGCTCAGCTGGTCCAACCGGCCCATGCGCGGAGTCGCGCCGGCGTTGAGCACCAGGATGTCGGGGCGGACCTCGGCAAGGATGCGGTGGGCGGCACTCTCGTCCGTCACGTCGGCGGAGATCGTGGCGACGCCGAGACGGGCGCGGACAGACTTAAGCGCCTCGGAGTCGCGGGCGACAACCGTCACGCTCGCGCCTTGCGCAACCAGGGCCTCGACCAGTCCCAAACCAAGGCCGCGGCTTCCGCCGGTGACGACGATAGTCTTATCTTTGAGGCTCATGGGTATCCTCCAGTGTTTAGATATAACTAGGACGATCGAGGCACGGAAAAGGAGTCAATACCGAGCGTGTGCACTAGCGGCCGCTTGCCTCCATATGCGCCAACAGCGCGGCGGTCGGCCAGCAGTCGACCTTGAGCCCGTTGCGCTTCTGATACTCGCCGAGCGCGGCGCGGGTCTTCATCCCGGCCTTGCCGTCGATCTTGTCATGGTAATAGCCGCCGGCGGTAAGGATTTGCTGCATGCGGTCGAGATCGCGGGTGGGAAGCTGCGCCACCTTGCCCCACGGCGTCTCGAACGGCCGCGAATCGAGAATGCGGTCGCTGAGATGACCGACGAACAAGACGTAGAGATCGGAGAAATTGTATTCCTTGATGACAAAATAGTTCTTGGTGGCGAGGAAGGCCGGCCCGTAAAGCCCGGCCGGTTGCAGCAATGAAGCCGGCTCGGCGCGCTCGGCCGGCGACAGCTTGCGGCCATAGGCCGGGACAAAGCCGCGTTTATTGAGCCATTCGCCGATCGGCAGCGTATTGTCCGGAACGCCGAGCGTGCAATCGACGTCGTTCGGCGCGAGGACTTCATAGGACCAGCGCAGATCGCGCTGCCAACCCTTGTCGACGAGTTGCTTCGCCGCCGAGGCGAGCGCGTCCGGCACCGAGTTCCAGATGTCGAGGCGGCCGTCGCCGTCGAAGTCGACGGCGTATTTGTAGAACTCCGACGGCAAGAGCTGCGTCAGCCCCATGGCGCCGGCCCAGGAGCTTTTCATGTCGGCGAGCTTGACGTAGCCCTGGTCGAGCATCCTGAGCGCCAGCAAAAATTCGTCGCGGAATTTTTCTTTGCGCTTGCCGTAATAGGCCTGCGTCGCCAGCACGCGGACGGCGTTGTAGGTGTCGCGAGCGCGGCCGTAGTCGGTCTCGCGGCCGAAGATCGCCAGCACCACGGTCGGCGCGACGCCGAACTGCCGCTCGATCGCGGTTAGCGTCGGCCGGTATTGATCGTTGAGCTTGCGGCCCTGCGCCGCCAAGCGATCGAACGTCGTCTCCTTCAGATAAACCGCTGGCGTCTCGACGAATTCCGGCTGCCCCGGCTCCTTTCGTTCCGGCCGCCCGGGAATGACCAGCTCCGGCAGCGACAAATCGGGCTCGAGCCCGCGCGTCGCCGTCTCGAACGTGGCGCGCGACACGCCAAGCGCTTGCGCCTGCGGCCACAGCGATTGCAGCCAAGCCTGGAACGCCGCATCGGCGGCGTTTGCCGCCCGCGCGCCTTGCATGCAGGCGACCGCGGCAAGCGCCGCAAGCGCGAGAGCCCGCAGGGGAATCATCATCGGCGTACCATCGTGGAGCGGGAAAGGGCGCTATGTTTGCGTCTTGATATTCGACGATTCCGCTTGTTGAAAGAGCCGCCGTCTTTCGGCAAACTTTGTGGCGGGTCAATGGTCCTTCGCCGAGTTCATTTGAAATGGGGACTTGCGGTCGCCGGCCTCCTGGCCGCGGTCGGGCTCTACGGATTTTCGGCCTACGTCGTGCTGCCGCTGACTTGGCGGCATTACGAGCACCAAAGGGCGCTTGCCGGCGTCACCATGCTCACGCGCACCGCCGCCGGCATCCCGGGCGACCCGATTAATGTCGGTCTGGTCGGAGCGAAAGAGGACGTGCTGTGCGCCATGAATGCCGCAGCGTGGTACCCGGCCGATCCGATCACGCTGCGATCGAGCATCGAGATTGTCGGCAGCGTCCTGCTGCGCCGGCCTTATCCGGACGCCCCGGTCAGTCATCTCTATTACCAGGACAGACGCGAAGACCTGGCGTTCGAAAAACCGGTCGGCGCCAGCGCCAACCGGCGCCATCACGTTCGGCTCTGGCAAGTGCTCGACCGCGGACAGGAGGGGCGAGCGGTCTGGCTCGGTGCAGCGACCTTCGACCGCGGCGTCGGCTTAAGCCACGACGATGGGCGGATTACCCACCATATTGCCGCCGATATCGACGCCGACCGGGAGCTGCTGACCGCCGGTCTCAGGAACGCGAAAGTCACCGAGAAAATCTACGAGGTGACTGGCATCGGCCCCACGATCAACGGCCGTAACGGCGAAGGCGACGCCTATCACACCGATGGTGAGGTCAAGATTTCCGTCCTGGTGGACGGTTGTAACCAGCGGGTTCAGTCAACCGCCGAGCTCGACAATCCGCCTTTGGTGACGATCAAAAATGCGGCGTGGAACGTGATCGCCTCCTGGCTATCCGATTCAACAAATCCGCCGTCTCCGGATGCCAAATAGCGGCGGACGCGAGCAAGCCGGGTTGACGAAGCCGTTTTTCATCGCACCGCCACGATGAACAGCCGGGGAAATCGCAGCAGCACCTTGCCATCGAAACGCAGCTGGTAGCTGCCGACGATTTTTTCCGTATAGGCGGCCAAGAATTGTTCGCGCGCGGCGGCATCGAGCGGCGCCAGGAATGGCTGCAGCGAGGAGCCCTTGAACCATTCGACGATGGCCTGCGGCGTCGCCATGACGTGATGGTAGACGCTGTGCCAAGTATCGAGCTGCGCGCTGACCGGCTTGAGCAGATCGTAATAAGTTTCGGGCGGCGGCAGGTCGGCGCGCGCGGCGGCCTTGACCGCCGGGTCGTTCGCCCACGGTCCGCTGGCGGCGACCTCGCGCTGCAGCACATGCGCCGGCTCGCGCGTGTTGTCGGGCATTTGCACGGCGAGCACGCCGCCTGGCGGCAGCGTTTCAAGCAGCCGGCGCAGCACCCGCGGATGATTCGGCACCCACTGGAATGCCGCATTGGCGAAGATGAGATCAGTGCGCGGCGGCGGCGTCCAGGTGGCGATATCGGCGGGGATGAATATGCAATTGGGCAACCGCTGGCGCGCCTTTGCCAGCATGTCGGGCGAAGAATCGATGCCGACGATCTCGGCCTGCGGAAAGCGTTCGGCCAGAAGCGCGGTCGAGTTTCCCGGCCCGCAGCCGAGATCGACCACGAGCCGCGGCTGCTGCAGCGGCACCCGGGCCAAAAGATCGCGCGGCGGCCGCGTGCGTTCATCCTCGAATTTGAGGTATTGCCCTGCGCTCCAGTCTGCCATTACGCCTGTCCGCTTTCTGCGATCGACCCGGGCTAAAGTTCACGCGCCGGGAGCGGCGTGCGCGGGGGAAATGTGCGCCCCGCCAGCCACCGCCGGCGCCGAATGATCGGCCGCGAGCAGCATGTACACCGCCGGAACCACGAACAGCGTGAACAACGTGCCGATCGAAAGGCCCGAAGCGATGACCAGTCCCATCTGGAAGCGGGATACCGCGCCGGCGCCGGTCGCGGTGATCAGCGGCACCACGCCGAGCACCATCGCCGCCGTCGTCATCAGGATCGGCCGCAGCCTGATGCCGGCAGCCAGCTCGATCGCCTCGCGCTTCGAGCGGCCTTCGGCCTGCAAATGGTTGGCGAACTGCACGATCAGGATGCCGTGTTTGCTGATCAAGCCCATCAGCGTGACCAGCCCGACCTCCGTGTAGATGTTCAGCGACGCGCCGCCGATGCCGACGCTGACGAAGATCAGCGCGCCGGCAATCGACATCGGCACCGAGACCAGGATGATGACCGGATCGCGGAAGCTCTCGAACAACGCCGCCAATGACAGGAAAATGATGATCAGCGCGAAGCCGAACATGGTGACGAAGCCACTGGTCTCCTGGACGTATTGCCGGCTCAAGCCGCCGTAATCGATCGAATAGCCCTGCGGCAGCGTGCGCTTCGACAAAGTCTGCAGAAACGCCAGCGCGTCGCCCTGGGCGACTCCCGGCATGGTGACGCCCTGGATCGTCGCGCTGTTGAGCTGCTGGAAATGGTTGAGCGATTCCGGGACGGTCTTGGTCGAAACGGTGGCGATCGTCGACAGCGGCACCAGCGTGCCGTCGGCGGTGCGGATGTAGTAGTCGAGCAATTGCCGCGCATTCAAGCGAAAGCGCTGCCCAACCTGCGGGATCACCTTGTAGGAGCGTCCGCTCATGCTGAAGTAGTTGACGTAGCCGCCGCCGAGCATCGCGCCGAGCGCGGCGCCGACGTCGCTCATCTTCAGCCCGAGTTGCGCGGTCTTGTCGCGATCGATGATCACGTTGGATTGCGGGTTGTCGATTTTCAGATCGCAATCGAGAAAGATGAACATGCCGCTCTGCCGCGCCTGCTGCAGAAATTGCTGCGCGATGTCATACAGCCGCGCGAACGGATCGGTGGTGACGAGAACGAACTGAACCGGCAAGCCGATGCTGCCGGGCAGCGGCGGCGGCTGAAAGGCGACGACCCGCACGCCGGCGACCTTGTTCAGCTCCTGCTGCATCACCGGCTGCAGCTGGTTGGTGGTCTTCGCGCGCTCGTCCCACGGCTTGAACACCATGCCGGCGATCGACTGGCCGGGCACGTCGATCTGGAAGACGTGGTCGGTCTCCGGATGCTGCGTAAAAATCTGATACACTTGGCGCGAATAGAGCTGGCGCTGCTGCAGCGTGGCGTCCGGCGCCGCGATCGATTGGGTGATGACGACGCCCTGATCCTCCTGCGGCGCCAGCTCGGTCTTGGCGGTGGCGAACAAAAAATAGATGCTGCTCAGGACGATCAGCGCGAATACCACGGTGACCGGCAGATAGTTCAGGCTGGCATGCAGACGCCGCTCGTAGGCGCCGCGCAGCCAGGCGAAGCTGCGGTCGACGTAATAGGTGAACCAGGCCTCCCAGCCGCGGTGCTCGGGTTCGGGAGCCTTGAGCAGCCGCGAGCACAACATCGGCGACAGCGTCAGCGCAATGATGCCGGAAACGGTCACGGCGCCGACCAGCGCGAAGGCGAATTCCGCGAACAGCGCGCCAGTCAGCCCGCTCTGGAAGCCGATCGGCACGTAGACCGCAGCCAGCACCACGGTCATCGCGATAATCGGGCCGCCGAGCTCGCGCGCTGCGGCGACGGCGGCGGCCACCGGCGCCATGCCGTCCTCAAGATGGCGGTTGACGTTCTCCACCACGATGATGGCGTCGTCGACGACCAGACCGATGGCCAGCACCAGCGCCAGCAACGTCAAGAGATTGATCGAATAGCCGAGCGCCAGCAGGATGATGAAGGTGCCGATCAGCGACAGCGGAATGGCGACGGTCGGTATCAGCGAGGAACGCACCGAGCCGAGAAACAGAAAAACGACGAGGGTGACGATGCCCAAAGCCTCGAGCAGGCTGAAGATGACCTCGTGGATCGCCGCGTTCACGAATTTGGTGGAATCGTAGACGATCTTGCCGTTGAGCCCGCGCGGCAGCTGCGCTTCGATTTCCGGAAATACCCGGTGCACGCCGTCGATCACGTCGAGCAGATTGGCGGTCGGCGCGACCTGGATGCCGATATAAACCGCCTGCTTGCCGTCGAAGCCCACCTCCGATTCGTAGTCCTCGGCGCCGAGCGTGACGGTGGCGACGTCTTTCAGACGCACTACGGCGCCGTTCGATTGTTTGACCACGAGGTTGCGGAATTCATCGGCAGAATGCAGCCCGGTCGCGGCGGTCAGATTGACCTGCACCATCTGACCCTTGGTGCTGCCGATACCGGATATGTAGTCGTTGGCGGTAAGCGCCTGGCTGACGTCGGTCGCCGTCAGCCCGTACGCCGCGAGCTTTTGCGGATCGAGCCAGGCGCGCAAGGCGAACACCTTCTGGCCGAGCAGTTCCGCCGTCTGCACGCCGGCGACCGCCTGCAGCTTGGGCTGCACCACGCGCGTCAGGTAGTCGGTGATCTGGTTCGGCTCGAGCGTATCGCTGTTGAAGCCGAGATACATGGCGTCGATGGTCTGGCCGATCTTCACGGTGAGGATCGGCTGCAGCGTCCCGGCCGGCAGCTGATTGAGAATTGAATTGACCTTGGTATTGATCTCGGTCAGCGACTTGTCGGCATCGTAGTTGAGCCGCAGATACACCGTGATCGTGCTCACCCCGCTCTGGCTGACCGATGTCATGTAGTCGATGCCGTTGGCCTGGGCGATGGCGTTTTCCAGCGGCGTGGTGATGAAGCCGGCCACCACCTCGGGATCGGCGCCGTAGTAGATCGTGGTCACGTTGACGATAGCGTTTTCGGTGCGCGGGAATTGCAGAACCGGCAAGACTTCGTAGGCGCGCAGGCCCAGCACCAGGATCAACAGGCTGACGACGGTGGCGAGCACCGGCCGGCGAATGAAGATATCCGTGAAGTTCATGGCCGCGGGCTCGCCTATCGATCGATCGGAACCGGCGCCGCGTCGGCCGTCGGCGTGATCGAGTTGTCGATCAGGATAGTCGATCCATTGTGCAGCTTGATCTGGCCGGCAGTCACGATCAGATCGCCTTCGTCGATGCCCTTGAGCACGGCGACCTGATCGCCTCGCGTCGGCCCGGTGGTGACGAACGTCTGGCGCGCGATCAGTTGCGGCGGCTTGCCGTTGGCGTCCGCCGCCTTGCTGTCGACGACGTAAACCGTATCGCCGTACGGATTAAAGCTGATCGCCGTCTGCCGCAGGGTGATGTAGCTCTGCGGCGCCCCGGTCGCGATGTCCACCGTCGCATACATTCCCGGCAGCAGCTTGTGGTCCGGATTCTTCAAGGTCGCGCGGATCTGGACGTTGCGGCTGCCGGCATCGACCTTTGGATTGATCGCCGAGATTTCGCCGGCAAAGGTTTGATCCTTGAATACGCCGACCTTCACGATCACCGATTGGCCCAGGCGAACCTGATCGACCGATTGCTGCGGCACGAAGAAGTCGACAAAGATCGGATCGAGGGCTTGCAACGTGACGATGGGGGTGCCGGCGCTGAGATATTGGCCGAGGTCGACCGCGCGAATGCCGAGGTGGCCGTCAAACGGAGCGCGGAGAAACTTCTTGTCGAGGATGGCCTGTTGCTGCACCACCTGCGCCTTGGCGTTTTTCAGATTCGCGGCATCAGTATCCAAGGTGGCTTGGCTGACCGCCTGCATCTTAAATTGCTTCTGATCGCGTTCGTAGGTGATTTCGTTCAACTCGGCGACCGCCCGCAAAGATTCGAGCTTGGCGACATCGTCGCCGGCGCGCAGCTTCAGCAGCAGCTTGCCCTGCTCGATGTCGTCGCCCGAATTGAATGTGATAGTATCGACGACGCCGGCCACCTCGAGCGACAGGTCGGCGCCCAGAACTGCGCGCAATGAGCCGACCGCTTCGAGCTTCGGTTGCCATTCGCTGTAGCTGGCTTTCGCCGCCGACACGGTTTGCGGCGGTGAGCCCATGGCGGTCATGAATTTCTTGATCATGGACGCCTTGAACGCCTGGAATCCGAAGATTCCGCCGAACACGATGGCGACTGCGATGAGCATGATCACCATGCGCTTGGTCATCTATTGAGCTCCGTTGCTGCGCCCGGCGACGGCATCGCTGGCGGCTTGGACGAGTTGCGGCTCGGGGCTGAGCGGATCCGGCACCACGTCGCTGCGGTTCCACCAGCCGCCGCCGAGCGCCGCGAACAATGCGGCGGTGTCGGCGTAGCGGGCCGCTTGCGCCTGCACCAAAGCAAGCCGCGCCTGCTGGTAGCTGCGTTCGGCATTGAGCAAGGTCACATAAGTGATGGCGCCGAGCCGGTACTGGCCGCGTGACAGATCGAATGTATCCGAGGCCGCGCGCACCGCGCGCTGCTGCGCCTTGAGCGTGGCGGCGTCCAGTTGCAGCGCGCGTAACGCGTCGGCGACATTCTGGAACGCCCCGAGCACCGTATTGCGATATTGCGCTTCGGCCATGTCGTAGGCGGCTTTGGCGGCGCGTTCCTGGTGCAAGAGGGTAAAGCCGTGGAAAATGGGTTGCGTGCCGGTCGCCCCGAGGGTCCAAATCGCGGCAGCCGGCGTAAACAGCGCCGCCGGCGTCAAAGCGAGGCTGCCGTATTCCGCGGTGAGACTGAATTGCGGCAGTCTGTTGGCGGTGGCGACGCCGATCTGAGCGCTGGCCTGATGCAGTTGCGCTTCGGCGGCGCGCACATCGGGGCGTTGCTCGACGAGTTGCGTCGGCAGACTCACCGGCAAATCCGTCGGCAGCCGCAGCGATGCGAGTTGCAAGTGAGGCCCGTGCTGCTGGCTTGGAAAGCGGCCGATCAACGCCAGCAGCAGATGGTGCTGTTGTTCAAGCTGCTTCTGCAGCGGCGGCAACGTCGCCTCCGTCGTCGCCACCTCGGATTCCTGGGTCAGCACATCGGCGCGGGTCGTGGCGCCAGCCTCGAATTGATTACGCACGACGCCGAGCTGCTCGGTTTCCGCCTTGATGATGTCTTGCGTCGCCTGGATCTGGCCACGCAGCGAAGCTTCCTGGATCGCCGCGGTCACAATGTTCGCAGTGAGCGTCAGGTAAGTCGCCTCGAGCTCGAAGCGTTGATACTCGGCCTGGGCGGCGTTGGCCTCGATCTGGCGGCGCTGGCCGCCGAACACATCGGGCGCATAGGAGACGTTTACCGTGGCCTGGTACAGATTGAAAATGGACGGCCCGCCGGGGAGGCCGAATTCCGCCGGCGAGAATTGCTGACGCTGGAAGCCGGCGTTGGCGTCGACACTCGGCAACAGTTTGCCGGCGGAGGCGTAGAGGTTCTCCTTCGCCTGCCACAACGCAGCCTGCGCAGCTTGAAGGTTCGGATTGGCCCGCAGCGCTTCGGCGATCAGCGCGTCGATCTCCTTCGAGTGAAAAACCTTCCACCACTCGGCCGGAATGTCGCGGCCGATGAGGAAGTTTTGTGCCGCGCCGCCGGCAACATTGGCGGTCGTCGTCGGTGCCAGGTGCGCCTCCGGCGTGTAGCCGCTGACCGGGGGTGCCGGCGGCGGCTTGAAGTCGGGACCAACCGCGCAGGCCGCCGATAGCGAAAATGACAGGACAACGCCGGCCGCCCTCGGCCAAAACCAGCCGAGATCAGCCAAATATCTGACATGACGCGCGCCGGCCGGCCGCCGACGGCGCCACCTGAACTGCCCGAACCACATCTGCACTTGTTCACCCCTGGGCGAGGCAGACTAGTTATTTACTATCCAGTTAGTCAATAACTTGACTTTTATGGTTTCCGGAGCCTAGCTCGGCCCATGACCGAGGTGATGGAGACGCGCACGGAAACCCGGCGCCGCCGCAAAGCCGAGCGGCCGCACGAGATCCTGGAAGCCGCATTCCTCGAGTTTTCCCGCAACGGCTACGCCATGACCACGCTCGACCAGATCGCCGAGCGTGCCGGCGTGACCAAGGGCACGATCTACGTCTATTTCGCGAGCAAGGAGCAACTCTTCATCTCGATGGTGCGCGAGCTCATGAAAGCGACGCTCGACACCGTGCAGGACATGTTCGAGCGCCACGAGGGCTCGACTGCCGATCTGCTGCGCGCGCAGTTCAGCTTCATCTACCAGCACATCGTGGAGGATCGGCGCCGGCGCGAAGTGGTGCGCATGCTGATTTCCGAAGCATCGCGTTTTCCGGAGCTCGCCAACCGTTATCACGAGGAAATCCACCGCCCGTGTCTCGACATGCTCGAGAAGGCGATTCAGCGCGGCATGGATCGCGGCGAGATCCGCCGTTCGGCGGTGACCGATTGTCCGCTGGTCATCATCGCGCCGATCGCGCTGGTCGACCTGTGGATGATGATGTTCGACGACCGCCACCCGCTCGACTTGAAGTCCTACTTCGACGCCCACCTCGAACTGGTGCTGAACGGGTTGCTGGCGAAGCAGGCGTAGAGCATGATCCGGAAAAGTGGAGGCCGGTTTTCCGAAAAGATCATGCTCGACCAAGATATCAGAGCGGCAATCGATTCAATCTGAAGCGATTGCGCTCCGAGGGCCGTAACGGCGCCGGGAAAAAGAAAAAACCGCCCGTTTGGGCGGTTTCCAGCCTTCGCTCCGCAAGGAGCGGTCATCGTTGCCGTCACGCCGCCTGGATGTTGCCGACCGCGATCTTGCCGGTGCGGCGGTCTTCCTGCGTATCGAAAGCGACTTTCTGGCCCTCGACCAGTCCACGCATTCCGGCGCGCTCGAGCGCGGTGGCGTGGACGAAGACGTCCTTGCCGCCGTCATCCGGCTTGATGAAGCCGAAACCCTTCTGGTCGTTGTAAAATTTCACGACGCCCGTGTTCAAGGTGCCGGTCATGGAGATATCCTTTCACTTTAGTCAGTGCACATGAGCCACGACGCGATTGCGCCGGTGCGGCTCGATTGTCGATGTTTGGAGGGGTCTGAACGTGCGCCTGGCATTCAGCGAAGGCGAAACGGCCCGATTGTCCGGCCAAAGGTCGATTGTCGAGCGATAGACCATACCGGCGGTTTTTACAAGATATCGACCACGGCGGCCGCAGGAACAGCAATGCGCCTGCGTTCAACTAATCGATCGACTACCCGGACAGGAGCGATGCGTGCGCGCCGGCGCCACGTAGAGTTCGCAGCTTGCGGAAGGAAACAAGCCGACGGGCCGTTTCATCCCAGAGCACCAGGCGAACGCATGACAGACTCTGAAGCAGCGTCAACCGGCCGATTTTTGTGAGCTCGGGGTGGCGGCGGAGGATCAGCGGCAATCGATAAAACGGTATCCGGCTGCAGAGATGGTGAACGTGGTGAACGCCGATGTTGGCAGTGAACCAGCGCAGGATGATCGGAAGATCGTAGTGCGAACTGCCGTAAAGCGCAGCCTCATGCACGTTCCAGGCCCGGTTGCGAGCCCAAAACGTATCTTCAAACTGGTGCTGGACATAGAACAGCCAAACGCCGAGCGAGGCGGCGATCAGCATGATCGGGACTTCAACCAGCAGGAAGGCGCGAATTCCGACGGCCCAGATCGTGACTGCCGCCAGCAACGCGATGCCGAGATTTGTGGCCATCGTGCTGAGCCAAGGCTGCCAGCCTGCGCGCATCAATCCGACCGGCAAACGATGCCGCAGGACGAACAGATAGGCGGGTCCGAGGCCGAACATGATCAGCGGGTGCCGGTAGAGGCGATAGCGGAGCCTTCCCCAGCGCGACAGGGACAGATATTCGTTGACCGTCAGCGTATCGACGTCGCCGATGCCGCGCCGGTCCAGATTGCCCGAGCTCGCATGGTGGAGGGCATGGCTGCGCCGCCAGAAATCGTATGGCGTCAATGTGAAGACGCCGATAACGCGTCCGACCCAATCATTGGCGCCGCGGTGTCGAAAAAACGCGCCATGACCGCAATCATGCTGGATCATGAACAGACGAACAAGAAAACCCGCCGCAGGAATGGCCAGCAATAGATAAAGCCCGTAGCCGATGTCGAGCGCGCGCCACATCGCCAACCAAAGCAGAATGAGCGGTATCGCGGTAATCAGAATCTCGACAATGCTCCGACCATGATTCGGCTGGCGATAGCCGGCGAGATCCTGGGTCAGCGCCCGCATGTCGGTTGTCGCCGTACCGGCGTCGAGCTTCGATCGGTCGTGCAAAACTCTCTCCGTCGCTAAAGCCTGCTCATGAACGACACCCGCCCCGGCAACCGCAAGCTTCGGACCATCGGCACGCTTTCGTGCGCCCTCGGCGCAGAAGCCATCTCATTCCGGCGCCTGAACAGCGGCGCTTTCCGGGCGCGCAGCCTTAACAGGGTCTTTCGACAGGAAAAGCCTAGGCATCGTGCCGTGCGTCAAGCAGACCGGCTGGGAAACGCAGCGGCTGTTTCAGCCTAGATAGCCGCATTTCCTCTACCGCACCCTTACACGCTATGCGATTACCCGTCCACCTCGCGATCGTCGCAGGTCTTCCCGATTTCGAAATATATGCAGCGGCCACCTAGCATTATGGCGTTTTGAGCTTATCTTTATGCAGTGTTTGTGTGCGACGTTTCGGGACAATTTGGAGGCCGGACCAATGAGCGAGTTTAACTACAAAGCCGCGGCCGAGTTGTTTCCGACGCGTAGGCGGATACCGCGGCGGCAGCCGCTCGGCTACAAGCGGTTCGCGCAGGCCGCGCAGGCCATCCGTTTTGCCATGGAAGACGTTGCGCCGGAGCTTCTGGTCGGCGCTTGTCTGGAAGTCGACGAGCAAAGGTACGGCAGCGACGATATCCGCCGCCTCTATGAAAGCGCCGACTATCCCTTGGCGCGGCGCGCCGCGCGATCATGACGGACAAGACCCCGACACCAGGGAGGACACGATGGCAAAAGGCCAAATGAGAAGCAATCGCGAGAAGAAGAAGCCGAAAGCCGACAAGAGCAAGAAGAAGGGCACCCCGGCGGTTTCGCCGTTTAGCCCGGTGCGGCTGACTGGGAATCCAAACCAGGGCGGCGGCAAAAAGTTCTAACGGTCCCGCCGTCGGCTGGGGTGAGAGCGCTCAACGACTTCCTCGATACGCGGCTTAGAGCGCAATCCCTTGTCATGCTCTAGAAATCCGTCACCACGAGTTCGTAGGATCCCTTACGGCCGCGGGTAAACGCCTTGAGTGCCGCCGCGTAGATCAAGGGTCGATTGGAATCGAAGGCCCGCAGCAAACCCGCCTCGTCCCGTCCTATATCCGGCTGGATGCGCTTAAGCGCGTCCTCGCTGACGAAGAACGACCACTCCATGGCGCTGTCGTATCCCCAAAACCGCACCGCACGTCGCGTCGGATCAAAAAATCGGCTTTGGTTCGGAAAATTCAGCATGGTCCGCTCACCGCTTTTCAGTCGGCGTTGGCAACCCAGCATTTGCGCAGGCCGTCGGCATCCCGCGCCCACCAGTAATTTCCCTCCGGATTGTGCCCGGACACATTGAAGGTTTTCAGATGCTTCTTGACTGCAGCCAACGCCTCTTCGCGCGTCGAATAGCGATGCTGCCCGACCTGCGCCGCCGCGGCTGACTGTGTGCCTTTGAGCTCGAGAATCTTGAACATTGTCGGGTTACCATCCGATGCTGTCCAAGTTCGTTGCAGCGCTCCGGCTCTGGCAAATTCCCGATATCGGGGCATCGCACCAGTTCCTATTCGAACCTCAGATTCGCCGAGAGGATAAGATCGCTCTCGCCAACCACCCGCTCGTGGTTCTCGCTCCTGCTCTTGATCCGGTACTGCGGATTGCCGCCCTCGGCCGGCCGCAGGCTGACAATTTCGTAATGCCCTCTTGCCGCGGACCTGAACGTCGAGGGGATGAGGTCGACAGTTTGCCCGATCTTGAATCTGTGGATGAACTCTGTCATCGCAGATCTTGCTCCTGCACAGGGAACGCGTTTACCGAGTATATCTTTTCAAACGGCGTCCGCCGTCTTTTTGCTCATCCGCCAAAGCTGATAGCCGTGATCGTTGATGGCCGTTTCGATGACGGCTCGCGACAGCTTGTGCGGAGGGTCACGGTCTGGCGCGACGGCGCCGATCGCCCGCCAGGGACGGAACTGATCCGGCAGCCGACCGCCGACCAGATCGCCGCCGAACGCTCGCAGATCGGGACTTGTTTCCGACTTGAAGATGAAAATTCGCATCATACCGCTCCTCTTGCCGTGACATGGCCGTCGCCGCCGGAATGATGCATGGGCATCGAATTCAGCGGCGGCGAAATTGGTTGCGCTGCGGCGGCCGGCTGACCGACGCCGCTCGCTCGTCCTTGTGGCGAAAGATCATGCGGCCCTTTTCCAGATCGTAGGGCGAAACTTCGACGGTCACCCGATCGCCGGCCAGCGTTTTGATCCGGTTTTTCTTCATCCTGCCGGCGGTGTAGGCGATCAACGCATGTCCGTTGTCGAGCTGAATGCGGTAGCGCGCGTCGGGCAGAATCTCGGTGACCAATCCCTCGAATTGCAGGAGTTCTTCTTTCGACACGTTACGATCCTCGTGAATGGCCGATCCAACGCGGCGCGCGGGCGGCGACGTCGCGCCCCGCCGGTGCCGGACGATGCAGGAAAGAAACCGAAGCGATGCCGGTTGCGGGCTCCGCCGGCTGACCGTTATGCCCCTTCGCCTGACCGTTATGCCGGTGTCCGCGCGGGTCGTCGGCGCGATGCCGTTGCCGGTGTTTGGCCGGGGCGCCGTTTGCCGACCGGGCGGGACCCCGCGTTGCCGCCGGCGGCTCGGAATGCCGCGGCTGCGCGCGTTTGTCGCTCACCGGAATCGACAGGCGAATGAGCTTCTCGATATCGCGGAC
This sequence comes from Xanthobacteraceae bacterium, assembly GCA_049512975.1. Taxonomy (GTDB): domain Bacteria; phylum Pseudomonadota; class Alphaproteobacteria; order Rhizobiales; family Xanthobacteraceae; genus BOG-931. Next base: position 16,033 of record JBEKWO010000008.1, on the reverse strand, counting down.
GAATCCCACTTCGTCGCCGTCGCACAGCGAGATCGCGACGCCTTCGGCGCCCGCCCGCGCCGCGCGGCCGATGCGATGAATGTAGGTCTCCGGAATGTTAGGCACGTCGTAGTTTACCACGTGACTGATGCCGTCGACATCAATACCGCGTGCGGCAATATCGGTGGCGACCAGCGTCCTGACCTCGCCTTTGCGGAAGGCGGCGAGCACGCGTTCGCGCTGATTTTGCGATTTGTTGCCGTGGATCGCCTCGGCGGCAATGCCGGCGCGCACGAGGCTGCGCACGACTTTGTCGGCGCCATGCTTGGTGCGGGTGAAGATCAGCGCCCGCTCGATCGGCTCGCGCTGCAACAGGTCGACGAGGATCGTAGGTTTCGCGGCGCGATCGACCCGGATCATACGCTGCTCGATCCGCTCCGCCGTAGCGCCCACCGGCGCCACCGAAACCTTGACCGGATCGCGCAGCATGTGCGCGGCGAGATCGACGATGGCGTGGGGCATGGTCGCGGAGAACATCAAGGTTTGCCGCTGCGTGGGAAGCTTGGCGACGATTTTCCGGATGTCGTGGATGAAGCCCATGTCGAGCATGCGGTCGGCCTCGTCGAGCACGAGACATTCGACGTGGTCCAGGTGGAGCGCATTGCTCTTGACCAGATCGAGGAGCCGGCCGGGTGTGGCGACCAGGACATCGACGCCGTTAAGCAGCGCGCGAACCTGTCCGCCCATCGGCACACCGCCGATCACCAGCGCGCCCTTGATGCGCAAATGACGGCCGTAGGCGCGGAAGCTGTCGAGGATCTGGCCGGACAATTCGCGGGTCGGACTGAGCACCAGGACGCGGCAGCTCTTGCGCACCGGCGGCCGCGCATTGGCGGCGAGACGATGCAGGATCGGCAGCGCGAAGGCGGCGGTCTTGCCGGTTCCGGTCTGCGCAATTCCGATCAGGTCGCGGCCCGACATCACGGTCGGGATCGTCTGCGCTTGGATCGGGGTTGGAGTGAGGTACTTTTCCTCGGCGAGGGCACGCGTGATGGCGTCGTTAAGCTTGAAATCGTGAAACGAGGTCAAAGAAGATACTTTCTTTTATGCGCATTGGCGCAGCCGCGGCGCCATGCGCCGGGCCTGCGTTGCGGGTGAATAAGACACCCCGCGCGATCTGGGCTGTCAGTGAAAAGGGTTTAAAGAACGAGCCGGAAGCCGTTTTGACGGTGTCCGTACACGCGGCTCGCCGCAAGCCCATGGGGCTGCTGGTTCTATATGGAGCACGGATGTGTTCGTTTCAAGGCGCGCCACAATGGGGCCGCGCTGACGGCGGCAAACGCACCGGCGACCGGAAGCTTATTATACCTTGCCCGCGGCGGTTTTTTTGGTGGGCTCGACCGCTTTTTCCGCAGCCTCTTTCGCCAAACGCAGCGCCCGCAACTTCGCCGTCTTTTCGCGAACGATCCGGCCGTGGGCCTGATATTCCATCATGGCCTTGGCGCCGTCCTTGGCACGCTCTTCCTTCCTGAAACTCGCTTCCGCCCGGGTTCGAGCCTCGCTCGACCGGGCCTCACTCGCTTTTGTCGGCAAATCTCATTCTCCTTCAGCGAGCAAATCCGCCCTTTATCATTGATAGTGTAGGAAGGCCGGATTCCGCCCGTCTATGATCCATATATAGGTATCGACGTAAGACAAAGGTAGGCCGAGCGAATCAGGCTCTCCCGCCATCATCATAGCGAAAAAGCCGAACCCTCATGAAAAGCTGCCATAAGCCGCCGCCGTAGGTGAGGCGGCCCGCGCGGCGAGTTCGCCGCTACCGCGAGAACTTCTTGTACTTGATCCGGTGCGGAATGACCGTGTCGGTCCCCAGCCGCCGCATCTTGTCCTTCTCGTAATCCTGAAAGTTGCCCTCGAACCATTCGACATGGCTGTCGCCTTCGAAGGCGAGGATGTGGGTGGCGATGCGGTCGAGGAGCCAGCGGTCGTGGCTGGTGATCACGGCGCAACCGGCGAAATCCTCCAGCGCCTCCTCCAGCGCGCGCAGCGTGTCGACGTCGAGATCGTTGGTCGGCTCGTCGAGCAATAGCACATTGGCGCCGGATTTGAGTATCTTGGCGAGATGCACGCGGTTGCGTTCGCCGCCGGAGAGCGCCCCGACCTTCTTCTGCTGATCGGCTCCCTTGAAGTTGAAGGATGAGCAATAGGCGCGCGAATTGACCTCGCGCTTGCCGAGCTGCAGCTGATCGAGGCCGCCGGAAATTTCCTCCCACACCGTCTTCTTGCCGTCGAGCGAATCGCGCGACTGGTCGACATAGCCGAGATGCACCGACTCGCCGATCTTGATCGTGCCTTGGTCGGGCTTGTCCTGGCCCGTGATCATGCGGAGCAGCGTGGTCTTGCCAGCGCCGTTGGGGCCGATGATGCCGACGATGCCGCCGGGCGGCAGCTTGACCGTCAGATCGTCGATCAAGAGATTGTCGCCGAAACCCTTTCTCAGGTGCTCGAAGTCGATGACGTTTTGCCCGAGCCGCTCGGTGACCGGGATGACGATCTGCGCGGTCTGCGTCTGCTTCTCGCCGGCCTTTTTCAGCAATTCCTCGTAGCGCTCGTAACGCGCCTTGGATTTCGCCTGCCGCGCGCGCGGCGAAGCGGCGATCCATTCCTGCTCGCGCGCCAGCGTGCGCTGGTGCGCCTCGTCCTCACGGCCTTCCTGTTCGAGCCGCTTCTGCTTCTGCTTGAGCCACGCCGAGTAATTGCCCTCGTAGGGAATGCCGCGGCCGCGATCGAGCTCAAGAATCCAGCCGGTGACGTTGTCGAGAAAATAGCGGTCGTGGGTGACGATGAGGATGGCGCCCGGATAGTTGCGCAGGTGGCCCTCGAGCCACATCACCGACTCGGCGTCGAGGTGATTGGTCGGCTCGTCGAGCAGCAGCAATTCCGGCTGCTCCAGCAGCAGACGGCAGAGCGCCACACGCCGCTTCTCGCCGCCGGAAAGCTGCGCCACCTCGGCATCATCGGCCGGGCAGCGCAACGCATCCATCGCCTGATCGACCTTGGAGTCGAGGTCCCATAATCCCTTGGCCTCGATCTGGTCCTGCAGCCTGGTCATCTCGTCGGCGGTCTCGTCGGAATAGTTGACCGCCAGCTCGTTGTAGCGGTCGACGATCGCCTTCTGCGCCGCCACCCCCTCCATGACGTTCTCGCGCACCGATTTGGCCGGATCGAGTTGCGGCTCCTGCGGCAGGTAGCCGACGCGGGCGCCCTCGGCGGCCCAAGCCTCGCCGGTAAACTCGGTGTCGAGGCCGGCCATGATGCGCAACAGCGTCGACTTGCCGGCACCGTTGACACCGAGCACGCCGATCTTGGCATCGGGATAGAACGACAGGTTGATGTTCTCCAAGACCTTGCGGTTGCCCGGATAGGTCTTGGACAGCCCCTGCATGTGGTAGATGAATTGCCGCGCCATCAGCGCCCTGCCCTCTTGCTCGGCGCCGGTCAGCCACTGCACGCCGGGGCGCAACAGCAAACGCGCTCATGTTGGGAAGTCGGCGCTGATGTAGCGATCCACCCTGCCAAGGGCAAGGACCGGCGCTCGACACGGCCAGCGCGCAGGCCGGCCTGGGAGCCGGTACGATCGGCCCACCGACCGCGGCAACATTTCGTAAATCCTGACCACATTTCGGTGCCGCCGGCGACGATTCGCACCAATTTTTAATGATTTGTCGCCGAAACTTTGCGGCAAAGGCGCGCCTCTCGGCAGACGCTTCAACCGCGGATGTCAGAGCAGGCGGCCAGGGCAGAGGCCTGGGAGCACGTCATGGGCCGTCATTTGACCAATGCCGTCCGCGAGCTGTGGCGGACCTTCGCCGAGCTGTTCAATCCCTATCATCCGGAACTGCACTATATGCGCGGTCCCGGCCCGAAATGGCACGCCAAGCGCGCGGCGCCCTGACGTCCGCCGCAGCGGAACCGCCCGCCGCCAAGGCGCGGGCCCAGCGCATTTCCCGCAGTTTCCTGCTCGTGCAACGCTTGTTTTCGTAAGGCCGTTATGAGACGGCTACGCGCCCTATCGGATAGGCGGTATTCATGGCGCTGCGCTGCGCAATTCTCGACGATTATCAGAACGTCGCGCTCACTTTTGCCGACTGGTCGAAAGTCAAGGGCGACGTGGAAATCAGGGTGTTCAATGAACATCTCGGCTCCCAGGACAAGGTCATCGCGGCGCTTCAGGGCTTTGCCATCGTCTGCGCCATGCGCGAGCGCACCCCCTTCCCGCGCGCGGTGATCGAGGCGCTGCCGGATCTGAAACTCCTGATCACCACTGGAATGCGCAATGCGTCGATCGACCTCGCGGCGGCCAAGGCGCGAGGCGTCGCCGTCTGCGGTACGCCGGCGTTCGGCAATGCGACCGCCGCCATCGCCATCGGCCTGATGCTCGAACTGACGCGCCGCATCGGCTACGAGAACGCGCGGCTCAAGGCCGGCGCCGTCTGGCAGACGACCATCGGGCTTGATCTCGAAGGCATGACGCTTGCGCTTCTCGGCCTCGGCAGGCTCGGCGCCCGCGTCGCCGCGATCGGCAAGGCGTTCGGGATGAACGTCATCGCCTGGAGCCAGAACCTGACGCCGGAACGGTGCAACGAGGTCGGCGTCGAGTCCGTGAGCCGCGACGAGCTGTTCCGCCGCGCGGATTTTCTGTCCATCCATTTGCAGCTGTCGCCGCGCACCCGCGGCCTGATCGGCACGCGCGAACTCGGCCTGATGAAACGAAGCGCCTATCTCATCAATACGTCGCGCGGGCCGATTGTCGACGAGGCCGCACTGATCGCAGTGCTGCGCGAAAAGCGCATCGCCGGAGCTGGGCTCGACGTGTTCGACGTCGAGCCGCTGCCACTCGATCATCCGCTCCGCAAGCTCGACAATGTCGTGCTCACGCCGCATCTCGGCTACGTCGTCGAGAAGAATTATCGGGCGTTCTTCGGCGGCATGGTCGACGACATCCGCGCTTACCTCGACGGCCGGCCGGTGCGCGTACTGACGTAACGACCCCCCTCGATTTTCACAGCTTTCTGCCCCAGACGCCGGGGAAGTGCCCCTATTGAAAATTTCGATTGCAATACTGAGTGCGAATCACTCAAACGTAATAATACATGTCTCAGACATCACTTCTCATGTCATTCCATGCTTACCGCCGGTCAACTTAGAGCCGCACGAGCCCTGCGCGGCCTCGACCAGCGCAAACTTGCCGAGGCGGCCGGGTTGTCGTTGCCGACCATCCAGCGCATGGAAGCGAGCGAAGGGGTGATCCGCGGCAATGTCGATTCGCTGATGAAACTGGTCGCGGCGCTCGAAGTGCTCGGTCTCGAGCTGATTCCCGACAATGCGCCGAGCCCAGGTGGTGGCCGCGGCGTACGGCTCAAGAGGTCGGCGCCATGACGCTGACGATCGCACTCGTGTGCGCCGCGGCGTTGCTCGCGCTGGCGGCGGTCGGCGTGATCATGGGGCGCTTCCCCGCGAGCACGCGGGTCGTCTACGGCGCGAGTCTCATCATCGCGGCGGTTTCGTTCATCGCCGGGCTGGTCCAACTCGTCGGCGCGGCGGCGCCTTTCGGCCTTACGCTGCCGCTCGGCGTCCCATGGCTCGGCGCGCATTTCCGCCTCGATGCACTGTCCGCTTTCTTTCTCATCGTGGTCGATCTCGGCGCCATGAGCGCCAGCCTGTTCGCGCTCGGCTATGGCGAGCACGAAACGGCACCGCGGCGCGTGCTGCCGTTCTACGCCGCCTTCCTCGCCGGCATGACGCTGGTTGTGCTCGCCGATGACGCTTTCACGTTCCTGTTCTCCTGGGAGTTCATGTCGCTCACCTCGTGGGCGCTGGTGATGTCGCACCCTCGCGTGCCGGAAAACGTGCGCGCCGGCTACGTCTATCTGGTGATGGCGAGCTTCGGCACACTCACGCTGTTGTTCGCCTTCGGCCTCCTTGCCGGCCCGGACGGCCTCTACACTTTCGCGCAGATGCGCGCCGCGCATCCTTCGGCGGCGCTCGGCGCACTGGCGCTCCTCCTCGCGCTGATCGGAGCCGGCTCCAAGGCCGGCATCGTACCGCTGCATGTGTGGCTGCCGCTCGCCCATCCGGCGGCGCCGAGCCACGTCTCCGCGCTGATGAGCGGCGTGATGACCAAGGTCGCCGTCTACGGCTTCGTGCGCATCGCCTTCGAGCTCGCCGGCCCCCCGGCCTGGTGGTGGAGCATCGTCGTGCTCGCCGTCGCCGGCCTGACGACGGTGATGGGCGTGCTCTACGCGCTGATGCAGCACGATCTCAAGCGGCTTCTCGCCTATCACACGGTGGAGAATATCGGCATCATCTTCATCGGGCTCGGCCTGTCGCTCGCTTTCAACGCCAACGGCCTGCCGTTCGCCGCGGCGCTGGCGCTCACTGCCGCACTGCTGCACGTCTTCAATCACTCGCTGTTCAAGAGCCTGCTCTTCTTCGGCGCCGGCGCGGTGCTCACCGCCACCGGCGAGCGCGACATGGAGCATCTCGGCGGCCTCATCCATCGCATGCCGCAGACCGCGTTCGTTGTCCTGGTCGGCTGCGCGGCGATCTCGGCGCTGCCGCCGCTCAACGGTTTCGTCTCCGAATGGCTGACGTTCCAGGCGATCCTGTTGAGCCCGCAACTGCCGTCGTGGGGGCTGAAGCTCCTGGTGCCGGGCGTCGGCGCCTTGCTGGCGCTCTCCGCCGCGCTCGCCGCCGCCTGCTTCGTCAAGGCCTATGGGGTGACGTTTCTCGGCCGCCCGCGCACCCCCGCCGCCGAGCGCGCGACCGAAACCGACCGCTTCTCGCTGGCCGCGATGTTCTTTCTGGCGGCGCTCTGTCTCGTCGTCGGCATCCTGCCCGGCTTTTTCATCGATGCGCTCGCTCCGGTCAGCACGGCGCTGCTCGGCGCGCGCATGCCGCCGCAGATCGGCGCGCAATGGCTCTCGATTGTACCGATCGCCGCCAGCCGCAGCTCCTATGACGGCCTGCTGGTCTTTTTGTTCATGACTCTATCGGGCACGCTCGCGGCGTATGCGATCCACCGCCTCGCCTCCGACCGCTTGCGCCGCGCGCCGGCCTGGGACTGCGGCTATCCCGACTTGAGCCCGGCGACGCAATACACTGCCATGAGCTTCGCGCAGCCGATCCGCCGCGTGTTCGGCACTTTTGTGTTCCGCGCCCGTGAGCAGGTCGACATGCCGCCGCCCGGCGACATGCGTCCGGCGCGGTTGACCGTCCAAATCACCGATCCGATTTGGGACTTCCTCTATGCGCCGCTCGTCGTCGGCATCGGCGTCGCCGCCGACCGGCTCAATCGTCTGCAGTTCCTGACCATCCGCCAGTTCCTCAGCCTGGTGTTCTGCGCGCTGGTCATTTTGCTCCTGGTGCTCGCCATATGGTCCTGATCCGCGATCTGATCATCCAGGGCGTGCAGATGCTGCTGGTGCTGTTGCTGGCGCCGCTGTTCACCGGCTTCGTGCGCAAGGTGAAGGCGCGGCTGCTGCGGCGGCAAGGCCCGCCGCTCATTCAGCCCTACCTCGACCTCATCCGCCTCACCCGCAAGGACGTGGTGCTGGCGGAGTCGGCCTCCTGGCTGTTTCGCGTCATTCCCTATCTCGTCTTCGCCGCCACCTGGGTCGCCGCCGCGCTGGTGCCGACCTTCCGCACCGGGCTGTTGTTCTCCTGGTCGGCCGACCTCATCGCCATCATCGCGCTGCTCGGCAGCGCCCGCTTCTTCCTAGCGCTCGCCGGGCTCGACGTCGGCACCAGCTTCGGCGGCATCGGCTCGAGCCGCGAGGTGATGATCGCCTCGCTCGCCGAGCCGGCGATGATCATGATCGTGTTCACGCTGGCTTTGATCGCCGGCTCGACCCAGCTCTCCAACGTGGCGGAATTCATGGCGTCGCCGCAGGTCGGGCTGCGCGTCTCGCTCGGGCTGGCGCTGATCGCCCTGGTCATGGTCGCGATCGCCGAGAACGGCCGCGTTCCCGTCGACAACCCGGCGACGCACCTCGAACTGACCATGGTGCATGAGGCCATGGTGCTCGAATATTCCGGCCGGCATCTAGCGCTGATCGAGCTTTCCAGCTCGCTCAAGCTCCTGCTTTACGTCTCGCTGCTCGCCTGCCTGTTCGCGCCCTGGGGCATCGAGGCGGCCGGCGCGTCCGTGCCGACGCTTGCGCTTGGCGCCGCCGCCTATGTGGGAAAACTCGCGGTCGGCGGCTTCCTGCTGGCGCTGTTCGAGACCTCGATCGCCAAGATGCGCGTGTTCCGCGTGCCGGAATTCCTCGGCGTCGCCTTGATGCTCGGCCTGTTGGCGACGCTGCTGCGGTTCGTGTCCGGGAGCTTCTGATGAGCAGGATCGATTTCGACATCGCCCACCTGCTGGCCGGCTCGCTGGTGCTGATCAGCTTTCTCGAGCTTTATCAGGACCGCCTCTACGCGCTGCTCAATGTCTTTGCCGCGCACGCGCTGGTGCTGGCGGCCTCGGTCGCCTGGCAGGCCTTCATCCAGGACGCGCCGCATCTCTACGTCACCGCGGCGATCGCGCTCACTTTTAAGGCGATCGTCATTCCAGTGGCGCTGCACCGGATCATCGTGCGGCTCGGCATTCATCGCGAGATCGAGAAGGTGGTGGGTGTCGGTGCCGCCATGCTCGCCGGCATGGGCCTGGTCGCGCTTTCCATGGTGGTAATGCTGCGCGTCACCCACGGCGCCGATCCGCTGGCGCGCGAGGACCTGGCGTTCGCGCTGTCGGTGGTGCTGCTCGGCCTGTTGATGATGGTGACGCGAAGAAACGCCGTCGGCCAGGTGATCGGCTTCATGTCGCTGGAGAACGGCCTGGTGCTGGCGGCGACCGGCGCCAGAGGCATGCCGCTGGTGGTCGAGATCAGCGTTGCGTTCTCCGTCCTCATCGCCTTCATCGTGATCGGAATCTTTCTCTTCCGCATCCGCGAGCGTTTCGACACGGTCGACGTGCAGGTGATCGACCGCTTTCGCGGAGAGCGCCGATGACCTTCGATACCGTCACCGGCGTGCTTTTGATTCCCGCCATCGCCGCCGCGCTGCTGGCGGCGCTGCCCGGTTATCGCATCAGCGCGCGGCTCAACGTCGCGGCGACGACGCTGACGCTGATCTGTGCGCTGTCGCTGTTCTTCAGTCGGCCGGCGCCGGGCGTTTATCTCCTGGTCGACGACCTCAACGGCACGTTCGTCGTGCTCACCACCTTCGTCGGCTTTACCACCAGCGTGTTCAGCCTGAGCTACATCGGTCACGAGCTCGAGACCGGCCGTTTGACGCCGCCGTTCGTGCGCTTCTACCACGCCATGTATCAGGTGCTGATGTTCGCGATGAACCTGGCGCTGATCGCCAACAATATCGGGCTGATGTGGGTGGCGATCGAACTGGCGACGCTGACCACCGTGCTCATGGTCGGCATCTACCGCACCCACGAGGCGCTCGAGGCGGCGTGGAAATATTTCATTCTCGGCAGCGTCGGCATCGCGCTGGCGCTGTTCGGCACCATCCTCATCTACATGGCCGCCCGGCCGGTCATCGGCGAAGGCCTCGCCGCCATGGAGTGGACCGTGCTGGTCACCCGCGCCGGCGCCTTCGACCCGGCGTTGCTCAATGTCGCGTTCGTCTTTCTGCTGCTCGGATACGGCACCAAGGTGGGGCTGGCGCCGCTGCATGCCTGGCTTCCCGACGCCCACGCCGAGGGCCCCACCCCGATCTCGGCGGTGCTGTCGGGATTGCTGCTCAACGTCGCGCTCTACGCGCTGTTGCGTTTCAAGATGCTGCTGGCGGTGAACGCGGCGGCGCTGGCACCCGGCCCGCTGATGGTGACGCTCGGCTTGCTGTCGCTGGTATTCGCGGCCTTCATGCTCTACCGCCGGCGCGACATCAAACGCCTGTTCGCCTATTCGTCGATCGAGCACATGGGCATTATCGCCTTTGCTTTCGGCATGGGTGGCCCGATCGCCAATTTCGCCGGTCTGTTGCACATGACCATGCATTCGCTGACCAAGTCGGCGATCTTCTTCGCCGTCGGTCACATCGCGCAGGTCAAGGGCACCCAGCGCATCGCCGATATGGGCGGGCTGACCGAGACTCATCCGGTGCTCGGCTGGGCGCTCATTCTCGGCGTCGTGGCGATCGCCGGACTGCCGCCGCTCGGCATCTTCATGAGCGAATTCCTGATGGTGACCTCGACCTTCGCCCGCGCGCCGCTGCTCGCGCTGGTTCTTGTTTTCGGCATTTTGGTCGGCGTCGCCGCGCTGTTCCTGCGGCTCAACAGCATCGCCTTCGGCGAGCCGCGCGGCTCCAGCGCCAAGGCGCAGGCGTCCTACGTGCCGATGTTCGCGCATCTGGCGCTGGTGCTCGCCGCCGGCATCTACATGCCGCCGGCGCTGGTCGCCTGGTTCCAGAACGTCGCCGGACTGTTGGGTTAGGCCGATGCCGCCGCTCATCGACATCGTCCCGCATGGCGAGCGCGTCGAGAACCACCGGCCCTGGCCGCGCGTCATCGTCACGGCCGACGAATGGCGCCATGTCGCGCGCGAAATCGCCGCCGGCCGCGCCACCTTGTTCGGCCTGTGGGGCGACACCGGCGCCGCACCGACGGTGCACATGGCCATCATCGCGGAAACGACCGGCGAGATCGTGGTGATCAGCCTCGCCTGTCCGGCGAGAAAATTTCCCTCAGTCGGCGCGCTGCATCCGCCCGCCATCCGGCTCGAGCGCGCCATTCACAGCCTCTACGGACTAACACCGGTCGGCGCGCCGGATGCGCGGCCCTGGCTCGATCTCGGGTTCTGGGATGTGCAGCATCCGCTCGGCGTCCGCCGGCCGGCGCCGGCCGAACCTCCGGCCTACGCGTTCCTGCCGGTGGCAGGCGAGAGCCTGCATCAGATTCCCGTGGGCCCGGTGCACGCCGGCATCATCGAGCCGGGGCATTTCCGCTTCACCGCCGGCGGCGAGACGGTGGCGCGGCTCGAACAGCGGCTCGGCTACGTGCACAAGGGCATCGAGTCGCTGATGACCGGCGCGACCATCGAGCAGGCGGCGCGGCTCGCCGCGCGCACCTCCGGCGACAGCACCGTCGCCTATGGGATCGCCTTCGCGCAGGCAGTCGAGGCGGCGCTCGCCATTGAGGCACCGCCGCGCGCAAAATATCTGCGCGCGCTGATGGCGGAGCTGGAACGGCTCGCCAACCATTTCGGCGACATCGGCGCCGTCTGCAACGACGCCTCCTTTGCGCTGATGCACGCGCATTGCGGGATTCTGCGCGAGCAGGTGTTGCGCGCCGCCGATGCTTGCTTCGGCCACCGGCTGATGATGGATCGGGTCGTGCCGGGCGGCGTCGCCGATGATCTTCGCCCGGGCGGCCTGACCCTTCTTCGCAATACCTTGCAGCACATCCGCGCGCGATTCCCGCGGCTGGTCGAGCTTTACGACAACACCGCCTCGCTGCAGGACCGCACCGTGGCGACCGGTGTCGTTGCCGCCGAGCTGGCGCGGCAGTTCGGCGCGGCGGGCTATGTCGGCCGCGCCAGCGGGCGCGATTTCGACGCGCGCAGAACGCCCGGCTACACGCCCTACGATCAACTCGACTTCGCCGTCCCGGTACTGACGGCGGGCGACGTCAATGCCCGGGTCTGGATCCGCATTCGCGAGGTGGAGCAGAGCCTGAAAATGATCGATCGCATTCTCGCGCATCTTCCCGACGGACCGATCGCCACCGCGCTCGACGGCGGCAACGGCGGCAACGGCGAAGGACTGGGCCTGGCCGAGGGATTTCGCGGCGATGTGCTGGCTTGGGTTCGACTGAAGGGGCGGCGTGTCGCGCGCTGTCACCTGCGCGACCCGTCGTGGTTTCAATGGCCGCTCCTCGAAATCGCGGTCGAAGGCAACATCGTCGCCGACTTCCCGCTCTGCAATAAGTCGTTCAATTGCTCGTATTCGGGACACGACCTGTAGCGCATGTTCAGGAAAAGTGGGAACCGGTTTTCCGTATAGAACATGCGCAACTAAAAAGGCGATTTATGCGCAGAACATTGCTGGAAAGCCTCACCAGCCGGCCGTTGACCGAAACGCCGCCGGCGACGGACGACGCCGCGCTTGCCGAATTGGCGGCGAGCATCGAGCGCGCGGCGCGGCGCCGGCTCGGCCGCAGCCTGGCGATCCGCCAGGTGGATGCCGGCTCCTGCAACGGCTGCGAGCTTGAAATCCACGCACTCAACAACGCCTTCTACGATCTTGAGCGCTTCGGCCTGCGCTTCGTCGCGTCGCCCCGTCATGCCGACGTGCTGCTCGTCACCGGGCCGGTCACGCGCAACATGAGGCAAGCGCTCGAACGCACCTACAACGCCACGCCGGATCCCAAATGGGTGGTCGCGGTCGGGCATTGCGCGGCCGACGGCGGCATTTTCGCCGGCAGCTACGCCGTCGCCGGCGGCGTCGGCGCCGTTGTTCCGGTCGATCTCCATATCGCCGGCTGCCCGCCGATGCCGCTGCAATTGCTGCAGGGGCTGCTTGCGCTGCTCGCCGCCTGATCGGCGGCATGAGCGGATCGCCGCGTCAGCCGTGGCGGATCTTGAGCACCAGAATAATCGCCGTCATCGCCAGCGTAACGATGCTCGAGCCGATCAGCGGCCCATCGACGATGGCGAGCCCATAGACCAGCCACAACAGAACCCCGAACGCCGACAGCGTCGTGGCCGGCAGCGAAATCGCGCGGGTCTCCCGCTCGCGCGCGATCTTGACCGCTTGCGGCACCCAGCACAGCGTGGTCAGAACGGCACCGGTAACGCCGATCGTGTCGACGACCGCTGAAGCCATCATCGATCCTCGTGCCGGGAACGCGGTCAACACGCCGCGCGGCTACCAAGCGGCGCAGCGAATCAGCGCAATGTTATTCGCACGCCCGTGAGACTGTGATGACAAAGACCGATCGCTCATCGGCGTGAAATCAAATGCTGTGTCATCGGATCGTCACGCACGAATCGTAGAATCATCAAGGCGTTGGGTTAGGTTTTGTTCCGGGATCGTCGCGTAACAGCAATGGCGCGCACCCGATGAGAGCTACCAACGCCTACGGAATATCATGAACGTTTCAGACCACACCACGCGCGTCTTCGACACCGACCTCATCCAGCTAACGCAGCTGGTCGCGCAGATGGGCGGCTTCGCCCAGAAGCAGATTACCGACGCCATCGACGCGCTGACGCGGCGCGACGTCGGCCTGGCGCGGAGCGTCATCGCCGCCGATGCGACGGTCGACGATCTGCAGCGGCAGATCGAGGACAAGGCCATCGCCACGATCGCGCTGCGGCAGCCGATGGCCGTCGATCTGCGGGCGCTAGTGGCGATGCTGCGCATCGCCAACGACCTCGAGCGGATCGGCGACCTGGCGAAGAACATCGGCAAGCGTGTCATCGGCTTGAGCGGCGATAACTCGCAGCGCACGCTGATGCGCGGGCTCAAGCACATGGCGGCGCTGGTCGTCGCGCAACTGGCGGCCGTGCTCGACAGCTTCGTCGACCGCAACCCGGGCAAGGCGCTGCAAGTCTGGCAGGGCGACAAGGAAGTCGACGCGCTTTACGTCTCGCTGTTCCGCGAATTGCTCACCTATACGATGGAAGATCCGGGCGCGGTTTCGATGTGCATCCACCATCTGTTTTGCGCCAAGAACATCGAGCGGATCGGCGACCACGCCACCAATATCGCCGAGGCCGTGCATTACATGGTCGAGGGCCATGCCATCGCCGGCGAGCGGCCCAAAGGCGATACGTCGAGCTATGTCGGCGAGACACGCCCCATCGCAGGCAAGGTGCCGGCGTAGCCGCAGCAGCCAACCGACCATCCCCCGTAGAGGTTCCCGTTTTGCGTCGTTAGGCTAGCTGCGCGGCACGGGCTTTGGTGAGTTGCACAAGTGGCATGTCGCGGACCTATGCGCGCGAAACATTTGTCGGCTATGCTTTCAGCCGCAGTGCCTCACGCGACGCCTTGGTCCAGCCGTGCGCTTCCGGGCCTACATCGCGAATTTTAGGAGCGATCCGCCGCATGCGAGCAAAAGAGACAAAATACGTTCGCAAGGATTAAACCCGCATTCCCCGGATGAACCACTGAACTGCACTGCCCTTACGCCGATTCAGATATAGGTGTCAGCATCTTATATCATCGGATCGAGGGTGATCATGGCGCACCCAACGGGTGAATCGGAATCGGACGCTCTTCGGCTCGATTTCGACCGGCGTCTCAAGCTCGAGTTCCACGGTTCCAACGTCACTTCCGATGCTGGTCTGCTGCCGTTCCCGGAACTGGATGATGCCCTCGGCCTGAGCGAGATGGCCGGTGCGGTACTGTCAGACGGCCGTCGCGGTAAGAACACGCGGCACGTCCTGTCCGGCTTGCTGCGTCAATCCGTATTTGGGCGGCTCGCTGGCTATGACGACGTGAATAATGCCGACCGGCTGGCGCATGATCCAGCCATACGCTGGATTGTCGGTGGTAGAGCGGTTCATGACTGCGCCGCCTCAGCCAGCCAGATGGGGCGCTTCGAGACAGAGTGGCTCACGAGTGGTGAGAACCTCGTCGCACTCGCCGACCTCTCCGGGCATTGGATCGACCGCGTTCACACCGGCCAACCGCCGAGGACAATCGTGCTCGACATGGATTCGAGTGTCAGCCCAACCTACCGTGATCAGGAAGGCACCGCCTACAACGGCCACTTCGCTTGCACCTGCTATCGTCCGCTGTTCGTGTTCAATCAGTTCGGCGATCTGGAACGCTCCGCGCTTCGTTCCGGCAACGTTCATTCGGCGCACGGTTGGAAGGAGGTGGTTGAGCCGGTCGTGGCCCGCTACCGAGGTAAGTTCAAACGCCGCTACTTCCGCGCCGATGCCGCCTTCGCGAACCCGCAGGTCTACGAGTTCCTGGAGGCTGGCGTAGTATCAACGGACCTCGATGGGAGGGCGACCGACTGGTCGCTTAAGCAGATACCCGATCTTCGCTTGCTGGCGTCCCGATCGGAATAGCTCAGGCTCCGCGGTCTTCATTTTCAGCAGCAAGCCGATCCAGGCCGCGAACCAGACTGCCAATCAGATTCTCTGACGCCGAAGGATCATTCGACCGCAGGCAAGGTCAGGCTCGGCGTTATCACGTGAGCCGACGATGAAGGATTGCGCAGCGTGCTGGCGGTCGGCGCTACCGCTGTGATTCAGCATGTTCGACGCGGCGGTAGGTCGTCGCCTTGGCTTACCGAGCTCTTCAAACGGAAGTCGCCGAAGTTAGCCGCCGTGGCGCTGGCCAACAAGATGGCACGCGTCGCCTGGAAACTGATGGTTAGGGGGAAAATTACACCGCGAAATCTGCGCCCGCTAGCCTAGAGATCAGCCAGACACGGGGAGCAACTCAACTGCAACCGTGCTGCTGGTGCCCAGAACTTGCAAGATAATGCGCAGATGGTGTGATCAATCGATCCATGACGAGAGAAATTCCGCATTCCCCAGTGGCCCTCTATGAGGTCGCTCATCTGTTTTGGAGCTCTCGTCGCGGAAACCATCTTGGCCAGCGTTCATGTGTGAGCGCACAAAACAGGCCGGACATATTGACGCAAGCGATCTGATCAAAGCACTGCAAAACATCTTGCAAGGAGGGGGCCGTCCACATATGGGGAATGTTGGGTTAGATGTTATTCTCGACTTGAGAAGGGCATGGGATGCTTCCTGCGCCAGCCAAGCAGTCCGATGAGGGCGAGACCTGCAGTAAATAGCGGTAGCTTGGAAGGCGCCGGTGCACGCAGCAGATTGGCAGTGACCGTTCCGGCAAAACCAAACGTTTCGTAGGGGCATCGAGTTATATGAATTCTCCGCGCGTTGGCTCTGCGACCATAGTACTCGACTCGCTATCGGAAAGCCAAGAAACGCAGGGGTTTGATGGGTAGTTTTGGCGACAGGAGTTGTCCGAGGAAAGCGATTATTTGATCAGGACGTGCGGCGACGAAGATTTTGCG
>JBEKWO010000007.1:0-79357 GCA_049512975.1 Xanthobacteraceae bacterium | reverse complement strand
TCAAGCTCGATCGCACCGAGGCCGAGGCGGTGCGCGAAGTGGTGCGCCGGCTCGCCATGAGCCGGCCGGATGTCGCCTTTACGCTCGCCGGCGAGGAGCGCGCGCCGGTGACCTTTGCCGCGACGCTGCCCGGCGCCACCGGGCGCCTCGCCCGGCTCGGCGACGTGCTCGGCGCCGACTTCCGCGCCAACGCGGTCGAGATAGCGGCCGAACGCGACGAGGTCGCGATCGAGGGTTTTGCCGCGCTGCCGACGCTGACGCGCGCCAATGCGCTCGGCCAATATCTCTTCGTCAACGGCCGGTCGGTCCGCGACAAGCTCCTGATCGGCGCGGTGCGCGCGGCTTACGCCGATTATCTGCCGCGGGACCGTCACCCGCTGGCCGCGCTGTTCGTCACGCTTCCGGCGCGCGAGGTCGATGTCAACGTGCATCCGGCCAAGGCCGAGGTGCGGTTTCGCAATGCCGGCCTGGTCCGCGCCCTGATCGTGCATGCGCTCAAGCAAGCGCTCGCCCGCGAATCGACCCGCGCGGCGACGACCGGCGGCAGCGCCACCATCGCGGCGTTCCGGTCGGCGGCCGCGCCGCCGCGGCGCAGCTGGGACTGGCGGCGGTCGCCGGCGCGCCCCGGCGATCCGGGCCGCTGGCGTGCCGGCAGCGGTTTTGCCGAGGCGGCGCAGGCTTCCTTCGACACCGGGACGCCGGCTGTCGATCTCGGCGTTTCCTCTGATGCGGACATCGCCGCCGACGTCGCCGGCAATACGCTCAATCATCCGCTCGGCGCTGCGCGCGCGCAGGTCCACGACACCTATATCGTGGCGCAGACCGGCGACGCGCTGGTCATCGTCGATCAGCACGCCGCCCACGAACGCATTGTCTATGAGAAGCTCAAGGCCGCGATCGAAAAGAGCGGCGTCGCCCGCCAAATTCTTCTCATCCCGGAGATCGTCGAGCTTGACGAAGCCGACGTTGAGCGGCTCATCGCCCGAGCCGAAGAACTGGCGCGTTACGGGCTCGTGCTGGAATCCTTCGGCCCCGGCGCCGTGGCATTGCGCGAGACGCCGGCGCTGCTCGGCGAGATCGACGGCGCCGGCTTGGTGCGCGACTTGGCCGAGCACATGAGCGAATGGGACGAGGCCCTGCCGCTCGAACGCCGGTTGATGCAGGTCGCCTCGTCGATGGCCTGTCACGGCTCGGTGCGCGCCGGCCGCAGGCTCAAGCCGGCCGAGATGAACGCGCTGTTGCGCGAGATGGAAATCACGCCCAATTCCGGCCAGTGCAATCACGGCCGCCCGACCTATGTGGAATTAAAGCTCACCGATATCGAGCGGCTGTTCGGGCGCAGATAGCTATTTGTTAGATCGGCCGCAGGAAAATGAACTCGGTGTCGTCGTAGCGCCGCCGCTCGATCTCGTTAAAACCTTCGGGTGCGACGAAAGCGGGCTTGACCGCCTCCTCGACGACAATGAGCGCATCGGGAGCCAACCAGCCGCCGCCGCGCGCCGCGGCAAGTGCCGGCGCGGCAAGCCCGCGTCCGTACGGCGGATCGAGGAAGACGAGCGAGAACGGCGGCAACGGATGGGCGGGGCCGAGCTTGGTGGCGTCGCGGCGAAAAATGCGCGAGGCGCCGCCGAGACCGAGCGCGGCGACGTTTTCGCGCAGCAGCGCCCGCGCCTCCGCGCTCTCGTCGATGAACAGTACAAACGCGGCGCCGCGCGAGGCCGCTTCGATGCCGAGCGCGCCGGTGCCGGCAAAGAGATCGAGCACGCGCGCACCGGTGATGGGATCGCCGTAAGCATGCAGGAGAATATTGAACAGCGACTCGCGCAGGCGATCGGCGGTCGGCCGGATCGCCTGCGATTTCGGAGGTACGAGCGCGCGCCCGCGCAAGCGTCCGCCGACGACCCGCATCAGAGCATGATCCGGACAAGTGGATTCCGGTTTTCCGAAAAGATCATGCTCCACTCAATACTTGGAGCCCGAATCGTTTCAAGTGAAGAGATGCGCTCTATTTTCCTCGCCGCGGCCGCTGGCGGGAGGAGCGATCGGGCGCAACGCGGCGGCCGGGCCGACCGCGCTTCGGCGTGCTGCTTTCCGGCTGGTGCGGCGGTTTGTTTTGACCAAAGCGCTCGACCAGCACGCGGCGGCCCTTGCGGTCGGTGAGAAGCCCGGCGCGCGGCTTTTCCGCCGATCGTTCAGCCGGCTTTTCGTCCTCGCGGCGCGAGCCGCGGAATTTGCGCCGCAGCTTCTTGGCTGGGCGATCCTCTTCGGGTCGGCGCCAGGCGTGTGCCGGCGAAGTCGGTCGCGGCCGAACCGTGCGGCGCGATTCGGATTGATCTGCATCATCACGCCGAGGGGCGCCCCCACGGGTCGGGCCCCGTTCATCCTTCGAAGGCCGCTTCGCGGCTGGCTCAGGCTGACGATGCAAATCACGCGGGAGATCGGCTTGTTTGGCGATCGGTGCGGAAAAATCCGCGCCGGCGAGTGCCACGAGGCGCTCGCCGAGCTGGGCGCGCAGCACGCGCGTCGGCACTTCCTCGACCGCGCCCTCGGCCAGATCGCCGAGTTGAAAGGGGCCGAACGAAATCCGGATGAGCCGCGTAACCATGAGGCCGAGATGGCCGAGCACGTTACGCACCTCGCGGTTCTTGCCCTCGCGGATGGCGAAAGTCAGCCACAGATTCGAGCCCTGCACGCGGTCGAGCGCGGCCTCGATCGCCTCGTAACGGATGCCATCGACCGTAACGCCGGCGCGCAGTTGGTCGAGCTGTGCCTGCGTCACCGCGCCGTGCGCGCGCACCCGATACCGCCGCAGCCAGCCGGTCGCGGGCAGTTCGAGGATGCGGGCAAGCGCGCCGTCGTTGGTGAGAAGGAGCAGCCCTTCGGTATTGAAGTCGAGCCGGCCGACGCTGATCAGGCGGGGCAGGTGCTTGGGCAAACCCTGGAAGACGGTCGGCCGGCCTTGCGGGTCGGCGTGCGCGGTCAAAAGCCCGCGCGGCTTGTGATAGAGGAACAGCCGCGTGCGTTGGCGCGCCGGCAGCGCTTCGCCGTCGACCTCGATGCGGTCGCGCGCGGTGACGTTGAGCGCGGGCGAGCGGATCACCGCGCCGTTGACGGCGACGCGCCCGGCGGCGATCCACGCCTCGGCCTCGCGGCGTGAGGCAAGCCCGGCGCGGGCGATCACCTTGGCGATGCGCTCGCCGCCATTGTCGAATTGACTGTTGTCGTCCATGACTGTCTCCGGCAATAGACCCGGGCGGTCGCTCAGGCAATCGGCGATGACATCGTTCATGACCATGGCGCTGCAGGAAGCGCGCGCCGCCGGCGAAAGCGGCGACGTGCCGATCGGCTGCGTCGTCGTGCATGGCGGCACGGTCGTCGCGCGAGCCGGCAATCGCACGGTGGCCGACCGCGACCCGACGGCGCATGCCGAGCTTGTCGCCATCCGCGCGGCGGCGGCGGCGCTCGGCTCAGAGCGGCTTGCCGATTGCGACCTCTATGTCACGCTGGAGCCATGCGCGATGTGCGCGGGGGCGATCGCGTTCGCGCGCATCCGCCGACTCTATTACGGCGCCGCCGATCCAAAGGGCGGCGCAGTGGACAACGGCGTGAAATTCTTCGCTTCGCCTTCGTGCCACCATCGGCCGGAGGTCTATGGCGGACTGGCCGAAGCGGAGGCGTCGGCGCTGCTCAAGAACTTCTTCGAGGAACGGCGCTAGCCGGAGGGAACAGACCATGAGTGCGGAAGCGCGATTGAAAGAGCTCGGTTTAGTGTTGCCGGTGCTGGCGAAACCGGTCGCCAATTATCTGCCGTACCGGCTCGCCGGGGACCTCCTGTTTCTATCCGGCCAGGGTCCGCGCGACGAACAGGGGCGTATGTTGATCGGCAAACTCGGGGCCGAAATCAGCGTCGAGGAAGGTTATCGGCGCGCACGGCTCGTCGGCCTCGGGCTTCTTGCCGCCATGCGCGAAGCGCTCGGTTCGCTCGACCGTGTTGATTTCATCGTAAAGTTGCTCGGCATGGTCAACGCGGTGCCGAATTTTAACGACTCGCCGAAAGTCATCAACGGCTGCTCTGATCTGTTCGTCGAGGTATTCGGCGACGCCGGTCGCCACGCCCGCTCGGCTGTCGGCAATGTCATGCTGCCTAACCAGATCTCGGTCGAGATTGAGGGCATCGTCGCGGTCAAGCCATAAGGGCGCCCCGTCACCCGAAGCGGGCCACCCCGCCATGTCAATTCCGCAGGTGACGATCAGATCACTGGATTCCACGCGATCGGAACCAGGCGGTATCTGGCGCCGTCCTTCTCGACGTGGCCCATCGACGGGAAGCTGAAGTGGAAGCCCACCACCAGCGCCTTTTCGGCCGACGCCATGTCGTAGAACTTGTGCCGGGTCGTTTGCGCCTGCTCCGGATCGACGTCGTAGACCACATGCCAATCCGGGTTGCGCAGGAAGAATTCCGGAATGTTGGTCACGTCAGACTGCAGCAGAATCGTGGAGGAGCCGGAGGCGATCACGAAGGCGGTGTGCCCCGGCGTATGGCCCGGCGCCGCCACCGAAGTGATGCCGGGCATGACTTCCTTGCCCCATTCGTACTTGGTCACCTTGGACTCGATGCCGGCGTAGACTTTCCTCACGTTGGCGAAGTAGTTCTTCATCATCTCGTTGGACTGGGCCTTGGCGGCATTGTCCTCGCTCATCCAGAATTCCCAGTCTTTCGCCGGCGCCATGATCTCGGCGTTGGGAAAGGCCATCGTGCCATCGGCGGCGCGGATGCCGTTGGTGTGGTCGGGATGCAGATGCGACATCAAGACGACATCGATTCTGGCGGCATCGACGCCGGCAGCGGCGAGATTGCGCAGCGTGCGGCCGACTACGCCCTTGCTCGACTCGAAGGCGCCGCCGCCGAAGCCGCAGTCGATCAGCACCAGCTTACCGCCGGTATTGATGAGCTGCGGGTTATACGGCACCGTCACCATGCCCTCGGGCATGTAGGCGGCTGCCGCAGCGGCGAGCGCCTCGGCCTTCGGCACGTTGCGCACGAACGCGTCGGTCAGCGGGAATGTGCGGGCACCGTCGTTGATCGAGGTACATTCGAAGCTGCCGACCTTGTAACGATAAAAACCGGGCGCCTGCGCGCCGGACGGCGGCGCGGCGGCCTGAGCAGTCGACGTTGCGAACGGGGTCAGCGCGGCGGCGGTGCCGGCCGCGGCGGCGCCAACCAAAAGATGGCGGCGGTTTAAGTCTGTCATGGCGTCATCTCCCCTGGCTGCGTTGCGTTGATCGGCATTCGTGCAATTGCCGCAGGCTCTGTCGCTCGAATATAGCAGCCTCCCCGCGGGTCAGCCTATCGAGCTTTTTGCCGCCGTTTAAATTCCGCCCGGCGCGCGTGCAGGATCGGCTCGGTGTAGCCGTTCGGTTGGACCGCGCCTTTGAAAACAAGGTCGCAAGCCGCGGCAAACGCGACCGACGATTCAAAATGCGGCGCCATCGGCGAATAGGCCGGATCGCCGGCATTCTGCTTGTCGACGACGGCCGCCATGCGCTTCATCGTGTCCATCACTTGTTGCTCGGAGGCGATGCCGTGGCGGAGCCAATTGGCGATGTGCTGGCTGGAAATGCGCAAAGTCGCGCGATCCTCCATCAGCGCGATGTTGTTGATGTCGGGAACTTTCGAACAGCCGATACCCTGCTCGACCCAGCGCACGACGTAGCCGAGGATGCCCTGCGCGTTGTTGTCGAGCTCCTGCTGGACTTCCTCGGGAGACCAGTTCACGCCGCGGGCGACCGGGACGGTCAAAATGTCGTCGAGACTGGCGCGCGCCCGTGACGCCAGCTCGCTTTGTCGCCGAAAGACATTAACCTTGTGATAGTGCGTCGCATGCAGCGTCGCCGCGGTCGGCGAGGGGACCCAGGCGGTATTGGCGCCGGCCTCGACCTGGGCAATTTTCTGCTTGAGCATCGCGGCCATCAGATCGGGCATCGCCCACATGCCTTTGCCGATCTGAGCGTGGCCGGGCAGGCCGCGAGCCAGCCCGATATCGACATTCCAGTCTTCGTAGGCCTTGAGCCAGGCTTGATTGCGCATCTCGCCCTTGCGCACCATCGGCCCGGCTTCCAGAGACGTGTGGATCTCGTCGCCGGTGCGATCGAGGAAGCCGGTGTTGATGAAAAACACCCGGGATTTCACCGCGCGGATGCACTGCATGAGATTGACGGTCGTCCGCCGTTCTTCGTCCATGAGGCCGACCTTGAGCGTGTGGCGCGGCAGACCGAGCATGTCCTCGACCGCGGCGAAGAGATCGTCGGTGAACTTGACCTCATCCGGTCCGTGCATCTTCGGCTTGACGATGTAGATCGAGCCGGTTCGGCTGTTGCGGAATTGACCCCGGCCTTTGAGATCATGGAGCGCGATCAAACTCGTGATCGCGGCATCGAGAATGCCTTCGGGAGCGGGGTTGCCGTCACGGTCGAGCACGCTTTCATCCGTCATCAGATGGCCGACGTTGCGGATGAGCATCAGGCTGCGGCCCGGGAGCACCACCGCGCCGCCATTGGGCTCCGTATAGTGGCGGTCCGCGGCGAGCCGACGGGTAAGGGTCTTTCCGTCCTTTTGAAAGGTCTCGACCAGCGTTCCCTGGCAAAGACCGAGCCAGTTGCGATAGGCCGCCACCTTGTCGTCAGGATCGACTGCGGCGATCGAGTCCTCCAGATCCATGATGGTCGTCAGCGCCGCTTCGAGCACGACATCGGCAATGCCGGCGGCATCGTCGCGGCCGACCGGATGCGCGCGATCGATGACAATCTCGATATGCAGGCCGTTGTTGACCAGCAGAACGGTTTCGGGTGCATCCGGTCGGCCGCGATAGCCGCGGAACTGCTTGGGATCGGCAAGTCCGGCCATCGTACCGTCTTTGCAGGCGGCAGCCAGCGTCCCGCCCTTGACCGAATAGGAACGGACGTCGGCATGCGAGCCGGAAGCGAACGGCGCAGCCTCGTCCAGAAAGCGCCGCGCCCAGGCGATGACGCGCTTGCCGCGTTCGGGGTCGTAGCCCCTGCTCGGCGCCGCTTGGCTGTCCCGCGGAATAGCGTCCGAGCCATAAAGCGCGTCGTACAGCGAGCCCCATCGCGCATTGGCGGCATTGAGCGCATAGCGCGCGTTGCTGATCGGCACCACCAGCTGCGGTCCGGCGACGGCGGCGATTTCGTCGTCGACATTGGCGGTGTCGACTTTGAAGGGCGGCCCTTCAGGAACGAGATAGCCGATCTCCTCAAGCAAGGCCTTGTGAGCGGCCTCGTCGAAGGGACGTCCGCGCCGCCGATACCAATCGTCTATTTTTGCCTGCAGGGTGTCCCGGCGCTGCAACAGCGCGTGATTCAAAGGGGCGAAGCGGTGAATGATGCGATCAAGCCCCAGCCAAAACGCCGAGGCCTCGATCCCGGTGCCGGGAAGGACATCGTTGACGACGAAGTCGTGAAGGATCCGGGCAACCTTCAGGCCGTGAACAGACACGCGTTGGGTCTCGGGCATCTGAGCGTTACCATATCGTTCGTTGCCGCGGCAATGGGCCCCGCGGCGTTTACAATAGCGGATTGGCTTGGACATCAACACGTGCGCCGCAAATGCGTTCGTGCTGGTCTTAGGCCGCCAGCAGCGCGCCGAGCCGCTCCTTGATCTCGGCCTTCATCGCGTCGGCGGCGCGCAGAATGGCGGTCGCCTGATAGAAGTCGAGCGTGCGGAAAATGCCGACATTGGGGCGGATCAGGAGGTCGGGGGCTCCGTGTGCGAGCTTGGCGGCGACAATGGCGCTGCCCATGATGTTGAGCGTGGTGTACATGCATTCCCAGGGGCGCGGGATGTCGCTGCGCTCGGCGGGCGGTACGCTCAACACGTCGACGGCGACGATGCAATCGGCACGCCCGCGCAGCCGGTCGAACGGCAGCGGATTGGTGGCGCCGCCATCGATGAGAACGCGACCGTCGAGGGCGACCGGCCGCAGCAGGCCAGGTATGGCGATCGAGGCAGCGAGAGCCGCCCGCAGCGGCCCCGATGTCAGTGGCGCCTCCTGGCGGCGATGCAGATCGGTCGCCATCACCGTGAGCGGAATTTGCAGATCGGAGAAATCCGCGGGAATCGTTTCAGGCAGGAACTGCGCGCAGAATTTCTCGGCGTCGATCTGCGCGGCGTGACCGAAGGCGCCGGCGAACAAATCGGCAAGCTTGCCGGCGCGCGCCAGGATCAGCCGGCGCATGGTTTCGGCCCGGTTGTGCGCGAATGCGAGGACGTGGTGGCGGATGTCCTTGCCGCGCAGCCCCGCCGCATAGGCGGTGCCGACCAGGGCGCCGATTGAGGTGCCGGCAATAGCGACCGGCTTGAGGCCCATCTCGTCAAGCGCTTCGACGACTAGGATATGCGCCAGCCCGCGCGCGCCGCCGCCGCCGAGCGCGAGCGCGAAGGTTTTCATCGCCCTCGCCGCCTCATGCCGGCTGCGCCTGGCAGGCAAATTCCCAGGCCCTGGCGGCAAGCGGCCGCACCAGTTCGGCCCGCGCCGCGGCGTGGGCGCTGGTGGCGGTGCCGTCGCGCACGCGGCCGACGATGCCTTGCAGGATCGCCGCGATGCGGAAGAAATTGTAGGCGGAGTAGGTCGGCAGATAGGGTCGCGGATCGAGTCCGGTGCGCCTCACATAAGCATCGACATAGGCCTCACGGGTGGGAATGCCGAGCGCTGCCAGATCGCAACCGACCAGCGAGCCGGTGCCGGCCTCCGCCGGCGGCATGTCCCACTGCATCAGGTGATAGGCGAAATCCGCCACCGGATCGCCCAGCGTCGACAGCTCCCAATCGAGCACGGCCAATATCCGCGGCGCGTCGGACGCGAGGATCATGTTGTCGAGGCGATAGTCGCCGTGCACCAGGCGCGTCGGCTGCTCCGGCGGCAGATGCGCCGGCAGCCACGCCATCAGCCGCTCCATATCCGCGATCTTCTCCGTTTCCGAGGCGCGGTATTGCTTCGACCAGCGCTCGATTTGCCGGGCCACGTAATTTTCGCCACGCCCATAATCGGCCAAGCCGATTGCGGCTGGATCGTAGCTATGCAGACGCGCAATCGTCGCGTTCATGGCGTCGTAAACCTGTGCCCGCTCGGTCGGGTTCGACGACGGCATCTGCGCGTCCCAGATGACGCGGCCTTCGACGTGCGACATGACGAAGAACGCGGTGCCGATGACAGTCTCGTCTGCGCAATAAAGGACGGGCGCAGCGACCGGAAAACCCTGGGCGTGAAGCGCCCCGATCACGCGGTATTCGCGATCGACCGCGTGCGCGGAAGGCAAGAGCTTGCCCGGAGGCTTGCGCCGGAGCACATAGCGCCGCGAAGGCGTCTCGACCAGATAAGTCGGGTTCGACTGGCCGCCCTTGAACTGGTGGAGCGTGATCGGGCCGGCAAAGCCGTTGACGCGCTCGCGCATATACGTCTCGAGCCGGCCGACATCGAACCGCAGCCGCTCGGAAACTTCCTTGATACCGGTGAAGGTGCTTTGACGGTCCGTGCCGCTCATGTTTCCTCCGATGTTTCTTGCTTTCCCGATATCGCTAATCAAGCCGCGGCGCCAGCCCGCGGGACTTGCTTACGTTTCCCGCTCCACTGCCCGCCAGCCGATGTCCTGCCGGTAGAATCCTTCGGGCCAGCGGATGCGGGAGATAGCCTCGTAGGCGCGCGCGCGCGCCTCGCGCACGGTGCCCCCGAGCGCCGAAACGTTGAGCACGCGTCCGCCATTGGCGAGGATGCGTCCGCCCTCCGTTTTGGTGCCGGCATGGAAAATCTCCACGCCCTCGACGGCGGCGGCGTCGTCAAGGCCGTCGATGACCGAGCCTTTGCCGTAAGAGCCGGGATAGCCCCGGGCGGCCATGACCACGGTGAGCGCGGCCTCACGATACCAGCGCAGATCGAGCGACTTGAGCACGCCGTCACGGCTGGCGAGCAATGCCGGAACGAGGTCCGACATCAGGCGAAGCATCAGCACTTGGCATTCCGGATCGCCGAAGCGCACGTTGTATTCGATGAGTTTCGGCCCTTCGGCGGTGATCATCAGGCCGGCATAGAGCACCCCCTTGAAGGGCGTGCCCATCGCCTTCATCGCCGCCAAGGTCGGCAACACGATTTCACGCATGACCTGCGCGCTCATGGCCGCATTGACGATGGGAGCCGGCGAATAGGCCCCCATGCCGCCGGTGTTCGGCCCGGTATCGCCGTCGAAAGCGCGCTTATGATCTTGCGCCGACGCCAGCGGGATCGCGGTGTCGCCGTCGCAGAGCGCGAAAAACGACGCCTCTTCGCCGTCGAGAAATTCCTCGACGACGACTTCGGCGTCGCCGAGGCCGCCGCCCAGCATCATATCGATCGCGGCTTCGGCCTCGGCGAGGTTTTGCGCGACGATGACGCCCTTGCCGGCGGCCAGCCCGTCGGCCTTGATGACGCTGGGCGTGCCGCGGGCGCGGACATAGGCCTTGGCCGGTTCTGCGGCGCGGAATCGCTCATAGGCTGCGGTCGGGATGCGATTGGACCGGCACAGATCCTTGGTGAAACCCTTAGAACCTTCGAGTTGGGCCGCGGCGCGGCTCGGGCCGAAGGCCTTGATTCCGGCAGCCTCCAGATCGTCGACGATGCCGGCACAGAGCGGCCCTTCTGGCCCAACCACGACGAAATCGATGGCGTTGGCGCGGCAAAACCCGATTACAGCCGCATGGTCGGCGATATCGAGCGCAACGCACTCCGCTTCCCGCGCGATGCCGGCATTGCCCGGGGCGCAGACGAGCCGGTCCGTGAGCGGGCTTGCCGCCATCTTCCAGGCCAGAGCATGCTCGCGTCCGCCGGAGCCGAGGAGCAGAATGTTCATAGGCTAAAGCACATGGCAACACACATGGCCGGGCCCCTGTAGCACGGGTGACTGTCGGCGCAAGATGATGCCGGGAGTTGTCCAGGGTCTTGACCCAGGGCGATCCGCCGCCCTAACAGCGCGCAGGCCGATCGCAGCATCAGGATGATGAACGAACCACGCCTCAATCTGCCGGAACTGACGGTGTCCGAGCTGTCGGCGGCGCTCAAGCGCACGATCGAGGACGCCTATGGCTACGTGCGCGTGCGCGGCGAGCTGGGCAAGGTGAGCTATCATGGGAACGGCCACGTTTACTTCGATCTCAAGGATGAGCGGGCCAGTATCGCCGGCGTGATCTGGCGCAGCGTCGCCCCGCGCATCAAGCTCAAGCTCGAAGCCGGACTCGAGGTGGTGATCACCGGGCGGCTCACCACCTATCCCGGCCGCTCGCAATATCAGATCGTGGTCGAGACACTCGAACCGGCCGGCCTCGGCGCGCTGATGGCGCTGCTCGAGGAGCGCAAAAGACGACTGACCGCCGAGGGACTGTTCGACGAGGCGCGAAAGCAGCTGCTGCCGTATCTGCCGGCGGTGATCGGCGTCATCACCTCGCCGAGCGGTGCCGTGATTCGCGACATTCTGCATCGGCTCGCCGATCGTTTTCCGCGCCATGTGCTGGTCTGGCCGGTGAAGGTGCAGGGCGAAGGCTCCGCGGCGGAGGTCGCCGCCGCCATCGCCGGCTTCAACGCGCTGCCGGAACGAGGCGCGCTGCCGCGGCCCGACCTCCTCATTGTCGCCCGCGGCGGCGGCTCGCTGGAGGATCTATGGTCGTTCAACGAGGAAATCGTGGTGCGCGCGGCGGCCGCAAGCCTCATTCCGCTCATCTCCGCGGTTGGGCACGAGACCGACGTGACGCTGATCGATTTTGCCGCCGATCGGCGGGCGCCGACACCGACCGCCGCCGCCGAAATCGCGGTGCCGGTACGTGCCGAGCTCATCGTCGACGTCGAGAGTTTGGAGCGGCGGGCACTCGCCGGCTGGCTGCGCAGTCAGGAGGCGCGGCGCTACGCCGTGCGTTCCGCCGCCCGCGCGCTGCCGGATGCCGACGAAGTGCTGGCGGTGCCGCGGCAGCGGCTCGATCATGCTGCCGCTGGGCTCGGCCGCGCGCTGCGTGCCAATGCGCACATCCATCACGTTAGTTTCTCGGGCATCGGCGGCAGGCTGAGCGCCCACCTCTTACGCACGCAAGTCGAGCGCCGCCGGGAACGCTATGCCGCCCTTGCGCTGCGGCTGCGCGCCGGCGTCGGCGCCAATGTCGCGGCGCATCGCATGAGAATTTCACGTGAAGCCGAGCGCATCGGGGCGTTGGCCGAGCGGGCCGCGCGCGCCATGGACAATCTCCTCGACGCGCGCTGGGCGCGTTGCGAACGTGATGCGCAATTGCTGGCGGCGCTGTCCTATCGCGGGGTCTTGGCGCGGGGTTTTGCGCTGGTGCGCGATCGCGCAGGGCGGCCGCTGCGCACCGCCGCGTCGGTGACGATCGGCACGCCGATGGATATCGAATTTTCCGACGGCCATGTCGGCGCGCGCGCCGAAGCGGTGCATGCTTCAACCACACCGCGCGCCGAGCCAGTGCGACGGCGGCGACGGCGCGACGGCGATCCGGGGCAAGGCAATCTCTTCTAGTTGGCTCTCGTCGGCGCTGGGCAAGAATTATTTTTCGATTGCAAACTGACTGTTTGTTCATGTTTGCGAAAAAGTTACCGAGATGGAATCTGACTGTTTGTTCATTGAACAAACAAATACAATGCCGTGGAACTGCCATGATGCCTGCGTATTATTTGTTCGGCGACAATGATTCACATCCAAGGAGGACAATATGATTCGCACGGCGTTCGCGGTTGTGATCGGAGCTTTGGCGTTTACGACCGTGTCGGGAATTTCGCAAGCGGCTCCGGTGGCGCCGCTTCCGGCGGGAGTCGCAAGCGACGCCGCTGCCGGTAACCTCACTCAGGTTTGGTGGCATCATCGGCATTGGCATCATCACCACTGGTGCCGGTGGCATCCCCACCGTTGCGGCTGGTGATTTGCTCTTCTGCGGCGCAGAAGCTCAAAAAGAAGCGACCTCGCGCGCTGTGCTTGCGATGGCATCGCTTAGGTAGCGCCGCGCCGACGGCAAATCGGCGCGGCGCTTTTTTCTTCGCCACGACGGGTTTCGTCCGCGAAGCGAAGTGATTATGTTGCCGGAGGTGCGGGCCATTCGAGCTATGGCCTGACCGCGACGGAGGTCCATTTGCTCAATCGTACCGATCGACCCTCGCCGATGCCCGGCGAGGCCGAGGTCAAATATCTCGATGGCGATTTCCGCGTCGTGCGGCCGGGGGCGTTCGTGCGCTGCGCCGTGACCGGCGTGGCAATTCCGCTCGAGGAGCTCAGATATTGGAGCGTCGACCTGCAGGAAGCCTACGCCACCCCGGAGGCAGTGCTGCAGCGGCATGCCGCCGCCTATGCGCGGAAATCGTAAAACCCATTGCACTTAGTTATTTCTGGCTGACGGCTGCACCACGCGAAGGATCAACTGGCGAAACGCCTCGGCTTCCTCGATCACGAGATGCACCGGCAACGCGCGGGCGCGTGCCGCCAGTGCGGCGACGTGCGGATCGCCGGCAAGCCGGGCGAGGTCCTTCTCGGTGGTGAGCAGTGTGAGGTCCGCGGCATCGGCGCGCGCAATCAGCGCGTGCGCTTCCGCCTCCGTATAGCGATGGTGGTCGGGAAAGCTTAAGCGCTCGGCGACGGCGATGCCGGCATCGGCGAGCGTGGCGAAAAATTTCTGCGGATCGCCGATGCCGGCGAAGGCCAGAACTTGCCGCGTGCCGAGCGCGGCGAGAGTGCTGCGGTCGGGTTCGAGACGGCCGTGGAAGATCGCGACGCCGTGCCGGCGCGCCAGCTGCGCGACCGCGGCGGCGCTGGCGGGCGGCCCGACGATGACAAGCGCCTGCGCTTGCGCGATCTGCGTTTCCAGCGGCGCCCGCAGCGGACCTGCGGGGATGACGCGGCCATTGCCGACGCCGCGGCGGCCATCCACGAGCAGGATCGCGAGATCCTTTGTGAGCGCGGGGTTCTGAAACCCATCGTCCATGACGATCACGTTTGCGCCGGCAAGCTGCGCGGCTTTTGCGCCCGCCAGCCGGTCGCGCGCGACGATGGTCGGCGCAAGGCGCGCCAAGAGCAGCGGCTCGTCACCAACGGCGGCGGCAGAATGGACAGCAGGATCAACGCGTAGGGGACCGGCCAGTCGCCCGTCATAGCCGCGGCTCAAAAAACACGGCCGCTCGTGCGCGTCGAGGAGGAGTTCTCCCACGGCGAGCGCCGCCGGCGTCTTGCCGGCGCCGCCGACGGTCAGATTGCCGAGGCAGATCACCGGAACGCCGACGCGTTGCCCTGGCGACTGCATGCGCAGCGCGGCTACGGCGCCATAGACGGCGGCGAGCGGACTGAGCATGCCGCCGCTGCCGGGCTGCCACCAAAAGTCGGGCTCACGCATTCGAGCAGCCCCCGTACTAGGATACCCGTTGTTCGAGCCGCAGCTGCATCAGATAAGGATCGAGGGCGGCGAGTGTGTGCTCGAGCGCGCCGCCGAGCTTTCCAACTGCCACAACGGCTGCATCGGCCACGGCTTTGCGCGCCGCCGGTTTGGCGAGCCAGCCGGTGAGGCGCGCCGTCAAGGCCTCCTCATCGGCGACGCGTTCGGCGCCGTGCGCGACATCGAGCGCGGCATAGATCTCGGCGAAGTTCCAGACGTGCGGGCCATGAACGATCGCGGCGCCGAGCCTGATGGCCTCGATCGGATTCTGGCCGCCATGGCTCGCCAGTGAGCCGCCCATGAAAACGATGGGCGCGAGCCGGTAGATCAAGCCGAGCTCCCCGAGCGTATCGGCAATGAAGACATCGACATCCGGCTTCGGTAGCTCGCCGCGCGAGCGCAATGCGACCGAAAGGCCGGCCGCCTTTGCCGTCTCCGCAATGCCCGGGCCGCGTTCCGGATGGCGCGGCGCGATGACCATCAGCAGCGATGGATATTTTACCCGCAGCCGCCGATACGCGGCCATGATGATGGCCTCTTCGCCGGCATGGGTGGAAGCGGCCGCGATCACCGGGCGCGTGCCGATGATGGGCCGCAGTCTGCACAAGGTCGGCTCGTCGACCGGCGGCGCGGGCACGTCGAGCTTGAGGTTGCCGACGTTGCTGATGCGCGGTGCGCCGAGTTGCGCAAAGCGTTCCGCGTCGGCGCTCGACTGCGCCAAGCACAGATCGAAGCGCTCGAGCAAGGCCGCGATCGCGCCCGGTGAGAGCCGCCAGCGGCGAAACGAGCGCTGCGATACGCGGCCGTTGACAAGCATCATCGGGATCGCTCGTTCCGCACATGCCACAATGAGATTGGGCCACAAGTCGGATTCGACGAACAGCGCCAGATCGGGCCGCCAATGATCGAGAAACCGGCCGACAAATCGCGACGCATCGAGCGGAATAAACTGGTGGATGGCACCCGCCGGCAGGCGCTGCGCGGCGAGTGCTGCGGAGGTCACCGTACCGGAGGTGACGAGCACGGCGAAATTTTGCGCACGGATGCGCTCGATGAGAGGAATAACGGCGAGCAATTCGCCGACGCTCGCGCAGTGCAGCCAAATCAGCGGACCGGTCGGCCGCGGCAGGCTTGCTTCACCGTACCGCTCGGCGAGGCGAGCGGGGTGTTCCTTGCCGCGGCTGAGACGCCACCTCAGCAACCGCGGCGCCAACGCCGGTGCCGCGGCGTTGAACGCCAGCCGATACAGTCGTAGCGCGAGCGGCGGGCGATCGCGCACGCTCAGTCTCCCTCGCGTGGCTGATCGGCTGGGTTCGTGAATTCAATCTCCACTGGATGGATCGCGCTGGCGCCGAACACCAGGCGGAGCGATTGCGTGGATTTTGGTTCGGAAATGGTGTCCGGCATGCTGCTCGATCCGCCCGCTGTTTCGCGATTTATGAGGACGCGACCCGCCGTTCTCTCAGGAGATGGATGAGCATCGCATGCCTGTCTTGGCCGGCCGCGACGAGCATCCCGTGCCGCGACAGGGGAAGATTATAGGTGACAGGGCCACCCCCGACGGGCGTTAGCGCGCCGCCGGCTTCGTGCACCAAAAGATCGGCCGCCGCAAGGTCCCAGTCGTGGCTGTTGGCGCCGGCAATCGCCACGTCGAATGCGCCCTGCGCCACGCGGGCGAGCCGCAGCGCCAGCGAGTGCACCCGCGGGACGACGGTGAAGGGCGGGGCCACAGCGGCCAATCGATCAAGAAAGCTCTTCGGACCGGCGATTCGGGCGTCCGCCAGCGAGGCTCCGGTCGTGGTCGCGATCGAGGCGCCATTGCAGGTGGCGCCTTTGTCGGCGATCGCCAGAAAAAACTCCTCGGTGACCGGAGCATACAGGCAAGCCGCAATCGGCCGCCCATTTGTCACCAGGGCGGCGGAAATGGCCCAATCCGGCAGCCCGGCAAGATAGGCGCGCGTGCCGTCGATCGGATCGACGATCCAGACGTAACGCGCGGCGAGCCGGCCCGGATCGTCGACGCTTTCCTCGGACAGCCAACCGAAGCCGCCACCCTCGCTCAGCCGTTCATGCAGCAGGCGATCGACGGCAATATCAGCTTCGCAGACCGGCGACGACCCTCCCTTGGTCCAAGTGTTGATCGGTCTTCCAAACATCGAGAGCGCCAGCGCGCCGGCCTCGCGGACACAGGTGGCAAGCCGTGTGGCTGGCTGGGTGGGGTCGACGACCTCAATGGCCGGCAACGGTCAGACCCTCAACCCGCAAAGTCGGTGCATTGGTGCCATAGCGGAACGTGAGGTCGTTTGCCGGCGTCAGGCTGGTGAACATGTCGAAGAGGTGCCCGGCGATCGTGACCTCGCTGACCGGATAGGTACGCTGGCCGTTCTCGATCCAGAATCCCGACGCGCCGCGACTGTAGTCCCCCGTCACCAGGTTGACGCCCATCCCGATCATGTCGGTGACGTAAAAACCGTCGGCAATATCGGCGATGAGCTGCTCCGGGCTTTGCCGGCCGGGGGCGAGATGAAGATTGCTCGGGCCGGGCGAGGGGGTCGAGGAAACGCCGCGCTGCGCATGACCGGTGGTTTCAAGATCGAGCTCGCGCGCGGTGGCGCTATCGAGCAGCCAGGTCGTGAGTACGCCGTCGTCGACCAGTTTGCGGCGGCGGCCGGCGACGCCTTCGGCGTCGAACGGCCGTGAACGCAAGCCGCGCGGCCGCAGCGGATCGTCGATGATGTCGATGCCCGAGGCAAAAATCTTCTGGCCAAGTTTTTCCCGCAAAAAACTGGTCTTACGGGCGATGGCGGCGCCGTTGGCGGCGCTCGCCAGATGGCCGACCAACGAGCCTGAGATTCTGGAATCGAACACCACCGG
The DNA here is from genome assembly GCA_049512975.1 of Xanthobacteraceae bacterium. Taxonomy (GTDB): domain Bacteria; phylum Pseudomonadota; class Alphaproteobacteria; order Rhizobiales; family Xanthobacteraceae; genus BOG-931. Next base: position 62,025 of record JBEKWO010000007.1, on the reverse strand, counting down.
CACGCGGCGGGTTGCGACCTTGCGCGGGTTAAGGCGCTTGACCGCCCGTTCGCCGGCGCGCCGTCCGATCGCTTCGGCGCTATCGAGGTCGGCGGCGTGCAGCGTCGAGGAGAAGTCGTAGTCCTGCTCCATGCCGGTGCCGCTGCCCGCGATCGCCGACATGGAGATCGAATGCCGCGAACCGATGGTGGCGCCGTGGAAGCCGTGGCTTGTCACCAGCACAATACCGCCGATGCCGGCCGAGGCCGAGCCTCCCGCCGATTTGGAGACGCCGGCAACGGCGAGCGCGGCTGCTTCCGCAGCACGCGCGCGCGCTTCGAGCACATCGACGCCCGGCATTTCCGGATCGAGCAGATCGAGCGGCGGGAACGTGCTCGCCAGCAAAGCCGCGTCGGCCAAACCGGCGAACCGATCTTCGGGTGCCGCGCGCGCCATGGCGATTGCGCGCGCCGCCAGCGCGTCGAAGCCGTCGCCTTTCAGGTCGTTGGTCGAAACCACCGCCTGCTTATGGCCGACGAGGACGCGCAGCCCGAGATCGTCGCCCTCAGAGCGCTGCGATTCCTCGACCGCGCCGTCGCGCACTTCGACCGACAATGACACCGAGCGAACCACCAGGGCGTCGGCCTGATCGGCGCCGGCGCGCCGCGCGGCGGTGACGAGACGTTCGGCGAGATCGGCGAGGTCGGATTGGTCGAGAAGCGAGGGCATACAGCGGCCGGTTTATGCGGGGATAGAAGCGAACACAAGGCCAAGATGTGGAGTAGGCGGCGCGATTCAACCCACGCCTTGGCGCGCGCCGGTCGGCACGCCCGGGCCAACTGCGAGCGGTCGCGGCAACCGCTCGTCAATCATGTGATTCATTCGCCTGCCTCAATACCAGCAGTTAACCAGGGTTCTTAAGCTGATTGCGACCGCGCTCTGGCATTCTCGCGGCAACCGGGCGGCAACAGCCTGGCGGGAGCCGAGTTATTCGGGGCGTCAAATGGAAGCCGGCAGGATCGCTGCCGGGTCGGGCCGCGCCGGGGTATCCCATCGCGCAAGCGCGATGGGGACCCCACTGCGGCTCGACCCTTTCTCCTTGCCCGTGCGTTTCGAAGCCGCGGACGAAGCGGCCGACGAGCGCCTGCGCGTCGTCGATCTGCATCGCGAGCGTGTCGTGGTGCGCCGCTCGGTGCGCGGCATGCGCATGGCGTTGAATCTGCCGCTCACCGCGTTCCGCGGCGTCGCCATCCGCCTCACCGGGAAAGCGGACGAGCCGCCGACCGCCATTGCCGTTGTGCTCGAGCACGGCGACCCGGCGCTGTCGCTACCGCTGTTTTGCTCGAGCGCGAGCGACGATATCGTCGCCGAATGGCAATCTTGGGGCCGTGTCCTCGGTTTGCCCTTGCTTGTCGCCGAGCGTGACGGCAGCTTGCGCGAGCCGTTCGCGCGGCTTGGCGCAGTGCGCATCGAAGCCCCGACATGGCGCCGCCGTCGCCGTACCGCCATCGCCCGCCGCCGCCCCGCGGCCTTGCTGCGGCGCCGGGCAGGGGTGCCGTCAAAAACGCCGGCGATTCATCGCGGCGAGCGCGAGATCATCGCCAGAAATTGACCCGCAATCAGACGAGGCGGGGCAGCGCCGCGGCGAGCAGCAATCCGGCAAACAGGATCAGGCCGGCGTCGCGGTCGGATCTGAACAGCGCCAGGCAGCGATCCGGATCGGCGATATCGAGACGGATAATCTGCCAAGCCAAGTGCGCGGCAAAGCCGACAAGGCCAAGCGCGAAGATCAAGCCGGCGCCAGCGCTCATGCCCGCGGCGCCGATCAAAATGACGGCGAGGCCGTAAAACAGCGCCAGCATCGGCTTGGTGCGCGGTCCGAACAAAAGCGCGGTCGATTTGATGCCGATCAGCGCATCATCGTCGCGATCCTGGTGGGCATAGATCGTGTCGTAGCCGATGACCCAAGCGATGGATCCGGCATAGAGCAGAATGGCCGGTACGCCGAGCCGGCCGAATGCCGCAGCCCAGCCCATCAGCGCCCCCCAGGAGAACGCCAGGCCGAGCACAGTCTGCGGCCAGTAGGTGATGCGTTTCATGAACGGGTACACCGCCACGATCGCGAGCGAGACGATGCCCAGGGCGACAGTAAACGCATTGAATGAAACCAGCACCGCAAAGCCCACCAGCGCTTGCAGGACCAGGAAGATCGCGGCCTGGAAAACGCTGACTTGCCCGGAGGGAATCGGCCGGGCGCGGGTACGCTCGACGCTGCGGTCGAGGTCGCGATCGACAATGTCGTTCCAGGTACAGCCGGCGCCGCGCATCGTAAAGGCACCGACCAAGAACAGCACAAGGTGCGTCAAGCTCGGCGCACCCTCATGGGCGGCGATCGCGGCAAGCGCCGACGACCACCAGCAAGGTAACAGCAACAGCCAGGCGCCGATCGGCCGGTCGAACCGCGCCAGCCGCAAATAGGGACGCGACCACGCCGGTGCGAGAGAATCGACCCAATTGCCGGTCGCGTCGGCGACCGAACTGGTCACCGGGCTCATTTTGCCAATGGGTTACCGTTCAGCGTGTCGAGGGTGCCCCGGCCCGTTTTGGTATTCGCCGCCGAGTCTACGGAAGGCGTGCCGATGGCATCGCTGAGCGTCGGCGCCTTCGGCTGGGCTGCGGGAGCTTCGCTGCAGGCCACGGTGCGAAACTTCAGTGTTCGTTCGTGACCGGTCTTGGCCGCCTTGACCGCCTCGTCGGGAATGCCGCACCAGGTCTTGTTGGTTTCAAGGAATTTTACCACGGCCGCCTCGGCTGTCGCGAAACGGGTCACCAACACGCAAACCTCCTTGCGTTCGGCCTTGTGCTCGGTCGCGGCGCGCACGGCCGCCGCCTTTTGCTGTGCATCGTCTCTCAGCGGTATGAACGCATTGCATTGCGACGGAGCCTGCGCCGATGCGGCGTTAGAAGCGGCGATAATGGCGAAGGCGGCCAGCAATATGGCGCGGCTCGACTTCATGTGAGGTCCCCTTCCCGGGATGGCGACTCAAGTCTCGATGCCTTCGCGGCCATTAAAGGCTCGTTGATTTCGGCGACAAGGCGGCAGAACGTCAGCAAAGGTGATACACGCTAGCGGCGCTTCGGCGCAATGTTGCTCATTTTGCTCAGATTCCCCCATGGCCGGCTATGATTTTCGCAGCCCGCGCCTGTACGTCGAAGCGCCGCTCGAGGAGGGTGCGGATGTGGCGCTCAACGGCGCACAAGCACAGTACCTTGGCACGGTCCTGCGGCTGAAATCAGGCAGTCGCGTTCTGGTCTTCAACGGCCGGGACGGCGAGTGGAGCGCCACCTTGGCCTTGCACAGGCGGGCGGCCGCATTGGTCGTCGGCGGCAAGACGCGTGGCCAGACCGCGCCGGCGGATTTGCACTACCTTTTTGCGCCGCTGAAGGCCGCGCGTCTGGACTACATGGTGCAGAAGGCGGTCGAGATGGGCGTCTCCCGGCTGCAGCCGGTCCTCACCCGCCACAGTCAGGTCACACGCGTCAACACCGAGCGGATGCGCGCCAACGCCATCGAAGCCGCGGAGCAATGCGGCATTCTTTGGCTCCCGGACATCGAGCCGCCGGTTCCGTTCGCTCGCCTCCTGGCCGAGCGGGACCCCGCGCGTCGCCTGGTGTTTTGCGATGAAGATGCCGAACAGACCAACCCCGTTGCGGCGCTCGCCGGTCTAGCGCCATCGCCGCTGGCGGTGCTGATCGGTCCGGAAGGCGGATTTGCCGACGCCGAGCGCGCGGCATTGCTCAAGCTGCCGAACGTGGTCCGGCTTTCGCTCGGCCCCCGCATTTTGCGCGCGGATACCGCCGCGGTGGCGGCGCTTGCGCTCGTGCAAGCGGTGATCGGCGATTGGCGCTGAGTTTTCGTCGGTCATTCCGGCGCTCCGGAATGATGGAGCATCAGTGGATCACGCCTGGACGATCCACGCAGACGAAGCTGATGTAATCGCCGTATATCCGATGCACGCTGGTGATGTGGGAAAGGCGATCCCAGTGCGCGCACCAAGCAGCGACAATCTCGCGGTAGGCGCCACTCTCCCAATCAGGCCGGTAGACAATAATGCCGCCGGTGTCGTTCCCGGTGAGCCCCGAACCGGGCCCGAGAAAGACGGCGCCGGCAGACGCTTGGCCGGTCGCACCGGGCAGCAAGAGAGCGAGCGCAATAACGACCCACAGATTCCGACGCATTGCAGAGTTCTCCGCGCCCTCAATCGGCGGCACACCAGCTTAGAAGCTTGCCGCAGGAATGAAAAGCGGGCCAATATCCTCGTCGGCACGTGAGCGCCGGAGTGTGGCGCCGTGATCACGTTGCCCGGCAGCCTATCGTTTCTGGTCCCTACGGCTCTTGACCGGCAAACGCCGGCGCGGCACGGTTGCTCGGTTCTACGGAAGAGCGCCAGAGGGGGCAGCGGGGCAATGTCCGGTCGGATCGCATGCGTTGCACTTGGATTGGCGCTCAGTGTCGTGTCCGTTTCGCAGCCGCGAGCGGCGAGTTGGCTCGAGAAGAATTTCTGGTTGTCCGGTCCGCGCTATGATCGCGTTATGCCAGGTTGCGATTATCCGCCGGCGCTGGACCGCATCATCGGCAATTTCCACAGCAAAGAGGCGCGGTTCTGGAACTCCAAACTGCAGATCGTCGGCATCGAGAATATCCGCGAGACCGCCGTGCTGCCCTGGGCGGCGCAATCCATTCCGCGCCGCTTCTGCAGCGGCACGGCGCTGATCAACGACGGAATGAGACATCCGATCTATTACTCGATCGCCGAAGATACCGGCGCGATCGGCTTGGATTGGGGCGTCAACTTCTGCGTCGTCGGCCTCGACCGCAACTGGGCCTACGGTCCGGCGTGCCGCGCCGCGCGGCCCTGACCGCGCGTACGCATTAACTCCTGTCATGTTTTGGCGGAACTGGACGGCTGAAGGCCGGCGAAAAGTTCCACACGCATGGCCCCATGCTTAAGGTCTTGCCGCACCGCTCGTCGTACCGCAACGCGGAAGAACGAAGGGCGTTCCGATGCTGGAAGCAGCGCAGGATGGCGGAGAAACGGACAGTTCGCTTCTAGCGAGGCCGCCTGCAGATCTCCCGTTACCGCTGCAGCGCCTGCAACACGCATTCGCGCAGGCGAGCGGGATCGCGCTCGCCGCGCTGGGCGAATTCGATGATCTTTTTTGCAACCACGTTGGTCTGTGGATAATCGCCATCAGGCAGACCGAGAGCGCGACAAACGTCCGCGTAGGCGTCCGTCATGGTTGCGATCGCTTCAGGCTCGAAGGCTTTATTTTTGAAGAGGCGGTAGACGGCCATGAAGGGTGTGTGCCTTGCGTCCTTGCAGGGAAACGGAGCGGTAGGGGCATCCAATGCCGAGCTCTCGGCAAGTCGGCGCCGGTCCCGAGATATGGCAGGGATTGTACCCGCAAAATAGGCGCCGGCGTGGCCACTCGCCTGAGTGAAAACGGTGTCAGGATACCTTGATGCCGGCAAGGATGGAAACGAACGCCGCACCCAACTGACGTTCCGAACCGCGCGACCGGCAGCGTCAGAAATCCGCCGGACCCCGGCATTTTTGCATTGCAGAATCGTAGCGCCGATGGGTGCCGCACCCCTGAAGAAGTTCAGCCGGGGCAAGGTGCCGCATAGAATGCAACGGGACGGGAGGAACAACCGCCAGAACGCGCGGCAGAGTACCGCGCTCATTGCTAGCCCTGGCCCATCCGTAAGAGGGGCTCAGCAAGCACACGGCTACGATGACGACAGAAAAAAGACGGAGGCGCATGGCGACCTCCTGCAATCAAAGGTGAAGGGGAAGCAGCCGACTGGGACCGCGCGCCCCCGTTCCTTCGGGCTGAAAAAGATATGCGGCCTGAAAAGGTCCGCATTGATCTTGATCAAATCAAACATGAGCCAGCCCGCGTCGGCTCTTGAGGGCGCCGCACCATTTGACTCACGTCAAGCGATGTGAGCTCAGGCGCTTACCGTTGTATCCGGCTCAGGCATACAGGCAATCTGAGCCCGGGCGGCCTTGACCAAGCCTTTTTTTCTCCCGGGGTTTCGGTCCTGGCCGCCGTTCTGTTGCTGCCATGGTGGAGATCCGAACCGTTCCGACGCCGCTAGCGGGACGAAATCAGCCGCGCATTTTTGATTTGGATCAATGCAGGCCGCAAATCTCTGCCACCAAGTTATGACCAAAGCATAAGACGCGGATGTCGGATCCCTGAAATTTGGGGGCAATCCGGTCCCTGAAGGGCGGTATCGGACTTCCGCGCGGGCGAGAGCCTAGGGAGAGGTCCGATGACTGTATCTAGCGAACATCCCGGTTATGAAGCGGACAGCTTAGTCGAGCGGCTGGCGAGGGTGGCCATCGTCATGTCCGGCATAGCGGTCATTGTTCTCTGGTTATATCTGCTTTGGTAATCAAAAACTGCTGACGGGCCGTGACCTGCCGACGAGCGCGTCAATGGGCTGAAGCTTCCCACTATGGCGTTTCAGATCGCCCATGGCGCGGCAGGGAATGAACTTAAAAAATGCGACCGCCGACGGGGCAACGTAGTTTGAAAAAGGGATCGCCGTCGGCGTCACTTAACGACTGCTTCATCGACTGCCGCTGATCAGCCGCGGCCGTCGAGCGCCGAACAACCCGATTCCAGCTCGTGCGCCTTCTCCATCAATTCCGCGCCAAGGCCCTCGAGCTCCTGGGCGACGGCAAGATCGGAGCAACGCCTCGCCAGCCGCGTGCATCGATGCGCCAAGTCCCGAAGATAGCCAGCCATTTCCGGCACGATCCTGATATTGCAACGGATTTTTCGCTTCTTAATTAGGAAGGCTCGGCTGCGCTGCAATGCGACATTTCGGCCGCGCGAGCTGCTGCAACGGGGAGAGCGAGTATTGCCGGTCAGAAGGAGGGCACTTGATATTTGTCAAAGCCCGGCGGCGCGTTTGGCTGCATTCATTCAATCACCCCCTAGCGGGGGCAAGTGAGTCCGACCGGTCTTGGCTGGGCCTTACGTGCTTCGAGGTCGCAGCCTTGACCGGTTTCTTCCCGCCATAGGTCAACTCGGCCCCGGTCTATTCGACTCGGGGCCTTTTCTTTTGCGCGGCTGTCTCGTTGAGAGATGGTTTCTTGGCCGGCGAAATAGAGCAGCTCAGGACGGCGCTGGGCGTTGGTCACGGCAAACAAAAGAGGCCGCCAACCAGCGCTAACAGCCAAACTCACTGGAAATAAAACCAACCGATAGCGACCAGCAAGATCACTGCGGTCGTCAGTAATGCGAGCTGTGCTGCCGGGTTGTCGCTGAGGCGATGGGCATGATGATCGCTCTGCATTGTCATCGGGCATCTCCCCGTCGCCAAATTCTGAGGGGCTGAGGGCCCCATGCGCAGGCTTATGAAAATCTGGTGGCAGAGAATTGCGGACCGCATTGATCAAAATCAAAAAGTGCCGCTCTAAAATTCAAAGGGGACTGCGCTGGTGTTCGTACTCAAAAAGGAGCCCAGCGCCTTTTAGGATCTATGAGGACGGAAGAAGGGCCCACGGCGAATTGACCAAGCACAATTAAGGAAGAGGCCGCCAACTGAGGCGGTCCGATGATCAACGGTCTTGCGGCCTTGGGCTTTCATGATCGGCAATGGCACTCTTGTGGTGCGGTTGCTTTACGGTCTTAGCATGCACGCTTGTACGGCCCGTTGTTCCGACAACAGGCTTATTAGCTCCGCCGCGCCCGATTTGTCCTATGCCGATGCTGCCGGCAATCGCGGGTGTGGCTAGAAATACGGCGGTTAGCAGAACAGCCAGAAATCTACGGGACATGAAATTCCTCCGTGATATTGGCCGATAGCACAACCAACCCAGCACTGCAGAAAGTCTCGGAATTAGGATAGCACCACGCTCCCAAAGGGGGCCAACCCGAAATTCAAAAGGGACCACCCCTTTGTTCTCACATCAAAAAGGGCCAGCGCCCCCCATAAAAAGGGCCCAGTGCCCCCATCTCGTCCTCATTTCTGTTCTTGATTTGTTCGTTTAAGCGTGCTTAGCATCGCCGAGCTGTTGGGAGGCGCGTCAGGGGGGTTATCATGGCCAAGACGGTTGTTGGCGCCGCGGTTTTGGCGCTCGTGCTCATGGCGGCCGGGTCGTCAGCGCCGGCGCAGGACGCGCGGCAGAACGAGGCCGGGCAGTTTGATTTCTACGTGCTGTCGCTGTCCTGGTCGCCATCCTTCTGTGCGGCCGCCACCGAGCGGGGCGGCGGGCGCGGCGCGACAATGCAATGCGGCGCGCGGCCCTATTCGTTCGTCGTACACGGCCTCTGGCCGCAATACGACAAGGGGTTTCCGGAATATTGCCAGATCCCGGCGCCGCGGCTCGACCACGGCGTTGTTTCTTCGATGCTCGATCTGATGCCGGCGCCGCATCTGATTTTTAACGAATGGGACAAGCACGGCACCTGCTCGGGGCTGTCGCCGCGTGCCTACTTCGAGACCGTGCGCAAAGCCCGTGCGGTGGTGAAGATCCCGCCCGAATATGTCGATTTACAAGAGCCGCTCGACGTCACGCCGGCCGCGGTGGAGGAATCCTTCATCAAAGCCAATCCGGCGCTGCCGCAGGATGGCATTGCGATTGGCTGCGACAAGAAGCGGCTGACCGAGGTCAGGATCTGCCTCTCCAAGGATCTGCAATTCCGCGACTGCCCCGATGTTGCGCGGCGCAACTGCAAGCGTGAGCAAGTGGTGATGCCGCCGTTGCGCGGCGGCTAGAGCATGATCCGGAAAAGTGGAAGCCGGTTTTCCGAAAGGATCATGCTCCACCAAGATATTAGAGCGGCAATCGCTTCAATCTGAAGCAATGGCGCTCTATGCGCCCTGTAAATCGCCGTGTGAATCATTGAATGCAAGCGGGTGGCGTTGCTACTGCTGTGGCGATGAATTATCGCCACGCGTTCCATGCCGGCAATTTTGCCGATGTGCACAAGCACAGCGTGCTGGCACGCATCCTGGTGCATCTGCGCCGGAAGCCGGCGGCGTTTCGCGTGATCGACACCCATGCCGGCGCCGGCCGGTATGACCTGTTGGCGCCGGAGCCGAGCCGCAGCGGCGAGTGGCACGACGGCATCGAGCGCGTCTGGGAGGCGCGGCTGCAGCACGGGCCGGATGCATTCCTGGCGCCTTATCTCGAGGCCGTGGCGGCGCTCAACCCCGACGGCAGACTGCGCACCTATCCGGGCTCTCCGCTGATCGTGAAATATCTGCTCCGGCCGCAGGACCGCCTCATCGCCTGCGAGCTTGAGCCGCGATCCGTGGCGGCGCTTGCCGCGGCGTTGCGCGGCGACGCGCGCGCCAAGGCGGTGGCGATCGACGGCTGGACCGCGCTCGGCGCCTATGTGCCGCCCAAGGAGCGCCGCGGCCTCGTCCTGATCGATCCGCCGTTCGAGGACGCGGCCGACTTCATGCGCCTGTCGAGCGCGCTCGCCGCCGCTCATCGCAAATGGCCGACCGGCATCTACCTGCTGTGGTACCCGATCAAAGATCGCGGTGCGCCGGACGGGCTGGCGCGGCGGCTGCAGAAGCTTGCTTTACCGAACGTTTTGCGCTGCGAGCTGACGCTCGGTCCGCCGCGGGCGGAAGCTGGTCTGGTCGGCTCCGGGCTGATCGTGGTCAATCCGCCATTCACGCTCGAAGCGGATTTGCGGATTTTCATGCCCGCGCTGGGCGCGGCACTGTCGCCGCGGGCGGCCAGCCGGATCGACTGGCTGGCGCAACAACGGTAGGCCGATTGATAGCCCGACGGTAGTCGCCCACTTTTCCACACGTCAAAATTGGGCTAATTAACTGTTGCTGGCTTAGACGTTCCGCCTCCTGTGGGGGCCGGCGGAGTGACTGAGGCCGTCCGCGGCTGAAGCCTTACCCGTTGTGGATGTCGGGCCAAGCCGTCGCGCCGTGTGGCCCGGCGGCGAAGCAACCACGGGGGAAGGAGCTTCTCGATGGCAATGACCGGTACGGTCAAGTTTTTCAACGGCGAGCGCGGCTACGGCTTCATCAAGCCCGACGACGGCGGACGCGACGTCTTCGTGCACATCACCGCCGTGGAGCGCGCGGGGCTGAAATCGCTGATCGAGGGTCAGCGCATCAGCTTCGATGTCGAACCCGACAAGAAGGGCAAGGGCCCGAAAGCGGTCAATCTGGTCGTCACCGGCTAGAGTATGATCCGGGAAAAGCCTGCCCTCGGACTTGATCGAGGGTGGAAGCCGGTTTACCGCCTGCGCGAAGCTTGCTTCGGCGGGCGAAGCAAGGTCCGGAAAGATCAACTAATAGGACGCCGCGACGCGCGAGCGCGGTGCCAATATAGTGTGGCGGCACGCCCCGCCGCCGGAGGTTATGATCTTTCTCATCGTCATCGTTCACGCTCCCGCATGAAGCGCCGCTGTCAATGATGCTGCCATGATGATCCTGCGTTCCGCCGCACCGTCTCCGTTCGGCCGCAAGGTGCAGATCGCGCTCGCCGTGCTCGGTTTCGACGACGTGCGGGTTGAGCCGGCCGACACCGTCGATCCGCACGATACCATCCGCGAACAGAATCCGCTCGGCAAGATTCCGGTGCTGATCACCGAGGATGGCACCGCCTATTACGACTCGCGGGTGATCCTCGAATATCTCGATCACCGTGCCGGCGGCGGCAAAATCATCCCGCGCGATGCCGGCCCGCGCTTCGCCGCGCTGCGCTTGCAGGCGCTCTGCGACGGCATCCTCGATGCGTCGATCCTGACGGTCTATGAGGGCCGCTGGCGCGCGATCAAAAATCACGAGCCGAAATGGCTCGACCATCAGGCCGGCAAGGTGGGACGCGCACTGGCCGTGCTCGAAGCGGCGCCGCCGGCGTTCGACGCGGCCGCCGGTGTTCCCCATGTCGGGCAGATCGCGCTCGCCTGCGCGCTCGGCTATCGCGATCTGCGCTTTGGCGGCGACTGGCGCGCCGATTACCCGCGTCTTGTTGCTTGGCTCAATAACTTCGCCGCGCGGGTGCCGGCTTTCGCCGCAACGGCGATGAAGGTCTAGGGCCTTTTCAACAGGGATCGACCGCCGTCGCCGTTCTGTGCCGTGTACAACAAAGCGCATCGTCGCCAACAAAACGCCCCGCGACAATGTCGCGGGGCGCTTTGTCTTTTTGCGTTGATGCGGTCGATCGCAGATCAGAAGCGGTAGTTGAAACCGCCGCGCAGGATATTGTCGCTGAACGACACGTGGTTCACCGCAGTCGTGCCGCAGCCGAGGCCGCAATTGAAATTGCCGAGGTCGACGTAGAGATATTCCGCCTTGGCGGTCCAGTGGCCGGCAATGGCGAACTCGATGCCGGCGCCCACCGTCCAGCCCACATTGGCCGTGGTGCCGCCGGCAAAACCGGGTCGCGAGGCTTGGATGTCGCCGAACGCGGCGCCGCCGGTAACATAGGGCAGGAACCGGTCGGCCGCATAACCGAGCCGCGCGCGCACGGTCGAGAGCCAGCTATCGCTGGTCTGGCAGCCGGCCGCGCAGCCCGCGGTGGTCGATCCCTTCATGCCACTCCAATCAATGTCGCCTTCGGCGCCGATCACGGCACGGCCGTACTGGTAATTGTAGCCGATGGTGCCGCCGGCAAGCGCACCGGTGAGATTGAAGCTGCCGGCCGAATCCCATGTCGAGGTCCCCAGGCCACCGCCGCCGTTTACGCCGAGATAGAATCCGGTCCAGTTGTAATAGGGCGCCGCATATGGCGCCTTGTAGTAGGGCGCCGGGGCGGGGGGCAGATCGGCCGCCGCAGCCGCGTCGGTCAGCGCCATCAGCGCCAGACTGGCAAGAAACACGCGCTTCATGGTGGGGACCTCCGTCGTGTTCAGGTCTACGAATAGTATTCCCAATCTATTTTTGGTCTAGTGTAGAAAAGACACAGGTCTTTTGTCTTTGTGGACAATATTATGGCGAAACTAGTCCTCGTAACGTCACGATTATAGTTAAATATGTTTTAACACCGGCCAAAGAACGGTTAAATTACTATTAATTCTTGAAAGAAGTCTGCTCGCGCGGCAGAGCGAGCAGAGCAGCGCCCGCCCTCGCGTCATCGGCGATCCCGTGGATGAGCGCGGCGTCGGAGCCGCGATCGCCGACCCTGGCCCTAGGCCGGTGCAAACCTTACGTTCGCGGCAGGACCTTTCGCGTTAGGTCCTTCCGGCAAATCAGGCATGAGCGTTCCGAAAAAAGACATCGAGCCCGAGATCGAGATCGTTGAGGAAGACGAGGAGTCGTCGCTTCCTGAAACGGAGGAGAACGACGCCGCGGCGGCCGACGACCAAGTCGAAGACTCGCTTGCCGCAGGCCGGGCCGCCATCCTCCGTTACGCCAAGCTGGCGCCGTCCCAGCCTGGCGTCTACCGCATGATCGACGCGCGGGGCGACGTGCTCTATGTCGGCAAGGCGAAGAATGTCAGGAACCGCATTCGCGCCTATGCGCGGCCGGCCGGGCTCGACACCCGCATCGAGCGCATGATCGCGGCGGCCCGGGCGCTGGAATTCGTCGTCACCCGCACCGAAACCGAGGCGCTGCTGCTCGAGGCCAATCTGATCAAGCGCCTGCGGCCGCGCTTTAATGTGCTGCTGCGCGACGACAAATCTTTTCCCTACATCGTCATCACCTCCGACCATTGGGCTCCGCAAATCCTCAAGCATCGCGGCGCGCGGACGCGGCCGGGTCACTATTACGGGCCGTTCGCTTCGGTCTGGGCGGTCAACCGCACCATCAACGCGCTGCAACGCGCGTTCCTGCTGCGCTCGTGCAGCGATCCATTCTTCGAGAGCCGCACCCGGCCGTGCTTGCTGCATCAGATCAAGCGCTGCTCGGCGCCGTGCACCAACGAGATTTCGTTCAGCGATTACGCGGTGCTGGTGCGCGAAGCCAATGCGTTCCTGTCGGGCCGCAGCAAAGCGGTCAAGGACGCGCTTGCCGCGGAGATGGAAAAAGCCTCGCTGGCGCTCGACTTCGAGCGCGCCGCCGTTTACCGCGACCGTCTGGCGGCGCTTTCGGCCATTCAGGCGCACCAGGGCGTCAACCCGCGCGGCGTTGAAGAGGCCGATGTCTTTGCCCTGCATCAGCAGGGCGGCTTCACGTGTGTCGAGGTGTTCTTCTTTCGCACCGGGCAGAATTGGGGCAACCGCGCTTATTTCCCCAAGGCCGACCGCTCGATCTCACCGGGTGAAATTCTCGCCGCCTTTCTCGCCCAGTTCTACGACGACAAGCCATGCCCGCGCCTGATCCTGATCTCTCACGGCATCGAGGACCGCGCGCTGCTCGCCGAAGCGCTCAGCACCAAGAGCGGACACCGGATCGAGGTCGCGGTGCCGCAGCGCGGCGAAAAAAAGGATTTGATCGAGCACGCGCTGGCCAACGCGCGCGAAGCGCTCGGCCGTAAACTGGCCGAGACCTCCTCGCAGGAGAGGCTTCTCCGCCAACTCGCCGAGACCTTCAGCTTGCCCCGCGTGCCGCGGCGCATCGAGGTCTACGACAACAGCCACATTCAGGGTTCGAACGCGGTCGGTGCAATGATCGTCGCCGGGCCGGAGGGTTTCCGCAAAAAGGAGTACCGCAAGTTCAACATCCGCTCGGCCGATCTGACCCCCGGCGACGATTTCGCCATGATGCGCGAAGTGCTGAGCCGCCGGTTCAAGCGGCTGCTCGCCGAGGCGCCGTTACCCTCTCTCGTTGCGGGGGAGGTCGGTCCGGCGCAGCCGGATCGGGAAGGACGTCCTCCCGGCAAGTCAGCACCAGCCGGTACCCCCCTCCCGCAAGGCGAGAGGGAACTGCAAGCGGAGTCTGATGAGCAAGATGAATCACCCTGGCCGGACCTCGTGCTGATCGACGGCGGGCAGGGCCAGCTCAATGCCGCGCGTGAGGTGCTGGCTCCGCTCGGCCTCGACGTCCCGCTGGTCGCCATCGCCAAGGGACCCGACCGCGACGCCGGCCGCGAGACGTTCTTTATTCCCGGTCGCGACTCGTTCAAGCTGCCGCCGCGCGACCCGGTACTCTATTTCGTCGAACGGCTGCGTGACGAGGCGCATCGTTTCGCGGTCGGTTCCCACCGGGCGCGCCGGATGCGCGATCTGCGCGAAGCCGGCCTGCAGGAGATCGCGGGTATCGGGCCAAGCCGAAAGCGCGCCTTGCTCCACCATTTCGGCACCCTCAAAGCCATTGAGCGCGCCTCGGTCACGGATTTGATGCAGGTCGATGGTATCAGCGCCGAAACGGCCCGGCGTATTTACGAGTTCTTTCATGAGGGGGCGATGTGATCGGAAATAACAGGCGGGCAGGAGCCTTCGCCGCGCATGCCGTGACGCTGGCATGCAGCGGAAGGCCCTGTCGGCGTCGGCGCGGCGGCGCTATGGTGCAGCCATGAATTCAACGACCACAGGCCGGCTGCGCGTGCATCCGCTGGCGCTACCCAATGTGCTGACTTACGGCCGTATCGCCGTCGTGCCGATCGTGGTCGGCTGCATGTTCTGGCAAAGCATCCTCGGCGGCGGGCTTTGGCTGCGCTGGGTTGCGCTTGCCTTCTTTATCGCCGCCGCCATCAGCGATTTCCTCGACGGTTATTTCGCCCGCATCTGGGCCCAGCAATCCTCGCTCGGCCGCATGCTCGACCCGATCGCCGACAAGCTCCTGGTCTCGTCTTGTCTCTTGATGCTTGCTGCGGAAGACACCATCCACGGCTGGTCGCTGTTCGCGGCGATCGTCATCCTGTGCCGCGAAATTTTGGTCTCGGGCCTGCGCGAATATCTCGCCGAGCTGCGCGTCAGCGTGCCGGTGACGCGGCTCGCCAAATGGAAGACAACGCTGCAGCTCGTCGCCGTCGGCTTCCTCATCGCCGGCGACGCCGGCGATGCCGTCATCCCGATCGTCACCAAGATCGGTATCATGCTGTTGTGGCTGTCGGCGCTGCTGACGCTGTACACCGGCTGGGATTATCTGCAGGCCGGATTGCACCACCTGACCCGGGAGGACGCGTGAAGCTCTTATATTTCGCCTGGGTGCGCGAGCGCGTCGGCAAGGCGGAGGAACAGATCGACCCACCCGCTGGTGTCGCGACGGTCGGCGAACTGATGGCCTGGCTGGCGCGGCGGGACGAGCAATATGCCTACGCTTTCGAGAATCCGAAGGTGATCCGCGCCGCCATCGATCGCAGCCACGTCCGCGCCGACGCGGCGATTGCGGGCGCCAGCGAGATCGCCTTCTTCCCGCCGATGACCGGCGGCTGAGTTGTTGAAGGCGAATTAGAACCGTCATGACCACGACCATACGGTTGCAGCGCGAGGCCTTCGACGTCGCCGCCGAAACGGCGAGGATGACGCGCGGGCGAACCGATGTCGGCGCGGTCGTGACCTTCACCGGTCTCTGTCGCGCCGAGGAGAACGGCGAGCCGATTGCGGCGCTCACGCTCGAACATTACCCAAGCATGGCGGAAGCGGAGATCGCCCGGCATGTCGAGGAAGCACGCGCGCGCTGGCCGCTGCTCGGCGTCACCGTGATCCATCGCTTCGGGCGCATTGTGCCCGGCGAGATCATCGTGCTGGTCGCGACGGTATCGAGCCATCGCGAGGCGGCCTTCGCGGCGGCTTCGTTTCTCATGGATTACCTGAAAACGCGCGCGCCGTTCTGGAAGCAGGTCGAGAAGGCCACAGGATCGGCCTGGGTCAGCGCCCAGGCAACCGATGATGCTGCCGCGGAACGCTGGTCGGTGCCGCCGCCACGCCGGCACGAAGCTGCCAAGTGAGACGCCCTTAGACGTGCCGACGGCGCGTTGTCTACGGCTTCGAATAAGCCCGTTGCAACGCCAGATTCACTGCCAAACCGCGAAGTTCATCGCGTCAATCTATATGGAATTCTTATATCGTAGACCGCGCTCTTCTCTCGCATTCAAACCCGGTTCAATGGCAAATGACCAACGCGCAACGAGAGAGGCGCTCGCCTATTTTGTTGATATCAATTTGCGGTTTATCAAAGACTTAGGCGACCCTCGGTGCTAGGCGCCTGCTCAAACAAGGGGAATTCCATGGCACTGACACTACTCATGTTTTTCGTGCTGATCGCCAGCTTTGCGCTGATGTTCGGTTTGGTGAACTTCACCGAGAACGTCATTGCCGAAACGCGATACGGACCGGCAGGCAACGGCGCTGCGGCAAGAACTGAAGACACCACGAACTCTCTGTGAGGAAATGCCACGAGCGGGCGAGTTACGCCGCCCCGAAACCTGACGGAGATCACCATGGTGTCGGTTTATGTTCTCACGCTTCTCGTGGTTCTGTTGGTGATTTACCTGTTCTACGCCGTCATTAATCCGCATAAATTCTAAGTTCACGCCGCAGATGCGCCGGAGCAGCAATCGTTCGGAGAAGTGCAGATGTCCGTTCCCTCCTGGCTCCAAATCGCTGTCACCGTCATCGCCATCTTTCTGCTCAGCATCCCGACCGGGCGCTACATGGCCCGCATCGTCATGGGACAGAAGACAATATTCGATCGGTTCTTCGATCCGATCGACAACGCCATCTATTTTCTCATCGGCCGCCGGGTGACCGAGCAGGCGATGACCTGGAAGGCTTACACCTACCATATGCTGGCGACCAATCTGGTCATGGCGCTGCTCATCTTCATTGTCTATTCATTCCAGGATCATCTGCCCCTCAATCAGCTGAATTTCCCGGGCATGGAGGCCTTCCAGGCGTTCAACACGGCAATCAGCTTCATCACCAACACCAATTGGCAAAGCTATAGCGGCGAGACCACGCTGTCGAATTTCAGCCAGATGGGCGGCATTACCTTCCCGATGTTCACTTCGGCGACGACGGGTTTTGTCGTGGCGATGGCATGGATTCGCGCGTTTACGGTCACCAACGGCGGCGCCGATCTCGGTAATTTTTACCGCGACTTCATCCGTTTCATCACCCGCGTGCTGCTGCCGATCTGTGTTGTGATCGCTTTGGTGATGGTCAGCCAGGGCGCCGTGCAGACGCTCGCCGCGACTATCATCGCCCACACGGTTCAGGGAGGCGATCAGACCATCATCGTCGGGCCGGTCGCCTCGCAAGGCACGATCGAACTCGTCGGCACCAATGGCGGCGGCTTCTACAACGTCAACGCCGCGCATCCCTTCCAGAATCCGACGCCGATCACGAATGTCATTCTCATCGTGCTGATGGCGCTATTGCCCGCCTCCATCGTCGTGACCTTCGGCGAGATGATCGGCAACCGCCGGCAAGCCTGGGTGCTCTACGGCGTGATGGGCACGCTGATGGTGCTGTTGCTCGTCCTTTGCGTCATGCCCGAGCAGAGCGGCACGCCGATGCTGCGGCATGCCGGCATCGAGACCAGCGCGACCGTCAATCAGCCCGGCGGCAATATGGAGGGCAAGGAGGTCCGCTTCGGCATCGCCGCCAGCAGCCTGTTTGCCGACATTACGACCGCCTTCACTACAGGCGCGGTGGATTCCGCCCATGACAGCTACACGCCGCTGCCCGGCATTTCGATGTTCGGGCAGATGATGCTGCAGTGCGTCTTTGGCGGCAAGGGCGTCGGCTTCTTGAATGGCCTGATCTATGGCTTGATCGCCGTGTTTGTGGCGGGGCTGATGGTCGGCCGCACGCCGGAGTTCTTGGGCAAAAAGATCGAGACGCAGGAGATCATTCTCGTTTCGCTGGCGCTGCTGATCCATCCGCTCGTCATTCTTTCTCCGACCGGCTGGTCGATGCTCGCGCCCTATGCGTTGTCTTCGCTCGGCAACAACGGCATTCACGGCTACGAGGAAGTCCTTTACGCCTTCACTTCGGGCGCGGCGGACAACGGCTCGGCATTTGCCGGCCTCAACGCCAACACGCCCTGGTTCAACCTCGCCATCGCCGCCGTCATCTTCATTGGCCGCTATCCGCCGATCATCTTCCTGATGGGCGTGGCGGGGTCGGTCGCCCGCAAGCGGACGACGCCGCCGACAACGAGCACGCTTCGCACCGACACGGTGATGTTTGGCGTGTTCTGGTTTGCCACTATCCTGATCGTGGGCGCGCTGACCTTCTTCCCGGCCCTGGTTCTCGGGCCCATCGCCGAATTCTTCGCCATGAAGGCCGGCCTCACTTTCTAACGAGTTGGCGCACCTGGCATCGCGCTGGAGAGAACGATGGCACCGCGAACAGAAAGCAGCACAAGCCGTGAGCCGCTCGGCGCGGCCTTCCGCGGCGTGCGTTTGCGCGGCGGCTATACGCTCGGCCTGTTCCTCCAGGCACTGAAGGATTCGCTCCTCAAATTCGATCCGCGAGTGCAGATCCGCAATCCGGTCATGTTCGTCGTCTGGGTCGGAACGCTGGTGACGCTGGCCCTGACCGCCCAGCCGGATTTGTTTGGTCCGTCCGGCGCCTCGCGGCTCTATAACGGCATCGTCACCGTGGTGCTGGCGCTGACCGTCTGGTTTGCCAATTACGCGGAGGCTCTCGCCGAAGGCCGCGGCAAGGCGAAAGCCACCGCGCTGCGGCAAACCCGAGCCGACCTGGTCGGTGTCCGCGTACTCGAGGATGGCCGCACGGAGAAAGTTTCGGCCGCGGATCTGCGCAAGGGCGAACTCATCCGCGTCGAGAAAAACGACGTGGTGCCGGCGGATGGCGACGTGGTCGAGGGCATGGCCTATGTCAACGAAGCCGCCATCACCGGCGAATCGGCGCCGGTCTTGAAGGAGCCGGGAACCGACATGTTCTCGTCGGTTACCGCGGGTACGACCATCATTTCGGATTGGCTCGTGGTGCGCGTCTCCGCCGATCCCGGCAGCTCGTTCCTCGACCGCATCATCCATCTCGTTGAAGGCGCCAGACGGCAAAAGACCCCGAACGAGATCGCGCTCACGGCGCTGCTTTCCATCCTGACGCTGATCTTCGTCATCGTCGTGGCGGCGATGGCTCCGGTCGCCAGCTATCTGCAGGCGCAGATCAATGTCGCCGATCTCGTTGCACTTCTCGTCGCACTGATCCCGACGACAATTGCGGCGCTGCTTTCCGCCATTGGGATCGCCGGCATGGACCGCACGATGCGGTTCAACGTGCTGGCAATGTCCGGCAAGGCCGTGGAGACGGCCGGCGACGTTCAGACGTTGATTCTCGACAAGACCGGTACGATCACTACGGGCGATCGCGAGGCGACCGATTTCATCCCGACATCAGGGCATCAGCCGAGCGAGCTGGTTCAGGCCGCGTTTCTTGCATCCTACTTCGATACGACGCCGGAGGGCCGCTCCGTCGTGACCAACAGCGCGTCGCGGGGTGCCCGGCCGATGCCGGGCCTCGATCAGGCCAAAGGTCTGGAATTTTCGGCGCAGACCCGCATGAGCGGAACCGATCTTCCCGACGGCCGGGTCATCCGCAAGGGTGCCGTGAGCGCCGTGGTTCGCCACGTCACTGAGCGCTTCGCTACTTTCGCGCCCCCGGATCTGCAGACGATCGCCGACGGCGTCGCGAAGAAGGGAGCCACGCCGCTCGCCGTCAGCGTCAATGGCGACATCGTCGGCATTGTCGTACTCTCCGACAAGCTCAAGCCGGGCATCCGCGAGCGCATCGCCGAGCTGCGCAAGATGGCCGTCCGCACCGTCATGGTCACCGGCGACAATCCGATTACCGCCTACTCAATCGCGGCCGAGGCCGGCGTCGACGACTTCGTCGCTGAGGTTACTCCGGAAGAGAAGTTGCAGCTGGTGCGTCGCGAGCAAGCTCAGGGGCGGTTGGTGGCGATGACCGGAGACGGCACCAACGACGCGCCGGCGTTGGCGCAGGCCGACGTCGGCCTGGCGATGAATTCGGGAACCATGGCGGCTAAGGAGGCGGCGAATCTCGTCGATCTCGATTCCGATCCGACCAAGCTCACCGACCTCGTTGCCATCGGCAGGCAAATGCTGATGACGCGCGGCGCGCTGACGACGTTCTCCATCGCCAACGACGTGGCAAAATATTTCGCCATCATCCCGGCGATGTTCATCCTCGCTTTGCCGGGCCTGGCGGCGCTCAACGTCATGAACTTGGCGACCCCGCGCAGCGCGGTGCTGTCGGCGCTGATCTTCAACGCCGTCATCATTCCGCTGCTCATCCCGCTGGCGTTGGGCGGCGTGCGTTTCCGGGTGCGGACGGCGGAAAGTTTGTTTCATCGCAACCTTTGGATTTACGGCGTCGGCGGGCTGATTGCGCCCTTCGTCGGCATCAAGCTGATCGATCTGTTGATCGCACCGCTGGTTTGAGAGGAGGCTGACATGCTCGACTACGTGAGTGGCGCAGTGCGCGTGTCGCTGGTGACCTTCGCGCTTTGTGGCTTTGCCTATCCCCTCGCCGTGACCGGAGTGGGTCAACTGGTCATGCCCTATCGGGCCAATGGCAGCGTTTTGCAAAGTGCCGACGGGCGCATCATTGGTTCACAACTGATCGGTCAGCAATGGGACGATGCGCAATGGTTTCATGGCCGTCCATCGGCAACCGTTGCCCCTGATCCCAAGGATCCGAGCAGGAACATCGATGCTCCCTACAACGCTGCAAACACCACGGCTTCCAATCTGGGTCCGACCAGCAAGACCCTGCAGGACCGCCTAACCGCCGACCGCGCCGCCCTCGATCAGGCGCAGCCGGAGCTCGCGGGCAAGCCGCTCCCCGCCGACATGCTCACCGCTTCGGCTTCGGGTCTCGACCCCGACATCACGCCGGCCAATGCTTTGCTTCAGGTGGCGCGGGTGGCCAAAGCCCGCGGTGTGGCGCCCGAGCAAGTTGCTGCTCTCGTTGCGCAGCACACGACGGGCCGCAGCCTGTGGATTTTCGGCGAGCCGCGGGTCAACGTTTTGGAGCTCAATCTGGCGGTGGAGAAGGCCTTTCCAAAGAAATAGCAGCACTTCCGGTTGCGGTAGCATCCGCGGAGTGTCAGCCGCCTTCCTGATCCGGAGGGAAGATCGATGTTCGAGGTCCTTTACCTGTTTGTGCTCGTGTGGGCGGCGCTGCCCCTGATCCGCACCCTGATGCAAGGGCGAGGCGGCGACCACATTGCGTTTGTTCGCCGGCTCTATCGCGATGCCGCCTACATACTGGCTGCTTTGCTCGGGATCATCGTCTTCGAGGCGGCGCTCGGCATCTCTCTCGAAAACTACTGGTTTGCGGAATTGGGCCAGAGCCATCGCTATTGGCTGTCGCTTGAATATCGCGTGGCAATTTTCCTCGTCGCGCTGCTGACGGTCGGTCTGTTTGTCGGCGGCAACCTGCGCGCGCTGTGCCGGCGGTATGTAGTGATTCCGGCAAGCGCGCCGTGGATCGTCGGATTTGTGCTCGCGGCTCTGGTCGGATTTTTCGCCACCCCGCTCTGGATTCCGCTCATGCGGTTCCTCGGCGCCACGGCGACCGGCGTGGTCGATCCTGTGTTCGACAGAGATCTTTCTTTCTACTTGCTGGCATTGCCGCTTTACGACGACGTCGTCGCTATCGTGATTGGGGTCCTTTGCCTGGCGATTGCGCTTTGGCTGGGCATCGGACTGGCGGCTCGCGGTGGAACGGCTGCGTTCGTCAATCGGCCGGCGCCCGGCAGAGCCTCTGACCGCTATGGAAGCGTCGTTCTTCTGTCGCCAGGACCGAGCTGGGCGGATGGGGCGAGCTGGATACGGCAGGGCATGATTCTCGGCGCACTGCTATGCGTCGCACTCGGCATAAGTCGCTTCTTGGCCCGCTACCACCTCGTTGTGGACGGACACTCGACGGTCGTGGCCGGCGCCTCTTATGCCGACGTCAATTTCTGGCTACCCGGATACGACCTCATTGTGGCCTGTTGGTTCGCGGCGGCGTCGATTCTTGGGCTGGCCGCTGCCCTTCGGCGCATTCGTAACTGGTTGTTGATGCGTCGGTCGCATTGGCTCGCGCCGTTCACGGCGCTGGTGCTGCTTGTCGTGGCAGCATTCGCGGTCCCCACCGCGATTGAGGACCTCTATGTGGGGCCGAACCAGATCACGTTGGAATTGCCGTATCTGCTCAGGAGCATCGCCGGCACGCGTCAGGCCTTCAACCTGCAGGGACCCTCGGTCGAAGAACGAGAATTTGCGGTCTCCGCGACGCCACTGACCGCTGCCGATTTGACGAGGAATGCGGCGACGCTGCAGGACGCGCGCATCTGGGATTGGCGCGCGCTCGATCCGCAACTGCAGCAAATCCAGGGCCTGCGGCCCTATTACACGTTTCACGGCGTCGATATCGATCGCTATGCGATCGACGGCGCCGAGCGGCAGGTCATGATCACGGCGCGCGAACTCGATGTTACGCGGCTTCCCGCGCCCGCCCAGGTTTGGGTTAATCTCGCGCTCAAATACACTCACGGCTATGGCGTCGTCGCGGTCCCGGTGAACGAGATCGACGCCAGGGGCAATCCGGTCCTCTGGGCCCATGACATTCCCATCGAGGCCAAGAAAGACCTCGCGGTGACCCGCGGCGCGATTTATTTCGGCGAGCTCACCGAAGACCATGTCTATGTGCACACCACCGAGAAGGAATTCGATTTCCCGCAAGGCCAAGCCAACGCCGAGACGGTGTACCAGGGAACAGGAGGAATCCTGCTCTCCAACTTGTGGCGCAAGCTGGTCATTGCCCGCCAATTCGACGGCCCGCGGCTTTTCATCTCGGGATATTTCACGCCTGAGAGCCGGGTGATGCTGCGTCGGGATATCGTCGAGCGAGCTCGGACGCTGGCCCCGTTCCTCAGCTTTGATCGCAATCCTTACATCGTCGCGGATACGGACCATTATTCCTACATCCTCGACGCCTATACGACGTCGCAGAATTATCCTTACAGCGAGGCCTATCAGGGATCACTTCCCGCTTTCCGCGGCTACAACTACCTGCGCAATTCCGTAAAGGCGGTGATCGACGCCTATAACGGCGCGGTGACGCTTTACGTCTTCGACCGGCACGATCCGATCATCAACGCCTATCGGCAGGTGCTGCCTGAACTTTTCAAGGACGCGCGCGAGATGCCGGAGAATCTGCGCCGGCATATCCGCTATCCGGAGGATATCTTCACGGTACAGGCCGAGGTCTACGGCACCTACCACATGACCAACCCGACCACCTTCTACAACCGCGAGGATCGCTGGGAGGTCCCGCACGAGCTTTATCGAAGTAGCGAGATCGCGATGCTGCCCTATTACGTGATGACGCAGCTGCCCGGTTCCGACAAGCCGGAGTTTCTGCTCATGTTGCCCTTGGCAGTCGCCGGCAAGAACCAGATGGCGGGTTGGCTTGCGGGCCTCTCCGATGGCGACAACTACGGGAAGATGGTGGCTTTCCGCTTCCCCAAAGGGACTTTCATCGACGGCCCGGCACAGGTGGAATCACGGATCAGCTCGGACAGCCGGTTCTCCGGTGATCTCACACTTTGGGATCAGCACGGTTCGCGGGTCATTCGCGGCAATCTCATTGTGCTGCCGCTTGTCGACAACCAGCTCATCATAATCGAGCCGGTCTATATCGAGGCGGAGCAGACCAAGATCCCGATGCTCGCCCGCGTGGTATTGGGCCAGCTGTTGCCCGATGACCGCAAGATCGAGTGGGCGAGCAGGCTCATGGATGCAGAGCGCCTCCTCGTAGGTGCGTCGGCGCCCACCACAGCCGGTGCGCCCACTCCGGGAACGGGCAACGAAATGCTGGAGCGCGCGCGCACACTGTTCGGCGAGATGCAGCGGGAATATGCCGCCGGCAACTTCGCGCGCTATGGCGAGCTTCTCCAGCAGCTCGGAAAGCTGCTGCAGTCACAATAAAAATAGAGCGCAACACTCCTCACCGCTCCAAGCCTCCCGACCCTTCGCACATAAGACTCGGGGCTCGAGAACGCCCCCAGGTCAGCGCTGATTCAATTGTTTGCGTTGATCTGCATCAAGGCAGTTCAATCCGGGTCGCTGCCTTATCCCTAAGCAAACGCACCACCGGCTGTGTGATTTAGCGAGGCCGAGCTGCTCCACTCCCATAAGGACGGCATAAAGATGGGACAGCCGATCCGCAGCCCGGTCCTTGCTCTATGAAAAGTTCGAGCCGGCACCGCAAAGGTCCAGCCGCAGCCCAGCCGCTGCCGATCGCGCCGTCGCATGCGCCGCGCGGCAGTTTCGCGGCGCTGACCGTCGGCGCGCTGGGCATCGTCTACGGCGATATCGGAACGTCGCCGCTCTACGCCATGGATGCGTTGTTCCTCGGCCGTGCCGGCGCCGCGCAGACGCCTGCCGAGGTACTGGGCGGCGTCTCGCTGG
Source organism: Xanthobacteraceae bacterium (assembly GCA_049512975.1). Lineage (GTDB taxonomy): Bacteria > Pseudomonadota > Alphaproteobacteria > Rhizobiales > Xanthobacteraceae > BOG-931. The sequence continues at coordinate 37,708 of JBEKWO010000007.1, read as the reverse complement.
TGATCTGGACGATTACCGTCATCGTCGCGATCAAATACGCCATTTTCGTCTTGCGTGCGCAGAACGACGGCGAGGGTGGCCTGTTCGCGCTCTACGGCCTGCTGCATGAACACAAGAAGCGCGGCATGAGGTTGCTGCTGTGGGCGCTGATGCTGGGAGCGGGATTGCTGTTCGGCGACGGCATGATCACCCCCGCCATCAGCGTTGTCTCCGCTGTGGAAGGACTGCAAGTTGCGACTCCGGCCTTGGCGGAGATCGTCGTGCCGATCACCATCGGACTTCTGACCGCGCTGTTCGCGATCCAGTTCAAGGGCGCTTCGGGAATCGGCGGCGTCTTCGGTCCCGTTCTGCTGGTCTGGTTTGTGGTCATCGCCGGCCTCGGCGGCTGGCAGATCGGGCATCACCCGGCAATTCTTGCGGCGTTCAACCCGCTTTACGGCCTGGAGTTTCTGCGGCACGCCGGCTGGTTCGAAGCGCTCCTGATTTTGAGCGCCTTGATGCTGGTCATCACCGGCGGCGAAGCGATGTATGCCGATGTCGGGCATTTCGGCGCGGCGCCGATCCGCGCGAGCTGGTTTGCCGTGGTCTTTCCCGCGCTCATCCTCAACTATCTCGGCCAGGGCGCCTATCTTCTGACCGGCGCCCCGGTCGCCGGGGGCAAGCTGTTTTACAGTCTGGTGCCGTCGTCGATGCTGTTTCCGATGGTCGTGCTGGCCACCGTCGCCACGATCATCGCGTCGCAGGCGCTGATTTCGGCGGCCTTTTCGCTGGCGTCACAGGCCATCCGATTGGGCCTGTTTCCGCGGCTCAATCTCCTGCACACCCATCAGGCGCATGCCGGTCAGATCTATATCCCGTTTATCAATTGGTCGCTTTTTGTCGGCTGCATCCTGCTTGTCGTCACGTTCGGCTCGAGCTCGGCGCTGGCGGCGGCCTATGGGCTCGCCGTGTCCGGCGTCATGGTCATCACCTCGCTGGCGATGGTTCCGATCGCCCGGCTTTACTGGAAATGGGGAGCGACCAAAACCGGCCTGGTGTGGGGCGTGCTGCTGGCGGTCAACCTTGCCTTCCTGGTCGCGTGCATGCTCAAGTTCTTGGAGGGCGGATTCGTCCCGCTTTCGGTCGGCGCCGTCTTGTTTCTGGTGATGACGACCTGGCGCTGGGGCCGCAAGGCAACGTTTGCGGCCTATTCCGCGAAGCCGACGATGACGATGGCGGAACTGGTCGAGCTCCATCGCGGCTGCAAGGTTTTCATGGAACGCAACGCCGTCGTCATGGCGGCGAGCCAACTGCGGTTGCCGACGGATCGCGCGCCGGCGATCATCCAGATGTTGTGGGAGCGTCACGGCATCCTGCCGCGGAACTTGATCCTCGTGGAAGTCGCCCACCCCAAGATCCCCTACATCAGGGATAATCGCTATCGTGTCACCGTCTTCGACCGCGACCACCAAAGAGGCGGCATCATCGCCGTGGAGGTGAGCTTCGGCTTCATGGAGGAGCCGAATGTCGAGCGATTGCTGGAAGAGATGGCGCGGCACAAACAAATCGACCTACCGACCGATCGGCGGCAGTGGATCGTGCATGCCTCGCAGGAAAACCTGCTGCCGTCGCGGAAGATGGGCTTGCTCAAGCGTTTGCGTTTTCGGCTGTTCCTGTTGTTACGCTTGGTTTCACAACCGGCTTATTATTATTACGGGCTTGGCGACGAAGTGCAGCTGTCAGTCGAAATCATCCCGGTGCGGGTGCATTAGATCCCAAGGGCGTCAGTGCGCCAGCTTCCGCAGCCACACCTTGTTGTCATGGAAGGCGGCGCCGCCGAACGGCGCGATCGGGTCGGCGCCGGTCAGCGTGTTGATGCCGCGGCCGTCGGCATAGGCCTTGTTGGGCCACAATGACTCGGCGATCAGCACGCCGCGGCGCACGCCGTCGAACAGCCGCGCGTGCAGCCGCACCGTGCCGCGCCGATTGCCGAGGGTGACTACGTCGCCGTCGGCGACCGCCAGCGGCGCCGCGTCGTCGGGATGGATCATCACCTCGGGCCGTCCCTCCTTGGCGAGCGAGGTCGGCGTTTCGGTAAAGCTCGAATTGAGAAAGTCGCGGGCCGGCGACGTCGCCAGACGGAACGGATGCTCGGTATCCGCCTCTTCGATCACGTCCCAGTGGTCAGGCAATGACGGCATGGCAGAGCGGACCGTGCCGTGCGCGCGACTGAACGGCACGGTCGGCCAGTCCGGCTTGAAGCGGAACTTGCCGTCCGGATAGGCAAAGCCGTCGAGATAATGCGCGGTGGCAAAATCCGGCTGGCAATCGATCCAGCGGTTGGCCTCGAGCTCCGCCAGAGTCCCCCAACCGGATTTTTGCAGTGTTAAGTCGATCAACTGGCGCGGCGTCATGGCGAAGCCCGGATGTTCGGCACCGAGCCGCCGGGCGAGCGCGCAGATCACGTCGTGATTGGATCGGCATTCGCCGGGCGGCTCGATCAGCTTCGGTCCGAGCAGCAGGTATTGGCTGCCGCCGGCAAGATAGATGTCGTCGTGCTCGACGAACATGGTGGCGGGCAACACCAGGTCGGCAAATTGCGCCGTGTCGGTCATGAACTGCTCGTGCACGCACACGAACAAATCGTCGCGCGCAAAGCCGCGCTTGACCGCGTCCTGTTCGGGGGCGACGGCAACCGGATTGGTGTTCTGAATGAGTAGCGCGTTGACCGGCGGCCCGCCGCGCAATGCGTCCTTGTCGCCAGTCAGGATCGCGCCGATGCGCGACTGATCGAGCATGCGGATCGAGGGATCGGCGGCGTCCTTGCCTTCGATCAAGCTTTTGTCGAGATGGAAGATCGCGTCATTGTGGTGAAAAGCGCCGCCGCCTTCATAGCGCCAGGCGCCGGTGACCGCGGCGATGCAGCTTGCGGCATGCATGTTGGCGACGCCGTTGCGCGAGCGCGAGAAGCCGTAGCCGAGCCGGAAATAGGCGCGCTTGGTCTCGCCGACGAGGCGGGCAAAGGCTTCGATCGTCGCGGCGGGACAGCCGGTGATCGGCGACGCCCATTCGGGGCCGCGCGTACGCAAATGCTCGGCGAGCTCGTGCGGCGCATCGGTGTAACGATTGAGATAATCCCAGTCGGCCCGGCCGTCGCGGAACAGGCAATGCATCACCGCGCAGGCGAGCGCCCCGTCGGTGCCGGGCCGGATCAGCACCGGCAGATCCGCCTGCCGCATGGTGCCGTTCATGTAGATGTCGACAGCGACGATCTTGGCGCCGCGCTCCTTGCGAGCGCGCGTGGCGTGGGTCATCACGTTGACCTGGGTGTTCACCGCATTGGTGCCCCAGATCACCACGAGATCGGACTTCGCCATTTCGCGCGGATCGGTGCCGGCAAGCTTGCCGGTGCCGGCGATGAAACCGGTCCAGGCCGGATTGACGCAGATGGTGGAGTGGAAGCCGGAATATTTCTTGGCATGCCGCAGGCGGTTGATGCCGTCGCGCATGACGAAGCCCATGGTGCCGGCATAGTAGTAGGGCCACACCGCCTCGGAGCCATGCGCCTGTTCGGCGCGGTCAAATTGCTCGGCGACGAGGTCGAGCGCGTCGTCCCACGCGATCGGAGCAAATTGGCCGCTGCCCTTGGCGCCGGTGCGCCGCAGCGGACGCGTCAGCCGGTCGGGATGATGAACACGCTCGGCGTAACGCGCCACCTTGGCGCAAATTACGCCGGCCGTATAGGCATTGTCCTCCGCGCCGCGGACGCGGCCGATCGTATGCCGGTCGAAGACCTCGACCTCCAGCGCGCAAGTCGAAGGGCAGTCGTGCGGACAGGCCGAAGCGACGATGCGGGGGCGGACGGTCTGGTTCATCGTTTGTCGTGCCTTTGAGCGGCGGCCGCACGGGCCTTAACTGCGTCCCAGCATCCGGACGATAGCATATGGTGGGCAGGAAGCTACGTACGGCATGGGGGCTAGCTTACCCTCGCGCGGTCCGTCATTTGTCTGGCGTCGCGTTCGCGCAGCTCAGTCTTGAGAATTTTGCCGTAATTGTTCTTCGGCAGCGCGCTGACGAACACGTAATCCTTCGGGCGCTTGAATCGGGCGATGCCGTCGAGGCACAGCGCGTCGAGCTCGCCGCGGTCGGCTTCACCGACCACATAGGCGACGACGACTTCGCCCCATTCCGGGTCGGGCCTGCCGATCACCGAGACCTCGCGCACTTGGGTGTGCTGCAGCAGCACTTCCTCGACCTCGCGCGGATAGATGTTTGACCCGCCGGAAATGATAACGTCCTTGGAGCGGTCTTTGAGGGTGAGATAGCCGTCGGCATCGAACGCGCCGACGTCGCCGGTGTGCAGCCAGCCGCCCCGCAGCGTTGCCGCCGACGCCTCGGGATTGCGCCAGTAACCGGTCATGATCACCCCGCGGCACAGCACCTCGCCCGCCTCGCCGGCAGGCAACGGCCGATCGTCGCCGTCGGCGACGATGACCTCGACGCAGGCGTAAGGCCGGCCCGCTGAAGCCAGCCGGTCAAGCCAGCGCGGATGATCGCGGTCGGCGATCTCCTGCTTCGACAAGGTGGTGATGGTCATCGGGCCTTCGCCCTGGCCGTAGATCTGGGCGAAGCGCGGGCCGAACCGCTCGATGGCCTCGAGCGCGTCGGCGACGTACATCGGCGCGCCGCCCCAAATGATGGTTCTGATATGATCCGGATTGCAGGACGCGCGGCATTCGACCAGCCGCTTCACCATGGTCGGTGCGGCGAACATCGAGCTGCGCGGCCAGGCGTCGAACAGGCCGAACACCTCCGCGGCATCGAACGAATGCGATTCCGGCACCACGTTGACGCCGAGCCGCGCCACGGTCGCCATCATGTACATTCCGGAGCCGTGGCTCATCGGCGCGGCGTGCAGCAGCGGATCGCCCGGCGCAATCGGATCGACTTCGGCGGCATAAGCCTGGCTCGCGGCGGCGAGCACACGATGGCTGAGCATGGCGCCCTTGGGCCGGCCGGTGGTTCCGGAGGTGTAGAACAGCCAGGCGAGATCGTCGCCGCGGCTCGGCCAGACGCCGACCGGATCGGCGGTGAACAGGGCCTCGTAGGCAGGGCTGCCGATTGCGATCAGGCGTTCGAGGCTCGCCGGCGCGTAGGGGGCGATCTCGGCATCGAGCCCGTCAGAAGCGAAGCAGACGCGGGCGCCGGAGTGCTCGAGGATATAGCCGAGTTCGCGGCCGTGCAGTTTGGCGTTGGCCGGCACCGCGGCCAAGCCGCCATGCCAGATGCCGAACATCAGCTCGACATAGTCCGGACAATTCTTCGCGGCGATGGCGACGCGCTCGCCGGGCTGAAGCCCGAAGCGCTGCCGTAGCGAAGCGGCGAGCCTTGCCGCGCGGCCGGCGACGTCGCGATAATTTCTGACGACGCGGGAGCCCAAGCCGAGCGCCGGCCAATTGCCGTGGCTCAATCCCGCGCGTTCGAGCCAGAGCGCCAGGTTCATGGCAACCTGCCGCCGCCAAGTTATGCTGCCGCGGCCTTGCCTTTCGGTTGCACCTCGGCGGTGTAGTCGTTCATCAATTGCTGGGTGATGCGGCCGGGCGTGAACGTCCAATCGGCGATTTGCGAAACCGCGGTCACCTCGGCGGCGGTCCCGGTGATGAAGCACTCGGAGAAGCTCGACAGCTCCTCGGGCATGATGCGGCGCTCGATCACTTCGATATTATGCCGTTTCGCCAAGGCGATTGTCGTTGCTCGCGTGATGCCGGCGAGGAAGCAATCGGCGATCGGCGTGTGGATCCTGCCGTCCTTGATGAAGAAGATGTTGGCGCCGGTGCATTCGGCGACGCGGCCCTGCCAGTCGAGCATCATGGCATCGGCAAAGCCGCGCTTTTCGGCGCGATGCTTGGAGATGGTGCAGATCATGTAAAGGCCGGCCGCCTTGGCGAGCGTCGGCGCGGTTTTCGGGTCGGGGCGGCGATACACGGCGAGATCGAGCCGAATGCCCTTGAGCCGCTGCGCTGGGTCGAAATAGCTCGGCCATTCCCAGGTGGCGATGGCGAGATGAATCTTGTTGTTCTGCGCCGAGACGCCGAGCTGCTCGGAGCCGCGCCAGGCCAACGGCCGCACATAGGCGTCTTTCTGATTATTCTTTTCCAGAACAAGACGCTTGGCGGCGTCGATTTCGGCAACGCTGTAGGGAATCTCGAAATCCATCAGCTGCGCCGAGCGCTTGAGACGTTCGGTATGTTCGCTGCCCCGGAAAATCTCGCCGCCATAGGCGCGTTCGCCTTCAAACACACAGCTCGCGTAGTGGAGGCCGTGCGTCAGCACGCTGATCTTGCACTCGGCGGTAGGAATGAGCTTGCCGTCGAACCAGATCAGGTCGGAACGTTGGTCGAAGGGCACCGCCATGATATGCCTCCCTGGCCGTTGCGCCGGGTCTTGCGCCGGACCTTGGGCTTTTGCTTCGGGAACAAACTCCCGGTATGTTCGCGGCCGCCCTACGAGAGCACCCTTCGGCGCCCAGGCAATTCGTGCTTGGGCAAGCCAAGAACGATGCTGCCACGACAAACGCGCTTTTGGGGTAACAATCAAACGGAAATATGTCAATATAGCTGACATAATGGCCGACATCAGCATCACGACGCCGGGTAAAACCCGCTCCGCCGCCGGGCCGATCGAGCCCGCGGCGGCGGCAGGCGAACCGTGCTGGGACCTTATCGAGCTTTTGTTCTTCGCTTATCGCGATTTCGTCAGCGATCCGGACCAGGTGCTGGATAAGCTCGGCTTCGGCCGCGCCCACCACCGCGTCCTGCACTTCGTCAACCGCAATCCCGGGATCAAGGTCGCCGACCTGCTCGATGTCCTGAAAATCACCAAGCAATCGCTCGGTCGCGTCCTCAAGCAGCTGATCGATGAAGGCTATGTCGTGCAAAAAGAAGGCGCCGACGATCGCCGCCAGCGGCTGCTTTACGCGAGTTCCGCCGGAGAGGCGCTGGCGATGAAGCTCACCGCGCTGCAGACCGCGCGCATCGGACGCGTGCTCGACGAGCTCGGGCCCGGTGGCCGCGAAACGGTGCGGCGCTTTCTCGCCGGCATGATCGGCGCCGAGGATCGCGAAAGCGTCCTGCGTCTGATCGCGCGCGCCGACCGCGTGCGGCTGCACGGCCGAGATGGAGTCTCATGACGACGCCGAACGCGAATCCGGCCGATGACGCGCCGCACCTGCTCGTCGTCGATGATGATCGCCGCATCCGCGCGCTGCTGTCGCGTTTCCTGGTCGCCGAGGGCTACCGCGTCACCACCGCCGAGACGGCGCGGGAGGCGCGCGCCAAGCTGGAAAGCCTCAACTTCGATCTGCTGATCCTCGATGTGATGATGCCGGGCGAAAACGGCTTTGATCTGGCCCGCGCGATCCGCGCCGGATCGGCGGTGCCGATCCTCATGCTCACGGCGCGCGACGAGAAGGAGAGCCGCATCAAGGGCCTGGAAATGGGCGCCGACGATTATCTGGCGAAACCGTTCGAGCCGCGCGAGCTGTCGTTGCGCGTTGCCAGCATTCTGCGTCGCGTCCGGCCGCCGAGCGCGCCGCCCGCCGAATCGGTGCGCTTCGGTCCGTTCGTATTCCACTTCGCGCGCGGCGAGCTGCGCCGCGGTGAAGAAATCATCCGCCTCACCGACCGCGAGCGCGAGATGCTGCGCGTGCTTGCCATGAGCGTCGGCGAGACCGTCCCGCGGCAGGCGCTTGCCGGCAACGGCGACAGCGTCAGCGAGCGCACCGTGGACGTGCAGGTCAACCGGCTGCGCCGCAAGATCGAAGACGATCCCGCCAATCCGCTGATCGTCCAGACGGTGCGCGGCTTCGGCTACCGCCTGGTCGCGGCGCCGTGAGCGGCACCATGTCCAGTTTAGACGACGGCATCGGCCGCCTGCGCAGCGCCGCAAGCCACCTGCTGAGCGCGGCGAACGCCGCCGCGACGGCCACCCGCTCGGTCGCGGCCCCCGTCACCGGCCCGTGGAGCCGCTTCACCCACTCGCTCAAGCTGATGCTGCCGAAAGGGCTTTATGCCCGCGCGCTCTTGATCATCATCATGCCCATGGTGGTGCTGCAATCGGTGGTCGCTTTCCTGTTCGTGGAGCGGCAGCGGAGCGTGGTCACCTATTACCTGTCTTCGGCGGTGACGCAGGAGATCGCGACGCTGATCGACGTCTACAAGACCTATCCGCAGGGCGACCGCGCACAGCTGCGCCGCATCGCGCAGGATCGGCTCGGCCTGGTAGTCGATTTTCTGCCGGAGACGCAATTGCCGCCGCCCGGACCGAAGCCGTTCTTCTCGCAGCTCGACGTGGCTCTCTCGGACCAGATTCGCAAACAGATCGGGTTACCGTTTTGGATCGACACCGTCGGCCGCTCCTCGATCCTGGAAGTGCGCATCAAGCTCGACGACACCGTGATGCGGGTCTTTGTACGCCGTGCCGACGCTTACGATTTCAATTCGTGGATATTCCTGTTGTGGATGGTGGCGACCTCGCTGGTGGTGCTGACCATCGCCATCCTGTTCCTGCGCAACCAGATCCGGCCGATCGTGCGGCTGGCCGACGCCGCCGAGGCCTTTGGCAAGGGCCGCGAAGCGCCGAATTTCCGACCCCGCGGCGCCCGCGAGGTGCGGCGTGCGGCGGCTGCCTTCCTGGAAATGAAAACCCGCGTCGAGCGCGCGATCGAACAGCGCACCACCATGCTGGCCGGCGTATCGCATGATCTGCGCACGGTGCTGACGCGTTTCAAGCTCGAACTGGCCTTGCTCGGCGACGGCCCGGAATTGGATGCGATCAAGAAGGACGTCGACGAAATGGCGGGTATGCTCGAAGCCTACCTGGCCTTTGCGCGCGGCGATCTGGGCGAGCAATCGGCGCCGACCGATATGGCCGCCATGCTCGAGGAGCTCAAGCTCGATACCGAGCGCCACGGCCAGCGCGCCAGCGCCACCTTCCACGGCCAGCCGGAAGTCACGGTGCGGCCGGCGGCATTCAAGCGTTGTCTCGCCAATCTCGTTTCCAACGCGACGCGATATGCGTCGACGGTGGCAATCACCGGGCATCGCGATCACCGCTGGCTTACGGTGACGGTGGACGATGACGGGCCGGGCATCCCGCCGTCGCTGCGTGAGGATGTGTTCAAGCCGTTCCTGCGCCTCGACGACGCGCGCAATCAGGATGAAGGCGGCACCGGCTTGGGCCTCGCCATCGCCCGCGACATCGCGCGCTCCCATGGCGGCGACATCACGCTCGGCGATTCGCCGCTCGGCGGCTTGCGCGCGACCGTCAGAGTCCCGGTTTGAGCGGCAGCGTTACTTCCGCTGCAGATCGGCCGACGCGCGCGCCAAAATCTCGACCAAGTGCGCCTCGGCTTCGGCATCGCCTTCGAGGCGCTTGGCGATGGTCTCGCGCAAATGATCAAGCGCCGCCTCCGTCAGCGGCGGCAAGGTGCGGCGATTGTCGCGCTCGCCGCGCGCGGCGCGCCGCCAGCGGTTCACCCGTTCGCCGAGCGCCGTCAGCCGGTCGAGCACCACGTCGACGAGATCGCGATTGGCCGTGAGATAGGCGCGGCCGTCCTCGGTGATGGTGTAAAGCTTCTTGCTGCCTTCGGTGCTGGCGGTGACGTAGCCGGCTTCCTCGAGATAGGTCAGCGTCGGATAGACGATGCCGGGGCTCGGGCTGTACCAGTCGGCGGTTTTTTCCTCGACCAGCTTGATGATCTCGTAGCCGTGGCGCGGCGCTTCGGCGATCAAGGCGAGCGCGATCAGCCGCAGGTCGCCCTGCGCCAGCATGCGCCCGGCGCGCATGTCGTCGGGATCCATGCCGCCCCGTCCGCCCATGCCATGACGCCCGCCGAAGCCGTAGAAGCGGCCGCGGCGATGGCGGCCGGCGCCCCATTTGCCGCCGTAGGATTCGCAATTTCCATGCATAGTCGTTCTCCAGTGAGAGTTAGATATATCTTTAGATAGATCAATTGCAGCTATGACGCAAGATATATCTTTTGACTATCTTCGCGTTGGGAAAATCGAGCCACAGATCAATGGTTTGTGGTCAAACAGCAGCGATGACATCCGGGCGCGTGCACGCCGTAGCCTGATTGCGCGCGTCAGGATTACAATGCCGCGAATGTTTGCCACCTTCTTCCACGAACTGAAGCAGGCGGGCGTCCCGGTGACGCTCCGCGAATACCTCACGCTGATGGAAGCGATGGAGAAGGACCTCGCCGGCCGGCGCATCGAGGAGTTCTACTATCTCTCCCGCGCGGCGCTGGTGAAGGACGAGCGCAACCTCGACCGCTTCGATCGCGTCTTCGGTCACGTCTTCAAGGGCCTCGATTTCATCGAGCAGGCGCTGACCGCGGAAATTCCGCTCGAGTGGCTCAAGAAGCTGACCGAGAAACACCTCACCGAGGACGAGAAGAAACTGATCGAGGCGATGGGCGGCCTCGACAAGCTCCTGGAGACGCTGCGCCAACGTCTCGCCGAGCAGAAGGGCCGTCATCAGGGCGGCAAGAAGTGGATCGGCACCGCCGGCACCTCGCCGTTCGGCGCCTACGGCTACAATCCCGAAGGCGTGCGCATCGGCCAGGACGGCAACCGTAATTTCCGCGCCGTCAAGGTCTGGGACAAACGCGAGTTCAAGGATCTCGCCGGCGACGTCGAGCTCGGTACCCGCAACATCAAGGTCGCGCTGCGGCGCTTGCGCAAATTCGCGCGCACCGGCGCGCCGGACGAACTCGATCTCGACGGCACCATCAAGGGCACCGCGCACAAGGGCTATCTCGATATCCTGATGCGGCCGGAGCGCCACAACACCATCAAGGTGCTCTTGTTCTTCGACGTCGGCGGCTCGATGGACTGGCACGTCAAGGCGACGGAGGAATTGTTCTCCGCCGCCAAAACCGAGTTCAAGCACATGGTGCATCTGTACTTCCACAACTGCCTCTATGAGAAAGTGTGGAAGCAGAACGCGCGGCGCTGGACCGAGACGACGCCGACCTGGGACATCCTCCACACCTACCCGCACGATTATAAGGTGATCTTCGTTGGCGACGCCTCGATGTCGCCTTACGAGATCGCCGCGCCCGGCGGCTCGGTCGAGCACTACAACGAGGAGGCCGGCAGCGTCTGGATGCAGCGCGTGATTACGACCTATCCGTCCTGCGTCTGGCTCAACCCGGTCGCCGAGCGGGAGTGGGACATGACCGCCTCGATCCCGATGATGCGCCAGCTCCTCGGCAGCCGGATGTTTCCGCTGACGCTGGAAGGCCTCGACGCCGCGATGCGGGAGCTGGGGCGGTAGGCTCGCGCTCATTTTGATGAGCAATGTGCCTGTAGGTCAGCCGCCAAACATGCGCAGGAGGAGCCCATGCCCGCTGAACGCTCCGATCTTGGCAATGCCGCGGACGCCGCGCCCGGCACTGTCATCGTGCGCGAAACGCGACGCGGCCTGTTCCAGCAGGAGATCATCGCCGGCGGCCATCGGCTGATCGCGGACGAGCCGACGGATGTGGGCGGGCTCGATAGCGGGCCGGGTCCGTATGATTTGCTGCTTGCCGCGCTCGGCGCCTGCACGTCGATGACGCTGCGGCTCTACGCGGACCGCAAGAAGCTGCCGCTGACGCGGACGCAGGTGCGGCTTCGGCACAACCGCATTTACGCCGTCGATTGCGCCGAGTGCGAGACCAAGGAAGGGATGATCGACCGCATCGAGCGCGTCATCACGCTCGAAGGCGATCTCGATGCCGGGCAACGCGCGCAGCTCATCGACATCGCCAACAAATCCCGGTGAATCGCACGCTGAAATCGGAAATCGACATCCGCACGGTGGAGGAGCCGGCCGGCGGGAGAAAATAACTTTCAGACGGTAGCTTTGTGAACGCGCGCCCGCGCCGCCTTGATCACTTCCGGGATCGCCGCGTCGTTGCCCGGCGCCATGATGTGCACGCCGGCGACGCCGGGAATAGTGGCAAGCTCCTCGATCAGTTCGACGCAAATGCGCACGCCTTCGCGCGCCGGCTCAGTGGCTCGCTCCATGCGCGCAATCAGTGCCTCGGGGATGATCGTGCCGTAGAGGTGGTTTTTCATCCAATGCGCCGACTTGGCCGAGCGCAGCGGATTGACGCCGATCAGGATGGCAAGCTGCCGGGTGAGCCCGGCGTCGGCGAGCGCCCTGACATAGCGGCGCACGATCCCGGCATCCATGCAGAACTGCGTCTGCACGAACTGGGCGCCGGCCTTGGCCTTGGCGGCAAGCGCGCTCGGCTCCCAGCCTGCCGGCGGGTCGATCGGCAAATCGGCGGCGCCGAGGAAGAAGGTGGCCTTGCCCGCGACCGTGCTGCCGGTCGGCAGCACCGCGTCGTCGCGCAGGCGGCGCGCGGTCTCGATCAGCCTCTTGGAATCGAGATCGAACACCGGCTCGGTTTCCGGCTGGTCGCCCGTTTTCGGATCGTCGCCGTTAAGGAGCAGCAGGTTGCGGATGCCCAGCGCTGCCGCGCCCATCAAGTCGCCCTGTAGCGCGATGCGGTTCCGGTCGCGGCAAGTGAGCTGCAGGATCGGCTCGATGCCGGCGCCGATGAGGATCGCCGCGGCCGCCAGCGCCCCCATATGGGCGCGGGCGCCGGCGCCGTCGGTGACGTTGACCGCATCCGCGAGCCCGCGGAGCGGCGCCGCCTTACGGATGAGGTCCTGCGCGTCGCAGGACAATGGCGGGGTGACCTCCGCGGTCATGACGAAGCGGCCTGCCCGCAGCCGGTCTTCCAACGTGCGGGGGAGTAGGGCGCTTTGCTCGTTCATTGCAGGCTCGCTCACCGGCGCGCGGCGGAGACAGAGCGCTTATATGCTTTGCGGCGTCACCGCAATTGCGGCTTTCCTGGACAGGAAACACCAGTGTCGCTAGAGAGTTGCGGCAAATGAGCGGCGTCAACGAAATCAGGTCGAACTTCCTCGGCTTTTTTGCGCGCGAGGGGCACGTGGTCGTGCCGAGCTCGCCGCTCGTGCCACGCAATGACCCGACGCTAATGTTCACCAATGCCGGCATGGTGCAGTTCAAGAACGTCTTTACCGGCCTGGAGAAGCGGCCCTATACGCGGGCGGTTTCGGCGCAGAAATGCGTCCGCGCCGGCGGCAAACACAACGACCTCGACAATGTCGGCTACACCGCGCGCCATAACACCTTCTTCGAGATGCTCGGCAATTTCTCGTTCGGCGATTATTTCAAGGAACGCGCCATCGAGCTGGCCTGGAACCTGGTGACCAAAGAATTCGGCGTGCCGGCCGAGCGCCTGACCATCACGGTCTATATCGACGACGACGAGGCGTTCGAGCTCTGGCGGAAGATCGCCGGCCTGCCGGAGCGCAAGATCATCCGCATCGCCGGCTCCGATAATTTCTGGGCCATGGGCGAAACCGGGCCGTGCGGGCCGTGCTCGGAAATTTTCTACGATCACGGCGAGCATATCCCGGGCGGGCCGCCGGGCAGCGCCGACGCCGAGGGCGACCGTTTCGTCGAAATCTGGAATCTCGTGTTCATGCAGTACGAGCAGCTCGTGGGCGGTAAGCGCGTCAACCTGCCGCGGCCTTCGATCGACACCGGCATGGGGCTCGAGCGCATGGCCGCGGTGCTGCAAGGCACGCACGACAGCTACAAGATCGACCTGTTCACAAGGCTGATCGGCCATATCGCGGATCTAACGGGCGTCGACCCAAACGGACCTCGGAAGGTTTCGCACCGAGTGATCGCCGATCATTTGCGCGCCTCAGCTTTCCTCATCGCCGATGGCGTGACGCCATCAAACGAGGGTCGCGGTTATGTGCTCCGCCGTATCATGCGTCGGGCCATGCGCCACGCCGAACTGCTGGGCGCTAAAGAACCACTGATGTGGAAGCTAGTTTCTGACCTTACCCACGAAATGGGCCAAGCCTATCCAGAGCTAATTCGGGCCGATAAACAGATCACGGAAACACTTGGTCTGGAAGAGGTACAGTTTCGTCGCACTTTAGCACGTGGGCTTGCCATTCTTAACGACGCCATCTCGAACATCGAGGCCCAACAGGTTGTCGGGCTTCTTGGCCAAAATCCGAAGTTGCCCGGTAACATCGCCTTCACGCTTTATGACACGTACGGCTTCCCGCTAGATTTGACGCAGGATGTGCTTAAGACGCGCAACATTGCGGTTGATGTGGATGGCTTCAACCTAGAGATGGATCGTCAGCGCGAAAGAGCCCGCGCATCTTGGGCAGGGTCAGGCGAGGCGGCGACCGAAACGGTCTGGTTCAATCTGCGCGAAAGGATAGGTAGTACCGAATTTCTTGGGTACGAGACGGAAACTGCCGAAGGCGTTGTTGCGGCGCTTGTGCGTGACGGCCAACAAGTTCCCGAACTTATGGTTGGCGATAGCGGTGCCGTGATTCTCAATCAAACCCCGTTCTATGCGGAATCAGGCGGCCAGGTCGGCGACATCGGTGTGATGAGTGGCCAACACGGCCGCTTTCAAGTCAATGATACACAAAAAATGGCCGACGACCTGATCGTCCATTTTGGCGTGGTCGAGGCGGGCACGCTTCAAGTTGGCGCTAAACTCACTCTTGAAGTCGACCACGCGCGACGCACTGACATCCGCCGAAATCATTCGGCCACGCATCTGTTGCACGAGGCGCTGCGGCAGGTGCTCGGCGATCATGTGGCGCAGAAGGGTTCGCTGGTCGCGCCCGATCGCCTGCGCTTCGATTTCTCACATCCCAAGCCGATGAGCAACGATGAGATCGAACGCGTCGAGGATATCGCCAACGACATCGTGCTGCAGAATGCGCCGGTGATCACCCGGCTGTTGAGCCGCGGCGATGCCATTACCTCCGGCGCGCGCGCGCTGTTCGGCGAAAAATACGGCGACGAGGTGCGCGTCGTCGCCATGGGGGAGGGCGGCGGCAACACGCTGGGCTGGTCGGTCGAATTGTGCGGCGGCACGCATGTGCGGCGCACCGGCGACATTGGTCTGATCTCCGTAGTGGGGGAAAGCGGCGTTGCCGCAGGCGTGCGGCGGATCGAGGCATTGACCGCGAATGCCGCGCGCGCGAATGCCAATAACCTGGCGCGTCTCGCCAAAGCCACCGCTTCCGAATTGCGCGTGCCGATCGACGAAATACCCGCACGCATCGCAGCGCTGCTTGATGAACGTAAGCGCTTCGAGCGCGAATTGACTGAAGCGCAACAAAAATTGGCATTGTCGGGTGGCGGCGCACGTAACAATCAACCGGATTTTGTGATCGTGAACGGTACAAAGTTAATGATTATCCAGGTCAAAGATGCTGACCCAAGAAATTTGAAGCCGTTAGCTGACCAAGCAAAGCTAAAGATCGGATCGGGCGTTGTCGCAGTTGCCAATACAACATCGGACGGCAGAGCGTCCTTGGTAGTAGGCGTTACTAGCGATCTAACTCCGCGGATTTCGGCAATCGACCTGGTGCGCAAGGGCGCCGAGGCGCTGGGCGGCAAAGGCGGCGGTCGGCCCGAAATGGCTCAAGCCGGTGGCCCGGATGGCAGCAAAGTAGACGCGGCGCTCGCCGCCATCGAAGCCGCGCTCGGCGGCTAAAGCCTGCTGTTTTGCCCACCCTCACAGCTCGACGATCTTCCCGTCCTCGGCGGTTTCGAACGGAACTTCGGTGCGCCGCGCCAGCATTTCGTTACCCATATGCGTGAGAACGAGGCGCTTGGGACGGATCTGGCCGAGATGGCGTTCGAGCGACGACAACGCCATATGAGTGGGGGTCGGCTTGTCCCGGGTATAGGCTTCGCAGATGAAAAGGTCCGCGTCCTGCCCAACCTCGATCAGCGCTTCGGTCCACTCGGTATCGCCGGAATAGGCAATCACCTTGCCTTCGGCCTCGAAGCGCAATCCGACACACGGTCCGGCACGATCGTCATGCATGACATGAAACGGCGTAACCCGCAGGCCGCCGACCTCGTTGCGCGCGCCGATCTCCAGTTCCCTGAGCGTCAGCGGAAATCGCAAGTCCAACGCCTTCGTTCCGGGAAACTCGCCCTCCATGATCTCCGGATAGCGCGATTTGAGACTGGGCGGCCCGGCGATGGTGAGCGGTCGCTCTCGCTTGAGTACGTAGTTCGCCTCGAGGATGAAGAACGGCACGCCGCCGACGTGATCGCCGTGAAAGTGCGTGAGGAAGATGACATCGATCTCGTTGCGGTCGATCGCAAGCTTGTTCATCGCAACAAGCGAGGTGGCGCCGCAATCGATCAGGGCGTTGATGCCTCGTCCGACGAGATGGAAGCAGGTATTGAATCGCCCGCCCGAGCCGAAGGCATCGCCGCAGCCGACGAATTGCAAGTGCATGGATTGTCCCCAGGGAGTTGTGAGCTTTGTGAAATGGCTTGGCCAAGCGATGCGGCAGTCGATACCAGTGTGCTGTCAGGCGGCCGCCAAGTCCGTGACCGGGGTCACACCGGCGTGGCTTCCGCGCCGCGTCCAGGAAGTGGGCCCAAGCGCTTGTCCTCTCATCGTTTTTTTACCTTTGCGCGATTCATTCTATAAGCTGCGGCGGGGCGGTGGAAGCTTCGGGGCCGGCGGTTTGCGCTTTGCGCCACGATCACAACACAAACCGGCGCATGCTGCCACAGGCTGCCGGTCGCTCTGAAGGGGATGGCTTGGGTGCTGGTTGAATCAAATCGTTGCGGGGTGTTGCTGACGTTGGCGATGGCCGGTGCGCTCGCCGGCTGCGCCAATACCAATTTCGACACCAGCGGCTCCTGGTTTTCCAAGCCGCTTGACGTGTTCGGCCGCAATGCCGGTTACACCTACTCGCAACTCGACGAGTCGAAGCAGCAGCGTCCCGTTACTGCCAATGATCTCGTCGATGCAAACGGCGCCTGCCCAACGCCGGCTGCGCCGGATTCGCTCGGCGGCGGCATCGCCATTGGCATGAGCGAATGCGATGTGGTCGCGCGTGTCGGCCCGCCCAGCGCTGCAAACCTCGGCCGGACTCCAAACGGCGATCGGATCGCGATCCTGACCTACCAGAGTGGTGTGCGACCCGGGGTCTACCGGTTTGTTGCCGGTCGGCTCAAGGAAATGGATCGCGTGGAAGAACCGCCGCCGCCACTTCAGCCGGTGAAGAAAAAAGCCGAGAAGAAGATCGCGAAGAAGCCGCCGGTGAAGATCGAAAAGCCGCCGAAACCCGACAGCAAGACCTGAGCGGCGTTGCATGCGGTAGAGGGGCCGCTCGACGGCTTCATGTGCCGGCGCGCCGCTTGCCGCGATCATGAGCGGACGCTATAAGCCGCGCGGTTCCGCACTGCATTCGCAATTCCCAAAAGGACGATGTGATGGCGATCGAGCGTACATTTTCGATCATTAAACCCGATGCAACCAGCCGCAACCTGACGGGCGCCATCAATGCGATGATCGAAAAAGCCGGACTGCGTATCGTCGCGCAGAAACGCGTGTTGATCAGCCGCGAGCAGGCCGAGAGGTTCTACGCCGTCCACCGGGCGCGGCCGTTCTTTCGCGAACTCGTCGACTTCATGACGTCGGGTCCCGTTGTCGTGCAGGTGCTCGAGGGAGAGAACGCGATTGCAGCGTATCGCGATCTGATGGGCGCGACAGATCCCGCCAAGGCCGCACTCGACACTATTCGCAAGGTCTTCGCGCGATCGATCGGCGAGAATTCGGTGCACGGCTCCGATGCCGCCGACACCGCCGAGAAGGAAATCGCGCAGTTCTTCGCCGAAAACGAAATCGTCGGCTGAAGACGCGTCGCTCGTGCGTCCACGACTGTGGGCACCGAGCATTCGATGAGCCCGGGCGCACCGTGCAATGCCGGCCAGTCGGCGGCATGAGCCCGCCGGCAAAAGACGAGAAGAACGGTGGGTTGGATCGCGCAGTATCTGAATCCTGCGTTCTGGAGCGACGGTCTCCAGGCGAGCGTCCCGGGTTTGGGAGGCGCGGCTTTCTGGATCGCCATCCCGCAGATCGTGTTGATCAACGTGCTGCTTTCCGGCGACAACGCCGTGGTCATCGCCATGGCGTGTCGCCGTCTGCCGCCGCGCCAGAGGTACTGGGGCGTCCTGATCGGCGCTGGCACCGCGGCGCTTTTGCTCATCATTTTCGCCGCTGTCGTCACGCAGCTGTTGATGTTTCCCTATTTTAAACTGATCGGCGGACTTGCGCTCATTTACATCGCGGTCAAGCTCCTGGTCCCGGAGGATCGCGATAAGAACGAAGTCGAGGCGGCAACGCATTTGTGGCGCGTCGTGAGAATCGTCGCCGTAGCCGACCTCATCATGAGCCTCGACAATATCATCGCCATCGCCGCCGTGGCGCGCGGTAATCTCACCTTGCTCGTGACCGGCCTCGCCGTCTCCATCCCCATCATCCTGGCCGGTGCGGCTCTCTTCATGGCGCTGCTCGATCGCTTCCCGATTCTGGTTTGGGCGGGTGCCGCCCTGCTCGGCTGGATCGCCGGCGACATCATGGCGGTCGACCCGGCGGTCGCGGGTTACTTGACTGCGGCGCTTGGCGAGAACGCTGCATCGTGGATCGAGATGGCAGCAGGCGGCGCCGGCGCGCTCTTGGTCGTTGCCGTCGGCGCGTTCCTGGGGCGCGGAAACAACTCCGGACAAAGCGCCTCGGATTAACTCGCGCTAAACCATTGCGGCGTTGGGCTTGCGAACTGGCAAAGTGCGCGGCTCATAGCAGCCATGCTTGCGCCGCATTTCTCGGTTTGTTTTTTGCTCTCAATCGGATTTTGGCCTTCCGGCCGGTGCAGTCTTGCCGACGCGATCGTTTCGGACCTTCCCCCAAAATCTGGCTTGTGGCGCGGTGCGCGGCACCTGCACGCGGCGTGCGGCGGCTGTTGCTGCGCCGAAGTTTGACTGACTGAGGAGACAGACGATGGACAAGGGTACCGTCAAGTGGTTCAATTCGACCAAAGGCTACGGATTCATCAAGCCGGCCAGCGGCGAGAAGGATGTGTTCGTCCACATTTCGGCCGTCGAGCATGCCGGGTTGCGCACGCTGAATGAGGGCCAAGAAGTCGAATATGAGCTCGTGACAAATCGCGGCCGGACTTCGGCGGAGAATCTCAAGGTCGGATAGCGCGTTCCGGGAAAATCCCGGTACTTGTAGCCCCCGGCGCTCGCACCGGGGGTTTTGCTTTTTGGCGCCTGATCCGGAAACGCGGGAGCTGGCTTTCTGAAGGATTACGCGCTGCCCTCGCGGGGGACGTTTTCGTTCGACGAGGAGGCCAGGCTTGCCCGGCCTTCGGCCAACGCGCGCAATGCTTGCGGGTAGATGCGGTGCTCGACCTCGAGCACGCGCGCGGCCAGCGTCGCTTCCGTGTCGTCCTCGCGCACCGCGACCGAATCCTGCGCAACGATAGGTCCCGCATCCATTTCCGGCACGACGAAGTGGACGGTCGCGCCGTGCTCTTTCACACCGGCCTCGAGCGCCCGGCGATGCGTATCGAGGCCTTTGAATTGCGGCAACAAAGCCGGATGAATGTTGAGCATCCGGCCGCTCCAGCGGGTCACGAACCACGGCGTCAGAAGTCGCATAAATCCGGCCAGGCACACCAAATCGATCCGCTGCGCCCGAAGCTCTGCGTCAAGCGCACGTTCGAACGCCTCGCGGTCTTCGCCAAACGATCTGTGATCGACAATCGCGGTCGCGACGCCCGCTTCGCGCGCCCGGGACAGGCCCGCCGCCTCGGGCCTGTTCGACACGACGAGCGCGATTTCGGCCGGATAGTCTTCCGCCCTGGCAGCCTCGATCAGCGCCGTCATATTCGAGCCGCGGCCGGAGATGAGCACGGCGACGCGCTTCTTGCCCATTCGCCTCACCAGGAAAGGTCGAGCCGTCCGCGAAAGTCGACGCGAGCATCGCCATCCGCGGCGACGATTTCGCCCAGCCGCACCACCGTCTCGCCATTGGCCGTGAACTGCTCGCACGCCGCGGCAGCTGCGTTGGCGTCGAGCACGGCCACCATGCCGATGCCGCAGTTGAAGGTCCGCAACATCTCACGCTCGCTGACGTCGCCCGACACTGCGAGCCATTTGAACACCGGCGGGACGGGTACGCGGTCCAGATCCAAAGCGACCGCGAGCCCGCGCGGCAGCACGCGCGGAATGTTGTCGACAAAGCCGCCGCCGGTGATGTGGGCCAGCGCCTTGACCGCTTTGCTGCCGCGGATCGCGGCGAGGCACGATCGTACATAGAGTCGCGTCGGCGTCAGCAAGGCTTCGCCCAAGTGTCGCGTGGGCTCGAACGGGGCCGGCGCGTCCCAGGCCAGTCCGGATGCGGCGACGATGCGGCGCACCAAAGAAAAGCCGTTCGAATGCACGCCCGATGACGTAAGCCCGATCACCGAGTCGCCCGGCTTGATATCGCTCCGCGGCAACAGCTCCGCGCGCGCCACCGCCCCGACGGCAAATCCGGCAAGATCGTAGTCACCGCGTTGATAGATGCCGGGCATTTCCGCAGTCTCGCCGCCGATCAGAGCACAGCCTGCTTCCCGGCACGCGGCGGCGATGCCGGCGACCACTGTCGCCCCGACCTCCGGATCGAGCTTGCTGGAGGCAAAATAGTCGAGGAAGAACAACGGCTCGGCCCCTTGCACCACCAGGTCGTTCACCGACATCGCCACGAGATCGATGCCGATCGTATCGTGACGCGAGGTCTCGACTGCGATCTTGACCTTGGTGCCGACGCCATCGGTAGCCGCGACCAGAATGGGATCGGAGTAGCCGGCGGCCTTGAGATCGAACAGGCCGCCGAAGCCGCCGATCTCGGCGTCTGCACCCAGCCGAGCGGTTCGCCGCACCAGCGGCTTGATCAAATCGACCATGCGGTTGCCGGCATCGATATCGACGCCGGCAGCTGCGTAGCGTGCCTTGTCCACGGAACCACCAATCGGCAATGGTGCCTACCCGGACGGGGAGGCACTCCGCGGCGCCTCCTACGTCGGAATCGACGGGTGCGCAAGCGCGCGGGCGCGGCTATAAGTGAGGCACAAGGACGGCGCGCGGAGCCAGGATACGCGTTCGCGGCGAGCGCGCCGGAGCCGGGGGCACGCGTTTGAGTATTCCAAACCTCATCACGTTGGGGCGCATCATCTTGGTGCCGGTCGTGGTCTGGGCGATCATGTCGGGAGAGATGCGGGCCGCCTTCTTTCTCTTCCTGGCAACCGGGATCAGCGATGCGGTCGACGGCTTCCTCGCCAAGCGCTTCCATATGGCGAGCGAACTGGGCGCCTATCTCGATCCGCTCGCCGACAAGGCGCTGATCGTGTCGATCTACGTCGCGCTCGGCATCGCCGGCGCCTTGCCGATCTCGCTGGTCATTCTTGTCGTCTCGCGCGACATCATGATCATCAGCGGATTTATGCTGGCCTGGCTGGTCGGAAGGCCGATGCCGGTCAGGCCGCTGCCGGTCTCAAAAGCCAATACGGTGGCGCAAATCCTGCTCGCTACGCTGGTGCTTGCCGAGCAAGGCTTCGGGTTCGACGCTATGCTGGCCTCGAAGATCGTCGTCGGGCTGGTCGCCATCTTGACCTTGCTCTCGATCGCCTTCTATCTCGCCGAGTGGCTCCGTCATATGAACTCGTTCGGGGCCGGGCATTGATCGGCCAGAGCATGATCCGGAAACGTGGAAGCCGGTTTTCCGAAAAGATCATGCTCTACTAGGATATTAGAGCGCCAATCGATTCAATCTGAAGCGATTGCGCTCTAATGCGGCGGATTTGAAGTTCTCGCAATCCAGCGGCAACTCGTACGGGAACTTCAAATGCAAAACCCGCGCTGAGGATTGCGCTATGCGGTTCGAGCGGCACATCGCGTTCTGGATCGTTGCTCTCGCGGTCTTTGTCGGCCTGTTCTGGTTGCTGCATCACATTCTCTTGCCCTTCGTGGTCGGGGCGGCAATTGCCTATCTGCTCGATCCGCTGGCCAACCAGCTCACCAAGCGCGGGCTCAATCGGCTGGTCGCCGCGCTGCTCATGCTCGGCACTTTCGTGATCGCATTCGTCGGCGTGTTCCTCCTCATCGCGCCGGTGCTGATAAACCAGCTTTCATCCTTCATCGATCACATCCCGGGCTACGTGCAGCGCCTGCAGTCGCTGACAACCGATCCGAGCCATCCGTGGCTGAAAGCCCTTATCGGCAGCACGGCCGGCGGCGGCGAATTCGTCAGCGCTCTGATGACCAAGTCCATGGACTATCTGACAGGGGTGCTAACGTCGTTGTGGACCAAGGGCGAGGCGATCCTCTCTGTCCTGTCTTTGCTCGTCATCACGCCGGTAGTGGCGTTCTACCTGCTCTGCGACTGGAACCGCGTCGTCAGCGCATTCGACGACCTGATCCCGCGGAGACAGCGCGACATCGCGCGCACGCTCGCGCGCGAGATCAATAAGGCGCTGTCGGGCTATTTGCACGGGCAGCTCCTGGTCTGCGCTATCCTCGGCGCCTATTATGCAATCGGGTTGACGTTGGCGGGATTGAGTTTCGCGGTGCTGATCGGCGCCGTTTCCGGATTTCTTACCTTCATTCCCTATGTTGGTTCGCTGACCGCTCTGGTGGTTTCGTCCGGCGTGGCGCTGGCGCAATTCTTTCCTGACTGGACGCGGATTCTGATCGTTGTCGGCGTCGTCCTGGTCGGCCAATTTCTCGAAGGCAACGTATTGTCGCCGAAACTTGTCGGCGAGAGCGTCGGGCTGCATCCGCTTTGGTTGATCTTTGCGCTGCTCGCCAGCGGCTATCTGTTCGGCTTCGTCGGCCTGTTGCTGGCGATACCGCTGGCCGCCGCAGCCGGCGTGTTGACGCGGTTTGCGCTGCAGCGTTACCGGGCGAGCCCGCTCTACACCGGAAAAGGGTCGACTTGAGCGCCATGTCCTCCCGCCCGCGCCAGCTCGCGCTCGCACTCGATCACGCCGAAAGCTATGCCCGCGACGATTTTCTGTCCGGACCGTGCAACGAGGGCGCGCTCCAGCTCATCGACTGCTGGCCGGATTGGCCGGCGAATGCCGTCGCCCTGATCGGACCTGAGGGGTCAGGTAAGACGCATCTGGCGATGATATGGGCGGCGACGGCGGGTGCGCGCGTCGTTGCCGGGCGATCGCTTGGCGAAGCCGAGCTTCCAGCTGCGCTCGTGACCGGAGCGCTGGTCGTCGAGGACGCCGCGGCGGCAGACAACCGCGTGCTGTTCCATCTCATCAATCTCGCTCGCGAGGAAGAGGCCGCGCTGCTGCTCACCGCGACAACGGCGCCGGCAACCTGGCCGGCCGCCATCCCCGACCTCGTCTCGCGGCTGCGCGCCTTGCCGGTGGCGACGCTGCAAGCGCCGGACGATGCGATGCTGCGCGCGGTGATCGTCAAGCTCGCCGCGGATCGCCAGCTTGCACTTGACGAGAGCGTAGTGGGCTATCTGTCGACCCATATCGAGCGCTCGTTTGCCGCCGCACGCGCGGCGGTGATCGCGCTCGACAACGAGGCGCTACGGCAACGGCGCCCGGCCACGCGGGCGCTGGCGGCGGAGATTTTTCGTGGTGAGACTTCGCCGAGCGGCTAGGCCGAGCGTTGCAAGGATGATCTCGCCCAGCGCCGCGAAATCCTGCTTGCGCGGCGAGGTATGCCGCCACGCGAGCCCGACGGTGCGCGCCGGCTCGGGTTCGACAAAACGCAAAAGCTTGACCCGGCTGTCGCGAACCTCGACGGCAGCGGCGACTTCCGGCACCAGCGTCACCCCGTAACCGTTCGCGACCATCTGCATCACGGTCGCGAGCGATGTGGCGCCGAGCGTGGCGGGGGTGTCGCCGCGCGCTGCCGCGCAGAAGGCCAGCGCTTGGTCGCGCAGGCAATGTCCTTCCTCGAGGAGAATGAGCCGCCGCTGGTCCACATCCTCGGCCGCGACGCGCCCTCGCAGCGGATCGGCGGCCGGCAGCGCCAGCAGGAATGGGTCGTCGAACAGCCGCAGTATCTCCACGTCGGCGCCGTCCGCCGGCAACGCCAGCATCACCGCGTCGAGATCGCCGCCCGCAAGTTCTTCGAGCAACATCTTGGTCTGGGTCTCGCGGACCTCCAGACGCAGTTGCGGATAGCTCGTCTGCAGCCGCGGTAGCACGCGCGGCAAAATGTAGGGCGCCAGCGTCGGGATGATACCGAGGCGAAGCTTGCCGCTGAGCACGCCGCGATGGCGAGCGAAGTCTATGAGATCGCGGGTGGTGGCGAGAATGCGCTCGGCCCGCTGCGCGACTTCGACTCCGGTCTCGGTGAGCGCGATCTCACCCGACCGCCGCTCCACCAGTTCGGCACCGATTTTCCGCTCGAGTTCGCGGACCTGCATGGACAAAGCCGGCTGGGTGACCGCGCAGTCCGCCGCCGCTCGCCCGAAATGCCGGTGATGGGCGAGCGAGGTCAAATAACGAAGCTGACGCAGGGTGATCATCCCGATAAGTTACGCTTATCGACAGCCCTAGGCAATACGATTGGACCTGATTGCGGAAGAAGCCTAGAAATAGCACGAGTGGCAACAACCCCCAGAAGTCATAATCGTTCCGTGCGGAACAACCCGAAGAAAATTACAAAACACGATCGGAGACAGACATGGACGCCAAGACCGAGAAGAGCGCGGGCAAGTGCCCGTTCACCCACGCCCACAGGAACCGCGACTGGTGGCCCAATCAGTTGGACCTCAGCGTTCTGCGTAAAAACTCCGATTTGTCCGATCCGATGGGCAAGGTGTTCAACTACGCCAAGGAGTTCAAGAGCCTCGATCTGAAGGCCGTGATCAAGGACCTGCGTGCCTTGATGACGAACTCGCAGGACTGGTGGCCGGCCGACTTCGGCCATTACGGCGGACTGATGATCCGCATGGCGTGGCACAGCGCGGGCACGTACCGCATTGCCGATGGCCGCGGCGGCGCCGGAGCTGGCCAACAGCGCTTCGCGCCGCTCAACAGCTGGCCGGACAACGCGAGCCTCGACAAGGCGCGCCGGCTGCTCTGGCCGATCAAGCAAAAATATGGCCGCAAAATCTCCTGGGCCGACCTGATAATTCTTGCCGGCAACGTCGCGCTGGAGTCGATGGGATTCAAGACGTTCGGTTTCGGCGGCGGCCGCGCCGATGTCTGGGAGCCTGAAGAACTTTACTGGGGTCCCGAAGGGACATGGCTGGACGACGAACGCTACAGCGGCGACCGTGATCTTCAGAATCCTCTCGCCGCCGTGCAGATGGGCCTGATCTACGTCAATCCGGAAGGGCCGAACGGCAAGCCGGATCCCCTCGCGGCGGCCAAGGACATTCGCGAGACCTTCGCGCGCATGGCGATGAACGACGAGGAGACCGTCGCGCTGATTGCCGGCGGCCATACCTTCGGCAAGACCCACGGCGCCGGCGATCCGTCGCTGGTCGGCCCGGCGCCGGAAGGCGCGGCCATCGAAGAGCAGGGTCTCGGCTGGAAGAGCAAGTTTGGCACGGGCGTGGGCGCCGACGCGATCACCGGCGGCCCGGAAGTCACCTGGTCGCAGATGCCGACGAAGTGGAGCAACCACTTCTTCGATAACTTGTTCAACAACGAATGGGAGCTGACCAAGAGCCCGGCCGGCGCCTATCAGTGGAAGGCGAAAGGCGGCGCCGCCACGATCCCGGACGCTTACGACAAGTCGAAGAAGTATGTGCCGACCATGCTGACCACGGACCTGTCGCTGCGGATGGACCCGATCTACGAGAAGATCTCGCGGCGCTTCTACGAGTATCCGGACCAGTTCGCCGACGCGTTCGCCCGGGCGTGGTTCAAGCTAACCCACCGCGACATGGGGCCGATTCACCGTTATCTCGGCCCGCTCGTGCCGAAGGAGATTCTGATCTGGCAGGACCCGATCCCCGCGGTCGATCACCCGCTGATCGGGGAGAAGGACATTGCCGCCCTGAAGGCGAAAATCCTCGCCTCCGGCCTGACTGTTTCGCAGCTGGTGTCGACGGCTTGGGCGTCGGCGTCGACGTTCCGCGGTTCCGACAAGCGCGGCGGAGCGAACGGCGCGCGCATTCGGCTTGCGCCGCAAAAGGACTGGGACGTCAACCAGCCGGCTCAGTTGGCGAAGGTTCTGCGCAAGCTCGAAGCGATCCAAAAGGAATTCAATGCTTCGCAGTCCAAGAGTAAGTCCAAGGGCAAGAAAGTTTCGCTTGCTGACCTGATCGTTCTCGGCGGCTGCGCGGCCGTCGAGGAAGCGGCGAAGAAGGCCGCGGTCGCGGTGAAGGTTCCGTTCACGCCGGGACGCATGGACGCCTCGCAGGAGCAGACCGACGTCCAATCCTTCGCGCCGCTCGAGCCGCTCGCCGACGGCTTCCGCAACTATTACCGCAGCCAGCACCTCATGACGGCCGAGGAGGCGTTGGTCGACAAGGCGCAGTTGCTGACGCTGACGGCGCCGGAGATGACGGTTCTCCTCGGCGGCCTGCGCGTATTGGGCGCCAATGCCGGGCAGTCCAAGCACGGCGTCTTCACCAACCAGCCCGGCAAGCTGACGAATGACTTCTTCGTCAACCTGCTCGACATGCGCACGCAATGGCAGCCGACCGCCGGCTCCGATGGCGTGTACGAGGGCCGCGACCGGAAGACGAACGCGGTCAAGTGGACCGGCACCACGGTCGACCTGATCTTCGGTTCGCACTCGCAGCTGCGCGCGCTGGCGGAAGTCTATGCGTGCGCGGATTCGAAGGACAAGTTTGTGAAAGACTTCGTGGCGGCGTGGACCAAAGTGATGAACGCCGATCGCTTCGACTTTGCCTGATCTCAGCCGAACGGTCTTCCTTCGAGGACTTCTGGAGCACAGCCACAAGCCTGTGGAACCATGAAGAAGAAATCAGGGCGGTGTTTCAAAACAGCTTGAAACGCCGCCCTGACGCCAAGGGCCCTCAGAAGCGGCCGGGGAGTTTCCCCGGCCTTTTTTGCAGGCAGTGCAAACACGCGCTAAGCGCCGTGCTTACGCTTTTGACTTCGGCAGCTTCTCCGCGATGCCGAGACTGTCGGCGCGGCGGCGCATCTCGGACCAGATGTCGGCAGGACCGATCCCGGCCCGGCGCCACAGCACGGCGAGATGGTAAAGGAGATCGGCGCTCTCGCGCACGATCGCCCGGTCATTGTGTTTGACGGCTGCGAGCGCGACCTCGCCCGCCTCCTCGATGACTTTTTGCGCCACCTTTCGGTTGCTCGCTCGCAAAAGCCTCGCCGTGCGCGGATGGTTGTCCGGCGTGACCGCTTCGAGAGAGGCGTAAAGCCGCTCGAGTTCATTGCCGACCGCTTCCGGACTGCGGGCATCGCTGGGCAAAGGCGAAGCTTCAGTCGGCACAATGAGCACCGAATGGGCTTCCGCCACCGCCAGCTCGTCGAGTTCTTCGTGGATCGGTCCGACCGGCAGGGCGTGCCGGCGGTCACCATTCAGCCGCTTTGCGAGTCTTGCGACCATCGCTCGCCTCCTTTACCGCGCTTCGCGGGTTCGGCGTGAGCGTTGGCAAGAGATCGCTAGCCGCGGTCTTTTGCCATCGCGCAGCCGTCGATGCCGCGCACGGTCGTGATGCTGACCGGTAAGACCGACAATCGAGTGCCGGCCGTACCAGCGTTGGTACTGCCCATGGCTTAATTGCCGAGTTTAGAAGTCGTTCAGTTTGCTTTTCTGACCGACGAGGCGCAGATAGGCCTCGTTGCTCATGCCGTCAAGCATTAAAAGGCCGCAACTCTTTGATCTATCAGGCCGAGACCGGTGGCCGCCGTGCCGTCTCCGGTCCCGCTCCAGGGAAGGCTTGACGGCGCGCCGCCGCGCCGCCTTATCTCGTTGGTGAAAGTCATGGAATCGTTATCTAGGACGGCGAGGGTGAGGCTCGAGGACCAAGGAGTGGTTATGGTCGACCGCGGCCAAGCGACCGCTGTTGCGCTCGAATCCAGCCCTGCGGCGGCGCTGGAAGCGCCGTCGCGGCTCGCCGAACCGGCGGAGCGGCACGCTGCGTCGGCTTTGGCCTCCAGCCCGGACCGCTTCATCAACCGTGAGCTGTCGTGGCTCAATTTCAACCGCCGCGTCCTCGAGGAATCCGCCAATCGCGGTCATCCGCTGCTTGAGCGATTGAAATTCCTGTCGATCTCGGCGAACAACCTCGACGAGTTCTTCATGGTGCGCGTGGCCGGCCTGCGCGCCCAGGTGCGCGCCGGCATCGGCACCAAGAGCCCCGAGGGACTGACCCCGGCCGAGCAGCTCGTGCGCATTGCCGAGGCCGTGGTGCTGCTGGTGCAAGACCAGCAGACGCAGTGGCGCGAGCTACGTGCGGCGCTCGCGCAGGCCGGGATCGTGCTGGTCGACGGTCCCGATGTGGGCAAGGCGGAGAAGGCTTGGCTCGAGGACCATTTTCTTGCCCACGTGTTCCCGCTGCTGACGCCGCTCGCCGTCGATCCGGCGCATCCGTTCCCGTTCATCCCCAATCTCGGCTTCTCGATCGCGCTGCAGCTGTCGCGCGCTAAGGACGGCAAGGCGATGAACGCGCTGATCCGCATGCCGAACCGCATCGAACGGTTCGTGCGGTTGCCGCAGGCCGGGGATGGCGGCGAGGTGCGGTTGATCTCGATCGAGGCCGAAACCAGCTTGTTCATCGGCAAGCTGTTCCCAGGCTATGCGGTGAAGGGGGTCGGCGCCTTCCGCGTCATCCGCGACTCGGAACTGGAAGTCCTCGAAGAGGCCGAAGATCTGGTGCGGCTGTTCGAAACCGCGCTGAAGCGGCGGCGCCGCGGTTTGGTGATCAGGCTCGACATCGAGGCGATGATGCCGGCGGAGCTGCAGCGGTTCGTGCTCCGCGCGCTCGGCGCCACCGATGACAGCGTGTTCAAGGTCGACGGCGTGCTGGCGCTCAACGAGATGGCGCAGCTCGCCAGCCTCGACCGGCCGGACCTCGAATTCGTGCCCTATACGCCGCGCTATCCCGGCCGCATCCGCGACCATGGCGGCGATTGCTTCGCCGCCATCCGGCAGAAGGATCTCATCGTCCACCACCCCTACGAGTCGTTCGACGTGGTGGTGGATTTTCTCAATCAGGCGACGCGCGATCCGGACGTCGTCGCCATCAAGCAAACGCTCTATCGCACCTCGGCGGATTCGCCGATCGTCAAGACGCTCGCGGAGGCCGCCGAAGCCGGCAAATCGGTCACCGCGGTCGTCGAGCTCAAGGCGCGCTTCGACGAGGAGGCCAACATCCGCTGGGCGCGCGATCTCGAACGCGCCGGCGTGCAGGTGGTGTACGGGTTCCTCGAGCTCAAGACCCATGCCAAGCTCTCGCTGGTGGTCCGCCGCGAGGGTGCCGCGCTCGCCTCCTACGTGCATGTCGGCACCGGCAATTATCACCCGGTGACCGCCCGCATCTATACCGACCTGTCGTTCTTCACCGCCGATCCTGCCATCGCCCGCGACGTCACCCGCGCGTTCAACTACGTCACCGGCTACGCGGAGCCCGCCGAGCTTGAGCGCATGGCGGTCTCGCCGCTGACATTGCGCAAGCGCATCCACGCGCACATCGAAGAGGAGATCGCCCACGCCAAGGCCGGCCGTCCGGCGGCCATCTGGATGAAGATGAATGCGCTGGTCGATGCCGATATCATCGACGCGCTCTATCGCGCTTCGAGCGCGGGCGTGGCGATCGAACTGGTGGTGCGCGGCATCTGCTGCCTGCGGCCGGGGGTTCCCGGCCTGTCCGAGAATATCCGCGTCAAGTCCATCGTCGGCCGCTTCCTCGAACACGGCCGCATCTATTGCTTCGGCGCCGGCCACAGTCTGCCGCATCCGAAGGCTGCGGTTTATATCTCGTCCGCCGACATCATGCCGCGCAATCTCGACCGTCGCGTCGAAGTGCTCTGCCCGATCCTCAATCCCACCGTGCACGAGCAGGTGCTCGATCAGATCATGGTCGCGAATTTCAAGGACAACCAGCAGAGCTGGGAGCTCGTCGCCGACGGCTCCTCGTCGCGCATCAAGCCGGGGCCGGGCGAGGAGCCCTTCAACGCCCAATCCTACTTCATGACCAATCCAAGCCTTTCGGGGCGCGGAAAGTCGCCGAAAGAGTCCATTCCCCGCTTACGGCATCGCTCGGAGCGGGCGTGAGCGAAGCCGCAAACGCGCCACCGATTGCCCGGCGCTGATTGCAAAAGATGAGCCGCGCCAAGATCGACGCCCAGGGACGC
Source organism: Xanthobacteraceae bacterium (assembly GCA_049512975.1). Taxonomy (GTDB): domain Bacteria; phylum Pseudomonadota; class Alphaproteobacteria; order Rhizobiales; family Xanthobacteraceae; genus BOG-931. The sequence goes on along the minus strand of JBEKWO010000007.1, from coordinate 7,472 downwards.
CTCGACGATGGTCCGCCACTGGCGGTGATCGACATCGGCTCGAATTCCGTGCGGCTTGTCGTCTACGAGGGGCTGACCCGCAGCCCGACGCCGCTGTTCAACGAGAAGGCGTTATGCGGGCTCGGCCGCGAGGTGCAGTCCACCGGACTGCTCGCCGCCGACGCGGTCGAGCAGGCCTTGGCCGCGCTCAAGCGCTACCGCGCGCTCTGTACGACCATCGGGGTGAAGAAAGTTTTGGCCATCGCCACCGCGGCCTGCCGTGACGCCAAGAATGGCCGCGCCTTCATCAAGCTCGCCGAGCGAATCATCGGAACCGAGATCGACGTGCTGTCCGGCGGCCGCGAGGCGCAGTTGACCGCGCTCGGCGTCATTTCCGGTGTGCATCAGGCGGACGGCGTGGTCGGCGACCTCGGCGGCGGCTCGCTCGAACTGGTCAATGTCCACGGCACGCGCGCCGGGCGCGGCTTGACCCGGCCGCTCGGCGGTCTGGCCCTGGCCGACATTTCGGCAAAATCTCTCAAGAAGGCGGAAAAGTTCGTCAAGAAAACCCTCGGCTCGTTGCCGCTGCTCAGCGACTGCGAGGGCCGCAACTTCTACGCCGTCGGCGGCACCTGGCGGGCGCTGGCGCGGCTGCACATGTGGCAGACCGGATACCCGCTGCACGTGATGCACGGCTACGCCATTGCCGCCGATGACGCGCTCGAATTCGCCCGCTTGGTGCATCGGGTCGATGCCGAGACGCTCTCCAACATCGAAGTGGTGGCGAGTGCACGGCGGCCGTTGCTGTCCTATGCGGCCCTGGTGCTGGAATACATCGTGCGCATCGGCAAGCCGCGCCAGGTAATATTCTCCGCACTCGGCGTGCGCGAGGGCTTGCTCTATTCGCTGCTCAAGCAGAAGGACAAGGAGAAGGATGCGCTGATCGAAGCGGCACGCGGGCTCAACAAATTGCGTTCGCGCTCGCCGCGCCACGGCGAAGAGCTGATCGCATGGACCGACCGTTTCATGGCCTCCTCCGGCCTCAGTGAAACGGCCGAGGAACGCCGGCTTCGTCACGCCGCCTGCCTGTTGGCCGATATCGGCTGGCGGGCGCATCCCGATTACCGCGGCGAGCAATCGCTCAATATCATTGCCCATGGCGGCTTCACCGCCATCGACCATCCAGGCCGTGCCTATCTGGCACTCGCGGTATTTTATCGCCACGTCGGACTGGTGATGGACGACGAGCTGTCGCCGCGGTTGCGCGAGCTTGCTTCGACACGCGGCCTCGACCGCGCGCGCGTGCTCGGCGCGGCGCTGCGGCTCGCCTATGTCGTGTCCGCGGCCATGCCTGGCGTGCTGCCGCGAACGCCGCTCGCGGTCGAGCGGCATCGGCTGGCGCTGCGGCTGCCCAGTCAATTCGCGGCGCTCTACGGCGAACGGGTTTTGAACCGGCTGCGCGTGCTGGCGCGGCTCATCGGCCGCGAGCCGGTGGTGCTGCTGGGGTAGGCCGAGGCTATCCGCGCTCGACCGCGGCCACCCGACCCTTCTCGATCGCCAGCGCCAGCTTGCCGTGTTTGAGCGCGAGCGCCTTTTCGCCGAACAGCTCGCGGCGCCAGCCGCTGAGCGCGGGGACATCGGCGACGTCATCGGCGGCGATGCGCTCGAGATCGTCGACCGTGGCGATCACCTTGGCGGCGACGTGGTGGCGCTCGGAAATCATGCGCAACAGCACCTTGAGCAGTTCGACGACCGCGGCGCCGTTGGCCGAGGACTGCAGCCGCACCGGGCGCGGCAGTGTCTTCGGATCCCGCGCCAGACCGCGCGCCACCGCGGCGACGATCGCCTCGCCCCAGCGCGAGCGTTCGAAGCCCTTGGGCAGCGAGCGCAGGTTCTTGAGCTTCTCGGTTGTCGTCGGCGCCTGCACGGCGATATCGGCGATCGCGTCGTCCTTGAGCACGCGGGAGCGCGGCACGTCGCGCGACTGCGCCTCACGCTCGCGCCAGGCCGCCACCTCGATCAGCACGGCAAGCTCCTTGGGCTTGCGTATGCGCGTCTTCAGGCGCTGCCAGGCGTTCTCCGGATCCATGCGGTAGGTGTCGGGCGACGTCAGCACCTGCATTTCCTCTTGCACCCAATCGACCCGGGCGCGCCGCCCGAGGTCTTCGACCAGGGCCGCATAGACATCCCGCAGATGCGTGACATCGGAGACCGCGTAGGACAGCTGCGCTTCGGAGAGCGGCCGGCGTGTCCAGTCGGTGAAGCGATGCGATTTATCGAGCGTGTCGCCGGTGATGCGCTGCACCAGCTGGTCATAGGAAATGGAATCGCCGTAGCCCAAAACCATGGCCGCGACCTGAGTGTCGAAGATAGGATGCGGAATAAGCTTGGCGCGGTGCCAGACGATTTCGATGTCCTGCCGCGCGGCATGAAAGACTTTCATTACCTTCTCGTCCGCCATCAGCGCGAAGAAGGGGGCCAGGTCGATACCCGGCGCCAGCGCGTCGACCACCACCGCCTCGTCGGCCGAGGCCATCTGCGCCACGCACAGCAGCGGGTAATAGGTGGTTTCGCGCAGAAATTCGGTGTCGACGGTAACGAAGGGGTAGGACGCCATCCGCCGGCACGCGGCGGTAAGCTCGGACGTTGTTGTGATCAGATGCATTGCGAGCGTGATAGCGGAATCGCGTGGCGTTGTCGCCGGTCCGGGGCCGTCAGCCACCGCGCACTCGCCCCATATGGATGAACTCCCACGGGCTCGGCAGCGCGCCAACCGGGACTTCGATCACGGTCGGGCCGTCGCGGCGGGCAAAGCCGCGGCGCAGGGCTTGGCCGAGTTCCGCTGGCGATCGCGCCCGCACCGCCTCGGCGCCGAAGCTCTTGCCGAAGGCGACGAAATCGGGATTGACCAGATCGGAGGCGATCAGCCGGTTGCCGAAGCGCTCCTGCTGGATGCGGCGCACATTGCCGAAGGCGCCGTCGTTGAACACCACCGTTACCAGCGGAATGCGGTGCTGCATGGCGGTGGCAAGCTCGGTGGCGGTGAACATGAAGCCGCCGTCGCCGGAGATCGAAAGCACCGGCACATCGCGCCGCGCATCCTGTGCGCCCAGCGCCGTGGCAAATCCCCAGCCCAGCGGATCCTGATAGCCGGGTGAAAGAAACGTGCGCGGCTTGTAGACGGGAAAGACCAGCCGCGCGGCGAAGCCGAGCTGGGTGACCTCGTCGACGAAAATACCGTCCTCCGGCAGTTCGGCGCGCATCACTTCGAGGAAGGCGACCTGCGGGGCGATCTTCTCGAAGCGCTTGCGCCACTTCGCTTGGCGCTCGTCCATTCCCGCCTGCAGCGATGCGCGCTTGGCGTTGCGCGCCGGCAATTCCGCGAGCAGGCTTTGCAGGATCGGCTTGGCGTCGCCGACGAGCGCCACCCTGGGTCGCTGCCAGCGATTGTGTTCCTGCGGATCGGCATCGACGCGGACGATGGCGAGGTCGCGATCGACGCCCCATTCGCGAAATTGCATGAGCAGCCGGGTGCCGACCGCGAGCACCGCGTCGGCCTCGCCCCACAATTCGTGCCCCAGCGGCAGGGTGACGCTGAAGGGGCTGCGGCCGTCGAGAACGCCGCGGCCGCGCCGATAGGCCAGCACCGGCGCCTGCAGCATGGCGGACAACGCCGTGACTTCCGCCGCGGCGTCCTGGGCGCCGCCGCCGCAGACGATCATCGGCCGTTTGGCGGCGCCGAGAATCGTCGCCGCCTTGCGCACGGCGTCGCCGTCGATGTTCGGCGCCGGCAGCGGCAGCGGCGGCTGCACGACGACCGGGCCGCTCTTGCCCCAGACGTTGATGGCGCATTCGAGGACCGCCGGTCCGGGCCGGCCGCTGTGCATAGCGCGCAGCGCCAGCGCCGTCTGTCGCGACGCTTGTTCAGGCTTGCTGATCAGCGCCGCGTGGTCGACCAGCCGCTTGATAACGCCATGCTGGTCGCGGATCTCATGCAGATGTCCGAGGCCGCGCCCGATATCGGCCTGAAAAATCTGCCCGATCAACCCGAGTACGGGCGCGTTCATCGCGTAGGCAGTCAACAGCGCGGTCGCGGAATTGAGCAGCCCTGGGCCCGGGACCACGGCATAGGCCTGTGGCTTGCCGGTCGCCAGCGCCGCGCCGAGCGCCATCAGCGCGGCACCTTGCTCATGCCGGGTATGCACCGTCCGCAGCCGGTCCGAAGCCTTGAACAGCGCCTCGAACAGGTGGTCGTTCTGCACGCCGGGCAGGGCGTAGATCGTGTTCAGCCCATGCGCGATCAGGGTCGCGACCACGGCGTCGGCCGTGGTCATGATTTCGGCATTTGCGGCCGGCCGGGCCATCTTGCGTTTCTTCGGCATTTCCCGTTTCCCGGTTGCGGTGAAGTGGCAGATCGGCGCCCTCCTGTCGAGGCGCGGGGTGCCCGCTTGACAAGGCGGCGGCCGCCATGTGCTTGTGCGCTCTCCATTTCCCATACCTTCGGCGGATTTGAAAATGCACCGCTATCGCAGCCATACCTGCGGCGCGCTTCGAGCGAGCGACATCGGCAGCGAGGTGCGCCTTTCCGGCTGGTGCCACCGCATCCGCGATCATGGCGGCGTGCTGTTCATCGATCTGCGGGATCACTACGGGCTCACCCAGGTGGTCGCCGACCCCGACAGCCCCGCCTTCAAAATGGCCGAGACTTTGCGCTCGGAATGGGTGGTGCGCATCGACGGCAAGGTGCGGCGGCGGCCGGGCGGCACGGAAAACCCCGACCTGCCGACCGGCGAGGTCGAAGTCTACATCCGCGAAATCGAGGTTTTGGGCCGCGCCGCGGAACTGCCCATGCCGGTTTTCGGCGAGCACGACTACCCCGAAGACATCAGGCTCAAATACCGCTTTCTCGATCTGCGCCGCGAGCACTTGCATCGCAACGTCATGAAGCGCGGCGAAATTATCGATTCGCTGCGGCGGCGCATGAAGGCGCAGGGGTTCTTTGAATTCCAGACGCCGATCCTCACCGCCTCGTCGCCGGAAGGCGCGCGCGATTATCTCGTGCCGTCGCGCCTGCATCCGGGAAAATTCTACGCGCTGCCGCAGGCGCCGCAGCAGTTCAAGCAGCTGACCATGATCTCCGGCTTCGACCGCTATTTCCAGATCGCGCCTTGCTTTCGCGACGAGGACGCGCGCGCCGACCGCTCGCCCGGCGAGTTCTATCAGCTCGATCTGGAGATGAGCTTCGTCACCCAGGACGACGTGTTCGACGCGGTCGAGCCGGTCATCCGCGGTGTGTTCGAGGAGTTCGGCGTCGGCAAGCCGGTGACGCCGAAGTTGCCGCGTATCCCCTACGGCGAGGCGCTGAGCAAATACGGCACCGACAAGCCGGATCTGCGCAACCCGATCGTCATGCAGGACGTTTCCGATATTTTCCGCGGCTCGGGATTCAAGATCTTTGCCCGAATCCTTGAGGAAAATCCCAAAGCGGCGGTGTGGGCGATCCCGGCGCCCGGCGGCGGTTCGCGCGCCTTCTGCGAGCGCATGAACTCCTGGGCGCAGGGCGAAGGGCAGCCCGGCCTCGGTTACATCTTTTGGCGGCCGTCGGAGGGTATACAACGAGGCCCAGAAGGGACGCTTGATCTAACTAAAGACGAAGAAAGAGACCTTAGGGATGGGATTCAGAATTTGTTGCAACAAGGTCGTGTTATTGACGCGATTAGACTTCTTGAAGGATCGAAGGTAGGTACGATCCGGGACACCTCGGTCGGCCCAATTGCGAAGAATTTAGGGGCCGAACGAGCAGATCAGCTCTGGGTAAAGCTTGGCTCGCAGTTGGGAATCATACCCGGTGACGCGGTGTTCTTTGTTGCCGGCGAACCGCAAAGCTTCGTCAAGTTTGCTGGGGCGGCGCGAACGAAGGTCGGCGAGGACCTCGGTCTGATCGACAAGAGTCGTTTCGAACTTTGCTGGATCGTCGATTTTCCCATGTTCGAGTGGAACGAGGAGGAGAAAAAGATCGACTTCTCCCACAACCCGTTCTCGATGCCGAACCTGCCGGCGGATGAATTTCTCGCCCTTGACGCCACCGACCGCGATAAAATTCTCAGCCTCAGGGCGATCCAATACGACATCGTCTGCAACGGCGTGGAATTGTCCTCCGGCGCGATCCGCAATCATATTCCCGACGTGATGAAGAAGGCTTTTGCCATCGCCGGTTATGACGAAAGCGTGCTGGAGCAGAAATTCGGCGGCATGCTGCACGCGCTGTCGCTCGGCGCGCCGCCGCATGGCGGCATTGCGCCGGGCATCGACCGCATCGTGATGCTGCTGTGCGGGGAAGAGAACCTGCGCGAAGTGGTGCTGTTCCCGATGAACCAGCGCGCCGAAGATTTGATGATGGGAGCGCCGTCGGAGGCGACCCCCAAGCAATTGCGCGAGCTCCACATTCGTGTGGTCAAGCCGGGCCCGGCATAAGCCGGCTGCTTGCACTTTCGCCGCCCGGGCCTGCGCTCCAAACATCATTCCGCCGCCGCCGTGATCGGCGCTTCGCACAGCATCGCGACGATTTCGCGGAACTCCCGGTGCATCTTTTTCCATCGCATCAGCCGCAGAATGAGGCGTAGCTCGCCCAACACCTCGAGCGAGAGCCGCGTGGCGCAGCCGAGCGCGTTGGCGATCTGAAACGCCTTGCGCTCGTCACGCCAGCAGCGCTCGACCAGGACGATCGCCGCGTCGAGGCCGCGGCCAAACACCATAGACGCGCGCGCCCCGAAGCGGGCGCGGACCGCAGCGTGACAAGGCCCGAGCCGGATCAGCCGCTCGACCCTGATTTTGTAGGCATTGATCGTGGCGGCTTCGTCAAAGGCGGCGCCGATCTGCGCCAGCGCGACCGCCATGGCCGGCGCCGGTCCGACCCGTGCCGCCGCGGCAGCGCGACGAATGCGTTCACTGTCGCGGTCCTGCCGTGGCGAGCGCGCTGCGGTCGAATGTTCGGCGAATGGCATCGCGGATCGCGTTTTGGTTCGCCGCGGCTGTCACGGCAGGCGCGGCTCGACACTGTCGGCTGGTAACGAAAAATAGGACGATTGTCAAGCGAGCGTTGCGATATTGGTGACGCACTGCGAATCACGATCGGCCGCGGTGCGCACCGCGGCGCGCGGCAAAGTCACTCGTCTGGGCTGATTCGACGTGGGCTGGTGTTGAAAAGGGAAGGGCGCTTGCTCAGAACAATTTGAGGCAGCAGAGCACCTTGCCGACGACCTCGAGCTCGCTGAGCGGGGTCTCTTCGCTCGGATGATTCGGATTGTCGGAGATCACCTTCACCCGCGTCGGCCGCGACGAGCGCAAGACTTGCAGCCGCTTGACGACGATGCACTCGAAAGTGTCGCGAATGGCATAAAGCCCGTCCGGCGTCGGCGTCTTGTGGCCGGTATCGACGATCACGCGCTCGCCGGAGACGATGGTCGGCGCCATGCTGTCGCCGGTGGTGTCGA
>JBEKWO010000006.1:0-86724 GCA_049512975.1 Xanthobacteraceae bacterium | reverse complement strand
GCGCCTCTATGGCGCGATGATCAAGAAGCAGGCCGAGATCCGCAAAAGCGGGCGCGGCACCTTTTCCCGGGCCGGCGCCAGGAAGCGAAACGCCGCCCGGTGGACGCATGTCCGCTACAAGGGCTCGATCAACCTCGAGCCCGGACTGTCGGACGCGGTGGAGGTGGCGATCAAGTCGCCCGAGCGGGGCGACGAGGCGCGGCTGCTGTCATCGTTTCTCGGTTGGCTCGACCGGCATTTCGGCGAGCAATTGTCGGCCGTCAACATTCAATATCAGCACGCTTCCGGCCGCGGCCGGCGATAAAGGCGCGTTCACCTGGAACTGTGAGCGCTTCGCGCCGCGAAGCGGGCGCGATCGTGCGGCTGCCGGAAGTCGACCGGCGTTCCCTTGGGGATGATACCGCTTGGATTGACCCGCGCGATCGAATAGTAGGTAATCACGTAATAGCGCGGTTTGACGGTCTCGGCGATACCCGGAACCTGATAGAGCTCGCGCATGTAGTTCGACAAATTCGCATAGTCGGCGATTCGGTTCCTGTTGCATTTGAACAACGAAAAATAGGCGACGTCGAAGCGCACCAGCGTCGGGAACAGCCGCCAGTCGGCTTCGGTGATCTGGTTGCCGACCAGATAGCGCCGGCGGCCGAGCCGCGCCTCGATGTCGTCGAGCGTGGCGAACAGCGCGTCGTAGGCTTCCTCGTAGGCGGCCTGCGAGCGGGCGAAGCCGCAGCGATACACGCCGTTATTGACGTTGACGTAGGCCGCTTCGTTGATGCGATCGATCTCGCTGCGCAACGCTTTTGGATAATAGTCCGTCGGATCGGCTCCAACCGCTGTAAACTCGCCGTTGAGCATGCGGATGATTTCCGAGGATTCGTTGTTCACGATCCGCCGAGTCTTTTTGTCCCACAACGTCGGCACCGTGACCTTGCCGGTATAATGCGGATCGCTCGCCGTGTAGGCTTCGTGAAGATAGTGGAAGCCGTTGACGCGATCCGGCGTGCAGTCGGGAAAGGCGGGATTGTCCTCGTAGGTCCAACCTTGCGCGGGAAGCCCGGGAATGGCGTAAGCCACGCTGATGGCGTCCCGCAGTTTCTTCAGTGCCAGAAAAATCAGCGTGCGGTGCGCCCACGGGCAGCCATAGGCGACGTAGAGGTGATAACGGCCGGCTTCGGCCTTGAAGCCCGAGGAGCCGTCGGCAGTGATGCGGTCGCGGAAGACGCTGTCGACCCGTTGGAAATTGCCGACCTTGCCGGTCTCCGCGACCGGGTCCTGGTCACGCCAAATGCCGTCGAGCAGCATGCCCATCACGCGGCCGCGCCGCGCGCCAGCGCTGCCGCCTGGCGGATCGCCGCGATATTGGCGCGGTAGGATTCCGCCGTGCGGTCCTTGAACACCGCGGAGCCGGCGACCAGGACATTGGCGCCGGCGCTCGCCGCCTCGGGCGCGACCTCGGGCGTGATGCCGCCGTCGATCTCGATGTCGATCGAGCGCCCCGCCGCCAGTGCGCGCAGCTTGCGCAACTTGTCGACGGTGCCAGGAATGAATTTCTGCCCGCCGAAGCCGGGATTGACCGACATGACGAGGATGAGGTCGACGAGGTCGATGACGGGCTCGACGCTCTCCACCGGCGTGCCCGGATTCATGGTCACGCCCGCTTTCTTGCCCAGCGCGCGGATTGCCTGCAGCGAGCGGTGGATGTGCGGGCCGGCTTCGACGTGCACGGTGATGATGTCGGCGCCGGCCTTGGCGAAGACCTCGAGGTGGGGATCGCAGGGTGCGATCATGAGATGGACGTCGAGCACCTTTCTGGTGTGCGCGCGCAGCGCCTTGACCACGTCCGGCCCGATCGAGATGTTGGGCACGAAATGGCCGTCCATCACGTCGACGTGGATCCAGTCGGCACCGGCGGCGTCGACCGCGCGCACCTCTTCGCCGAGCTTCGCGAAATCGGCGGCGAGAATCGACGGGGCGATAATGAGCGGGCGATGCACCGGAGTCTCCGATCGTCGCGGTTCGCCTAACACGCCAGGCTTGACCGGGCAACGCGGAGCGTCGCCGTGGTTTCGCAGGCAGGCCTTGTAGCCGGCCGCGCGCGTGCGCATACGATAGTCGGCAACCGCAGCGGGGTCCCGTGGCCCATACCGATGTCATCGTGCTCGGCGCCGGCATTGTCGGCACCTCGATCGCCGTTCATCTCGCCAAGCGCGGCCTCGGGGTCGCGCTGGTCGACCGCTCTGGGCCGGGCGAGGGCACCTCTTACGGCAATTCGGGCATCATCGAGGGCAACACCATATTTCCACCTGGCTTTCCGTCAGATTGGGTGGAGCTTCTCCGCATTGCGCTCAAACGTTCGCCGCGGGCCAACTATCACCTCTCGCACCTGCCGCGGATCGTGCCCTGGCTGGCAGCCTTTCGCGCCGCTTCGCGGCCCTCGCGCCTGATCGAGACGGCGCAATTGATGCGGCCGCTGTTTGGCCGCGCGGTTGCCGAGCATGAGGCGCTCGCCGCCGAGGCCGGCGCCGAGCCTTATTTCAGCCGCCGCGGCTGGCTCAAGCTCTACCGCACCAATAGGGCTATCGCGGCGCTGGCGCCGGAGCTCGACCTGGCCGCGCGTTTGGGGATCGCCAATGTGCCGCTCGATCGCGACGAGGCGCGTGCGCTGGAGCCGGCGTTGGCGCCGGTGTTCCGGCATGCCGAGCATTGGACCGGCGCGGTGAGCGTGAGCAACCCGCTGGCGCTGACGCGAGCCTATACCGCGCGCTTCGCAGCGCTCGGCGGACTTTTGCTTACCGGCAACGCCCGCACGCTTCATCGCGCCAATCCTTATTGGCGCGTGGAAACCGCGGCCGGGCCGCTCGATGCGGGCGACGTGGTGATCGCGCTCGGTCCGTGGGCGAACGACGTGCTCGGCGCACTCGGCGTCAAGTTGCCGCTCGCCGTCAAGCGCGGCTATCACCGGCATTTTCGACCGCAAGGTAACGCCGCTCTGAGCCGCCCGGTTCTCGATGCCGAGAACGGCTACGTGCTGGCGCCCATGGAGCAGGGTATCCGTGTAACCACGGGCGTCGAGTTCGCCGCCCGCGACGCGCCGCCGACACCGGTGCAGTTCGATCGCCTGCTCCCGGCGGCACGCGAACTGTTTGCACTCGGCGAACCAGTCGAGGCACAGCCGTGGCTGGGCGCGCGCCCGTGTTTCCCCGATTCCCGGCCGGTGATTGCGCGCGCACCGCGGCAGCGCGGCCTCTGGCTCGCCATAGGCCATGCCCATTGGGGCTTGACGCTCGGTCCGGCAACCGGTCGGCTTATCGCCGAGATGATGACCGGCGCGACGCCATTCTGCGATCCGAAACCCTACAGCGCGGAGCGGTTTGGGTCGTGAGACGCCGAATGGGCGCGCGGCCTTATTCGTGCATGTCGGATGTGGTCGGCGGTGCTCCGCCGATATATTGGCCGATGGTGTGGACCACGCTGTTTTCCGGCCGCGTGTTGTTCGACGACAGCTTGTCCTGCTTCATCACCATCTCATCGTATTGCGGCAGCGTCGTCAGCATTTGCCGCGGCACTATGTGCACGACCTTGTAGCCGCCAGCCTTGAGTTGCCGCAGCAGTTCAGGCAGCGCTTCGGCCGTGCCCCGCTGGAAGTCGTGCATCAGGATGATGCCCTTGCCGCGTTTTTCCAGCTTCGTCATCACCGATTTGATCACCTGCTCCGGCTTGTGCATCCGAAAGTCGAAGGAATCGATATCGGTCGAGAAGGTCGCGATGTTGCGCTCGCCGAGATAGGTGAGCATCGCCGGCGGGTGCTGCAGGCTGGGGAAGCGGAAAAACGGCGCGATCGGCACACCGGCGGCCATATGCACGGCGCTGGCGCCCATTTCGATTTCCTGCTTGGCGAGATCGAGATCGGTGGCATAGGGCTTTCGCGCCAAATCCTTGTGCGACCAGGTGTGGCTGCCCAAGGTCATGCCGGCTTCGACCACCTGCTTGGTGATTTGCAGATGCCACATCGCGTGCTTGCCGATCTCGAAGAACGTGGCTTTCAAACAATTGTCGGCGAGCGCCTGGAGCACGGCCGGCGTGTTTTCCGGCCAGGGGCCGTCGTCGAAGGTCAGCACGATCTCCTTGTCGCGGAGGAAATCGTATTGCTTGAAATGCTCGAAGCCGAAGCCGGGACCGCCGGTCGTGTCGATCTCGACGATGCGCGCCAGTCCCATGCCACCCGGTTTGTCGCAGGCGGGGATGTTGCTGGTCGCGACGCCGGCCGCGCTCGGTGCGGTAGCGGTAGCGGCTAAGCCGGCAGCGCCGTTGGCGCTCGAAGCGGGCGCACTTCGTGGGAGTGTGTTTTGGGCGACGCGCGTTGCGGCGACCGATCTGGAATCGGTGAGGATGGGGGACGTCACCGGCGCCGGGACAGCGTTTGTGTTCGATGCGACGCGCATCGCCGGAGCCGCGGCTGAATTTGGAACCGCCGCTTTCTGTGCGGAGACGACCCCGAAGGCCGCGAGACCCAGGGTCAGCAACGCGCTAACAACAATGACGACGAAGCGCATCGTGTCCCTCCGCCACCAACGGACCGATTCACGTAAAGTGAAGGCGCAATCGGCGAACGAGTCAACGGCGACCGCACGTTAAGGCGTAAAAGATGCGGGTTGTGGTTTCCAAGGCGTGTGGTCCTGTTGGATGCTGTCGCCATGGTTTATCGGCCGAATTGGTCCTTCCAGCTGGGCAGCGCGCGGGGGAAAGGCAGCGCCGTCGCCTCGAAGACGCCGCGTACGACTGCCCGCGCCACGACATTGGCCGCGATGGTACCGAGGCGGGTTAATGCCAGATACGCGTCGGCCAACGGCCGGCGGGCGGTCGAGGCCGCAAACACCACGTCACCGTCGAGCGGGCTATGCACCGGGTAGATGGCGCGCGACAGGCCCGATTGCGCCATGACCGCGAGTCGCTTGGCCTGCGCCTTGGTGAGAATGGCGTCGGTCGCCACCACTACGAGGGTAGTGCTCTCGCGTGCACTACCTTTGGTCAACGGTTCGAAGGCCGCGGCTGGAAATGGCGAGGGCAACCCGCGCCCGCCGAATTCGCTGTTTCGCTCGAACGGCGCCGCCCAGAACCAGGGGCCGCGATCAATGAGAACACTGCCGGCGGCGTTGACGACAGCGATTGCGCCGATGATGTGGCCGTCCGAGGTCTGCTCGGAGGCGGAGCCAATCCCGCCCTTGCAATTGACCGTGGTCGCGCCGGTGCCGGCGCCGACGCTGCCGAGAGCGAAATCGGGACCGGCCGCGGCGGCGGCCGCATAGCCGAGCTCGCGATAGGGTGGAAACCGGCCCCAGTCCTTGTCGCCGCCGCTCAGCAAATCAAACAGGATGGCCGCAGGCACAATCGGCACCCGTGCGGTGCGCACCGCAAAGCCGCGGCCCTTTTCCTTGAGCCACGCCTGCACGCCCGACGCGGCATCGAGGCCGAAGGCCGAGCCGCCGGCCAGCGCGATGGCGTCGATGCCTTCGACCGTCTGCGCCGGATCGAGCAGGGCGGTTTCGCGTGTACCCGGCCCGCCGCCGCGCAAATCAATCGAGCCGACAACCGGTTCGTCGAACACGACTGCGGTTGCGCCGGAGCCGAGCCGAGCATCCTCGGCATGGCCGATATTCACCCCAGGAACGTCGGTGATCAGGTTGCGCAAGATATCCTCGCAAGCTCCGGCAACGGAGACGATTTTTCTGCCAGCGTCAACCGATCACATCCTCGCGGGCGAGGCGCTGACGGGCTTGCCTAGCGGCAAGACGGCGGGCATGAGTGCGCCATGCTGAATGTCACAATCCCCGCCGCGCTGCTGGCGGGCATGTTGAGCTTCCTGTCGCCCTGCGTGCTGCCCTTGGTGCCGCCCTATCTGGTCTATCTCACCGGAACTTCGCTCGAGCGCTTTGCCGACGCGGAAGAGGAACCGCGCGTCCGGCGCGAAACGATCGCCGCTGCGCTCTTGTTTGTGCTCGGATTCTCCACGGTGTTCGTAGCGCTCGGCGCCAGCGCCAGCGCCATCGGACGGCTCCAATATTGGCTGCTGGATAAAATTGCCGAGTTGAAGGACCTCACAGGACTGCCGCTACCTACGAACTTCAATCCGCTCGCCGCTCTCGCGGGGGTTGCTATTATATTTATGGGTCTTCACTTTATCGGCCTGTTTGAAATTCCCCTCCTGATGCGGCAAAAGCGCCTCGAAGTCGCCAGGCCGGTCGGCCTGTGGGGCGCTTATCTGATGGGGCTCGCCTTTGCGTTTGGCTGGACCCCGTGCATCGGGCCGATCCTCGCTGCTATTCTGGCGATTGCGGCGTCGGAGGGGGCGGTGGCAAAAGGCGCCGGGATGCTCGCCGTCTATTCGCTCGGTCTCGGCGTACCGTTCATTGCCGCGGCGTTGGCCGTCGAGCCGTTCGCCGCCTTCCTCGCTCGCTTCCGCGCCCATCTCGGTTTGGTCGAGAAGGCAATGGGTGGCCTTCTTGTGATAACCGGAATTGCTTTCATGACTCCCTACATCGGGGAGGCAAGCTCCTGGCTCCTGGAAACCTTCCCGATGCTGGGAAGGATCGGGTAGCCATCATTCGGCATGGCCGGGTGGACGATTGAGTAGCCTCAACTGCGCGACGGGTCGGGGATCTCGTCGTAGCTGCCGTTGCTGTTCCAGCGATAAATCACATAGTCCACCGTGGTGATGTCGCCCTTGGCGTCGTAGCTGATCGGGCCGAGCACGGTGTCCCATTTGCCGCTGCGGATCGTTTGCGCGACCTTTTTGCCGTCGATCGTCTTTGCCTCGTTGGCGGCGGCCGCCCAAATCTGCACCGCGGCGTAAGTGTAGAGCGTGTAACCTTCCGGATCGACGCCCTTGTCCTTGAACTCCTTGACGATGGCCGCGGCGGTCGGCCGTTTGCGCGGGTCGGAGCCGAAGGTGAACATCATGCCCTCGCCGGCGGGGCCGGTGATCGACCAGAACTCATTGGTGGCCATCGCATCGCCCGAGATCATCTGGCTCGTCATCCCCTGCGCCCGCATCTGCCGCAGGATCAGCCCGGCCTCGGTGTGGTAGCCGCCGACATAGACCACATCGATGGCATTCGCCTTCATCTTCGAGACCAGGGCGTTGAAGTCCTTGTCGCCCTGGGTATAGCCCTCGTACATCTTCTCCTTCACGCCGGCGTTGTTGAGCGCCTTCTTCATCTGGTCGGCGAGCCCTTTGCCGTAGGTCGACTTGTCCTGCAGGATGGCGATGTTCTTGTCCTTGTAGGTCTTGGCAATGTAGTTGCCGGCGATCGTGCCTTGCTGGTCGTCGCGGCCGCAGGTGCGGAACGTGTTCCACATGCCGCGCTCGGTGAACAACGGATTGGTCGAGGCCGGCGTGATCTGCAGAATGCCGCCGTCGAGATAGGCGTCCGACGCCGGGATCGACGACGACGAGCAATAATGGCCGAACACCACGGCCACTCCCATTCCGGCGAACTTTTCTCCGACCGAGCGCGCCTGTTTGGGATCGCAGGCATCGTCGCCGATTTCGAGTCTGAGCTTCCTGCCCAGCACGCCGCCCGCGGCATTGATGTCGGCGACGGCCCGTTCTGCTCCGTTCTTCAATTGCGTGCCGAACGAGGCGTATTGGCCGGTCATCGGAGCGCCCAGGCCGACCGTAATGCCTTGCGCCATCGCCGGGGCGGCAAACAGGCCGAACAGGAGCGCACAGGCGCTACGCCGTAGCTTGGTCATTTGCATCCCCTCGTCTGTTCCTGGGCGGTAAGGCTATTATGTCGGTCGAGAATCTATCACGCTACCGCCCGTTTTCCTGCCCGATTTCGCGCCAGCCGAGCGGACCGGCGCGGGCATAGAGCCAGGGATATTGCCGCACCATCTGGCTTGCCCGTGTGGCGCGCCAGCCGATCAGCCCCACGGCGAGGAAGATCACGGTGTCGCAGCCATATGACGCTGCCGACAGAAACTCGCCCTGGAACAAGGCGTAATGGATAAAGCGCGCCGCGGCGCCAAGCAGCAGCGCCGCGATCGCGACCTGCCGTGGCAAGCGCCAGGCACCGGCGATGGCGCGGCCGGAAAGCCAGGCGGCGCCGCCGCCGAGGATGACGGTCACCAGCACAACGTGCGCGATACTCTCGCCGGCATAAAGCCTTGCCATGTCCGCTTCCTGTCAGCGCGTGCCGCCTTCGAGATAGGCGGCGCGAATTTCCGGCCGCTGCAGCAATTCGCGCCCGCTTCCTTGCAGCGTGATCTCGCCGTTGACCATGACGTAGCCGCGGTGCGCCAGCTTGAGCGCGTGATAGGCGTTCTGCTCGACCAGGAACACAGTGAGCTTGTCGCGCTCGTTGAGCGCGCGAATGGCGGCGAAAATTTGCTGCACCAGGAGCGGCGCCAGTCCGAGCGACGGTTCGTCCAGCAAGATCAGCCGCGGCCGGCTCATCAGCGCGCGGCCGATCGCCAACATCTGCTGCTCGCCGCCTGAGAGCGTGCCGCCGCGCTGGCTCCTGCGGTCGCGCAGCCGCGGGAACAGCGCAAATACCCGTTCGAGGTCTTCAGCGAAGTCGGCGGCGTCGGTCACGGTGGCGCCGATCTGCAAATTTTCCATCACCGTCATACGCGAAAAAATGCGCCGGCCTTCCGGCGCTTGCGCGATGCGAAGCTTGGCGATCTCGTGCGTCGGCAGCGCGGTGATGTCGCGGCCGGCGAAGCAAATTTGTCCCTCGCGGGCGCGCGGATTGCCGAACACTGTCATCATCAGCGTCGATTTGCCGGCGCCGTTGGCGCCGATCAGGGTGACGATCTCACCCTCGTTGACGTCGACATCGACGCCTTTGAGCGCGACGACGTTGCCGTAATAGGTTTTGACGCCGCGGAGCATGAGCAGCGGTTCGCCCGTCGCGCTCACAACCCGACCTCTAAGCCTGCGCTCGCGACCTCTTCGTCGGCGACGCCGAGATAGGCGGCGATGACTTTGGCATCGTTGCGCACCTCGCTTGGAGCGCCGTCGGCGATCTTCACGCCGTAGTCGAGCACGATGATACGGTCGGAAATCTCCATCACCACGCCCATGTCATGCTCGATCAAGAGGATCGAGGTGCCATGCTCGTCGCGGATGGCGCGGAGGAATTCGTTGAGTTCCACACTCTCGCGGTTGTTGAGCCCCGCGGCCGGTTCGTCGAGGCAAAGCAGCACCGGATCGGTGCACATGGCGCGGGCGATTTCGAGCCGGCGCTGGGCGCCGTAGGGCAGGGCGCCGGCGGCATCGTCGGCGCGCGGGGCGAGGCCGACGCGGTCGAGCCAATATCGTGCCTTGTCGATCGCGGCGGCTTCGGCGCGGGCGTAGGCGCGCGAGCCGAAGAGCCCAAGCACGGTGAAACCTGAGGCCAGCATCAGCGGGTTGTGCTGGGCGACCAGGAGATTTTCCAGAAGCGTCATGCCGGCGAACAACCGCACGTTCTGAAACGTGCGCGCAACGCGTGCCTCGCGGGCGATGCGGAATCCGGGTAGCCGCTCCAGCAGGAACGATGCGCCGTCGGGATGCGCGAGCCGCAACCGCCCGACCGTCGGCTTGTAGAAGCCGGTGATGCAGTTGAACAACGTGGTCTTGCCGGCGCCGTTCGGCCCAATCAGCGCGGTGATCTCGCGCTCGCGCGCAACGAAGGAGAGATCGTTGACGGCAGTCAAGCCGCCGAAGCGCATGGTCAGGTGCTCGACGGTGAGAATTTCCGCCCTGTTCATGTGGGCGTCTCCACGCCGGTGCGCGCGTCCTGCACGATCGCCGCCGGAACGGCCTTGCGCTGGTGCAGGAACACCGAGGGGGTCCGCGTCGAGACCAGGCCGCGCGGCCGGTAGATCACAATCGCGACCATGGCAGCGCCGAATACCAGCATACGGTACTGGTCGAACTCGCGGAACAGTTCGAAGCCGCCGAGCATCGCGGTGGCGGCGACGGCCACACCAAGCTGCGAACCCATGCCGCCGAGCACGACAATCGCCAGCACCAGCGCCGATTCTCCGAAGGTGAACGATTCCGGACTGATGAAGCCCTGCCGCGTGGCGAAGAACGCCCCGGCCAAGCCGCCGAACATCGCGCCCATGGAAAACGCGGTGAGCTTGGTCGTCGTGGTGTTGATGCCGAGCGCGCGGGAGGCGATCTCGTCCTCGCGCAATGCTTCCCAGGCGCGCCCGATCGGCAATCGGCGCAGCCGCAGCGTGACCCAGTTGGTGAGGAGCGCGAGCGCGAGAACGAGGTAATAGAGGAATACGACGCGGTGCGTCGGCGAGTATTGGAGGCCGAACGTCGCGGCAAAGCCGTTGTCGGCGGCAGTAAACGGCAGGCCGAAAAACGACGGCCGTGGAATAGCGGAGATGCCGTTCGGCCCCCCGGTAAGATCCTGCCAATTAAGCAGGATGAGCCGGATGATCTCGCCGAAGCCGAGCGTGACGATCGCCAGATAATCGCCGCGCAGCCGCAGCACCGGAAAGCCGAGCAGCAAGCCGGCGAAGGCGGCGAGAATGCCGGCGAGCGGCAGGCAGATCCAAAAAGACAGACCGAAGCTCTGCGCGATCAGCGCGTAGGAATAGGCGCCGACCGCGTAGAAGGCGACGTAACCGAGGTCGAGCAACCCGGCGAGGCCGACCACGATATTGAGGCCGAAGCCAAGCATCGTGTAGGTGACGATGAGGATGGCGAGATCGAGCACGTAGCGGTTGGTGTAGAAAATAATCGGCACCAGTAACGCGAAGGCAACAAAGGCGGCCGCGGCATACACCGCAAGGTCCGATGCCGCGGCCTTGACCGAACCCGGCACGAGACTGTTGATGGAAACCGTCGCGTCGCGCCAAGTCAGCGCGCGCAACAGCCTGCCGACGAAGACCGCCGCCACGATTTCAGCGAGCAGCCCAAAGCGCGTCGTGAATACCAACGCACCGGTCGGTCCCTGTTCGGTGCGGATGCCGATCAACAGAACGAACAAGCCGAACGCCACCAGCGCGGCGATCGCGGCTTCCTTAACCGCGGCAAGGACATCAAGCCGCTTTGCCGCGGGCTCGCTCTCGCGAGGCGGGGGAGCCGGCTCGCTCACACCTTCTCGACTTCGGGCCGACCCAATATGCCGGTCGGTAGGAAAATGAGCACGATGATGAGCACGGCGAAGGCGGCGACGTCCTTATACTCGATCGAGAAATAAGCCGACCACATCGTCTCGATCAGCCCGATCAGGATGCCGCCGAGCATCGCACCCGGCAGCGAGCCGATGCCGCCAAGGACGGCGGCGGTGAACGCTTTCACCCCGGCGAGAAAGCCGATGAAGAAATCGACGACGCCGTAATACAGGAGGAACATCAACCCGGCGACAGCGGCGAGCGCCGCGCCGATGACGAAGGTGAGTGAGATGGTCCGGTCGACGTCGATGCCGACCAGCGCCGCCATTTTGAGGTCTTGTTCGCAGGCGCGCATGTTGCGGCCAAGCCGCGTGCGCGCGACCATGAACGAGAAACCGGCCATCAGGATGAGCGTGGTGACGACAACGATGATCTGAATGTTGGACAGCCGCACGGCGAAATCGTTACCCTCAAACAGCGTGTAGCCACCCCTAATCAGCGGCGGCAACGGTTTGACGCGGGCGCCCTGGGCGACTTGGACGTAGTTCTGCAGCACGATCGACATGCCGATCGCGGAGATCAGGGGCGCCAGCCGGAACGAGTGCCGCAACGGCCGGTAGGCGATGCGCTCCACCGTCCAGCCATAGAGCGCGGTCAGCGCCATGGCGACGAGGAGCACGAGGAAAAGCGCCAGCGGCACCGCGGTTACGCCGACGGCGACGAGCACCAGAAAGGCGATGAGCGCGGTGAACGCGCCGACCATGAAAATGTCGCCATGGGCGAAATTGATCATGCCGATGATGCCGTAGACCATCGTGTAGCCGATGGCGATCAGGCCGTAGATCGAACCGAGCGTGATGCCGTTGATGAGCTGCTGGACGAAATATTCCATGCGTCCGCCGCCTTGCGAATCCCGTCAAAGTCTTAACAGGGGCGCCAACATGCGGCAACGCCGCGACCGCGCGCCGCGTGTCATTGGGTTTGGCAAGAGCGACCCGCCTGTGGTCGCTTAAGGACGGCGTGCTGGCATTGGCCGCGCGTGACGGCGTCTTCGGCAGCTAGTTGCCAAGCGACGATATCGGGCCTCACGTCAACAATTGTGGTGGTGACTGGGGGTGTACGCTCGGTTCCATCCTCAGGCCTACAACTCGGCGGCCTGCGCGGCCAAAAATTGGTGGCGCACCGGTTCACCTCACTGGCCGTGCAATGTGGCATTTTCACCTGATATTCCAATCCTTTGCGTAAAATTAACCCATCGGAACCCGGAACCGCAGCCGGCGTTTGTGGTTGTCTTGATGGGCGAGGGTCATTCTCAGTCCAAAACCCCTCACATGATTGGAGAACGTCCAGATGGCGAATGAACAGAACCCGCAGCGGAACCAACAGCAGCAAAACAGCCCGCAGCGCGACCAGCAGCAGCAGAACCAGAACAAGCCCGGCCAGCAGCATCAAGGTGGCCAGGGCAGGCCCGGCGAACAGCAGGGCGGCCAAAACAAGCCCGGTCAGGGCGGCCAGCAAGGCGGCGGCATGAACCGCTAAGGTTTGCATTGCAGCGCGGCAGCCCGCTGACCGGCGGGCTGCCGCTTTTTTGTGTAAAGCGGTTACTGCGCGCTTAGGCCGGCTTCTTCTTCGGCGTGATCGGCCTATGCTTGCACCATGGCCCAGGCGCTGCCACTGTTCCACCTTTACGGCGATCCCCCGGACGATCAAGCGTTCGATTTTATCCATGCGGAGATGATCGCCGCGCGCGCCCCGATGCACGACTGGATCATTCGCGCCCATCGGCATCGCAATCTTTTTCAGATTCTGTTGATCGAGCGGGGCGGCGGCGAAGTGACTTTCGAAGCCGCCAAGCTGCCGGTCGCGGCGCCCGCCGCGATCCTCATTCCGGCGACGGTTGCCCACGGCTTCCGCTTCGAGCCCGACGTCACCGAGGGTTGGGTGCTGAGCTTCACCTTGGATGCGGCCGGCGCGCTCGGCGACCGCGCGGGGAAAGCGATTGCCCGGCTGCGGGCGCTCGCCGTGCATCCCATCATTCCCATTGCCGAGGAGGCGGAGCGGACGCGACTTTCGGCGTTGTGCAAGGAGCTATTCGAAGAGGGGCGCCTCGCGCGCGAGGGCTATCAGATGGCGATGCGGGGCCTGCTTGCGCTCATCGCGGTCGGCGTGGCGCGGCTCGCCGCAAGCCGCGCGCGCACCGGCAGCGTGACCTTGCAGCCGGTCGATGCCACCGTCGCGCAGCTTCGCGCCCTGATCGACGAATTCTTCCGCCGCGAACATCAGCTCGGCTTCTATGCAGAAAAACTCAGCATGACCGTCGGTCGACTCAACGATCACGTCAAGCGCGCGACCGGCGTGACCGCCGGTCATCTGATCCGTCAGCGCCTGCTCACCGAGGCCGAGCGCCAACTGGTTTTCACCACGCAGCCGATCCAAGAGATCGCCCAAGAGCTCGGTTTTTCCGATCCCTCGCACTTTGCCCGTTTCTTCCGCCAGCACACCGCCATCGCCCCGCACGAGTTTCGCGATCAGCGAGGCGGATGACTGGATGAAAGCAAAAAGTCCAACACCGTTTTGGCATAGACCTGCGGCTGTTCGATATTCGCGATGTGGGCGGTATCGAGCACGGCGAGCCGGGCGTCGGGCGCGTGCTGGGCGATGAACTCGCCGGCTTCCAGCGTCGTCGAAGGATCGTGCCGGCCGGCAATCACCAAAGTCGGCGTATTGATCTGCGCCAGCAGCGGGCGGTGGTCCATATCGCGGACCGCCTCGAGGCAGGCGATATAGCTCTCGAGATTTGTGGCCAGGAACATGTTGCGAATTCGTGCCATCGTTTGCGGCGAGCGGTCACGGAACGGCTTGGTGAACCAACGCTCCATGGTGGCGTCGACGACCGCCGCCAATCCTTTTTCGCGTAGGAGCTGGATGCGGCCCTCCCACACGGTCTTGTCGGGATAATAGCAAGCGGTGTTGGAGAGGATGAGCTTATCGATGCGGTTCGGCGCATGAGCGCCGAGCCATTGGCCGACCATGCCGCCCAACGACAGTCCGCACCAGTTGGTCCGCTCGATACCGAGCCCATCGAGGATCGCGAGCACGTCGCGGCCGAGCCGCTCCATCGAATAAGGGCCCTTCGGTGCGTCCGATTTTCCGTGGCCGCGGCGATCATAGCGCACGAGCCGGAAATGACGCGTGAACGCCGCCACCTGCTCGTCCCACATGTGCAAATTGGTGCCGAGCGAGTTCGACAGCATCAGCACCGGCGCTCGGTCGGGGCCTTCCACCTCGACATGGATCGCGCAGCCGTCGGTTTGAATGTGCGGCATAAAGCCTCTCCTCCGGTATTCCTTATCTTGGCCCGATCTTAGCGGTCGAGCCTTAGCTGTCTCTTGGGCAACGCGCCAATCCCCGAACGTGCCGACGACGGGCCTCTTTTCAGCCGGGGCTTGAGGCAGTAAGCATGACGCCGGTACGCTCGCGCGCGAACGGAGAGCGGCCCGCAGGGAGTGACGCGAAATGGCCATGACAATGAGCGGCGCGTACCAGCTTGCCGTTTCCCGGGAGACGGTGTGGGCGAAGCTCAATGACGCCGAAACCCTTAAGGCGTGCATTCCCGGCTGCGAGCAGCTCGACAAGGTGTCGGATACCGAGTTTCAAGCGGTCGCCACCACCAAGATTGGGCCGGTGAAGGCGAAGTTCAAAGGCACGGTGACTTTGTCCGATCTCGACCCGCCGAACGGATACAAGATTTCCGGTCAGGGCGACGGCGGGGTCGCCGGCTTTGCCAAAGGCGGCGCCACCGTCACGCTTTTGGCAAAGGACGGCGGGACACTGCTCAGCTTTGCGGTCGAGGCGCATATCGGCGGCAAGTTGGCGCAGCTCGGCCAGCGTCTCGTCAACGGCGTCGCCAAGAAACTGGCCGATCAATTTTTTCAAAAATTCTCCGTTGCGGTCAATCCGCAGAGTTCATCGGTGAGTTCGCAGACCGCGCCGGAACCGAGCGCATAGATCGACGCCCGCCCGCGCAGCCTTTGTCATAGGCAGGCGGATCATTTGCGCGTGAAACTCCCTTGACCGGCGGCTAGGCCGCGGTTCAGACTAATTTCAAGGTTGAAACCGGCAAAATCGTCGCGGTTTCGCCCTTGGAGCCAGCTGGCGGCCGCGAGCCGTCCTGCAAAAAAGACGATTTTAGGGATTTTCGAGGAGGCGCCTATGGCAGCCGTTTCCCTAACCGTGAACGGCAAACCCGTCACCGCCGATGTCGATCCGCGCACACTCCTGGTGCAGCTGTTGCGCGAGAATTTGCGGCTCACCGGCACGCATGTCGGCTGCGACACTTCGCAATGCGGCGCGTGCGTCGTGCAGGTTGACGGCAAAGCGGTGAAATCGTGCACTGTGCTCGCTCTGCAACTCGAAGGCGCCGACGTGCTCACCATCGAGGGTTTGGCGGCGCCGGACGGGCCGCTGCATCCGATGCAGGAAGCTTTTCGCGAGAACCACGGGCTGCAATGCGGCTATTGCACGCCCGGCATGATCATGACCGCCGTCGATATCGTGCGCCGCAAGGGTCATGAGCTCGACGACAAGACCATTCGCGAGGAGCTGGAAGGCAACATTTGCCGTTGCACCGGCTATCACAACATCGTCAAGGCGATCGCCGCTGGCGCTCGCGCCATGCAGGGTGGCGGTGCCGCCACGAAAGCCGCCGAATAGGACGCCGCGTAGCGACGGGATCGTCGAACAAGAAGAACTGCCGGAGGACACTGCCATGACTGCGACCGGGATCGGCGCCGCAGTGCGCCGCAAGGAAGACTACCGCTTCATCACCGGCAAAGGCCATTACACCGATGACATGAACCGGCCCGGCCAGGCCTACGCCTATTTCGTCCGCTCACCGCACGCCCACGCCACGATCAAATCGATCGATGTCAAGGCTGCGGCCTCCAATCCCGGCGTGCTCCGAGTCCTCACCGGCGCGGAACTTGCCGCCGACAAGATCGGCAATCTCATCTGCGGCTGGATGATCCATTCCAAGGATGGCTCGCCGATGAAGATGGCGCCGCACCCGGCGCTCGCCAGCGGCAAGGCCTGCCATGTCGGCGATCCGGTCGCGGTGGTGATTGCCGAGACGCTGGCGCAGGCGCGCGATGCCGCCGAGAAGGTCAAGGTCGATTATGCGGTGCTGCCGGCCGTCGCCGATCCGGCGGCGGCGCAAAAGGCCGGCGCGCCGCAGATTCATGACGTCGCGCCGAACAATACGATCTACCAATGGCACCTCGGCGATCCGAAAGGGGTCGACGCCGCGTTTAGGGCAGCCAAGCACGTCACCAAGCTCGACATCGTCAACAATCGCCTGATCCCCAACGCAATGGAGCCGCGCGCCGCCATTGCCGAGTATGACGCCGGCACCGGCGCGTTCACGCTGTGGAATACCACGCAGAATCCGCACGTCGCGCGCCTCGTCATAGCCGCCTTCATCGGTATGGCGCCCGAGCACAAATTGCGGGTGATCGCACCCGATGTTGGCGGTGGCTTCGGCTCGAAAATCCACATCTATCCCGAGGAAGTCGTGGCGCTGTGGGCGTCGAAGCGCGTCGGCCGACCGGTCAAGTGGGTCTCGGATCGCTCCGAAGCGTTTGTCACCGATGCACACGGCCGCGATCACGTTACCCATGCCGAGATGGCGTTCGATGCCGACGGGAAGATTCTTGGCCTTCGCGCCAAGACCATCGCCAATCTCGGCGCTTACATGTCGCTGTTCTCGTCGTCGGTGCCGACCTATCTCTACGCCACCCTGTTGTCGGGCCAGTACGAGATCGCTCAGATCTATTGCGAGGTCGACGCCGTCTATACCAACACCGTGCCGGTCGACGCCTACCGCGGCGCCGGTCGGCCGGAGGCGGCCTTCGTGGTCGAGCGGCTCATCGAGGTAGGCGCGCGCGAAATGGGCCAGGATCCGGCGGAGCTGCGGCGCAAGAACTTCATCAAATCGTTCCCGCATCAGACGCCGGTGATCATGACCTACGACGCCGGCGACTATAACGCCTCGCTGAAGAGGGCGATGGAGCTTGCCGACTACAAGGGATTCGCCAAGCGCAAGCGCGAGGCCGCGCGCGAAGGCAAGCTGCGCGGTATCGGCTTCTCAGCGTATATCGAAGCGTGCGGCATTGCGCCGTCGCAAGCGGTTGGTTCGCTCGGCGCCGGCGTCGGCCTATGGGAATCCGCCGAGGTGCGGGTCAATCCGACGGGCTCGGTCGAAGTCCTGACCGGCTCCCATAGCCACGGCCAGGGCCACGAGACCACCTTCGCCCAACTTGTCTCCGAGCGGCTCGGCATTCCGATCGAGAATATTTCGATTGTGCACGGGGACACCGACAAGGTGCAATTCGGCATGGGTACCTACGGCTCGCGCTCCGGCCCCGTCGGTATGTCGGCGATCGTCAAGGCGCTCGACAAGATCGAGGCCAAGGCGAAAAAGGTGGCCGCGCACATGCTCGAAGCGGCGGAGGGCGACATCGAGTTCAAGGACGGAAAATTCAACGTCGCCGGCACCGACAAGTCCGCGGCGTGGGGCGACGTGGCGCTCAACGCGTACATCGCCCACAAATTCTCCGGCCAGGAGCTTGAGCCCGGCCTGAAGGAGGGAGCGTTCTACGATCCTACAAACTTCACCTTCCCAGCCGGCTGCCACATCTGCGAGGTGGAGGTCGATCCGGAGACTGGCAACACCGAGATCGTCGCCTGGACCGGGGTCAATGATTTCGGCGTCATCGTCAATCCGATGATTGTCGAGGGCCAAGTCCACGGCGGCATCGCGCAGGGCATCGGCCAAGCGCTTTGTGAAGGCGCGATTTATGACAACGACGGTCAGCTCGTCACTGGCTCGTTCATGGATTATGCGATGCCGCGCGCCAATCACGTGCCGACGCTGAAGGTCGACACCACGGTCACCAAATGCCCGTCCAATCCGCTCGGCATCAAGGGCTGCGGCGAAGCCGGCGCCATCGCCGCGCCCGCCGCCGTCATCAACGCCATCACCGATGCCATCGGGACCGAAGCGCTCGCCATGCCGGCAACGCCGCCGGCGGTGTGGGCCGCACTGCAGAAGTCGCGCAGGTCGGTGCCACACGCGGCATGAATGAGATCAGTGGAGAACTGCGATGTATAGCTTCACCTTTCATCGTCCGGAGACGCTGCGGCAGGCGGTGAACCTGCTCAGCAAGAACGAGGACGCCAAGCTTTTAGCCGGCGGCCATACGCTGCTGCCGACGATGAAGCTGCGACTGGCCAATCCGCCGCAATTGATCGACCTATCGCGTATCGAGGGATTGGCTGGCATCGAGTTGAGCGGCCGCTCGCTCACCATCGGCGCCATGACACGCCATGCCGACGTGCACAGTTCGCCGGTGGTGCAGCAGGCCATTCCGGTGCTGGCCAAGCTTGCCGGCCTGATCGGCGACCCGGCGGTGCGTCACATGGGCACGATCGGCGGCTCGGTCGCCAATAACGATCCGAGCGCCGACTATCCGGCCGCTTGCCTCGGACTCGGCGCCACCATCATCACGAACAAGCGGCTCATCAAGGCCGACGATTTCTTCACCGGCATGTTCTCGACCGCGCTGGAGCCGGCAGAAATCATCACCAAGGTGAGTTTCCCGATCCCGAAGAAGGCCGCCTACCAGAAATTCCGCAACCAAGCTTCGCGCTATGCGCTGGTCGGCGTGTTCGTGGCCAAGCGCGGCAGCGACTTCCGCGTGGCTGTCACCGGTGCCGGCGCCAACGGCGTGTTCCGCGTGACCGCCTTCGAGGAGGCCTTGAAGAAGCGATTTTCGCCGAAATCGCTCGCCGGCCTCACGGTTTCCCCGGATGGCCTCAACAGCGATATTCACGGCAACGCCGAATATCGCGCCCACTTGATCGGCGTGCTCGCCCGCCGCGCGGTCGCCGAGGCGGTCGGGAAGTCAGCGGCCTGATTGAAGCACGGCGTGGCTTGTTCAAGCGTCATGCCCGGCCTTGTGCCGGGCATCCGCATCTTTACATGGCAGGAAGACATGGATGGCCGGGACAAGCCCGGCCATGACGGTTAAATTGAGACGATGAACAAGACCTCGCCCCGCCCGCTGCCGGCTTCGATCGACGCCACCGTTGCGTTGCTCGCCGAGGCCGACTACCTCGCCGATCGTTCGCTCGGCACGGTGCTTTACCTCGCACTCAAGATGGGCCGCCCGATTTTCCTCGAAGGCGAGGCCGGCGTCGGCAAGACCGAGATCGCCAAGGTGCTTTCGGCGACGCTGGGCCGGCGATTGATCCGCCTGCAATGCTACGAGGGTCTCGATATCGCCGCCGCGGTCTACGAGTGGAACTATGCCGCGCAGATGATCGCCATCCGCGCCGCCGAGGCCGGAGGCGAGCAGGACCGCGAGCGGCTCGAGCGCGACGTTTTCTCCGAGCGGTTTTTGATCAAGCGGCCGCTGTTGCAGGCGCTGGAGCCCGACACCGCCGGCGCGCCGGTCTTGCTCATCGACGAGATCGATCGCACTGACGAAGCGTTCGAGGCGTTCCTGCTCGAAGTGCTCGGCGACTTCCAGATTACGATTCCGGAAATGGGCACGGTGAAGGCGGAGCACCCGCCGATCGTGGTCATCACGTCGAACCGTACCCGCGAGGTGCACGACGCGCTCAAGCGCCGCTGTCTTTATCACTGGGTCGGTTATCCGAGCGCCGAGCGCGAGCTTAACATCGTGCGCGCCAAAGTGCCGGGCGTCGGCAAAAAGCTCTCCGAGCAGGTGGTGGCGTTCGTCCAATCGCTGCGCAAGCAGGATCTGTTCAAGTCGCCGGGTGTCGCCGAGACGCTCGATTGGGCCGGTGCGCTGTCCGAGCTCGACGTGGTGGCGCTCGACCCGGCGACCGTTTCCGACACGCTCGGCGTGCTGCTCAAATACCAGGACGACATCGCGCGGCTCGAAGGCAGCAAGGTCAAGGAGCTGCTCGACGAGGTGAAGTCGGAATTACGGGCGGCGGAGTGACTTCATCTCTCCCCAACCGAAGTCGGATGTTTCCGACTTCGGTCACTCTTAAATTGCTGAACTCGGGAACACCCAAGTTCAGCGGGGAGAGATCGGCGCGCCAGCGCGCCGGGTGAGGGCTCGAGAGTAGCAGTAGAATCGCTGAAAGACACACGAATGACCGATAGGCCGGAACCCTTTCACCCCGACCCTCTCCCCACTGGGGAGAGGGAGAAGAGCGATGGCCGGCTCGCCGAAAATATCCTCTACTTTGCCCGCGCGCTGCGCGCGGCCGGCATTCCGGTCGGGCCCGGCGCGGTGATCGATGCACTGGAAGCGGTCAAGGCGGCCGGTGTCGGCACCCGCGAGGATTTTTACTGGACGCTGCACGCGGTATTCGTGAAGCGCCACGAGCATTCGCTCATTTTCGATCAAGCCTTCCGCATCTTCTTCCGCCGCCGCGGCTATATCGATCAGCTGATGGCGATGATGCTGCCGCAAGCGCCGAATACGCCGCGTCGGCCCGAAGCCGGCGCCACGCGCGTGCATGAGGCCCTGTTCTCCGGCCTCGACGACAAGCTCAAAAAAGAGCGCGAGATCGAGCTCGACACGCGCATGACCGTCTCCGACCGCGAAGTGCTGCAACGAAAGGACTTCGCGCAAATGACGAATGTCGAGGTCGCCGCCGCCAAGGAAGCGATGAAGCGGCTCGTCCTGCCGCTTGCCGAAGTGCGCACGCGGCGGCTCAAGCCGCATCCACGCGGACATTTGATCGACATCCGCCGCACCTTGCGCCTGAGCCTCAAAGGCGGTGGCGATTTCATCGATCTGCGCTTCGTCGGGCCGAGGACCAAGCCGCCGCCGATCGTCGCCTTGCTCGATATTTCGGGCTCGATGAGCCAGTACAGCCGGACTTTTCTGCATTTCCTGCATGCCTTGACCGACGCACGAAAGCGGGTGAGCACGTTCCTGTTCGGCACGCGGCTGACCAACGTCACCCGCGCGCTGCGCGAGCGCGATCCCGACGATGCGCTCGCCGCCTGCTCGGCGGGCGTGCCCGACTGGTCCGGCGGTACACGGATCGCGTCGTCGCTCCACGCCTTCAACAAGCTGTGGGCGCGCCGGGTGCTCACCCAGGGCGCGATCGTTCTGCTCATCACCGACGGGCTCGAGCGCGACGCCGACGACACGCTCGCGTTCGAGATCGACCGGCTGCACCGCTCGTGTCGGCGGCTGGTCTGGCTCAATCCGCTGCTACGCTTCGAGGGCTTTGAGCCGCGCGCGCGCGGCATCAAAACCATGCTAGGGCACGTCGACGAGTTCCGGGCTATACATAATCTGGAGTCGATGGCTGCGCTGGTGGCTGCGTTCGAGCGCCGTGATGGCCGCGCCGCGGACCCGAAGGCCTGGATGGAGAAGGTGGCGTAGTGCTCCTATATTTAGGCGGATATAGCGGTCTGCGGAGGTCTCCCCATGCTCTCAACCGATAACGACATTCTCAAAGCCGCCGAGGATTGGCGCAGACAGGGCCGGCAGGTGGCGCTGGCAACCGTGGTCGAAACCTGGGGCTCGGCGCCGCGGCCGGTCGGCGCCAACCTGGTCATCGACGGGGAGGGGAATTTCCTCGGCTCGGTCTCCGGCGGCTGCGTGGAAGGCGCCGTCGTCACCGAAGCGCTCGACGTCATCGACGGCGGCAAGCCGAAAATGCTGGAATTTGGCGTCGCCGACGAAACCGCCTGGAAAGTCGGGCTGTCGTGCGGCGGCACGATCCGGGTTTTGGTGGAGAAGGTGGAGTGAAGCTCGATCTTCTTGCAAGCCTCAATGCCGAGCGCGCGGCGCGGCGCGCCGCGATCGTCGTCACCAATGTGGCAAGCGGCCGGCAGCGGCTGGTGAAGGCCGCGGACATTGCCAAGGATCCGCTCAAGGCCGTGCTGAGCGAGCACCTGCGCAGCGGCCGCAGCGGCATGGAAGCCGCCGCGGACGAGCGCGTCTTTCTCACCGTCTACGTGCCGGCACCGCAGCTCGTCATCACCGGCGCCGTGCATATCAGCCAGGTGCTGGCGCCGATTGCAAAACTCCTCGGCTATGACGTCACCATCGTCGATCCGCGGACTGCGTTTGCCTCGGTCGAGCGCTTTCCCGACGTGAGAGTGATCGCCGAGTGGCCCGACCAGGCGCTGCCGCCGCTCGGCATCGACCGTTACACTGCCTTTGTCGCGCTTACGCACGATCCGAAGATCGACGATCCCGCGCTCATTCACGCCCTGTCCCGCGACTGTTTCTACATTGGCGCGCTTGGATCGCGGAAGACGCATGCGCGTCGGGTCGACCGCCTCAAGCAGCAGGGCCTGATCGAGGCCGATATTTCCCGCATCCATGCGCCGATCGGTCTCGACATTGGCGCGGTCTCGCCCGCCGAGATCGCGGTTGCCATCATGGCGCAGATCACCGAGCGGCTGCGCGAGGAACCGCAAGCCGAGCGCGCCACAGCGGAGGCAGTGTCATGAAATTCGGAGCGGTCGCGCCGAAAGACGCTGTCGGCGCCATTGCCGTGCACACCATCCGTCACGGCGCGCTGGTGCTCAAAAAGGGCACGCTGATTGGCGCGGCCGAGGCCGCGGCACTCGAGGCCGCCGGCATCAACGACATCGTGGTGGCGCGGCTTGAAGCGGGCGACGTGTCGGAAGATGCGGCGGCGGCCGAGATTGCGGCAGCGATCGGCGGCGACGGCGTGCATGTCGATCGTGCCTTTACCGGCCGCGCCAACCTGTTTGCCCGCACGCCGGGCGTACTGGTGGTCGACAAGGACGCCATCGACCGGATCAATCGCGTCGACGAAGCGATCACGGTGGCGACGCTTTCCGCCTATAAGCCGGTCGTTCCCGGCGAGATGATCGCGACAGTGAAGATTATTCCGTTCGCCGTCGCCGACGCAGCGCGCGACCTGGCAATGGCGGCGGCCAAAAAGCCGCTGGTCAGTATTGCGCCTTATCGCGTCCGCAAGGTCGGCGTGGTGTCGACGCTGCTGCCCGGGCTATCGCCCAAGGTCATCGAGAAGACGCTGAAAATAACCGCCGAGCGGCTGGCGCCCGCCAATGCCACGATTATCGCCGAGCGGCGCGTACCGCATGAGCGTGCGGCGCTCGCCCGCGCGCTCGCCGAGGTGCTCAAGCAGGGCGCCGAGCTCGTCATTGTTTTCGGCGCCTCCGCGATCGCCGACCGGCGCGACGTGATCCCCGCGGCGCTGGAGGCGGTTGGCGGACGCATCCAGCATTTCGGCATGCCGGTCGATCCCGGCAATCTGTTGCTGATCGGGACGGCGCAGGGGCATCCGGTGCTTGGCGCGCCCGGCTGCGCGCGCTCGCCCAAGGAGAACGGCTTCGACTGGGTGCTGATGCGCCTCCTCGCCGGCCTGCCGGTGCCGCGCGAGGACATTACCGGCATGGGGGTCGGCGGCCTGCTCATGGAGATCGTCACGCGGCCGCAGCCGCGCGAAGAGCCGGTGCATCCCGCCCGCAGCGTCGCGGCGCTGGTGCTCGCCGCCGGCCGCTCGAGCCGCATGGGAGGGCCGAACAAGCTTCTGGCCGAGATTGGCGGCCGGCCGCTCCTTCGCATCGTCGTCGAGGCGGCGCTCGCTTCGCCGGCGCGGCCGGTGATCGTGGTCACCGGCCATCAACGCGAGCGCGTCGAGGCGGCTCTGGCCGGCCTGCCGATCGACTTCGTGCACAATCCGAATTTCGCCGACGGTCTCGGCAGCTCGCTGCGGACCGGCATCGCCGCGCTGCCGGCGCAGGCCGACGCCGTCATCGTCTGCCTCGGCGACATGCCGCAGGTCGAGGCGGCCATGATCGACCGCCTCATTGGCGCGCTCGATCCCGACAAAGGGGCGCTGATCGCGGTGCCTACCATCGAGGGTCAGCGCGGCAATCCGGTCGTTTGGTCGCGCCGGTTTTTTCCCGACCTCATGACCGTCGAGGGCGATATCGGAGCGCGCCATCTGATCGGCCGGTACAGCGAGGCCGTGGTTGAAGTGCCGCTGGCCGGCACTGCCGCGCTCACCGACATCGACACGCCTGAGGCGCTCCAAGCCGTGAAGGCGGAGCTGGAGGGGACGTAAGCCACCTCCGCAGATTGCCGCGGGCATTCTGAATCCGCGCCAAGCGGCGAGTCCGAAATGACCGTCCAGCGGCCGATTCACCAACTGGCAACCCTTCCCAGCTAGCGTTGGCGCGTTCCTCTGGGGAGGGGGCTTCTATGATCAGCCTTGGGCGAAGTTTTGCATTCGCCGCCGTAACGGCGGGCATCCTGATCGCAGCGATAGGCGCCACGCACGCGGCAGGCGCGTTTGCGGTCGGGGTATGCGGCGCGTACGGCTACGGCTACGATTATCGCAAGGTAACGGACGCCCGTACCGCGGCGATGAAGAAGTGCTCGGGCAACACCTGCAAGGTCGTCGGCGATATCCGGCGCGGCTGCGCAGCGCTGGCAGTCGACGCCAAGTACCCGTGCGGCTCCTATGGCTGGGCGCTGAATTCGCACCTCGGCAAGGCCGAGAACATCTCGCTGCGCCGCTGCTATGAATTCGGCGGCCGCGACTGCGTGGTGCGAGCTTTTGCCTGCGATGAGAAGGGCTGAGCGGGTTCGGCTGAGTCGTGGCGCCTAGGGCCCGGCAGCACCCTTCGCGAGCGCTTCGATTGCGCTGGCCAAGGCCTTCACGGAGTTGCCGGCTTGTTCGGTAAGGCCGTGCCGCGAGGCTAGCCACGCGGGCTCATTGTAGGACAGCCAGGTCTTCCCGGCCGCATCCTCCCAGGCGAGCGCCTTCAACGGCAGGTCAATTCCGATTGTTTGCTGCAACTGCATCAAAGGCGTACCGCCTTTGGCATTGCCGAAGATAAGAAGTTCGGTAGGTCGCAACGTCAAACCGACCGTTCTTGCGCCAGCCGCGTGATCGACACGGGCGAAAATTGTCAGGCCCTTGGCCTTGGCGGCGGCTTCGAGTCGATCGACCGTGACTTTAACGTCGTGCCTGCTCGGGACCGTCGTCAATCCGCTGTCAGTCATCGTTATCCCTCTGTAGCCGCTCGCCCGAAGGGCAGGCAGACCTCATTCCAATCAATTCCGCGCGGCAACGCTTGAGATACTGTGCGCCCTATCAGCTGCTGACCAATCAGTCCTATTCATTATTATGATTGCAGACGCGGCCGGAGCGATGGACTTTAATAGCGCGCGTTAACGCCGAGGCGCAGATACAGCCCGCCGCGGCCGAAGGAATCCGCCGCCCAGCCGCCTGCCGCCGACCATTCCAGCGCGTCGATACGGTAGCCGGTCACATGCGCGCCGAGCCGCAGCTGCCGGTAGTCCGTGCACCAGAACGCCTGGGTTTCTGGACCAACAAAGAAGGGCTCGAAGACCTTCCAGCCGATGGCGGCGCGCGCTGATCCTATGAGTTCGATGGACGCGATGGAGCCGTCGAGCGCGATCATGGTTGCTGGACTGGGCTGGTACCAGACGTCACCCGCGACCTGCGCTCCGCCGTAAAGCCCGCGCGGGCGGCTGCCGGGGTCGTACGGGGTGAGCCGATAATCCTGGACGACGGGGCCGGCGTAGAGGTCGATGGTGAATCCGTCGCGCGTCGTCCGCCAGCCGGGCAACGCGGCGGCGGACACCAACGTGCCGTCGACATCCATGCGCAATCCGCCGGAGGGATAGGTGTAAAGGCCGCCGTTGAGAAGGATCTTGAGTGTAAAGCCACCCGTATTCAGCCCCGCCGGCGACCATAACATCCCGCCATCAACAAATGCGCCGTCGCGCCACAGATCGGTACCGGCGAACAGAAGAAAAGAAGGATTATTCGGCCCATCGCTACCGGCCTGGGCCGCCGCAGCACAAAGCACCATCATCGTGGCGGCTCCGGCTGTCCCGAAACCCCTCGACATACCCACTGAGGCCGCTCCGCTCGGTGCACCTCACACACGCCCGCCGCTCCATCCACCTATCGACGCCTTGAGTTTAAGTCGATACCGCGTTGCAACTTTGAGTTACATTGTCCGCGGCAGTTGCGGCAAGCGGCGGTGCCGCAAAATAGGGAGTAGGTCGACGTGCCGCCCGGCGTATATAGTCGAATCGCGATCCGGGGACCGCTCAATGACAAGCGACGTTTCGACCTCTTCGGCATTGCCTTCCGCCGACGCGGCCGCGCGCTCTCGCGGGCGGCTGGCGATCGGCTTCCTCAATGGCGCCCATGCGCTCGATCACTTCGTGATCCTGATCTATCCCACCGTGGTCATCGAGCTGGCGGCGATCTCCGGCCGTTCCTATTCCGAGCTGATTGCGCTCGGCACCGCCTCCTTCATCGCCTTCGGATTGTTCTCGCTGCCGGCGGGTTGGCTCGCTGACCGCTGGAGCCGCCGCAACATGATGGCGGCGTTCTATATCGGCTGCGGGCTGTCGCTGATCGGCGCCGCCTTCGCGCCGTCGCTCTACGCGCTCGCTGTGGCACTGTTCGCGCTCGGCGTCTTTGCCGCCATCTATCATCCGGTCGGCACCGCGATGCTCATCGAGAACGCGACCCAACGCGGCCGCTCGCTCGCCTTCAACGGCGTTTGCGGCAATCTCGGCGTCTCGCTCGCAGCTGGCATCACCGCCGCCCTGACCGCGGCGTTTTCCTGGCGCGGCGCCTTCCTCGTGCCCGGCCTGATCTGTATCGCCGCCGGCGTCGCCTATCTCTGGCTGGTTGCCGACGAGAGGCGGCACGCGGCCACGCGCAGCACGTTGCCCGACGTTGCCCTTTCGGTGCCAATCGCCGCGACGATTTTTGGCCTCTTTGTGGTGGTCGCGCTCAGCGCCGGGCTGGTGTTCAACACCATATCGGTGGCGTTACCTAAGATCGTCGACGAGCGTGTCGGCAACGACATCTCGCTCATGGCCGTGGGCGGCTTGACGACGGCGGTGTTTCTGTGCGGCGGGTTGGCGCAGATCGCGGTCGGCCGGCTGGTGGAGTACATCCGGCCGCACATCCTTCTCGCCGCGATGGCCATCATGCAGTTCGCCGGCGTGGTGTGGGCGGCGTATGCGACCGGCGCCATGCTGCTGGTGGCGCTGGCGTTCACCATGGCGGCGATCTACGGCCAGATCACGGTCAACGACCTCGTCATCGCGCGCTACACCGCCGATGCCTGGCGCGGCCGCGTCTACGCGGTGCGCTATTTCCTCACCTTCATGATTTCGGGCGCGGCGGTGTCGATGATCGCCATCCTGTACGGCCGCGGCGGCTTCGGTCTCGTGCTCGGCGTCACCGCGTTCGTGGCGCTTGGCTTCCTGGTCGCGGCGCTGCTGATCGCGTTTCTTGCCAACGGCGTCGAAAAGGTCCGGGTGCCGCAAACGGCGCCGGCGGAGTGAGGCGCTGTTGCCGGCCCAGGGGCGCGGCCCGCAGCGACCGGCCCGGCGACTAGGTTCCGCGAAGCGGCCTGCCTAAGCGGAGGCCGGGTGCCGCGCCGCGAGCGCCATCGCGATCAACGCCGCGCCGCCGAACAGCATATTGATGCCGACCAAGAGGCCGAGCGCCCAGACCGCCGTTCCCGGCAGCCCCGCAAAGATGATGCCGGCGAGGATGAGGTCGATGATGCCGCTCACCAGCATCCAGCCCCAGCGCCCGGTCAGCTGATTGCGGTGCTCGATGGCATACATGATGGAAACGATGCCCTCGACAACAAAGAAGGCGATCAGCACCAGCGTCAGCGACAGCGTTCCGGTGATCGGCCATAGCAGCAGCACGACGCCGGCAGCGATGCCGATGATCGCCGAAATCAGCGACCACCAGAAGCCGGGCACATGCCGCGCCCAGAATGTCGTAAACAAGCCGACGACGCCGCTGATCAGGAACACCCAACCGATAATGATCGTGAAGGCGAGCGTGGCGATCGGCGGCAAGGCGATCGCCGCAATGCCGAGGATGATCAGAATGATGCCTTCGGCCAGAAACAGGCCCCAGTGCTCATGGATAGCTCCGGCGAGCGCGCGTCCCATCCGCTCGGCATTCTGTTGGTCTATCGTCATCATTGCCTCCCTGAAATGGTCACCCGTCGTTGAGGTTCCGCGGCGACTGCTTTAACGGTGAAGAAACCTAAGAACGTCGGCATGAAGCGTCGAACCGACAAGGAAGTTGCCCAATCGCTTCAAAGCGGGACTCTTACATCAATACGGCGTCTTGCATAATAGCGAAACGGCACCTATCTAACTGCGCAGCGACGTTGACGCCTTTCCAGGCTTCGTCGCGGCACGGTCACGAATACGACGGGTGACGCCGGATGTACGCGCACCTCTTCGTTCGTGGCCGTTAGCATTTTTAGCGGGGCGCCCGTGCTTGTCCCCCGACGCCGAAACCCCGCCGAGCCGTTGTCATAAGGCTGTAATAGTCCGCCGTCGTGTGATTGAATCATCGAGCGAACGAGCAGGGAACGCGGTATGGCTATGGTGGATACGGCCATTGATTTCGGGCTGCTGACCGGCGCTGGCGCCGCGGTCCGCGCCTACAACGCTGGCGATGTCATCTTCCGGCAGGGCGACAAGGCCGAGGAGCTGTTCGTTATCCAAAGCGGAACCGTCGAAATCCGCCTCGGCAACCGCTTGCTCGACACCTTGCCGGAACGCAGCATCTTCGGCGAGATGGCGCTGATCGATGGTGCGCCGCGCAGCGCCACCGCGATCGCGGCGACCGACGTCAAGCTCGTTCCCGTCGGCGAGAAGCAGTTTTTGTTCCTGGTCAGCCGGACGCCCTACTTTGCGCTCAATGTGATGCCGGCGCTGGCGCGGCGGCTGCGCGCGACCAACGACGCGCTCTGGAGCATGATCCGGAAAAGTGGAAGCCGGTTTTCCGAAAAGATCATGCGCTACTAAGAAAGCGCCACTTGCGGCTTCAATCGCTCGATCAGCGCCATGGCCGCCGCCGGCGCGCGAATTTTGCCCTCGTGGATGACATAGGCGAAGACGTCGCGCGGCGCGGTTCTCCACGGCGCGGACGCCGCATCAACGCGCGGCAGGTCGTCCGGCGCTTTGCCTTGCGCCCATAACCGCAAGCGGCCGGCCCAGGCGTCGATCTCCTTCGCCGGGTAGGCCGTCGGGATCGTGTCCTGGCCCTTCTGCAAACGCGCGTAGACGAAATCGCCGGCGACGTCGGCGATGTTCGGATATTTGGCGTGGTCGGTAAACACGACCGGCGTGGCAAACTTGCGCAACAGCGCAATGAATTCCGGCGTGCGAAAACTGTCGTGGCGGACCTCGACGACATGCCGCAGCCGCTTGCCCGCGGCCGTCGCCGGCAATAGCTCGAGGAACTTGCCGAAGTCGGCGGCGTCGAATTTCTTGGTCGGCGCGAATTGCCAGAGCAACGGACCGAGCCGCTCGCCAAGCTGCAAAACGCCCGAATCCAAAAAACGCTTGATGGAATCACCGGCTTCGGCCAGGACGCGCCGGTTGGTGGCGAAGCGCGGCCCCTTGACCGAAAACATAAAACCCTCGGGCACGGCGGCCGCCCACTTGCGAAAACTTTCCGGCTTCTGTGAGCCGTAGAAAGTTGAATTGATTTCGATCGATGTCAGGCGGCTCGCCGCATAGGCGAGTTCTTTGGCCTGCGCCAGACCCTTCGGATAGAAGACGCCGCGCCACGGCTGGTAATTCCAGCCGCCGATGCCGACGCGGATTTGACCGGATAGGACCGTCATATCGCCGTCACGCGCCTGCGCCATAGTGCCCTGGCAACCGGCGGCGGTTGAGTTCCACGCCGTCGCCAGCGGCCACGATGAGCCGGTGACGCCGGACGAACGCGCACCGTTTCATTCGCGGTCGTTCTTGTCCAATCACGTCTTTTCCCAGATACCCCCTAACGACGAAGGCCCGGGATTTGGTCCCGGGCCTTCGCATTTTTCCGTCACCTGGCGCGTGGCGGCTTAGATGGATTTCCTAGAAGTCCATCCCGCCGCCTCATCAAAGTCGGCTGTTGCCGACTTTGATCACTTCAAGGAGTTGGTGGCGGCTTTCGATGGACTTCCTTTAGAAGTCCATCCCGCCGCCACCGGGCGGCATGGCCGGCATGTTGTCCTTCTTCTTCGGCAGTTCGGCGACCATCGCCTCGGTGGTGATGAGCAAGCCGGCGACCGAGGAAGCGCCCTGCAACGCCTGGCGCACAACCTTGGTCGGATCGATGATGCCCTTCTTCACCATGTCGACGTATTCGCCGCCCTGGGCGTCGAAACCGAACGCATACTGATCCTTTTCGAGAATCTTGCCGACGATGACCGAGCCATCCTCGCCGGCGTTGATGGCGATCTGGCGCGCTGGAGCCGACAGCGCCTTGCGCACGATGTCGACGCCATGTCTCTGGTCCTCGTTGTGCGTGCGCACCTTCTTCAGCGCTTCGGTGGCGCGAAGAAGCGCAACGCCGCCGCCGGGCAGGATGCCTTCCTCGACCGCGGCGCGGGTTGCATGCATCGCGTCGTCGACGCGATCCTTGCGCTCCTTAACTTCGACCTCGGTGGCGCCGCCGACCCGGATCACCGCGACGCCGCCGGCGAGCTTGGCCAGCCGCTCCTGCAGCTTCTCGCGGTCATAATCGGAGGTGGTCTCCTCGATCTGCGCCTTGATTTGGGCAATGCGTGCCTCGATGTCGGCCTTCTTGCCGCCGCCGTTGACGATCGTGGTGTTCTCCTTGTCGATCATCACCTTCTTGGCTTTGCCGAGCATGGCCAGCGTGACGTTCTCGAGCTTGATGCCGAGATCCTCGCTGATCGCCTGGCCGCCGGTCAGGACGGCGATGTCCTGCAGCATGGCCTTGCGGCGATCGCCGAAGCCCGGCGCCTTGACGGCCGCGACCTTCAATCCGCCGCGGAGCTTGTTGACGACCAGCGTCGCCAAGGCCTCGCCCTCGACGTCTTCGGCGACGATCAACAGCGGCTTGCCGGTCTGCACGACGGCTTCGAGCAGCGGCAACAGCTCATTGAGCGCCGAGAGCTTCTTCTCGTTGATGAGGATGTAGGGATCCTCCATCTCCACGCGCATCTTGTCGGCGTTGGTAATGAAGTAGGGCGAGATGTAGCCGCGGTCGAACTGCATGCCCTCGACCACGTCGAGCTCGGTCTCGAGCGATTTCGCCTCTTCGACGGTGATCACGCCTTCATTGCCGACCCTCTTCATCGCCTCGGCAAGGAAGCGGCCGATCTCCTGGTCGCCGTTGGCGGAAATCGTGCCGACCTGGGCGATCTCCTCGTTCGAGGTGACCTTCTTGGAGTTCTTCTTCAGCTCCTCGACCACGGTCTCGACCGCAAGGTCGATGCCGCGCTTGAGGTCCATCGGGTTCATGCCCGCGGCCACCGCCTTCGAGCCTTCCTTGACGATCGCGGCCGCGAGCACGGTCGCGGTCGTGGTGCCGTCGCCGGCGATGTCGGAGGTCTTTGAGGCAACCTCGCGCACCATCTGGGCACCCATATTCTCGAACTTGTCTTCGAGCTCGATCTCCTTGGCGACGGTGACGCCGTCCTTGGTGATGCGGGGAGCGCCGAACGATTTATCGAGCACGACGTTACGGCCTTTGGGGCCAAGCGTCACCTTCACCGCATTGTTAAGAATGTCGACGCCGCGCAGCATCTTGTCGCGCGCGTCGACGGAAAATCTGACTTCCTTGGCAGCCATGTGGATATCTCCGTTGATCTTTGAGCGTCATCCTTCGCGGCGCGCCTGCGGCGCGCACCTCGGGACGACCGATTTGGTTATTGCGCTACGCGGCCTTCTTCTTTGCCATCGGTTCGTCAAGCACGCCCATGATGTCGGACTCCTTCATGATCAGGAGCTCCTGGCCGTCGATCTTGACCTCGGTCCCCGACCACTTGCCGAACAGTACGCGGTCGCCGACCTTGATATCGATGGGGATGAGCTTGCCGGCCTCGTCACGGCCGCCGGGGCCCACGGCAATGACCTCGCCCTGCGAGGGCTTTTCCTTGACGGTGTCCGGAATGATGATGCCGCCGGCTGACGTCTCCTCGGCATCGATGCGCTTGACGACAACGCGGTCGTGAAGCGGGCGAAACTTCATGGTGTCCTCCTAAGCAATTGACTGGACTGTAGTTTGTTGGATCGAGCGGTCTCCTTAAGTCCCCTCGGCCGACCGCCTGGGCGCGACATAGGGCGCCAATTATGGCTCGCAAGAGGTCGCTGAAATTTTTTTAGCACTCATTCGGGGAGATTGCCAACAGCCTCGGGGCTCGCCCTGCGGCGCGGCAGTTCCACCGGACAGCAAAATATTCCAGCCGGCGCCGAGGAAACCCATCCCACAAAGTTCCGTTGAATCCACCGAACTAGTTGCGGGCTGTTAGCACGGACGCGAGAATGCTGCTAGTGCCTTGAAAGTAAACAACTTCTTCATTTTTGAGGCTTGCAATGGAGGAGCGAGTCTCGAAACAATCCCCCTGTTGGGACGGAGGGCACTATGGGTTCGAAAGAGACTTGGGTTTCGCAAGACTTTCGCCGGCAGCTCGAAGGCTACGGACTGACCACGGCCAACATCCTCTACCGGCGGCCGGATCATCCGTGGCTGTTACAGACCTACGTCTGGCAGGACTACGATCTTTGCCCAAGGTTTCCCGAGTTGAACAAATTCCTCAATTTCTGGCTGGAAAAGCTCGAGGGCCCGCTGCACTCGGTCACCGTCGCGCATGCGCGTTTGATCAAGCCGGCCGAGATCCGCGCAGTCGATGGCGAGTTTCGGCTCCATTGAGCCGGGAGACAGTAATCGGTAATCAGTAATCCGTAATCAGAACGTCGCTGATTACTGATCCCTGGCCCCATGCGCATTCGCTTCGACTTTGGCTCGGTCACGCTCGACGCCCAAACGCTCGACACGCCGACGGCGCGAGCGATCATGGCGGCGCTGCCGCTCGAAGGGTCAGCGCTGACTTGGGGCAAGGAAGTCTATTTCGACATTGCAGTGAAGGTCGCGCGCGAGAGCGAAGCTCGCGCCGTCGTTACACCGGGCGAAATCGCCTACTGGCCGGAAGGTCATGCGATTGCCATCGGCTTCGGCCGCACGCCGATATCGAAGGGCGATGAGACGCGGCTTGCCAGCCCCTGCAATATCTGGGCGAAGGCGCTGGGCGACGTGAAGACGCTGGCGAGGGTCAAAGCCGGCAGCAAGGTCGTCGTCAGCGCGGTCGATTAGTTTCAGGCCGGCGTGTCGCCCAGCGCCGTCGCGCCAGCGGCGCGGCCGTCATCCCCGGCCGACGAACGGCATCTTGTTGGCCATCACCGTCATGAACAGCACGTTGGCGTCAAGCGGCAGACTCGCGATGCAGGCCACGGCACGGCCGACATTGTCGGCGCTCATGCGCGCTTCCGGCATGATGCGGCCGTCCGCCTGCAACATGCCCTCGGCCATGCGTTCGGTCATTTCGGTCGCGGCGTTGCCGATGTCGATCTGACCGCAGCAGATGTCGTAGTCGCGGCAATCGAGCGCGGTCTGCTTGGTCAGCCCGGTGACGGCGTGTTTGGTCGCAGTGTACGCAACCGTACCGGGACGCGGCGTGTGCGCGGAGATCGAGCCATTGTTGATGATACGGCCGCCGCGCGGGTTTTGCGCCTTCATGATTTTGACCGCTTCTTGTGTGCAGAGAAACAGACCGGTGAGATTGGTGGCGACGACAGCCTGCCAGCGCTCCAGCGGCACCTCTTCGATCGGCATGCTGCGCATCCCGACGCCGGCATTGTTGAACAAAAGATCAAGCCGGCCGAAGGCCTCCTTGGTCTTGGCGAACAAGGCCCGGATCGAGGCCGGGTCCTTGACGTCGGTCGGTACGACGAGCGTGGTGCCGCTCGCCTCCTTTGCCACCGCTTCAAGCCGATCCGCGCGCCGTCCGGCGAGCACGACCGCATGGCCGTCCAGCGCCAGCGCCAGCGCCGCGGCCTTGCCGACGCCACTGCCGGCTCCGGTCACCAATGCGATTTTCTGCGCTGCCATCGGCGCCTCCCTGATTTCGTGCGGCTGAACGGCATACCATTTCTCCCCGTGCGCGGGGAGAGCGTAGACATCTTGGCAAGGCCAACGAGGGCTCAACTCGCGAGCGCGACTTCCTGGTCGGGCCTGCCAACACGGTAGTCGTCGGGAGAAGCCAATCGCGCGTCGATGTTGGCGGCTGGGCCGGCCTGCCGAAGCGGTAGCCTTGCATGGAATGCACGCCGGCGGCGCGCAGAAACAAATGCTGCTCCGCATTCTCGACGCCCTCAGCGGTTACTTTCATGCCCAGCCCGCGACCGAGGCTGACGATCGCGTGGACGATGGCCGCGGCGTCGGACGCCGTCTCGATCGAGCGTACGAAGCTCGAGTCGATCTTGAGCTTGTCGAACGGAAAACGCCGCAAATAGAGCAGGCTCGAATAACCGGTGCCGAAATCGTCGAGCGCAAAGCGCACCCCGATGGCTTTGAGGCGCAGCATCGACTGCTCCGCCGTTTCCAAATTTCCGAGCAGCGTGCTCTCGGTCAGCTCCAGTTCGAGGCGGTTGGCGTCGAAATCGGTCTCTTTGAGGATACGCTCGACAACGTCGACGAAGTCGGAGCGGCGGAATTGCAGTGGCGACACATTGACGGCCACGGTCAATCCCGGCCAATTCCCGCCGTCAAGGCACGCCCGGCGCAGCATCCACTCGCCCAGCTGGATAATCAGGCCGGAGTGCTCGGCGACCGGAATGAACTCAGCCGGCGAAATGATCCCGGCGCGCGGATGGGTCCAGCGCGCCAGCGCTTCGACGGCGATCATGGTTTCGCCGCTGGCATTGACGATCGGCTGATAGGCGGCTTTCAGGCCCTCGTTCTCGATCGCCTCCAGCAGATCGCCCTCCAGCAGCTTGCGCTGCGACAGGTCGGCGTCCATTGCCGCGTCGTAGATGCAGGCGCGGTTGCGGCCCTCGTTCTTGGCGCGGTAGAGCGCCATGTCGGCGTAGCGCAGAATATCGCCGGCGTCGCCCGCGCGGCGGTCGATGACGGCAATGCCGATCGACGCGCCGATGATAATGTTGTGCCCCTTGATCGCGTAGGGCGCGCAGATGGCGGCGATGATGCGCCCGGCGGTCGCTTGCAAGGTATAGGAATCGGAGGTGCAGCTGGTGATGATGGCGAACTCGTCGCCGCCGAGCCGGGCAACCAGATCGTCGCCGCGCATCACCCGACTCAAGCGCTGCGTGACCTTGAGAATGAGCTCGTCGCCGATATGGTGGCCGAGCGTATCGTTGACATCCTTGAAGTGATCGAGATCGATGTAAAACACAGCCGCCGACGGGCCGCCGTGACGGACCTCGTCGATCACGGTCTCTAGTCGTTCACCGAAATAGATGCGGTTGGGCAGCCCGCAGACCGGATCGTGCAGGGCGAGGTGCCGCAGCTGCGTCTCGCCGGCGGCGATCGCGCGCTCGCTGCGCCGCATGTGCCGCACCATCAGGCCGAGGAGCACGGCCAAACCGGCAATCGCGAGGGCAATGAAGGGAAGCACGTATCCCGCGATCTGGCCGCTGGGCCGCACCGGCTGCCACGCAAAGCGGGCAATCGTCTGACCTTTGGCGTCGGCAATTGTAGCGGCCTCCTTGTCGAGGGCCGGCGCAGCATCGCCAATGGCATGCAGGCCGGGCAGCTGCAGCCGATTGCCGATCTCGCGCAGCATGTCGTCGTCGATATATTTGACGGAGGCGACAATGGGCGCGCTGGGGTTACCGGAAGCAAGATCGCTGTCGGAGCCGACCGCCACCGCCGCGACGATCGCCGGCCCGTTCGGCAAATGCTGGATCAGGACTGCAGACCGGCCAGGTTTTACGGCATCTGGCGCGGCGATGAGCCGGAGGCTGTCGCTGGGCAGGCGCCGCCCACGTAGAAAACCGAAGCTCGCGGCAAGTTCCTTCGCCAGCTCGGTGGCGCCGGCATCGCCAGAGGCGCGGAAGCGCGTGTATTGGAGTCGATCGGAGCCGTCGACCACGAGCACGACGTCATGATCGAAGAAATCTTCCAGCCATTTTCCGATACGGCGCTCGACCCATTGGGGATCGTCGTCGCGGCGAATGGCCTGCTTGGCGTCCGACGTGGCGGCAACGCTCTCGACTTCGCGCAATATACGCGTGCCGCGATCTGCGATCGCTTGCTGGATCAATTGCCGCTCGCGATCGAGCGAGGCTTCATCCGCACGCCGGGCGGACGTCAATACCGCGGCGACGAGGCAAACGATCGCCACGACGGCGGGTACGCCGATCGTCACGACCAGGCGCAGGCGCGCGCGGTCCCGGCGCGACCGGTTGTTCTCCCCGGCGACTCGCGGCCGCGCCGAAGTGGTCACGCTTCCCTCTTTGCATCATTCTTGTTCGCCGCGAACGTAAGGCGAAAATGATTGCAATTCGCTTGCAGTTAAGCCGGAAAAGCCGGTACCGGGCGAACGTGAATTCTTGGTGAAAGTTAACGCGCGGTAAATTTCATCGCGGCAGAGCCAGTCTACCGGCGTTGCTGCCGGGCGTTGGGCGTCCTTACGAGGCTTGGCTTGTGCGGCGCTCACCGCCTGTTGCTGTAGGGCGGGCGGGGGATGGCGATATGGGCGGCGCGCAACGCCGCCGACCAGCGCTCGCGAAGGTCGGTAAAATACGGTTCCCCCGGCTCGATGCGGTGGATCAGCTCGGCATCGCAGACATCGCGCCGCACCACCAAGAGATCGATCGGCAAGCCGACGCTCAGATTCGAGCGCATGGTCGAGTCGATGGAAACCAGACCCACCTTCAGCGCGTCGTAAAGGTCCATGCCGTAGCTGATCGCGCGGTCGAGCACCGGCTTG
Organism: Xanthobacteraceae bacterium; assembly: GCA_049512975.1. Classification (GTDB taxonomy): domain Bacteria; phylum Pseudomonadota; class Alphaproteobacteria; order Rhizobiales; family Xanthobacteraceae; genus BOG-931. Next base: position 49,760 of record JBEKWO010000006.1, on the reverse strand, counting down.
CCGTATTTGTGCTCGCCGATTTGCAGATACGGCGTGTCCGTCGTGGATTCGATGAAATTGCCGGCGGAATAGACCATGAACAACCGCATGCGTTCGCCCGCGATCTGGCCGCCGAACAGGAAAGAGACGTCGAACGTCACATCCGAAGCCTCGAGCGCCTTACCCTCCGTGGCAAGCAGCATGCGGATGACATGCCCGAGGCGTTGCGCGGCCTGGAACATGGTGGGCGCGTTCATCAGCGTTTCGTGCTCGCCGGTTTCGGGATTGTCGTACCCTTCCGTCAGGATGCTCACCACCGATTGGCTGATGGAAAGATTCCCCGCCGACGCGATTGCCATGATACGCTTGCCGGGGTCCTTGAAGATGTGCAGCTTGCGGAAGGTGGCGATATTGTCGACGCCCGCATTGGTGCGCGTGTCGGCGAACATCACCAGCCCCTCGCGCACCAGAATTCCGCAACAATAGGTCATCGAGTCATCAGCTCCGCCGGTGCGATCCTTATAGCGGCAGCGCTACATTTGCGGCAATGGCACGGCCGCTCGCTTGCTCACTGATCGACTTTGATCGCAACCGCCAAGGTCTCGTCACTCGCGCCGTAGCGCGTACCGCGCACCGGGGCGGCACCGAGGGCGTCAAGCCCGATGGCGACGCGAACATAGGCGTCGGTCGGACAAATGCAATTCACCGCATCAAAGCCGACCCAGCCGAGACCCGGCACAAAGGCTTCCGCCCAGGCGTGACCGGCGTCCTCGGCGATGGTGTCGGCGGAGCCGGCAGCGCTGAGATAACCGGCGACATAACGCGCCGGAATGCCGAGGCTGTGCGCCGCGCCGATGAAAATGTGGGTCGTATCGCGGGCGGCGCCACGCTTCTGCGCGAAAGCCTCCGCTGCGGTGGGCGCGGCCGGCGACGCGTCCCCCTCATGGGTCATCGCATCGTGCAGCCGTTCCTGCAGTGCATGGAGACAAGCGAGAACGTCGCCGTCGTCCGCGGCGCGGACATCGTCGGCAAAATCGCGGATCCGCGAGTCGGCTTGCGTCAAGGAGGTGTCGCGCAGAAACAGATTCGGCGGAAATCGCTCAACGGCGCCGCGCACTACTCCATTAGTGTCTTGCGTCTCGACCTCGCCGTCCACCTTGACGCTCAACGCGTTGAACGGGCCAGCGGCGGTGAAGACGTGGGTGAGATTGCCGAACGCGTCCTCATGCGCGTGAAGCCGCACGTCCGCGGACACATCGATGCGCCAGCCGATGACATACTGACCTTCGTGGTTGCGCGGGGTGAGCCGCAGCACTTGGATCACGCCTGCGGCCGCCGGTTCGTAGCGGCGCAGCATGCTTTGGGTGATGCGAAGACGCATATTAGTGAACAGGTATCAGAAATCTGAGATCAGAGGTCAAACGGCAGCCAAGGGAGAATAGACGACGCGAAGCGGCGCTGTCTCCTAATTACTGACCGCTGCCCCACTGGCCCCTTGTCCCTGTCACAGCAGATATTGCTGGGCTATGGCGGTTCCGAGCCGGTTGTTGTCTTCGACGAAATCGTCGATGAACTCGTGCAATCCGGTCTGAAAAATTTCCGGGATGCGGCTGTTTTGCAGTCGGGCGCGGACGGCGCGGGCTTGCCGCTGCGCCGGTCCTTGGTGGCCGTAGGCGTGGGCGATGCGATCGAGATTCTGTACCAGGTTCTCATAGCAGCTAGCTAGCGAACGCGGCATTTCGTCCCGCAGCATGAGCAAATCGGCGACCAGCCACGGTTTGACGTTCTCACGATAGACCCAGTGGTAGGAGGTGAGCGCCGACACCGAGCGCAGAATCGCGGCCCACTGAAAGTAGTCGAGCGGGCCGCCGACTTTCTCGTGCGCCGGCAGCAACAGATGATACTTGACGTCGAGGATGCGCGCAGTGTTGTCGGCGCGCTCGATGAAGACGCCGAGTCGCGAGAACCAGTAGGCGTCGTTGCGCAGCATGGTGCGGTAGGCCGAGCCGTCGAAACGCAGTGAGGATTCCTGCACCCAGCGCAGGAATCGGGCAAACTCCTCGCGTGAACGCGGACCGTTGCCCCACTTCTTGAGCTCGAGCCAGGCGCTGTTGATGGTGTCCCACATCTCGATGGTGAGCGCGGTGCGCACCGCACGCGCGTTGACGCGCGCGGTCTCGAAGCAGTTGCGGATCGAGGACGGGTTGCTGGTAGAAAAGGCGAGGAATTCGGTGACGGTTTCCTCGTTCGCTTCCGGATAGGCCGCGAAGAAGGCGCCGGCGCAGCCAGCCGTGGCGACCGCAGACTCCCATTCGTTCGAGGCGCCGACGTACGCCAGCGGCAGCGCCGTCAGCCGGTATGTGGTGTCGAGGATGCGAGCCAGATATTCTGCGCGCTCGACGTAGCGGGCGAGCCAGTAGAGATTATCGGCCGTGCGCGACAGCATCGCTCTAAGCCTTCCTCATCCGTCCAACACCCAGGTGTCCTTGGTGCCGCCGCCCTGGCTCGAATTGACCACGAGCGAACCCTTCTTCAGCGCCACCCGGGTGAGACCGCCGGGCACGATGCGCACGCGATCGCCGCCCGACAGCACGAACGGCCGCAGGTCGACGTGGCGCGGCGCAAGACCGTCGTCGACGCAGGTCGGGCACGTCGACAGCGCCAGCGTCGGCTGAGCGATGAAATTCTTCGGATCGGATTTGAGCTTGGCGCGGAACGCGGCGACCGTGGCCTTATCCGCCTTCGGCCCGATCAGCATGCCGTAACCGCCCGAGCCGTGCACTTCCTTCACCACCAGCTCCTCGATGTGGTCGAGCACATAGGCCAGGTGCTCGCTGTCCCGGCAGCGCCAGGTCGGCACGTTCTTCAGGAGCGGCTCCTCGCCGAGATAGAATCTCACGATATCCGGCATATAGCTGTAGACCGCCTTATCGTCGGCGATGCCGGTGCCCACCGCATTGGCCAGCGTAACGTTGCCGGCCTGATAGGCCGACATCAGGCCGGGCACGCCGAGCGCGCTGTCGGGCCGGAACACCAGCGGATCGAGGAAATCGTCATCGATGCGGCGGTAGATCACGTCGACGCGCTTCAAGCCCTCGGTGGTGCGCATGTGGACGACGTCGTCCTTCACCGTGAGGTCGCGGCCCTCGACCAATTCGACGCCGAGCTTGTCGGCCAGGAATGAATGCTCGTAATAGGCGGAATTGTAGACGCCGGGCGTGAGTAGCACGACGGTCGGCTCGGCGGAGGCGGTCGGCGGCGCGATCGAGGTCAGCGTCGCCAAAAGTTCGTCCGGGTAGTTCTCGACCGGCGCTACGCGGTAGCGCGAGAACAGTTCCGGAAACAGCCGCAGCATGATCTCGCGGTTTTCCAGCATGTAGGACACCCCGGAGGGCGTGCGCGCATTGTCCTCGAGCACGTAGAAATTTTCGGCGTCGACGCGCACGACATCGATGCCGGCGACATGGACATAGATGTCGTGAGGCACCTTTTGGCCGTTCATCTCCGGGCGGAACACCGGATTTTGAAAGACCAGGTCCTCCGGGACGATCTGCGCCTTGAGAATTTCGCGGTGGCCGTAAACGTCCTTGAGGTAGGCATTGATGGCTTTGACGCGCTGCTCGAGGCCGCGTTGCAGAACCGTCCACTCGGCCGCGGACAGGATGCGTGGAATGACGTCGAACGGGATGAGACGTTCCTGCGCCTCGGGGTCGCCATAGACCGCAAACGTGATGCCGATGCGGCGGAAAAACAGCTCCGCCTCGCGCCGGCGGAAGTCGAGCACATCCGGCGGAACCTCGCCCAGCCAACGCGATAGTTCGGCGTAGACCGGTCGCACGGCGCCATGGCTGCCCCTCATTTCGTCGAACATGTCGGTCCCCGGGGCCAATTCGAGTGCACCGCTCGAAATGCCTGCCGCATCAATGGCAGTAGCACGTATGTTGCAATCTTTGCGCCAACTTCAACGGGCAAGGGAAGGGCGTAACTCACGGCGTTTTCTCCGTTAGTGCTCATGTTTTAGGCGCGATGATCATTGCTGCGGCGGGAAGCGTTTGAATTCCGGCGCGCTTGCCGTAACGGTCGGCATTGACCGCGCCGTCCAACTCGCGCTCTTGGCAGGGTTAAGCCGCAGATCGAGCGTGTAATCCGGGGAAAAGCACAGTGACCGCGAATATCATTCATCTGGCGACGATCTGGGTTATCCCGGTGATCATTGCCGTCACGTTCCACGAAGCGGCGCATGGCTTCGTGGCGCACCTTCTCGGCGACGACACGGCGTGGCGGCTCGGACGCGTCAGCTTCAATCCGCTCAAGCACATCGATCCGGTCGGCACGATCCTATTGCCCGGCATCCTGCTGCTGCTGCGCTCGCCGTTTCTGTTCGGCTACGCCAAGCCGGTGCCCGTTAATTTTCGGGCGCTACGCCACCCGCGACGCGACATGGTGCTGGTCGCCGCCGCCGGACCGGCCATGAACATTGCGCTGGCCATTGTTGCGGCGCTGGCGTTTCACGTCGTGTTTTATCTGCCGGCCACCAGCGCGCAATGGCTAGCGCAGAATTTGACGAACGCGCTGCTGATCAACGTCGTGCTGGCGGTGTTCAATTTGTTTCCGCTGCCGCCGCTCGACGGCGGCCGCATCCTGATCGGAATACTGCCGCGGGCGGCGGCCGCTCCGCTGGCGCGCTTGGAGCCCTACGGGATAGCAATCCTCCTCGGTCTTCTTTTTGTGCTGCCGTTGCTGGGAGCCCAGTTGGGATTGAATCTCAGCGTAGTGTCGCGCGCGCTCGGCATGGCGACCGGCGCGGTCATCGAGGTCATCCTTCGCCTCACCGGCCATTTGTAACGCTCACCGCTACGCACGCCGCGCCAGCGCGGCGTCGAGTACCTGCCTGGTATGGCGTGCAATCATCAGGTTCTCGTCGGTCGGTATGACCCATGCCGAGACCATGGAGGCCGGCCGCGAAATGCGCGGGTCCCCGGCCTCGTTGGCTTTGTCGTCGAGCGAGACCCCGATCCATGCTGCGTCTTTGCAGACGCGCGCGCGAATCTCGACGGCATGTTCGCCGATGCCGCCGGTGAAGACGAGGGCGTCAAGTCCGCCGAGCGCCGCCGCGAGCGAGCCGAGCTCGCGGCCGATGCGGTAGACGAAAAGATCGACCGCTTCCTTCGCCGCCGGCAGATCGCTCGCGATCAAAGTACGCATGTCGGATGACAGGCCGGAGACGCCGAGCAACCCGGAATGTTCGTAGATCAGGTGTTCGACGGCTTTCGCATCCAATCCTTCATGCTGGAGCAGATAAAGGATGACGCCGGGATCGAGCGTGCCGGTGCGCGTCCCCATCGGCAGGCCGTCCAGAGCGGTCATCCCCATGGTCGTGGCAATGCTGCGGCCAGCCGCGATCGCGCACATGCTGGCGCCATTGCCAAGATGCGCGACGATCAATTTGCCGCCAGCGCATTCGGGCGCCACCAGCGGCATGACCGACATGATGTATTCGTAGGACAAGCCATGAAAGCCGTAACGGCGTACCCCCTTGGCGGTGAGCGCCCGCGGCAAGGCGAATTGCTGGGCGAGCGGTGGCGCGCGGCGATGAAAGGCGGTGTCGAAGCAGGCGACCTGCGGCACTTTGGGTGCGATGGCGCTGACCGCGCGGATCGCGGCGATGTTGTGCGGTTGGTGCAGCGGCGCCAGCGGCACCAGTTCCTCGATCGCGGCGAGCACTTTGTCGTCGATCAGCGCCGGCTTCGCAAAAGCGAGCCCGCCATGGACCACGCGATGGCCGACCCCCGCAAAGGCCGCCTCGCTGCCGACGTGGGCGGCGAACCAGTCATGAATAGCCGCCATAGCGCTGCGATGATCGTGGCCGGCGATCGGCTGCTCGATCAGCCAGCGGCCTTGCGCATCGGCGACCTCGATTCGTGCCGGCGTTCCGGCTGCCGCTCCGAGCCCCTCGACCTGGCCATGCGCGCCCGCGGCCAGTGATCGATCCGGCGCCGTCTCGAAGATTGAGAATTTTATGCTCGACGAGCCGGCGTTGATCACCAGGAGCGGCTCGCGCACGACGCTCAATCCGAGAGCTTGCCGATGTCGGCGGCGGCGACGCGGCGGGCGTGGGCGTACAGCGCCGCAACGGCGCAGCTCGCCATCCGGGTGCGCACATTGTCGGCGCGGCTGGTCAGGATAATCGGTACCCGGGCGCCGAGCACGATGCCGGCTGCATCGGCGTTGGCGAGGAAGCTCAGTTCTTTGGCGAGCATGTTGCCGGCTTCGAGGTTGGGAACCAAGAGGATGTCGGCGTCGCCGGCGACGGGCGAGGCAATGTGCTTGACGGCCGCCGCGGCGCGATCGATGGCGTTATCGAGCGCGAGCGGGCCGTCGAGCAACCCGCCGATGATCTGGTCGCGGTCGGCCATCTTGCAGAGCGCGGCGGCATCGATTGTCGAGGGGATTTTGGAGGTGATCGTCTCTACAGCGGAGAGTATGGCGACTTTCGGCTGCTTGATGCCCAGCGCCTGTGCCAGCTCGATCGCATTCTGAACGATGTCGACCTTGTCTTCGAGCGTCGGAAAAATATTCACCGCCGCGTCGGTGATGAAAAGCGGCTTGGGATAGGTCGGCACGTCCATGATGAAGACATGGCTGATGCGGCGCGCGGTGCGGATGCCGGTCTCCTTGTTGACCACTTCGGCCATCAGCTCGTCGGTGTGGAGGCTGCCCTTCATCAACGCGTCGACTTCCCCGTTGCGGACAATCTCGACCGCCTTCGCCGCCGAGGCATGGCTGTGCGGCGTGTCGACAAGCTGCAGGCCGGTAAGGTCGAGGCCGAAGGAAGCCGCAAGCGCCCGGATGCGAGGCTCAGGCCCGACCAGGACCGGTTTGATGATCTTGGCCTCGGCCGCGTCGACCACGCCGCGCAGGGATGTCTCGTCGCACGGATGCGCCACGGCCGTGCGCACCGGCGCCAACGCATGGCAGGCGTAGATCAGCGCATCGTACTTTTCGTGCCGGCGCGGTTCGACCATCCCGTCCATTGCACCTCTCGTGGCTACAAATCCTGTAAGCGCTTGTTTTCCGCGACGACCCTTTCGAGCAGCGCGGCCGGCGTGAAGTCTGCGCCCATGGTCGCTTCGAACTCCCGCAGCTTAGCGAGGACTTTGTCGGGACCGATCAGATCGGCGTAAAACATCGGGCCGCCACGATAGACCGGCCAGCCGTAGCCGTTGATCCAGACGATATCGATGTCGGAGGCGCGCTGCGCCTTGCCCTCCGCGAGGATCTTGGCGCCTTCATTGATCATCGGATAGATGCAGCGCTGCAAAATCTCCTCGTCCGAGATGGTGCGCCGGTTGACGCCCTTCTTGGCGGCAAAGTCGAGGATGATCTTTTCGACCAGCGGCGAGGGCTTGGCGTTGCGGGCTTCGTCATAGTCGTAGAAGCCGGCGCCAGTCTTTTGCCCGCGCCGATCCATTTCGCACAGGATTTCGCGGATGGTCGAGGATTTGCTGGTCTCCTTCGACCAGCCGATGTCGAGGCCGGCGAGATCGCTCATGGCGAAGGGGCCCATGGGAAGGCCGAAATCATAGAGGACGCGGTCGACGTCCCAGGGCATGGCGCCCTCGAGGATGAGTTTTTGCGCTTCGCGCTGTCGCTGGTGCAGCATGCGATTGCCGACGAAGCCATGACACACGCCCACGAGTACACCGATCTTGCCGATCTTCCTGGCAAGCTGCATGACGGTGGCGATCACCGGCTTGGCCGTTTTTTCGCCGCGCACGACTTCCAGGAGCCGCATCACGTTCGCCGGGGAGAAGAAGTGCATGCCGATGACGTGATCCGGCCGGCTCGTGACCGAGGCGATCTCGTCGATGTTGAGATAGGACGTGTTGGAGGCGAGGATCGCGCCCGGCTTGGCGATCTTGTCGAGCTTGCGGAACACCTCCTTCTTGATGTCCATATTCTCGTAGATCGCCTCGATCACGAGACCGCAGTCGGATAAAGCGTCGAGGTTCAGGCCGGGGCTGAGCAGTCCCATGCGGGTTTGCACGTCGGCTTGCGTCAGCCGGCCCTTCTTGGCCGTATTGTCGTAGTTGCGGCGGATGGTGGCGACGCCGCGGTCGAGCGCGTCCCGCGCCGTCTCGACGATCGCCACCGGGATGCCGGCGTTGAGGAAATTCATCGAGATGCCGCCGCCCATCGTGCCGGCGCCGATGACGCCGACCTTCTTGATCGGCAGAATAGGCGTATCGTCCGGCACGTCGGCGATCTTCCATACCTTGCGCTCGGCAAAGAATACATAGCGCTGCGCCTGCGATTGCGCCGTCGTGACGAGATTAAGAAACTCTTCGCGCTCCCGCTGCATTCCCTCCTCAAACGGGAGGTCAACGGCGGCCTGCACGGCGCGCATGGCGGCCTGCCAGGCTTCGAAGCCGCGGTACCTGCGGGCATAGTCGCGGCGGGCCTTCTCGAAAATCTCCGGCCGGCCGCGGGCCGCCTCGATCTTGTCCTTGAGATCGCGGACTCTGCGCAAGGGCATGTGCGTGTCGATGACCTTGCGGGCGAATGCGAGCGCCCCCTCACGCAATTTTCCTTCCTCGACAAGCTCGTCGACGACGCCCCACTGCAGGGCCTGCTTGGCCGCAAACGGCGTACCGGAAAGGATGACTTCCAGCGCATTCTCGACGCCGATCAGCCGCGGCAGGCGCTGGGTTCCGCCGGCGCCGGGGATGATCCCAAGCTTGATCTCGGGTTGCCCGAATCTCGCCGATGGCACTGCGACCCGATAGTGGCACATGAGAGCTACTTCGCAACCGCCGCCCAAAGCCGTGCCATGGATCGCAGCGATGACCGGCTTGGGGCCGCCTTCGATCGCGGCTTGGCTGTCTGTCAGCGGAGCGCCTTTTGGCGGCTTGCCGAATTCGGCAATATCGGCACCGGCGATAAAGGTGCGGCCGGCGCAGATTAGCACGATGGCCTTGACGGCGGGGTCGGCCATGGCTTGCCCGACGCCGTCGCGAAGCCCGGTGCGGACGTCCGCCGACAGCGCGTTGACCGGCGGTGAATCGATCGTCAGTACGGCGATATCGCCTTCGCGAGTGAGATCGGTTACGGCGTTGATGGCGGCCATTGCTCGTTTCCTCTTGGCTTGCCGGGTTGCTGCGGTCTGAATAAGGTGAGCCGCAAGATACATAATATGCGCGCGGGGAGGAACTTTCGTGTCGCTATTTGATCTTCATGGCAGGGTTGCAGTAGTCACCGGGTCATCGCGGGGCATCGGCCGGGCCATCGTCGAGCGGATGGCCGAGCACGGCGCCAAGGTCGTCGTTTCCTCCCGCAATCTCGAGCCCTGCCGCGAGGTAGCGGCGGCGATCAACGCGAAATACGGCGACGGCCGGGCCATCGCCCTATCCGCGAATATTTCCTCGAAAGAGCACCTCCGGCGTCTGGTCGACGAGACGATGCGGGCGTTCGGCCAAATCGATATCCTCGTTTGCAACGCCGCCTCCAATCCGCATTACGGGCCGATGGCGACGATCAGCGACGAGCAGCTGCGCAAGATCCTCGACAATAACATTGTCTCCAATCATTGGCTGATCACCATGGTGGCGCCGCAGATGACCGCCCGCAAGGACGGTTCGATCATCATCGTCTCGTCGATCGGCGGGCTGCGAGGCAGCCCGGTCATCGGCACCTATTGCATCTCCAAGGCCGCCGATTTGCAGCTCGCCCGCAATCTTGCGGTCGAGCTTGGCCCGCACAACATCCGGATCAATTGCATCGCCCCGGGCCTCATTCGCACCGACTTCGCACGCGCGCTTTGGGAAAATCCCGACAATCTGAAACGCCGGAACGAACAGACGCCGCTGCGCCGCATCGGCGAGCCCGACGAGATCGCCGGTGCCGCGATCCTCTTGGCCTCGCAGGCCGGAAGTTTCATCACCGGGCAAGCCATCGTCGTTGATGGCGGCGTTACGATTGCCTGATCGCGACGACTGCGGCGGCGCAAGCCGCGAAGGAGAACTGACCGATGTCCGATCTCGAAAAATTCCGCAGTGAAACGCGCGCCTGGCTCGAGGCCAATTGCCCGCCCGACATGCGGCTGCCGCTGGAAGACGATGATGATCGCTTCTGGGGCGGGCGCAACGCCAAGTTCAAGTCCGACGGCCAGCGCCTGTGGTTTGGACGTATGTTGGCGCGCGGCTGGACCGTGCCGGAATGGCCGAAAGAATATGGCGGCGGCGGGCTGTCGCGCGAGGAGGGCAAGATCCTGCGCGGCGAAATGCGCAAGCTCGGCTGCCGTTCGCCGCTGGATTCGTTCGGCATCTGGATGCTCGGTCCGGCGTTGCTCAGATACGGCAGGGAGGCGCAAAAGCGCGAATATCTGCCGCAGATCGCGCGCGGCGAAATTCGCTGGTGCCAAGGTTACTCGGAGCCCAATTCCGGCTCGGACCTCGCCTCGCTGGCGACGCGGGCCGAGGACAAGGGCGATCATTTCCTGGTCAACGGCCAAAAAATCTGGACCAGCTACGCCGACAAGGCCGATTGGATCTTTTGTCTGGTACGCACCGATCCGGTGGCCCCCAAGCATCTCGGCATCAGCTTCATCCTGTTCGACATGAAGACACCGGGCGTCTCCACCAAGCCGATCCTGCTGATTTCCGGAATGTCGCCGTTCTGCGAGACCTTCTTTGACGACGTGCGGGTGCCCAAGGCGAACGTGGTCGGCGAACTCAACAAGGGCTGGGAGGTCGCCAAATATCTGTTGACGCATGAACGCGAGATGATCAGCGCCATCGGGCTCGGGGCAGGGCGCCCGCTCGGACAGGTCGCCGCCGAGTCCGTGGGAACGGAAGCCGGCGTCCTCACGGACACTTGTCTGCGCGCCGATATTGCGCGGCTCGAGATCGACGCCTTCGCGTTTCAATTGGCTCTGGAGCGTACCGGCGACCGCCTGAAGGCCAAGCAAGTGAATCCGGCCATTTCGTCCATGCTCAAATATTATGGTGCCGAATTGAACAAACGCCGTCATGAGCTCGTGATGTCGGCAGGAGGCTCGGAGGCCCTCGAATGGGAGAGCGAACGCTCCAGGCACGGGGAACGGGCCCGCGGCTGGCTGCGGACCAAGGGCAATTCGATCGAAGGCGGCACCAGCGAGGTGCAGCTCAACGTTATTGCCAAGCGTATCCTCGAACTGCCCGGCGCGTGATCGGAGCGGACGATGGCCCTTATTCTCAACGAAGAGCAGACGATGGTGCGGGACAACGCCCGCGCCTTTCTGGCCGACAAGGCTCCGATCGCGCATTTGCGCAAGCTGCGCGACGCCCGCGATCCCGAGGGGTTTTCCCGCGCGCTGTGGATGGCGTTCGCCGAAATGGGGTTTTGCGGCGTCCTCGTGCCCGAAGCTTTGGGTGGCTCCGGTCTCGGCTATGTTGAAGCCGGCGTGATCATGGAGGAAATTGGCCGCAATCTGACGCCGTCGCCGTTTCTCTCGACTGCCCTGGTCGGCGCCACGGCGCTTCTGCGCGACGGCAACAACGCCCGCAACGCCGAGCTTTTGCCGAAACTCGCCGCAGGCGATCTTCTTCTCGCGCTGGCGGTCGACGAGCGCACGAAACACGCGCCAAGCGCAACGGCGCTCAAGGCCGAACGCAGCGGCAACGGCTTTGCGCTGACCGGCGACAAATGCTTCGTCGTCGACGGCGACGTTGCCGATCTGTTGATCGTCGCCGCGCGCAGCTCCGGCGCGCCGGGGGAAACCGACGGTCTGACGCTGTTTCTGGTCGACGCCAAGGCCAACGGCGTCGGCGTCGAGCGCACTGTCATGGTCGACGCCCACAATGCGGCGCGCATCCGGTTCGATCGGGTCCAGGTCGACGCCGATGCCGTGATCGGCGAGGTCGATCACGGTTGGCCGGTTCTCGAAGCCGCGCTCAACGTCGGCCGCGCCGCCGTTGCCGCTGAGCTGACCGGACTGGCCGAGGAGGCGTTCGGCCGCACGCTCGGCTACCTCAAGGAGCGCAAGCAATTCGGCCAGCCGATCGGCTCGTTCCAAGCCTTGCAACATCGCGCCGCGCACCTTTTCACGGAGCTCGAAATCACGCAGGCCGCGGTCTTAAAAGCGCTGCAGATGCTCGACAGCGATTTCGAACGCGCGCCGCTGTTCGTATCGGTCGCCAAGGCGCGCGCCGGCGCCAGCGCCACGCTCGCGGTGCAGGAGGCCGTTCAGATGCATGGCGGCATCGGCATGACCGACGAATTCGACATCGGCTTCTTCATGAAGCGCGCACGGGTCGGTCAGGAGCTATTTGGCGATGCGGGCTTTCACGCCGACCGCCTGGCCCGGCTACACAATTATTGATCTCGGATAGCTGGACTTCGGCGTGACGCCGTCAGCGTAAGGGAGAGGCCATGGCGGCAGCGAAGACATTCCCAGCCATTTCGCTTGCGCAAGCCAATGCGGCGCTGACCCAACCGGGTTCTCCGTTCGAGATCGAGGAATGCGACATTCGCGGCGTCCGCACGCGGGTGTGGAAAAACGCGCCGCCGACCATGCGCGAAATCTTTCTTTTGGGACGCGCACACGGCGACAAGACCTTTGTCGTCTATCGCGACGAGCGCGCGAGCTACGAGAGCTTCGCCCGCGCCGCGCTCGCCATCGCCGAGGCGCTGCAACAAGCCGGAATTGGCAAAGGCGATCGCGTCGCCATCGCCATGCGCAATGTGCCGGAATGGCCTGCGGCATTGTTCGGCTGTCTGCTCGTGGGCGGCGTCGCGACTTTGCTCAATGCCTGGTGGACCGGTCCCGAGCTCGAATTTGGTCTCAACGATTCGGGCGCCAAGGTCGCGATCGTCGATCGCGAGCGGCTTGAGCGGCTGTTCGAGCATTTGCACAATTGTCCGGCGCTGGAGCGCGTTTTCGTCAGCCGCGAGAGCGAGCATGTGGCGCATCCGAAGGTCACCAAGCTTGAATCGATTACCGGCGACGTCAATTCCTGGCACCTGTTGCCGGACCGGCCGCTGCCAGACGTGCCGCTCGACCCTGACGACGATGCCACGATCCTTTACACCTCGGGCACGACGGGCAAACCCAAGGGCGCCGTCGGCACGCACCGCAATGCGTGCACCGGGGTGCTGGTCAGGGCGTATTCGCTGGCGCGAAGCTTCGTGCGGCGCGGCGAGCCGGTACCGGCGCCCGATCCCAATGCGCCGCAGAAGGCCTGTCTGCTGGTGGTTCCGCTGTTTCACACGACGGGTTGCCACGCCACGATGATCCCGCTGGTGGCGACGGGCGGCAAGCTCGTGTTCATCCACAAATGGGACCCGGAGCTGGCGATGCAGCTCATCGAACGCGAGCGCATTACGGTCACCGGCGGCGTGCCGACCATCGCCTGGCAATTGCTGGAGCACCCGGCGCTCGAGAAATACGATCTGTCCTCATTGGAAAGCATCGCTTATGGCGGGGCGCCGGCCGCCGCCGAGCTGGTGCCGAAATTAAAGGAAAAATTCCCGCAGTCGGCGTCGGCGCTGGGGTGGGGGATGACCGAAACCTCGGGCGCGTTCACCGGTCATTCGGCCGAAGACTATGAATTGCGGCCGACTAGCAGCGGTCCAGCGACGCCCGTCGGCGAAATGAAGCTCATGGACGCGGACGGCCATGAACTGCCGGTCGGCGCGGTTGGCGAGCTTTGGGTCAAAGGTCCGAACGTCGTGCGCGGCTATTGGCGCAACCCGGCCGCCACCGCTGAAACATTCATCGACGGCTGGCTGCGCACCGGCGACATCGCGAGACTCGACGACGAGGGCTTTTGCTACATCCTCGACCGCGCCAAGGACGTGCTGATCCGCGGCGGTGAGAACATCTACTGCATCGAAGTGGAAAATGCCCTCTACCAGCATCCCGCCGTCATCGACGCTGCGGTCGTGCCCATCCCGCATCACTCGCTCGGCGAGGAGCCGGGCGCGGTGGTCACGCTCAAGCCAGGCATGACGGCGGGCGAAGACGAACTGCGCGGCTTCGTCGCCGAGCGGCTCGCGGCATTCAAGGTGCCGGTGAAGATATTGTTCTCGCCCGGCATGCTGCCGCGCAATGCCAACGGGAAGATCCTGAAAAATGAGCTCAAGCGCCTGTTCCTCGAACACGCGCATTGAGCCAGGAGAGACGTATTCTCAGATCCGCGTATTGGTATATTTGCGCATTTCCAGGCGCGCGATCGCCCGGCAATGGACTTCGTCCGGACCGTCGGCAAGCCGCAGCGTGCGGATATGCGCGTACGACGACGCCAGGCCGGCGTCGCTGGTGACGCCCATGCCGCCATGCGCCTGGATCGCGTCGTCTATGATGCGCAACGCGACGCGCGGCGCCGCCACTTTGATCATGGCGATTTCGAGCTGCGCCGCCTTGTTGCCGACCTTGTCCATCATGTCGGCGGCCTTGAGACAGAGGAGGCGCGTCATCTCGATGTCGATGCGCGCCTCGGCAATACGCTGCTCCCAGATGGAATGTTCGGCGATCTTCTTGCCGAAGGCGACGCGGGAGAGAAGCCGCTTGGTCATTTTTTCCAGCGCGACTTCGGCCGCTCCCAGCGTGCGCATGCAATGGTGGATACGCCCCGGACCGAGCCGGCCCTGGGCGATTTCGAAACCGCGGCCCTCGCCGAGCAAGAGATTGCCGGCCGGCACGCGCGCGTCGTCGAGAAGAACCTCGGCGTGGCCGTGCGGCGCGTCGTCCCAGCCGAACACGGGCAGCATGCGCACGACCTTGACCCCGGGCGTATCGCGCGGAACGAGAATTTGCGATTGCTGCTCGTGCCGAGCGCGGGTCGGGTCGGTCTTTCCCATCACGATCAGGATCTTGCAGCGCGGGTCGCCGACGCCCGACGACCACCATTTGCGGCCCTTGATCACGTAGTCGCCGCCGTCGCGGGTAATCGAGGTTTCGATATTGGTGGCGTCGGAAGAAGCAACCGCCGGTTCGGTCATGAGGAACGCCGAGCGGATCTCGCCGGCGAGCAGCGGCTTCAGCCATTTGGCCTTTTGCTCCGGCGATCCGTAGCGATGCAGCACTTCCATGTTGCCGGTGTCGGGCGCCGAGCAATTGAACACTTCCGATGCCCAGGAGATGCGGCCCATCCGCTCGGCGCAAAGCGCGTAGTCGAGATTGGTCAGTCCGGCGCCGTGATATTCGCCTTTGTCGTGATCGGAGGAGGGCGGCAGGAACAGGTTCCACAGCCCCTCGGCTCTGGCCTTGGCTTTGAGCTCTTCGAGGACCGGGATGACCTTCCAGCGCTCGCCTTCGGCGGCCTGGCGCTGGTAGGTTTCGACCGCCGGATAGACGTGCGCGTCCATGAAGACGGTGACGCGGTCACGCCAGTGTTTTTGCCGCTCCGATATCGAGAAATCCATGACGTCCCCTCTCCCTGACTTTGCGTGACATAGACGGCGCAAAATCGCAATTTGCACAAGCCTAGTGCAAAACTCGTCCTGACCATAGCAGCGGCGGCGCATAGGTGCCACGCTTGAGCCGCCCCGGCTGCCGCGCTAGAGGGAAACCGGGGAAGCGCGGAGATTTTGCCCATGACCGGCGCGGCCGAAAGCGAGATTGTCACTGCCGCCCTGCTTGTCATTGGCGACGAGATTTTGTCGGGCCGCACCAAGGATAAGAACATCGGCTACGTCGCCGAATATCTGACCAATATCGGCATCGATCTCAAGGAGGTGCGTGTCGTCGCCGACGAAGAGCTGGAAATCGTCGCCGCGCTTAACGCCTTGCGTGCGCGCTTCAACTATGTCTTCACCACCGGTGGCATCGGTCCTACCCACGACGACATCACCGCCGACGCGGTCGCCAAGGCGTTCGGCGCGTCGATCGACTATGACCCCCGCGTGGTCCAGATTTTGCGCGCCCGGCTGGCCCAGACCGGCGGCGTGATGAACGAGGCGCGCATGCGCATGGCGCGCCTGCCCGCCGGAGCCGAGCTGGTGCTCAACAAAATCTCGGCGGCGCCCGGCTTTCGCATCGGCAATGTCATCGTCATGGCGGGCATCCCGCAAGTCATGCAGGCGATGCTCGAATACGTGACGCCGCAGCTCAAGACCGGCGCCAAAGTGCTGTCGGAAACCGTGCGCGCCGACTGCCGCGAGGGCGATATCGGCACCGAACTCGGCGCCGTAGCGGCGGCGCATCCTGACGTCGTCATCGGCTCCTACCCGTTCATGGACGAGAAGCGTGCCGCCAACACCCATGTGGTGCTGCGCTCGCGCGACCCGCGAAAGCTCGCCGCCGCCAAGGCCGCGGTCGAGGCGATGCTGGCCCGCGTGCAGGCGCAGCTCGCGGCCGGCTAAAGAATGGAGCCCGCAGTGCAGCAGCCCGACACACCGCCGCCGCGCAATCCCGAGAAGATCTTTCCGGTCTCGTGGGAGCAATTCCACCGCGATTCGCGGGCGCTGGCCTGGCGATTGAGTGGCGCGGGTCCGTTCGAAGCCATCGTCTGCATCACTCGCGGTGGCCTCGTGCCGGCGGCGATCGTCGCGCGCGAACTCGGCATCAAGGTGATCGAGACGGTGTGCGTGTCGAGCTACAACCACGCCAGCCAGGGCGAGGTGACGGTGCTCAAGGGCGTCGCCCCCGCCATTGTCGCGCTCGGCGGCGGGCAGGGCGCCGGCGTTCTCTTGGTGGATGATCTGGTCGATACCGGCAGAACCGCAACCGTCGTGCGCGCCCTGGTGCCACGCGCCCATCTCGCCACGGTCTATGCCAAGCCGATGGGCCGGCCGCTGGTCGACACCTTCATCACCGAAGTGTCGCAGGATACCTGGATTTACTTTCCCTGGGACACCGGGCTTGCTTTTCAGCCGCCGATCAACGAAGCGGGATTATAGAGCGGGCACGGCCGTGCAGTCCGCGCTTCGACGCCCGCGCGGCGGGTGCTACAAGTGCGGCCGCGCGGACTGTTTTTGGGGTCCGCTCTGCGGACGTGGCGAAACGGTAGACACAAGGGACTTAAAAGCGGACCAGAGCAAAATCCGGCAATGTCCAAAGTGCCAGTCCCGCAGCCATTTTCGAAATAAATTGACGTGCCGAGAAGCCCGAAATAGGCTTGCACAAGTCTTACACAAATTAGGATTTGTATCCTGGGAAGGGGAGAATGGTGGCACACCATGTGCTGATGCGGGGCAAACTGCATCTCTACAAGCGCGGCGAGGGTAAGCACTGGCAATGCTCAACGTACCTCAACGGCAAAAACCGCCGCATATCGACGAAGGAAGAAAGCTTCGATCGCGCGAAGGATATTGCCGAAGATTGGTTTCTAGAACTTAAAGGAAAACAGCGCCGCGAGGAGGTGGTCGGCGAGAAGACATTTCGCGAGGCAGCCGAGCAATTCCTGCGCGAGTACGAAATCATCACCGAAGGCCGGCGCAACGCCCAATATGTGGAGGGGCATGGCCGACGGTTAAAGCTCCATCTGCTTCCGTTCTTCGGCCGGATGGGCCTCTCGGAGGTATCCTCGGGCAAACTGCAAGAGTATCGCATCCACCGGCGCGAAAACTCGATGGTAGACCGAGGAAAGGCGCCTTCGCGCAGCACGCTTCATCAAGAAATCGTATGCCTTCGCCAAGTGCTGAAGACCGCCATCCGGCATGGGTGGCTGCAGCAACTGCCGGATTTGTCCGAGCCGTTCCGCTCGTCGGAGAAAATTTCGCACCGGGCGTGGTTCTCTCCGGAGGAATACCGGACACTGTACGAAGCCACGCGCGAGCGCACGAGGAACCCCAAGCGCAAGCGATACCTGTGGGAATATGAGCAGCTTCATGACTTTGTGCTGTTTATGGCGAATACCGGCCTGCGGCCGGACGAAGCCACGCGGTTAGAGTACCGAGACGTGAAAGTTGTCAAAGATTACGCGACGAACGAAACGATCCTTGAGATCGAGGTGCGCGGCAAGCGCGGTGTCGGCTATTGCAAGAGCACGACAGGCGCGGTGCGACCCTTCCAGCGCCTCAAGAAGCGAAACAATCCGGAGCCAACAGATCGCCTGTTTCCAAAAACCCACCCCGGGCTGTTCAACACTATTCTCGACGAAGTCGGGTTGAAGTTTGACCGGGAAGGGAACCGCCGCACGGCGTATAGCCTGCGGCACACGTACGTCTGTTTCCGCCTGATGGAAGGTGCGGACATTTATCAAATTGCCAAGAACTGCCGTACCAGCGTGGAGATGATCGAAAAGTATTACGCCTCGCACATCAAGACGAGCCTCGATGCGGCAGCGATCAATGTAAGGCGGCCACGGCCTGCTTGGACCGGGCCAGGTAAAGGGAAGCCGATCTTGGCTCCGAACGCTGTGCGGACTATAGAGAAGGCGCCACGCGGGCGTGGCGGAACGGTAGACGCAACGGACTTGAAGGATTGAGTGCTCTCGCGGGAAACTCGAGACGCAGAACTGCTCAAATTCGGGGGAACCTGTCAGATGGCAATCCCGAGCCAAGCCCGAAAGGGAAGGTGTAGAGACTAGACGGGCAGCACCTAAGGCCACTGGCTAGGGTGAAGGTATAGTCCAGACCACAAACGCCATCCGTGGCGGCGGCGAAAGCCGTAGCTGGTATGAAAATCCGTTGGGGGTAACCCCGTGCCGGTTCGATTCCGGCCGCCCGCACCATTGTCTTAATGGCCGGCCTCGCCTCCACCTCTCGGCCGGTCCTGTGCGAGAAGCGAGCGGGGAAAGAACTCGCAGTATTGCTCTTCATTGAACCAGGCGCACTTGATATCAAAGAGCCTCAGTCCCGCTAGGCGCGTGAGCGCCAGCGCATAGAGCGTGAGCTGCGCGATCGGCTTATTCGTCCGGGCGTCCGGCTTGTAGTCGAGGATGTGGACCGCTCCATTGCGTACCTGAAGAAAGTCAATGTGGCCCGTGAGGACGCGCGGCCCGCCTCCTTCGGGCAGGAGCCGAAGTCCATACTCAACCTCAAGCGCGTCGATGTCGGCGGCCGTCAACCAAATCGGAACTTCAACGGCGACCGTCACGGAATCGTTGGCGAGCATGAAACGCTGTAGCGCCTCGTGCCGCAAGCGATTGTCTCCAACTGTGGGGACGATGAGCGCGGCGGTGCGTGTCGCGAAGTTCTCTTTCTCGACAACGATGAGATGGTTTCGGTTTACGAAATTTGGGATCTGCGAGGCTCGGGAGCTTTCGCGAAAGAGCTCGTGCGGGCAGTCGTTAGGAACGCGCTCAAGGAAATCGGCGAGGGGAGCGAGACGCGCGTGCTGGCGGCTTTCACGCAGCAGCGCAAGTTTTGGACGATGAAAGGCGAAGCTGTAGACCTGTCGGTGATACAGTTTCAAACGACGGATTGTTTTGGTTGGCGGAAATAGGTGTCGAAGCTGCGGTCGCAGGCGGCGGTAAGTCGTGAGCTCGCAATGCTCTTTCATCCAACTCGCAAGGGTGGAAAGAGAGACGTTATACCCATGCCGTGATTTTAATTTTGTTGCGGCCTCGGGGAGGGAATAGCCGAGGTTATAGAGGGTAACGCCGTCGAGGATGATACGAAGCGGATAGGTTTTGTAGCGTAGCTCTGCGGGAGCGGGTGTGAACGCGCGCCGGCAAAGCTTGCATTGCCAGAGCTGGACAATCTCAAGCTTCTTGCGGCGGGTGCCCTTGCGGATGAGGCGCGTGCTGCCGCAATGAGGGCAGCGGCCGGGTGGTTTGACGGTGTGGGGGACGCGGCATGAGCAGGTGGTGTGGCCATACACGAGGCGATGGCTGCACTTTACCACGCGCTCGGCACGTCACGGAGTTTGGAAGGGTTGGTGGTGTGCCGCGGCTTGGTTGAGCCACGAGAGGGGATTGGTTGCTGCCGCTGCCCTGGGAGGCCACGGCGACAATTAATGATCAGAAGACCACTACCAGCAAACTCGCCAGCGCGATGCCCAGGAGAAGCACTGACCAGTCTACGGCATCAAGACCAAAGAGTTGACCCGCGATCGTCTTATGCGCGAACATGGCGTCCTCACAAGTCGGACCCGGCACTGCTCCAGAGGGAACTGGGGCAGTCTAGCGGCGCCGTTGGAGACGGTGTCGAAGATAAAAGTGCCAGTGTACAGCAAAGTACATACCATCATTGTATGTGTGAGGCAAGCATTTTGTTTACGATTGATTAACCTTTCGCTGGCGGCCAAAGAAAAAGCCCCGGAAGGGGGCCCGGGGCTTAGAGGGGAAACTGCGGCAGGATGAGAGTGCCGCACGACGAGGCTACCCGGATCGTGGCCGCGGTGCAATACCGGGCGGCCTGTTTGAGCGGTGCTTGGGCGTTGGTTGTGGTGTGTGCCCCGCTTCTTACATCGCGCTGTCGACAATGAACGAGCGCACCTTCTCTGCTTTTTCGACCATTGCGTTGACTTCCTTCTGGGCCGGCGAGCTATACCAGGCTTCAGCCTGTTGAGTGCTGTCGAACGCGA
This sequence comes from Xanthobacteraceae bacterium, assembly GCA_049512975.1. Classification (GTDB taxonomy): domain Bacteria; phylum Pseudomonadota; class Alphaproteobacteria; order Rhizobiales; family Xanthobacteraceae; genus BOG-931. The sequence continues at coordinate 29,332 of JBEKWO010000006.1, read as the reverse complement.
TAATCGCGAAGCGCGTGGGCGCAGTGCCGACCAATGCAGTGATTTTGTCTGTTCGAACGAGAAATTGACCGCCGCCGGCCTTAACCGCCGGGCCAGTTTTTGGAAGCAGCTGTTTGAGGAGGTCGGCGTCAACAACTTCACTGATTTCGACGATTGCATAAGCGCCGGGCGACTTTCCTTGCGCGTGCAAACCATTACCAGCGGCAGCGCCGAGCGCGGCACCGGCAAGCAGCATGAGTCCCAGTGTGAAATATCTAGTCATTGCATTCTCCCATCAAGACGCGAGCAAACGGCTCGCCGACGCGCAGACTCGCGGATGCTGATGACACCTGTGAGACCACCATTTCAGCCGGAATTCACGGATTCTGGAGGGTTTGACCCCCCCGGCGGGGCTCTGTTGGGCCCTGGAAGGGGATTGGTTGCTGGGTCGGTCGAGGCCGACAAAAAAAGCCCCAGCAACGGGCGCCGGGACTTAAAGTTATATTTTGCGGCCAGAGGTGAACGGGCCGCGCGATGAGACTATCCGGATCGTGGCCGTGGTGCAATACCCGGCGATGGGCAATTAGGGCGTGGTTGTTTGTTGTGTTTGGTGGTCACTGAGCGCATGAGTCACGCATGGATAAGGTCGGTTTTGACGATACTGATTATTCGGTTGTTGTGAAGATTAGGGGGTCCCCTCCGAACCCGTGGAGGTGGGAGATTTATCGCGCCGGTAAATTGCACCCGATAGGACAGTCGCACGTCTTCTTTCGAACCATGGCGGCCGCTAACAAAGCAGGAAAAGCGGCACTCAAGCAGCTATTGGCCAAGCTCAACACCTAATCGAGCGGGCGCGAAGCGTAATTCTTATTTCGCGTCACGGATTTTGGAGGGTTTGGCGGCCTGCCGTGGCGTGGTTGAGCCGCAGAAGGGGATTGGTTAGGAGAGCTTGAGGGGCTGCGGCGCTGGCAACAACGAAAATGGTCGCAATGAAAAGAGCCCCGGGCTGGGGGCACCGGGGCTCGTCGCTTACGCAGAACCAAAGAGCGACTGCTGATGATTACCGTGCAACGGTTGATAAAGAATAAAAAGGCCGCCAACCGGGGCGGCCTCACTAAAGTTAACGAAGAGTTCAATGCGGTTATCGCTACACTTGAACCGCCTTTCCCCCCGAAAGGCGCGGTCCCGATCGCGACCCCCCCACACACCTCAGAGGCGGTCGGGCCAGCGACGGGAGCTGTGGTAGACGCGCGCGATTTCGATTTTAGAGTCGCGCACTCGGTAGGGAACGATGTAGGGCGTCTTGGGTATCACGAGTTCGCGGGTGCCGGGGACGCGGCCGGGCGCGCCGAGCTTCGGATTTTCCGACAGCAGATATTCGACGCAGTAGAGGATGTGCAGGGCGACGCGCTTAGCGGCGGCCGGATCATGTTCGGCGATGTGCGCGCGCAGGGCGAGAAGGTCGTGAATGGATTCCGGGGACCAGAGGAGCGTCATACCCTCTTGGGCGCGGGACGCTCTTTACGGGTCTCCCAGGAAGCAACCCATTCACTGACGCGCGCGTGGGCAATACCTTTGCCGCGATCGAGTGATGAGAGCGCTTTGGTGATGCCGGCGACCTGCCATTCGTTGGTATCGAGATAGGCGGAAATCGCTTCGGCGGCGAGGAACGCTCTGCTGCGGCCGGTGCTCTTGGCGAGCTTTTGCAGCCTCACTTTTGCTGAGCGGTCGAGGCGAACAGAAAAGGTCTCTGTGTTCATAGGTTTATAGTATAGCACAGAGCCCCAATCAAATCTAAACTGACATCGTCCTATCGACGTGGCAGAATGAAATCGCTCCAGCATGGAGAATTTGCGATGCCGCTAGAGCGCGGCGAGGTGCAGAGCTACAACATCGATCGAATGGTCGTTGAGTTCACCCTGCTCAATCAGGGTAAGGTAATTCTTTGCGCGATCAGCACCGCGGCGATGGACGATCTTGAAGGCAGGCGTGACGTGAAGCCGGACGAGCGCGTAGGTCAGTTTATGCGATTGCGCGATGTAATTGAAGAACGAGCATCACGAAAGTTCTTCGAGGAACAGGCCCAGGCCGATCGGCCGGTGGTATTGCGATCTAATCATTACGTAATTTCTGCTCCTCTCTCCGAAGAGCCGGATATGGACTATTGCAATTGGGGGAAGGTGTTGCATGACCTCGCACGAAGGACAGGTGTAAGGAGGACGTTCGCCGATTCGTTTGAAAAGTTTCGCACGGCCGCAGATTACAATCCTGATAATTATAGCGTGTTCCTTAGTTGGGGCCATGCGCTGTCTGACGCAGCGCGGCTGTTCGGTTCGGATGTTCTTTTTCAAGAGGCGTTTCGTAAATATCGTCGTGCGACAGAGATAGTGCCCGATGACACCGCGGCCTTACACAGTTGGGCAAGTGAATTGAGCGCACTCGCGGATCGCGAAAAAGGGGTCAAGAAGAAACGTCTTTCGATACAAGCCGCATCAATTCGCCGAAGACTTGATGTGGTGCGTAAGAGAGCTGACAAAGTCGGAAAATAAAAAGCGCGAGCTAGAGAACGTACCAATCCTTGCGGCGCGGCCGGCACCGTATATCGTTTGTGAGGCAAGGCGCTCGGAGAGGTACTATGGTATGGATAGGAATATATTTTTACACATTTCCTTACACACTTTCGCTAGGATGATCAAAAAGCCCAGTGAAATAAGAATTTTTCGCTATTATCGAAGGACTTAAAATCCCTTGTGGGAAACCCCGTGCGGGTTCAAGTCCCGCCGTCCGCACCATTCCACTGGCAAGCTCATATCGTGATCGCATGAAGCTCAGGTGGCGATGCCACCAATCTCCGCTTATTCGGCGAGAGCGGGCTGGCGCACCGCGTGCGTACCAGCAGAATCCAGTAACCTGCCGTGCCGGATGGCGAGCACCTCGCCTTCCGCGCAAGGAGTTCGCACATTGCCTCTTCTCCTTCGCGTCAACGGAGCGGCGAGGGCATTGACAATATATTCGTATCACCGTATATGCGCAGGTGTGAAGATACGAGGTGGCCGCCATGTCGGATGCCGCGGGAATTCGAAGGCCCGCGACGTTGGTGCGGTGCGCTGCCGCTGACCAGGAGAAGAACAATGGAGGCCAGTTGGCCGGGACTGACGGATCAGCTTCGTCCGCTTTTGAAAGATTTGCGCGGCGGTGCACCCGAGGTCATGAAGGCGTTTTCGGCGATTGCGCAAGCGGCGTTGGCGCCCAAGGCGCTGGACACCAAGACCAAGGAACTGGTCGCGCTCGGCATTTCCGTGGCGATCCGCTGCGACGATTGCATCGCCTTCCACGTCAAGGCGGCACTCGACCAGGGCGCCACCCGCGACGAGGTGCTGGAGACGCTGGGGACAGCGATCTATCTCGGCGCCGGGCCGTCGGTCATGTATGCGAGCCACGCTGTGGCGGCGCTGGCGCAATTTGAGGCCGTCAAGCGCGGCCAAGTTTCCTGACAGGGAAGGACCCTTCGATGCTATCTCGATTGTTGACCAAGCTTACGGTTTCCACCGGAGTTCCGGCCGTCACTCACGAGGAACTACAACAGGCCCATCAAAAGGGGACCTGCACCGTCGTCGACGTTCGCGAGGCGCACGAATACGCCGCTGGACACATCCCCGGCGCGATCAATCATCCGCTCTCGCAATTTGAGCCGGCGCGCATTCCGCGCGGCAAGCCGGTCGTCCTGATCTGTCAGGCGGGCTCAAGGTCGACTGCCGCGATGCATCGCGTGATCGCCGCCGGACGGCAGGACGTACGGCATTATCCGGGCGGCATGGCCGGGTGGCGGTCACGCAGGGGTCCGGTCGAGTGAGGCCCGCGCGCCGCGCGGCCGAGCGACCGGCACGCTGCCGGCGCGCCGCGTGCCGCCCATTGACCCAATATGCTGCAGTTCGTATGGACGCGGCTATGAAAATGCAAGCCAATGCCATGTTTGCTGCGGCGGACGAGGCGAGCGGGCTGTTGAAAGCTCTCGCCAACCGGCATCGCCTGATCATCATCTGTCAATTGATCGAGAAGGAGCGCTCGGTCGGCGAGTTGGCTGCACTGCTGAAGATCCGCCACTCCACCGTGTCGCAGCATTTGGCGCTGCTGCGGAAGGACGGGCTGGTCACGGCACGGCGCGATGGACAGACCATCTGGTATTCGATCGGCAGTCCGCAAGCGCGCGCGCTGGTGCGCACGGTCTATCGGGTCTATTGCGCGCCTGCTTCCGCTCGCAGCTCGGCGGAGCGGCGCTGACGGATTGGTCCTATCGGGCCCCCAGCCACCAAGCCTCGGGCAGCGCAATGAGCGTTGCCGTATTCGGGCAATAGGTTTCCCAGACCGGATCGTTGGGGTCGCGTCGGATGTCGAGCGCGCAAGCCTCGCGACAGTCGCAGCTCGCGCAGCGCCGCATGAGTGCTTCGAACACTTGGCCGCCGCAGCTTTCGATCGCGCTCAGATCGAGACCCAGCATGGCCATTCGGCAGCCCAGGAGGTCGTCGCCTGCGGCGGAGGTGGAGTTGCCGATTTGCATGAAAACCCTCCCACCGTTTCTCGTTCCAGGCAGGCGGAATAATTGGCGGAGTGCATTGATCTGAATCAATGTCATCCCGGCACGCGCAAGGATTGCGGCTTTAGATGCAAGCCTGTCCAAACCTAGAGACAAGCAAATCGCGGCCTTACTCGAAGAGCTGGCAATCTAGCCACGCGCGAACCACGAATACGGAACATCCCTTAGCGGAGAATTCCTGAATTGTCGGAACAACAGAAACTCCCAGAATGCCCCGCTGGGAGAGCACTATGTGCCGTGAATTCGCGGAAGCTGTCAGCGAACTGTGGCGGACGATCGGTTACGCCTTGAACTCCTATCGGCCGGAGCTGCATTACATGCGGGGTCCTGGGCCGAAATGGCATGCCAAGAACACGGCGAGTGAAATAAGTCCTCTCTATGAGGATGGAGCGTAACGCGTCTAGTCACCCCGATCTGGCTCGGCTGCGGAACAGACTACTTGGGCACCTTTGGAACTCATCGCTTCCTCGGCAAGTCGCCGCCAGGCTTGGGCCATTTCGACCAGAAACGCCCGATGCTGCGGATCATCGGTTCTGCGCGCCGCTTCAAGGCACCGGGCTGAGAATCGCTGGTAATCTCTTGCGGCTGCCATTTCCGCACTCCCGCTCGGTTCAACCGAAACGCGGTGAGTTTTGTTCCTGCAGAAGGCTGACGCGCTCAAGCAAAAGCACTGCCCCTCTTCTACTGGGGTATAGCCATTGCATTATGGCACTATGCCCCCAAGGCGGAAATGCCTTCCCGCGTCCTGATAGACCGGTTAATCGCCAAGGATGGCGAGCTTCTGGCCTTCCTCGACGGTCTGCTTTTCCTGCACCAGGATTGCCGCCACGGTGCCGTCGCGCGGCGCGGTGACCGGTATCTCCATCTTCATCGATTCGAGCACGATCAAGGTATCGCCGTTTTGCACGCGATCGCCGGTGGCGACCGCGATGGTCAACACCACGGCATTGAGCTCGGACAACACCGACGTATCGGACATCTCGGCAAGCCTTTCAGGGACGCATGGGGAACGCGGACGGACCGGGCGCGACAAGCTTGTCGGAAAGCCGCGCGAATTCGCAGAGCAGCGGCCGGCTCGTGCGCGGATCGATGATTTCCTCGACCCAGAACGCCTCGGCGGTGCGGAACGGCGACCGCAGCTTGTTCAGCCGCTGCTCGATCTCAGCGAGCTTGGCGATCGGATCCGCTGCGGCATCGATGTCTGCCCGATAGGCCGCCTCGATGCCGCCCTCGAGCGGCAGCGAGCCCCAATAGCCGGACGGCCACGCATAGCGCAGAGCCAACCGGCCGGCGGGCTGGTGCACGGCTCCGGCGACGCCGAAACAATTGCGCATGATGATGGTGCACCACGGCACGGTGGTCTGGTTGATCGCCGCCATGGCACGCACGCCGTGACGGATGGTGGCGGCGCGCTCGGCCTCGATGCCGATGAGAAAACCGGGACAGTCCATGAGATAGACGACCGGCAGATGAAAGGTCTCCGCCAAGTCGACGAAGCGCACGATCTTTTGGCACGCGATGGCGGTCCAGGAGCCGCCGTAGAAATACGGGTCGCTTGCCATCACGGCGACAGCGCGGCCGTCCAATCGTGCCAGTCCGGTAACAATGGAGCGGCCGAACATCGCGCCCATCTCGAAGAAGCTACCGCGGTCCACCAAGGCTTCGATGATTGGGCGCACCTTGTAGACCTTGCGCCGGTCCTTCGGAATGGCCTCCATGAGACTTTCATCGCGGCGGTCCGGATCGTCGTCGCTGTCGAGCTTCGGCGGCAGCTCATGCACCGAGTTCGGCAGATAAGAGAGAAAGCGCCGCGCGCAGGCGAAGGCCTCTTCTTCGCTGTCGACGGCATGATCGACGGCGCCGCTGCGGGTCTGGATCTCCCAGCCGCCCAGTTCCTGCTTGCTGAGGTTCTGGCCCACGCGGGCCACCACCGGCGGTCCGGCGACGAACATGGCGGAGGATTTGGTCATCACCGAATAATGGCTGGCGGCGAGCCGCGCGGCGCCGAGCCCGGCCACCGACCCGAGGCCGAGCGCGACGACCGGCACCACGGCCATGTTGGCGCTGGTGTAATGGAACAACATCGATTGGCCGACGCCGCCGGGCAAATTGGCACGGCCCTTGGTCTCGATCGTCTTCACCGAGCCGCCGCCGCCGGAGCCCTCGATGATGCGAATGATCGGCAGGCGGAATTCGGCCGCCATCCGTTCGGCCATCAATGACTTCTCGTGGATCGCGGCGTCTGCCGATCCGCCGCGCACGGTGAAATCGTCGCCGACTACGACGACCGGCCGGCCGTCGATGCGGGCGCGCCCGAACACGCAATTCGATGGCGTGAAAGATTCTAACTCGTTGTGCTGGTCATAGCTCGCGCTGCCGGCAATCGCGCCGGTTTCGTGGAAGCTTCCGGCGTCCACCAGTCCATCGATGCGCTCGCGCACGGTCAGCCGGCCGCCGTCGTGCTGGCGTTTGACCTTGTCGGCTCCACCCATTTCGTGAGCCAGCTGCTCGCGCAGGCGAAGCTCTTCCAGTTCGGCACGCCAATTCATCGGCATTTCCTCTTTAGTCCGCGGCGCCCGCGGTGCGACGCCACAGCAACCGTGCAGCTTACTCTTGATAGCAGGATTGAACACCATCAAGGCGCGTTTCGCGGTTTGCCCGCGCGCCGGTATGGCATACGATGCGAGCAACGATTACTTCCCGGCGAATTGGGTCGGCCGCTTCTCCAAAAACGCCATGACGCCCTCGCCAAAGTCCGCCGAAGCGCCCGCGATGCGCTGCATGCGGCATTCGAGATCGAGCTGCTGCTCGTAGGCGTTCTCGGGACTCTCCCAGTAGAGGCGCCGGATGAGGCCGAGCGCGACGGTTGGACCGGCGGCAAGCTCGTGCGCCAGTCGACGCGCTTCGGCCAACAGCGTCGCATCATCGAAGACGCGAGTGACGAGGCCCCAGGCGAGCGCGGTCTCCGCCGGCAGACGCTCGCCGAGGAGCGATAGCTCCATTGCGCGCGCTCGCCCGATCAGCCGCGGCAGCAGCCACGTCGAGCCGCAATCGGGCACCAGGCCGATACGCCGAAACGCCTGGACGAAGAAGGCGGAGCGCGCGCAAACGATGAGATCGCCCATCAGCGCGATACTCATGCCGGCGCCGGCGGCGGGGCCGTTGACGGCAGTGATGATCGGATAGGGCAGGTCGCGCAGCCGCCGCAGGAATGGATGGTACAGCGTCTCCAGCGCCTGGCCGGCGCCACGCGGCAGCGGGCCATTGCCGCGTCCCTGCAGGTTGGCCCCGGTCGAAAACGCCCGTCCGACGCCGGTGATCACCAAACACCGGGTCCGTTCGCTCGAGTCGGCGAGGGCATCGAGGGCATCGGTTAGGCCCTTGAGCATCTCCGGCGACACCGCATTGAGCACTTCCGGGTGGTTCATGCTCAGGATAGCAACGGCCTCCTCGCGGTCCAGGCGCGCACGTTCGAACTCCATTGACCCCTCCATTGTCGGCTCCCCACCGAGGCTCACAGTGTATCATTGTGCGGATAGCGCTGAGGGCCTGTTCATACGCAGCCGATGGCGCGAAGCGAACGTCAGCGCGCGGCCGGCCGGGCGTGACCGCCGTGGCCAGGCGCGACCCTCGTCTGCTAACCTGATGCGCGAGGGGGGAGCGGTGCCTTATTTGCGGCGCAGGAGGCTGCGAACGGAATGCGGGCCATTTGCGCCGATCGAGCGGCCTTGAACTCGCCCTTTGCCATGTCGGACGTTTCCAATGAACTTGCGTGACGGTGCTCGTGCGGCCGTTCCCGGCAACGGCCAGGTCGCCCAACTGTATCGCCGCGCACGCTCCCGACTGAGTGTGATCGGACTGATCTGCGGCCTGGCCGCCGGCGCGCTCGGCGGCTGCGGGGTCAGCGAACAGGGAATAGGCACGCTCACCCTCGATCCCGGCCGATACGTCTTGTATCATTGCAATGATCTGGTGGACCGACTGAAGGGCCTGATCAATCGGGAAAAGGAATTGCGCAACCTGATGGACAAGGCGGGGGAAAGCACCGGTGGCGCCCTGATCGGCGCGTTGTCCTATCGCACCGAGTACGAAACCGTGCTCAGCGACCAGAAACTCGTGCGGCGCATGGCGGCCGAGAAGAAATGCGACCTTGGTCCGCTCGGTCCGCCGCCCACTTATCAGAGCGATCAAACCATACGCTGACGGAGCCACGGCAGCGCCGGGGGATTCTGGCCTTGTCGGCGCGCGGGTCGCCTGCGGTTGTGACGGAGCCGGCTGCACGGCGGCCAAGTGATGGCCGCAACCTGATGGCGGCCAAGTGATCGCACCCGGCTTCCTTGCTACCATCGAAGTCTTCGGCGCTTAGAAGCCGGCCGACGTCAGCGCAATCGCGACGCCGGCGATCGCGAGCAGTACCAGGACGGCGGCGCTGACGGCGGTCGCCCGTCCGCCTGCGAAAAAAGCGGCGTACGCGGCCTTGAGAATATTGTTGGAGGAGGCGGCGATCAGGATCGCCGCGGCCAGCGCGCTATCCGACATTCCCGACGTGCCGCCTTGTGCCAAATTGAGCACGAAAGGATCGATATCGGTCACGCCGACAATTGCGGCGAGCGAATAGATGCCGGTCGCTCCGAATTGGGTCGTCGCCCATTTTGACAGCAGCGATACGGCAACGAACAGAAAAGCAAACAGCGCAGCGGGGCCGAGCTCAAGCGGATTGCCGCCCGATGGCGGAAGCGTCGACCGCTGCGCTTTCATTTCCTGCGGTGCCGGTTTTGTAAACCAATATTGCAGCGCGCAGACCACGAGGCCGGCGAGCGAAAGGCCGCAAAGCGGCAGCGCCAAGCCCCGCGCCAGCGGCATATTGAAGAACGCCACCACCGCCAGAATGCGCAGATACATGATGGCGGTGGCGAGCGTGATGCCGGCCTGCGCATGCCGCCGCATCACCGATCCGGTCTTCGCCTGCCGCGCCAGCACCACCGTCGTCGCCGTCGACGAATAAAGACCGCCCAGGGCCGCCATCCACAATCCGCGGGCCGCGGTAGGCCAGTAACGCTGGGCGAGATAGCTCACGTAAGACAGCGAGGAAACCACGACGAGCGCCAGCCAAGCCTGATGCGGCGTGATGCTCGTCAGCGTCGTTACCGGCTCGTTGGGCAACAGCGGCAGGATGATGCCGGTCAAGATCAAAAATTCGCCGGCGGTGACGATCTCCTTCACGGCAATGCGCCGCGCCAGAGCGTGCAGCTTCTCGCGGCCGGTGAGAAGCAGCACTGACGTCACGGTCGTCCCCACCGCGATCCAGGGTGGTAACGCCAAGGCGATGGCGCCGAGCAGATACGCCTGCACGTTGAGGATCGGGATGACGAGCCCAACATTGGGCTCTCCTTCTTTATCCTGTTCGCGGACATGCTGGCGATAGAAGATCGCGAGCCAGGCGCCGAGCACGAGGAGGCCGGCCGTAAAGGGGAGGAAATGCGCGGGATCGAACAGGTAAAGCACGCCGCCGGCCAGCGACAGCATGGGAAAGGTGCGAATGCCGCCCGGACGCTTGGTATCGGTGCGGGCGAAAAAATCCTCGAATGCCAGGCCGAGAAACAGGCTCAAGCCGAGAAGCAGGCCCACGCTGGTAACTGAAGGTGCCGAAATCATGAGATCGACAGTTGGGGTTGACCGAGTCGGGCCGTGGCAGCTTGATCGGCCTTATCATACATGGCCTGATAGGGCGAACGAAGGAGCGCGAAGCGCCCGGCGGTTGACCTGACCCGCGAAGCTAGGCCGATCGAATCTTGGGAGGAGAGCGATGAGCTGGTTACCCGACAAGGACCCGGTGCTCGGCGACAAGCACGCGTGTGACGCCCTCGAACTGATCATTGTTCCGCGCGTGCGTGATCTCGGCGACGGTTTTTCGGTACGCCGCGCGCTGCCGCACGGCAGGCGGCAGATGGTCGGCCCATTCATCTTCTTTGACCAGATGGGGCCGGTGCAGCTTATGGCCGGGAAGGGTATGGACGTTCGCCCGCATCCGCACATCGGGCTGGCGACCGTCACTTATCTGTTCGACGGCCGCGTCATGCACCGCGACAGTGAAGGTAACGCCATGGAGATCACGCCGGGGTCGATGAATCTGATGACTGCGGGGCGGGGCATCGCCCATTCCGAACGGTCTCCGGCAAGCGCACGAACCGGCAGCCAGGGAATGTTCGGCATTCAGAGCTGGATCGCATTGCCGCAATCGTACGAGGAAATGGCGCCGCTGTTCGAGCATTTCGACGCTGCGAGCCTGCCTTCAGTCACCGACTGCGGCGTACGCGCGCGCGTCATCGCCGGCTCCGCCTTCGGCCAAAAATCTCCCGTCGGAATGGTCTCGGAATGGTTTTATGCCGAAGTCCTGCTCGATGCCGGCGCCAGTGCGCCCCTCGATCCCGACCACGAGGAACGCGCGATCTACGTCGCCGAAGGCGAGGTCGACATCGCCGACGACAAATTCGAGGCGCCGCAACTCCTGGTGTTTCGTCCCGGCGATCGCATCACCGTGACGGCGACGCGGCCGGCGCGGCTGATGTTCCTCGGGGGCGCGGCGCTGGAGGGCCCGCGCTACATCTGGTGGAATTTCGTCTCCTCGCGCCAGGAGCGTATCGAGCAGGCGAAAGAGGAGTGGAAAACCGGACGCTTCGCGCTGATACCGGGCGACGCCGCCGAGTTCATCCCGCTGCCGGAGAATTAGGCGACCTACTGCCGGTCGTCCCCAAGAGTTCTGCCGGTCTTGGGATTGATGAGGTGCAGCTTTGTGCAAGCCGTGCAGATCAGCGATTCGTAGGTGTCGTCGGCATCCGCACGTGCCGGATCGTCCGCGAACCAGCCCTGCACATTGAGCCCCGTCGTCGGGCATCGGTAGATGATTGTGGCCATCGGCCGATTACGGCATGGGGGAAAGCCGACCGACAACTAAGGGAATGTCCTGAGGACCAGGGCCGGAAATCTGCCTAGCTCCCAAAGCCCGGTGCTGGCCGGAAACCGGCCAGCACCCAAAGCCCATTGCGAACAAAACAAGAATTGTGATTCAGTCCTGGCTCGGTCCTCGGTGATTCGAGCCAAAAAATCGGTGCCATGCCGGCGGCGCGCCTGGAAAAGCTCAATCCGCAACAACGCCGCGCCGTCGAGCATGGCGGTCTGCCGCTTGGTCATGCCGGACCGCTGCTGATTATCGCCGGCGCCGGATCCGGCAAGACCGCGACGCTAGCGCATCGCGTCGCCTATCTCATCGAACACAGCGCCGATCCGCGCCGCATCATGCTCCTGACCTTCTCGCGGCGCGCCGCGGCCGAGATGACGCGGCGGGTCGACCGCATCCTCGCCGACTTTATGCGCGGAAGCGGCGGCGGCACCGCCGGCGCCTTGGCCGACGTCCTGGCCTGGGCCGGCACGTTCCACGCCATCGGCGCGCGGCTTCTTCGTGAATACGCGGAAACGATCGGGCTTGCGCCCGGCTTCACCATCCATGATCGCGAGGACTCGGCCGACCTGATGAACCTTGTCCGCCACGACCTCGGCTTCTCCAAAACCGAAAAGCGCTTTCCGGCCAAGGGCACGTGTCTCGCAATCTACTCGCGCGCGGTGAACGGCGAACTTCCGCTCGACGAGGTTCTCGGTTCGTATTTCCCGTGGTGCGTGACCTGGCAAGACGAGCTGCGGGCGCTGTTCGCGCACTATGTCGAAGCAAAGCAGCGCCAGCAGGTGCTCGATTACGACGACCTGCTGCTCTATTGGGCGCACATGATGCAGGAGCCGGCGATCGCCGCGGAAGTCGCGGCGCGCTTCGATCACGTGCTGGTCGACGAATATCAGGACACCAACAAGCTCCAGGCCACGGTCCTGTTGGCGCTGCGACCGAGCGGCAAGGGCCTCACCGTTGTCGGCGACGACGCGCAGTCGATCTATTCGTTTCGCGCCGCGACCGTGCGCAACATCCTCGACTTTCCAGGGCACTTCAGTCCGCGCGCCGACATCGTCACGCTGGAGCAGAACTACCGCTCGACGCAGCCGATCCTGGCCGCAGCCAACGCGGTCATCGAATTGGCCGAGGAGCGCTTTACCAAGAACTTGTGGTCGGAGCGAAAATCCGGCGAGCGGCCGCAGATCGTCAGCGTGCGCGACGAGTCCGATCAGGCGTTCTACGTCGTCGAAAAAATCCTTGAGAACCGCGAGCAGAGGCTGACGCTCAAAAGCCAGGCCGTCTTGTTCCGCGCCTCGCACCACTCAGGGCCGCTGGAAGTCGAGCTGACCCGGCGCAACATTCCGTTCGTGAAATTCGGCGGCCTGAAATTTCTCGAAGCCGCGCATATCAAGGACATGCTGTCCTTCCTGCGCTGGGCGGAAAATCCGCGCGACCGTGTCGCCGGTTTCCGGGTCGTCCAGTTGTTGCCGGGCGCCGGTCCGGTCACGGCGGCAAAAGTGTTGCAGCGCGTCGGCGAAGGGGCCGATCCGGTCGCGGGGCTGACTGAATTCAAGCCGCCGGCCGCGGCGGTCGAGCACTGGCCCGCTTTCGTCGAGGCGGTTCGCTTGGTCCGCGGCCGGGCGGCAGGCTGGCCGGCGGAGCTCGACCTCGTGCGCCGCTGGTACGAACCGCATCTCGAGCGCATCCATGACGATGCGATGCTGCGCCAGCCCGATCTCTTGCAACTCGTGCAGATCGCCTCGACCTATCCAAACCGCGAGCGGTTCTTGACCGAGCTGACGCTCGATCCGCCGGACGCGACCAGCGATCGCGCCGCCGATCCGCTGCTCGACGAGGATTATCTCATCCTCTCGACCATCCACTCGGCCAAAGGGCAAGAATGGAAGTCGGTCTTCATCTTGAACGCGGTCGACGGTTGTTTGCCGTCGGACCTCGCGACCGGAACCAGCGCCGAGATCGAGGAGGAACGGCGGCTCCTCTACGTCGCCATGACGCGCGCCAAGGACCATCTCCACGTGATGGTGCCGCAGCGGTTTTTCGTGCACGCGCAACGAAAGAACGGCGACCGGCACTTGTACGCATCGCGCACGCGCTTTATCCCGGCGGCGCTGCTCGAACACTTCGAGTGCTGCGCCTGGCCGCGCGCGACGCCAGCGCAATCGTCGGCAAAGCCGGTCCGCGCGTCGGTCGATCTCCGCGAGCGCATACGTCGGACGTGGCGATAGCATTAGCTCATTACTGCCCTGCAATGCCTTGGAACGGGTCTCAGGCAGCGGGGCATGGCGGCTCGCAGGCCTTAGTGACTGAGCTGGCCACCTCCCGTGGCCCGAATTTCATCGGCGCCGGACGACAAAGCGGTCTTTGCTTCGTCACTCGATGGCGCTTCGATCGGCTTTTCAGGCCGCCGCGAAACCCCTTCGAATTGCACGTCTTGCTCAATGGTTAGTGACTTGTTGTAGATTTCGCCGCTAACCACGGCCTTGCCCTGCAGCTTGACACTATTGCTATGGATAGTGCCCTTAAAACCGCCCTGAATGCTTGTCTCGTGGGCGATGATGTTTCCTTCGACCTGCGAACTCTCGCGAATGATAAGTTGCGAAGCATGAATATCGCCGATAACGCGGCCAAAGATCTGCAGGGGGCCCTCACAGACGATGTTGCCGGTCACTCGCATGCCGGGACCGAGAGTGGAAACCACTTCCGGCGACGTCTTGCTGGAGATTGGTGCCGTGTTGAGGCTAACCCCGTTTCTGGGGCTATTGAGGCCCTTGTTGTAAGTTTCGCCTTTCAGATTTGAAAAGATACTCAATTCGACCTCCTCAATCGCTATAGAGCGAATAGTTCGCTGTTCACACAGCAAACAAGTGGCGCTGCCACAACCAACAATGAATTATAAATCAGATCGCTTTGCCAAGTACAAAATAATGGAGATATTGATAACGGAGCCAGAGGACACCCTGCGCGGGACTTTGGCTTACATTCGGCAGATTTCCAGCGACTGATCGAGTGCAACGATATCTTGCGGTCTTGCAGCGTTTACCAAAACGAACGTTAATAGTTGTGCCGCTTTTACCGCAGGGGTCGGTACGGTTCAGGAGACGCGCGATGAAGGACGAAGCATTGCAGGCGGCAGTGGCCAAGTTCCTGAAGAACGTCAGCGGTATGGCACAGCCGGAAATAGTACAGGCGGTCCGTAGCGCCATCGCCAGTGGAAAACTGCAGGGCAACGAATCCTGGACCGGCGCAATTACGTTTTCCAGCGAGAAGGTCGGATTGGATATAACGATCTACGGCAAGATTGAACTCTAGTCCGAGGCAGGAGCAAAGGCTCTACAGTCGGTTGGCCGATAGACTGGCAGCCTCTGACTCGGCCGTTCGGAGTGATCCGGCACCCGATCCAGTCAGCTCGATCCTGTCAGGAATGGCGCCGCAACTTTCTGCTGCTCGCCGGCCAATTTCTCGGCCGTCACCGCGCGCCGGTAGCCGTCCCGCTGCTGCAGCCGCTGCCAGTAGGCCGCCACGTTTGGGCCGAAGTCCTTGGCCAGGCCGGTGCTCTCGGCGAGCCGCAAGGCGAAGCCGACCGAGATATCGGCCGCGGTGAACCGATCGGCGCAGAGGGTCTCGGCCTGGCCGAGCGCCGCTTCGACAGCCTTGAGCCGGCCGAAGAACCACTTGGTGTAGTCCGCGGCAACCTGCGGGCTGCGCCGTTGCTCCGGCTCGAGGAAGCTATAGCGCAGCACCAGAGTCTGCGGAAACGTCAGCGTGGCCTCGCCGAAATGAAGCCAGTTGAGGTAGGCGCCATAAGCCGGCTCATCGACGCCGACTACGAGCGGTGTCGGCCCGTACCGCGTTCCGAGATAATGGCAGATCGCCGACGATTCCGTCATGCGGGTTTCGCCGTCGATCATGAAGGGGATGGTGCCGAGCGGATTGATGGCGAGATAGTCTTTCGCCAGCACGCGCGGCGGGAACGGCAGCATCTTGAGCTCGTAAGCGAGCCCCAGTTCTTCCAGCATCCACAGCGGGCGAAACGAGCGCGCCGCCGCACAATGATAAAGCGTGATCATGGCGCCCCCTGTCGCTGGTCGACCGCCGCTCACAGGCCCATTTGCCTGCTGGCGAGATCCTTCATGATCTCTTCGCTGCCGCCGCCGATCGCATTGACTTTGACCTCGCGGTAGATGCGTTCGACCTTCAGCCCGCGCATATAGCCGGCGCCGCCGAAAATCTGCACGGCTTCAGAGGCGCAAAACGCCATGGTCTGGGTCGACTGGTTCTTTAGCATGCAGATTTCCGCCACCGGATTTTCACCCTGATCGAGCCGCCAAGCCAGCATTTCCAGCATCGCCTGCGAGGCGGCGACGCGCTGCGCCATATCGACCAGCTTGTGCCTGATCACCTGGTGCTGTGCCAGCGCCTTGCCGAACGTCTGCCGCTGTTTGGCGTATTCCATGGCATCGTCGAGACAGACACGGGCGGCGGCGGTGCATCCGGCCGCCATCGTCAAACGCTCGTTGTTGAAGTTGTGCATGATGAGCTTGAAGCCGGCCCCTTCGTCGCCGAGCAGATTGCCGGCGCGCACGCGGCAATTGTCGAAATGCAGCGTCGCGGTGTCGGACGCCCACCAACCCATTTTCTTCAGCGGCGTGCGCGTGAGCCCAGGCGTCGCGCCTTCGATCAGCAGCAGGCTGACGCCGCCGGCTCCCGGTCCGCCGGTGCGGACCGCGGTGGTGATGTAGTCGGCGCGCATGCCGGAGGTGATGAAGGTTTTCTCCCCGTTGACCACGTAACAATCGCCGTCGCGGCGCGCGACGGTCCGCAGATTGGCGACGTCGGAGCCGCCGCTCGGCTCGGTGATGGCGAGTGCGGAAATCTTCTTGCCCGAAAGGATTTCAGGCAGCACGCGGGCCTTCAGTTCCGCGCTGCCGGCGCGCGCGATCGGCGGCGCACCGATCGAATGGCTGTTGAGGCCGGCGCTGACGCCGCCGGCACCGGCCCGCGCCAGCTCTTGCACCGCGATGATCCACATGAAGCGGTCGGTCTCGGTCCCGCCGTACGCCTCGGGAAATCCGAGCCCGAGCAAGCCGATCTGTGCCGCCTTCTCGTAGAGCGCGCGGGGAAACTCACCGGCCTCGTCCCACATATGCGCGTACGGCTCGATCTCGCGTTCGACAAAGCGGCGCACCGCGTCGCGGAACGCGATGTGGTCGGCGGTGTAAAATGGGCTTTTGCTCAAGCGTCGCACTCCGTAACCTCAGCGCGCCGGAATATCTGCGACAGGATACGGCAAGACTGCAAGCCCGACGCGCGCCGCGCCGATAAATGCTCGCCGCGACGATGGACCCAAAAAGCGCCGCTTACGACAGCGCAACGTGCCGCAGCCGCAACGCGTTGGCGACGACGCTGACCGACGACAACGCCATGGCCGCTGCCCCGATCGTCGGCGACAGCAACAGCCCGAACAGCGGGTAGAGCGCCCCGGCCGCGATCGGCACGCCGGCCGCATTATAGAGAAACGCAAAGAAGAGGTTTTGCCGGATGTTGCGCATGGTCGCGGCGGAGAGCTTGCGCGCGCGGACGATGCCGGTGAGGTCGCCTTTGGCGAGCGTAATGCCGGCGCTGGCCATGGCGGCGTCGGTGCCGCCGCCCATGGCAATGCCGATGTCGGCGGCGGCCAGCGCCGGGGCATCGTTGACGCCGTCGCCCGCCATGGCGACGACGCGGCCGGCGCGCCGCAGCTTCGCGACCACGGCGCTCTTGCGCTCGGGCAATACCTGGGCCTCCACGTCGGCAATGCCGAGGTGCCTCGCCACGGCGAGCGCCGTGGTGCGATTGTCGCCGGTCAGCATGACGATGGCGATGCCTTGCGCCTTCAGCGCCACGAGCGCCGCCGGCGTCGTCGGCTTGATCGGATCGGCGACGGCGAGGAGGCCGGCGAGCTTGCCGTCGATCGCGACGAAAACGACCGTGGCACCGTCGTGGCGCAGACGCTCGGCGTCGTCGCGCAGCGGGTCGGTGGCGAGGCCGAGTTCGGCAAAGAATTCGGCGTTGCCGAGCGCGACGCGGCGACGTTCGACCAGGCCGAGCGCGCCCTTGCCGGCCGGGGCGTCGAACCCGACGACGCGCTGGAGTTCGATCTTTCGCTCGGTTGCCGCGGCGACGATCGCCGCGGCGAGCGGATGTTCGCTCGCGCGCTCGACGCTCGCGACAAACCGCAGCAGCGTGTCCTCGTCGAAATTCTCCGCCGGTACGACGGCGGTAAGCTTCGGCTTGCCTTCGGTCAATGTGCCGGTCTTGTCGACGACGAGGGTGTCGACCTTCTCCATGCGCTCCAAGGCTTCGGCGTTTCTGATCAGGATGCCGGCCTGCGCGGCGCGGCCGACGCCGACCATGATCGACATCGGCGTGGCAAGCCCGAGCGCGCAGGGGCAGGCGATGATCAGCACGGTGACGGCGGCAACAAGCGCGAACGCCAGGCGCGGCTGCGGTCCGAAAACCGCCCACGCCGCGAACGCGATCAGCGCCGCCACAATGACCGCCGGCACGAACCAGGAGGCGACCTGATCGGCGAGCCGCGCGATCGGCGCGCGCGAGCGCTGCGCGGCGGCGACCATCTGCACGATCCGCGCCAGCATCGTGTCGCGGCCGATCTTTTCCGCGCGCATAATGAAGCCGCCGCTTTGGTTGAGCGTTCCGGCGATCAGTTTTGCGCCCGCCTGTTTGGCCGCCGGCATCGATTCGCCGGTGACCATCGATTCATCGATCGACGATTGGCCTTCGACCAATACGCCGTCGACCGGCACCCGTTCGCCAGGGCGGACGCGGATCAAGTCGCCCACCGCGACGGCGTCGAGCGGCACGTCCTCGTCGCTGCCGTCCGGCCGCACGCGCCGCGCGTTGTTGGGCGTCAGCGTCATCAGCGCGCGGATCGCGCTCAAGGTCGAGGCGCGGGCGCGCAGTTCCAGCACTTGCCCGAGCAACACCAGCACGGTGATGACGGCGGCGGCCTCGAAATAAAGCGCTATGCCGCCATGCGCATCGCGGAACGCCGGCGGAAACAATCCGGGCGCCAGCGCCGCCACCAGGCTGTAGAGGTAGGCGACGCCGATGCCCATGGCGATGAGCGTGAACATATTGAGATGGCGCGTGCGCAGCGATTGGATGCCGCGCACAAAGAACGGCAAGCCGCCCCACAGCACCACGGGTGTCGCCAGGAGAAGCTGCACGAGGTCCGACGCGCCGTGCGGCAGCGGCGCAAATCCGAAATGCCCGCCCATCTCCAGCACCAGCAGAGGCAGCGCCAGCGCCGCCGACACCCAAAAGCGCTGTGTCATATCGGCGAGTTCGCCGCCGTCATCGGCGCCGCCGGCCTCGGGCTCGAGCGCCATGCCGCAAATGGGGCAGGCGCCCGGTCCCAGCTGCCGGACTTCCGGATGCATCGGGCAGGTATAGATCGCGCCCTCCGGCGGCGGCGCGTCCGGCGCGGCGGCCTTTTCTCCCAGATATTTTTTTGGATCGGCGGCGAACTTGCTGCGGCAGGCGGCCGAGCAGAAGGAGTAATCGCGGCCATGATGGGTGTGATGGTGCGGGCTCGTCGCCGCATCGACCGTCATGCCGCACACCGGATCGATGGCGCCGCCGCCGGCGTCATGCGCCTGAACCAAAGCTTCCACGCTGAAGGCCTGCTTGAAACGGATACCCTGGAGGGGTATATAGCGGACATGCGTGCGGATGCCAAGACGGCGGTGATGAAGCGGCTCAAGCGGATCGAGGGCCAGGTGCGCGGGCTCACCCGCATGGTCGAGGACGACCGCTATTGCATCGACATCATCACCCAGCTCTCGGCGGCGCGCGCCGCGTTGCGCCGCGCCGAGGAGGAAATCCTCGCCGATCACGTCGCGCACTGCGTCGACCACGCGATCGCGTCCGGCAACAAGACCGAGCAGCGGCGCAAGGTCGGCGAACTGATCGAGGTGCTGTCGCGCAGCGATCGGTGAGGGGGGTAGAGCCCTCGGAACCCGCGCAGCCGCGTGCCCGCTAGGCATCCGTCATCTCGCCGATGCGGGCGTACGCATCGCGCCAAATCTTCGGCTTCTTCTTTACCAGCCGCCAGAGCCGTTGCACGCAGGCATTCGGATCCTGGCTGGCGCAGGACCTCGCACGGCGGCATGCTTTGTTGCTGCAGAAGCGGAACGAGCCGAGAAAATCGCATTGCGCGCGCCGCACCAGATCGCAGCGCCGATCGCGCGGCAGCGCCCGCCATTGTTCGCGCGTCAAGCCGCCCGGATATGCTTTGTGCTTGGGCAATGCCCGTTCCTTTCTTTTCCCGGTGTGCAGGCAGAAAACCGTCATCTCCCTCTCAAAAGGGAGGGGGCAATGTGAACTCGTTCTCGCGGCGCATCCTGCGTCCGAGTTTTGCAAACAACAGCAACCGACTTTTGCCTCCCGCATCGCATGATCCCGAAAAGTGGTGTCCGGTTTTCGGACCCGATCATGCGTAACAAAGAGGGAGGCGGAGCGCCGAAAGGCGCATCCAACCATGGCCGTGCCTTAAGCGGGGCACGGCAGCGCGCCAAACAGACGGGCCGGCGCAAGTGTGCGTGCGCCGTTCGCCTGCTTTGCCGGGGCGCGCTCGCCTTCCGGCGCTCCACCGCGGCACTTCGCCGACTGCTCGGCTCATCTCCGGGCCGCGCTTCCTGGAATTACCGGGTGCGAACGGGAGGACCCTCCCGGCGCCAGTGCAGCGAGCACCTCGCAGGCCGGTCATAGTGCCGGCCCAGGTCAGTCCGACCCGTGCGACGAGCGCCGCATCTCGTAAATCGCGACAAGAAGGATCGCCAACGCAAGCGGCAACACGAAATAGATCAAGCGATAGGCGATGAGGGAGCCGAGCAAGGCCGCTTTCGACGTACTGGGCACCAACGCGACAACCATCGTCTCGAATACCCCCAGTCCTCCTGGCACAAGGCTCAACAGAGAAATCGGCGTAGCGATGACGTAAACACCGAGAAATTGGTGGAAGCTGATCTGGGTTTCCGGCGGAAGCAGCACGTAAACGACTCCTGCTGCGAGCGCCTGATCTAACGACGCTACGGCAAATTGCATAAGCCCGCACCCGAGCGAGGGCAGCCGCAGTTGATAATGCCAGAGAGCGATCGGCCCGCGCCGGGCGACGAGAACGACGAGGTAAGCGACGCCCACCGCAAGCATCGCAATCCCCGCAGCCAGCAGAAGTGGTTGTGGCAGTTTGAGGATGGACGACATGCCGGCGGGATCGAGCAAAATCATCAACCCGCCGACGGTCGTGACACCGAGCGCATAGGTGAGGGTGCAGAACGCGACGACTTCCCCGATCTCGACGGGGTGGAGTCCGAATCCCGTATAGATCCAGTAGCGCACCGAGCTGCCGGACATGAGAGCGAAACCGAGATTGTTGCTGAAGGTGAATGAAATGAAGGAAGCGAACAAAGTCTCCCGCGAGGGCAGCTTATGGTCCGCATAGCTCAATGCCAGAAAATCATACCCGGTCAGCAGCAGGTAGCTCGCTGCGGTGAGCGCCAGTGCAAGGATCACACGCGTCTTGGGCAGCGCTTCGAGACTGCCGACCACGTCGATTAAGCGTGTATTCTCCAGCTCGCGGTAGAGCACGAAAATCGCCGCGAAAAACATCGCGACTGCGACTGCGATCGTCAGGCGATTGACGGTTTTCTGCATCATGAGCAGCGATCGGATATGAATCCGGAGGGTATTGTCACGCCTATTTTGCAACCTATTGAGCGAATCAACGGTGCAATTGTCCATCGCGAGATAATTCGCATTCCAATTGGGGATAGCACAGCTATGATCGAGGATAATCAAAATCAGAGCGGACAGCAGAGCCAACGGCCGGGCCAGAAGCCAGGTCAGGGCGGCTACTGCCGAGCAGCCGCCATGTTGGCATGACTTAGCTTTTTCAACTGGTATTCATCTACCAAGGTTTAATTGGATTAATTGTTAGGGGTCAAAGTTTGGGAGTTTGGACATGAGTGAAAAAATCAAATCGGAAGTGATCTCGCGTCGAAGGGTCACTTTCCCTTCTGGGACTGGCAGCCGCATTGGGCCTCGCAGTGCCTTCCACGATGGCAACGGTGCCGTCCTGGTGATAAAGCTGAACGCGATGTCGTCGTCATCAATTACAAACAGGTGTCGCGTTTCCACGTCGATGTCGCAACTGCCGGTAAATTGCAGCGGGCGCAGCATGTCGATGTGATGCTCTCCCGGGTCAGCTTTCCACGAAATACTTCGTACCGCGGCCCTTTTCTTGATTTAGATCAAGGCGACTCACGCCGTAAAGAGCCTGCGATATTTCGTCCTCTTCGCGCTACGTCGAAGCGAAATGCGGGAGGTTATCATGTTGATAATGCGATCCAATTATCATTCCATCTTCGGAATGAACTGCACTCAATGCGGCGATCTATTGATTGCCCCTGAATGGTCGGAATACGCGGACAAGCATCACGTCCTCCATTCTTGGTCCTGCGCAAACTGCGGCTACCAGTTCGAAACCACGGCATTTTTGCCTGCCGCCGAGTCTATGAATGATGCTGCGACGATAAAAGCGTTCTTTCCGTCACTGTTGGTCGGGTAGCGAAGCCGCGATCGACGAATACCAGAAGGTATTCAACGGCGGTTATCGTGGTCCCGCGGTATACGCAGGTCTGGTTGCGGCGTATGCGCTCGAAGGCAAGATGGACGAGGCGAAGTCCGCCTTGGTGGAGGCCCGGCGCATTAATCCACCCCCAAATGGTACAGAGAGCATGCGGCAGACATACCGACCCGGTTGGAAGGCCTGCGCAAGGCTGGGCTGCCGGAAGAATGAGCGTTCGGCGATTTTACCCCCGAACGAGGCGCTGCGGTATCCGCTGACGTAAGGCCATGTTGGTCCGCTCAGGGTCATTCGCTACCGAGCCATCCAGCCCCGATGCCGATCGATGTCCGCTATGTCGCAAAAGCTAAAATCAGGTATTGGCACTTAGCATGACGGGCTGTAGCGGGTTGATGGTGTTGCCCGGTGCGTGATTCAAGCTCCCTCCTATGCGCCGAAGTTCTTCCGCGCCAGTGCCGCGCCCTGGGCGAGGGCGTCGAGTTTTTTCACCGCGATGTCGCGGCGCATCGGCGCCATGCCGCAATTGGTGCAGGCGACAATTTTCTCCTTCGGCACGTATTCGGTCGCCCGCATGATCACCGCGGCGACTTCCTCGGGCGTCTCAATCTGATCGCTGGCGACATCGATGGCGCCGACCAGCACATCCTTGCCGTCGAGCAATTTGAGCACGCTCATCGGCACATGCGAGTTGATGCACTCGATCGAGACCTGGTCGATGCGGCTGTTCGCCAGCGCCGGGAAAAATTTCTCGTATTGCCGCCATTCGCTGCCGAGCGTCGCCTTCCATGCGAGATTGGCGGGAATACCGTAGCCGTAGCAGATGTGCACGGCGCTCGTTGCGGTGACGCCGTCGATGGCGCGGTGCAGCGCTTCGATGCCCCAGCCGGCGGCTTCGTCCATGTAAACATTGAAGGCCGGCTCGTCGAACTGGATCACGTCGACGCCGTCGGCCGCCAGACCGCGCGCTTCGGCGTTGAGCAGTGCCGCGAAGGCAAAAGCCAGTTCCACGCGATCGCCGTAATGGGCGTCGGCGACGGTATCGACGATAGTCATGGGGCCGGGCAGGGTGAATTTGAGCTTCCGCCTGGTGTGGGCGCGCGCCAGCCGCGCCTCGCGGGCATGCACGCGCGCGCGTAGCCGCAGCGGCCCGATCACTGTCGGACACATCGCCTTGTAGCGGTTGTTGCGGATGCCCATCTCGACGCGCCGGTCGAAATCGATGCCCTCGACCGCTTCGAGAAAGCCGTGCACGAAATGCTGGCGCGATTGCTCGCCGTCGCCGACGATGTCGATGCCGGCATCCTCCTGCAGCTTGAGCGCGAGCAGGGTGGCGTCGTCCTTGGCTTCGGCAAGCTCCTCGCCGTCGAGACGCCAGGGCGCCCAAAGCTTGTTCGGCGCGGCGAGCCAGGCCGGTTTCGGCAGGCTGCCGGCGATCGTGGTCGGAAACAAAGTGGAAGCGGCAGCGCTTGCTGACATGGTCAGGAATCCGGGTTGAGCGATCAAGTCATGGCCAGCGCATGCCGGCGGTTGCCTTGACGGGGACGAGCGCTGCCGATTATCAGGACTCTCGTGCCCGTTATGCAATCGCTTCGCGGGGTACCATGGCGAACGCGGACTCTCTCCCGAAGCTCGAGTTCATCTTTGCGGCCCATGTGACGGTCGATCCGGGGCTCGATCTCGGCGATGTCGCCAAGGGCCACCGGCGCATCGTGCCGATCACCGGCGGCGAGTTCGCGGGGCCGCAGCTCGGCGGCAAGGTGCTGTCGGGCGGCGCCGACCGGCAGATTTTACGCAGCGACGGCGTCGCCGAGCTTGAAGCGCGCTACACGCTGCGGACCGACGACGGCGCGTTGATCTATGTCCGCAACCACGCGCTCCGCCACGGTCCGGCGGACGTCATTGCCGCGCTGACCGCCGGCCGCCCGGTCGATCCCGCCAGCTGCTACTTTCGCGGCGCCACTTTCTTCGAAACCAGCGCGGTGCGCTATGCCTGGATCACCAGGCACATCGTTGTCTGCACCGGCGAACGTGAGCCGGCCGGTGTGAAGCTCAAGTTTTATAAGATGCTGTGAGTGAATCATGCACGAAGCCTTAAACTCACGTATCAGGTTGGTCTCTCCAGCCAGGCCTTCAGCGCCACCGCATTGTTGTGGGTCTCGTCGCGCGCCGCGTAAAGGAGCGTGATCGGTTGGCTGCGAAGATGTTCGCGCAGACTGGCGACCGCCGTGCTTGCCGGCTCTCGCCGAAGCTCGCCGTCGTAGGCTGCGATGAACTCCTGCCATTTGCTCGGGTCGCCATGAAAGCGGCGGCGCAGCGTCTCGCTTGGTGCGATGTCCTTGAGCCACAGATCGATGCGCGCCTTTTCCTTCGCGATCCCGCGCGGCCATAGCCGGTCGACCAGCACGCGCAACCCATCGTCTGCGGCGGCTGGCGCGTAAACGCGCTTGATGCGAAACCCGCCGGTCTCCTTCTTGGGCGGCACGGTCGCTTTCATTTCGCTGCGGCCGGCCGGCCTTCGGAATTGCCGTTACCGAGCACCATCATTGTCGACGTGCCATGGGCGAGAATGCGTCCGGCGGAATCGAGGATGCGCGCCTCGGCGGACATGATCTGGCGGCCGCGGCCAATGACGCGGCCCTCGGCGCGGACGCGGCCCGTGTCGTGTTTGATGGGACGGGTAAAATTGACCTTGGTCTCGATCGATGCGTAGCCGACGCCGGGAGGCAGCAGCGTATGCCCCGCACAGCCCGCGGCGCTGTCGATCAGCGTCAGCGCCCAACCGCCGTGCACCCCTCCCAACGGGTTGAGCAAATGCGGCCCCGTATCGGCCTCGAACACGGCATAGCCGTCGCCAACCTCGACGAGCCAAAAGCTGAGTGTCTGGGCGATCGGCGGCGCCGGAATTGTGCCGTCGATCAAGGCCTGCATCATTTGCCTGCCGGTCATGCCGGCGACATCCTCGGGCTTCGCGGTGCCGTAGCGTAGTGAAGGTGCCGGGCGCATAATGGCGTTTCCTTGCAGATACAAATGATGTACATACATACAACCATGGCCAAGCGACCGCAAGCCCAGGGAAAGACACTCGTCCGTGATGCGCGGGCCGCTATCGCGGAGTGCGCGGGCTGGAACAGCCGCCTCGCCGCCCGGCGGATCACGAAGTTTTTGGACCAACATATGGAAGGGGGCGGTCTGAGCCTCGCCCAATTCGGAATGATGGCCCAGGTCGCCGCTGCCTCCGACGATACGCTCGGCGCTCTTGCAGAGCGCATGGGCATTGACCAATCGACCTTGTCGCGAAACCTCCGCGGTCTGGAGATGGCGGGCCTCGTCGAAATCGCGAGCGCCGAGCAGGATCTGCGGCGCCGGTCGGTGTGGCTGACGGAAGAGGGTGCCCGCCGCCTCGAAGCGGCCATCCCAGTTTGGCGCGAAGCACACGCGGCGCTGGCAAAGCGGCTCGATCCGCGCCTTGCGCTTCGGCTGGGTACCGCTTCCAAAGAACTGGTCGGCAACTAGCTCCTGGCGACGTTAGCTTTTCTCAGCCGGGATGACGATCTGGGTCTGGATCACCAGCGCGCAAAGCCTGCCGTCGGCGCGTGTGATCTTCGTCTGCCACACCATGGTGGTGCGGCCCAGGTGCAGCGGGGTCGACTCGGCGCGGGCCGTTTCGCCGACGGGAATGGCCGCGAAGAAATTGGTCTTGCTCTCGATCGTCGCTGTCCGCGCCCCCTTCGGCAAATTCGCCACGGCGCCCACGGCGCCCACATTGTCGGCGAATGCCATAATGGCACCGCCGTGCAGAATGTCGGGAACGGTGGCGAGTTCTCCGCGCACCGGAAGCTCAGCCTCGACACGCTCGGGAGAGGCGTGGGTGATTTTGATGCCCAGGAAATCGGCGAAGGGGGCGCGCAGTTCGGCGGGGCTGCTCATGGGCTTCCTCGTGGGATCGACGTTGGGCTGCAATCGCTTGCCGATGCTGGGTGATCCACGCGACGATGACAAGGCAGTTCGCTGGCGGCAGGGCTGACCCGCGCGCGCCGCAAGTGGCCGTCCTATATGATCGAAGGCGGCTATGCTGAAAGCGGGGCGCTTCTTGCCCGTTACCGGAGGTCAGGCTGATGCGGCAGATCTGGATCACGAAAGCCGGCCCGCCGGAGGTTCTCCAGGTCAAGGAGGCGCCCGATCCTGAACCGAAAACCGGCGAAGTGCGGATCAGGGTCGCGGCGAGCGGGATCAATTTCGCCGATATTATGGGCCGGCTGGGACTTTACCCGGACATGCCGCCGCTGCCGGTGGTGCCGGGCTATGAAGTCAGCGGCCGCATCGATGCGGTAGGCACGGGTACAGACACCGCTTGGGTCGGACGCGACGTCATCGCGGTGACCCGGTTTGGCGGCTATTCCGACGTTGTCTGCGTCCCGGCCAACCAAGTCTTCTCGCGACCCGCAGGCATGGACGCCTTGGAAGGTGCCGCGATTCCGGTGAATTATTTCACGGCGTGGCAGCTCGTGGTGGTGATGGGCGGCCTGAAACCCAACGAAACCGTTCTCGTGCATTCGGCCGGCGGCGGCGTCGGCATTGCCGCCACCCAGATCGCCAAACATATCGGCGCGCGCGTCATCGGCACCGCGTCGGCGGCCAAGCACGCCGAGCTGCGCACGCTCGGCGTCGATCACCTGATCGATTACCGAACGGAGGACTTTGAAACCCGGACCCGTGAGATCACCAATGGTCGCGGCGTTGAACTTGTTCTTGATGCTATTGGCGGCGAGTCGTGGAAGAAAGGTTATCGCACTCTCGCACCGACGGGCCGGCTCGGCATGTTCGGTATTTCGGCGGCTGTAGGCGGCAAGGAGCGCAGCCTGGTGGGGATGTTAGCTACGCTTGTCCGCGTTCCTTGGTTTCAATTCAATCCACTGTCGCTAATGAATGCCAACAAAGGCGTGTTCGGTGTCAATCTCGGCCATCTGTGGGGAGAACTCGACCGCCAGCGCAGTTGGGCCGAGCAGCTGCTGGATTTATGGACGAAAGGCGTCGTCAAGCCAAAGATCGCCCGCACCTTCAAGTTCGATGAAGCGCCGCAGGCGCATCATTTCATTCAGGATCGCAGGAATATCGGCAAAGTTCTTTTGGTGCCCTAGCTTTATTCCTGATCGATTCCGCGCAGAACTCAGAACGCCAGAGCGCGGCCGAAGCCGCGCTCTCGCGCAAAACTGCCTGCTACGTCAGCGGGGCTGCGGGACGATGCGGATATAGGGCTTTGGCGTCTTCCAGCCCTGGGGATAGAGCTTCTTCGCCTCGTCGTCCGTCACGCCGCCGGTGAGGATGACGTCTTCGCCTTGCTTCCAGTTGGCCGGCGTCGCCACGCGATGCTTGGCGGTGAGCTGCAACGAGTCGACCACGCGCAGCACCTCGTCGAAATTGCGCCCCGTGGTCATCGGGTAGACCAGCACGAGTTTGATCTTCTTGTCGGGGCCGATGACGAACACATTGCGCACCGTTTGATTGTCGGCGGGCGTGCGGCCTTCCGACGTGCCGCTCGTGCTCGCCGGCAGCATGCCGTAGAGCTTGGAAACCTTCAGATCGGTGTCGCCGATCATGGGATAGTTCGGGGCGAAGCCGCTGACATCCTTGATGTCCACCGACCATTTCTGGTGGTTGGCGACCGGATCGACGGACAGCCCGATGATTTTCACGCCGCGTTTGTCGAACTCGGGTTTAAGACGCGCCATCGTGCCCAATTCGGTGGTGCAGACCGGGGTAAAATCCTTGGGGTGCGAGAACAGCACGACCCAGTTGTTGCCGATCCAATCATGGAAGCGGATCTTGCCTTCCGTCGTTTCGGCTTCGAAATCCGGGGCGGTATCGCCTATCTGGAGTGCCATGCAAACCTCCGTCCTGTGGGACTGATCCAAGATGTTTGGGAGATATTTTCTTTGTATTACATGGCGTTGAGGAGGCGGCAAGACTAGCCCTTCTACTCAGGATCATTCGTTTGAATTGGGCGGAACACTAAGAAGAATTGAACCGTCGCTTCATTCGTTCGTGGAAGAAATTTCCAAGACTTTTGCCGGCTGCCTGAGACCTCTTGACCGGTATGAGCGCGGCTGCCGTTCACCAATGCTTGAAGGGGATGAGCTGCTTTTTGCCCCCACTTTGCCTTATCGCGGCCTTTCGGCGGCCAGCCTCACCTCCCAAATTTCCTTCCAAGCGTGAGTCCCAGCACGGCCGGGCCCCGAAGATAGTGGAACCGCGCGTCGGCCTCGGCTGTTGAGAATGCGTCGGAAGGTCCCGATGAAGCTCTCGATCCGTCAAGACGATGTCACTTTCGAGATGCTTGTCGCAGCGATTGCGCATTCGCAAATCGTCATGGTGCGACCGGCCAAGCGTCTGCCCGACGGTTTCGATGACGTGGACGCTGCCATCCTCGATTGGATCGCCGCCGAGGGTCACCGCCTCGGCCACAGCTTCGTGCGGATGTAATCGCGGCGTGTTGCCGTACGCCCAGTAGCGGCTTGCTGGACAACTGGCGCTCCGGCCGGGAATCCTGCGGCCTGATAGCCAAGGGCCCCTTCATCGCATAAACAAGCTTGTCAGAGGGGGCTTTCGGCGGCCACGCCGGCAACGGCCGACCGACTCGCGGCCGTCATTGACACGGCGGCGACGACACCGTTAAGCCAAACAACCGGCACGCGAGTTTCATACCCGGAATGTTCAAGCGAATCCTGATTGCCAACCGCGGCGAGATCGCCTGCCGGATCATCAAAACCGCCCGCCGCATGGGCATCGAGACTGTCGCGGTCTATTCCGAGGCCGACCGCGACGCCTTGCATGTCGAGATGGCCGACATGGCGATCCCGATCGGGCCGCCGCCGGCGGCACAGAGTTACCTCGTCGTCGATAATATCATCGCCGCCTGCAAGCAGAGCGGCGTCGAGGCGGTGCATCCGGGCTATGGTTTCCTCTCCGAGCGCGCGGCATTCGCGGAAGCGCTGGCCAAGGCCGGTATTGTGTTTATCGGGCCGAATCCCAAAGCCATCGCCGCCATGGGCGATAAGATCGAGTCGAAGAAGGCGGCCGCTCGCGCCAAGGTCTCGACCGTCCCCGGTCATCTCGGCGTCATCGAGGATGACATTCAGGCGATCGTCATCGCCGA
>JBEKWO010000005.1:0-88688 GCA_049512975.1 Xanthobacteraceae bacterium | reverse complement strand
CCGCCCCCTATTGGCGCCACGTCATGGTTATCGACGTCTATGCGGCGATGGAAGACGGGGTTTGGCTCTACGAGCCCAAGACGCACGCACTGCTGCTGCATCTGCCCGACGACATCCGTACAGCGACTGGGCTCCAGGACTTCGTCGGCACGGCGCCCCTCAATCTTGTCTACGTTGCTCACGGCGAGCGCATGCAGGATATTTCCGCCGAGGAGCGACGCCTTTATGCGTCGGTCGATACCGGCTTTATCGGACAGAACGTCTACTTGTTCTGCGCCTCCGAAGGGCTGGCCACCGTCTTTCGCGGTGCGGTCGATTACGACAAGCTTGGTCACACGATGAAGCTCGGCGAAGGGCAGTTCGTTACCTTTGCCCAGACGGTCGGATTTCCGCGCGCGTCAGAATGATCGCAAACGCGCAGCCCGCTAGCAGCAGGGCAACTCTATCTATCGGAGTGTGAGCTCAGATGATTAGCCATCCCAGGGTGCAAGAAGCCGGATCAGGCCCGCGTATGACGACTAGAAAAACGTCTCTGACATAGTGACTCACCCTTGACATCCGTCCCTAACTCGGATACATACAGCGAATCTCGCTCATCGAGGGTCGCTTTCTAGGGGCGTCCTATGAGGCGGAGCGAGTGCGGCGCCCGCGCGCGGACTCGCAATCCGCGCCCGGGCGGCTTCGGGCATCATTCACGCCGGTACTACGGCCGGTGCGGGAGGTGCAGTCCCTGGACTGGGACAGGAAAGGGCGGGTAACGCCCGCCTGGACCGCGTCCCAGGAAGCATGGCCTGGAGCTGAGCCAGGAGGTCATAGCCCTGGCGAGAGCCGCAGTGGAGCGCCGGAAGGCGAGCGCGCCCCGCAAGCAGATGAGTGCGCAGACTGCGTACACTTGTCTGCGTGGCGCGCTTCCGCGCCCCGCGCACATTCAAGCGGTGACGTTTGGATGTGTGGCGCGGACATTGGTTGGATGCGCCTCTCGGCGCTCCGCTCCCCTCTTTCTTGCGCATGATCATGCGCAGCGAGGGAAGCGAATCAAAAGGGCTTTGTTGTTGTGGTGGTAGGCAAACCTCGGGCGCGCAGCGCGTCGCGAGAACGAATTTCTATTATCCGCCCCCGCGGAGCGAAGCGTAGCGGGGGAGGGGGACCATGCGGAGCATGGTGGAGGGGGCGTCCGGCTCAGATGAATGATTCTTTTAGCGAGCAGTTTGTTTTGTTGCCGACGCCCCTTTCACCGCGCCAAGGCGCGGTCCCCCTCCCCCACTTTCGTGGGGGAGGAAGAATCAAGGCTGGCGCAGGCGGTCGAGCACGAGGCTCGAGGCAAAGCCGTCGGGGATCTGCCCGGCCGCGACCTGGAAATTGCGGATGGCGATCCGCGTGCGCGGCCCGAGCAAGCCATCGGGCTCGCCGACGTCGTAGCCGCGTTGCGCCAAGAGCTGCTGCAGCTCGAACCGCTCGGCGATGGTCAGCGCGCGCTCGTCGCGCGGCCAGCTCTGCAGGAACGGACCGCCGCCGCCGAGCCGGTCGGTGAGATGGCCGATGGCGAGCGCGTAGGCTTCCGCCGGATTGTATTTCATGATGACGCGGAAATTTCCCAGCATCAGGAAGGCAGGTCCCCGCGCCCCCGCCGGCAGCAGCAAAAAGGCGCGCTCGGAGGCGCGCGGGAACGGTTTGGCGTCCGCGCGCCTGATCCCCAGTCCCCGCCATTGCGCGATCGTCATCTGCCGCGCGGGGTCGGCGAGGAGGTAATCGAATTGCGGCGGCAGCGCCACTTCGTAGCCCCAGCGCTCGCCCCTCTCCCAGCCGTCGGTTTTCAGATTGTTGGCCGTCGAGGCGATAACGTCGGCGACCGAATCGACCACGTCGCGCCGCCCGTCGCCGTCGAAATCGACCGCGAAGCGCTTGAACGTGGTCGGCATGAACTGGGTCGGGCCGAAGGCGCCGGCCCAGGAGCCGACCAGGCGATCGGGCGCGACATCGCCGCGCTGCAGGATGTCCAGCGCGGAGAGGAACTCCTCGCGGAAATAATCGCGGCGGCGGCCGACGCAAGCGAGCGTCGCCGTCGAGCGGAGCACCGAACGGTCGCCGCCCTTGGTGCCGTAGTTCGATTCGACGCCCCAGATCGCCGCGACGATGTGCCGGTCGACGCCATAGGCGCGCTCGGCGGCGGAGAACACCGGCGCGTATTGCGCCAACAGCTCGCGGCCGCGGGCGATGCGCTCG
This sequence comes from Xanthobacteraceae bacterium, assembly GCA_049512975.1. Classification (GTDB taxonomy): domain Bacteria; phylum Pseudomonadota; class Alphaproteobacteria; order Rhizobiales; family Xanthobacteraceae; genus BOG-931. The sequence continues at coordinate 86,465 of JBEKWO010000005.1, read as the reverse complement.
TCGCTGACCAGCGCGTCGAGATAGTCCCAGGTCGATTTGTTGAATTCCGGCTGGGCATCGAGGAGGTCCATGATGCTCAGGTCGGGTGTCAGCCCGGCGGTATAGCGTTCGAAATTGGCGCGGCTGACGCCGCGGCGCTCGGCCTGCGGCCACAAGGCCGCGATGCAATTGCCGAAGTCAGCGGCGGCGGCGCGGATCGCTTCCGCCGTCATCAGCGGATGGCCAGAGGCGCCCGCTTGCCCGCTCCACTCGCGCGTTCCGCCCGCGGGCGGGGGAACCGCGGCGGTTGCCGGCGGTTGAAAGATGCGTGTCAGCCAGTTGTCGGGCTTGTCCTGCGCCTGCGCCTGCGCCTGCGCCTGCGCCGACGCGGCCAGGCCGGCGCAGATGAGGCAGGCCGCGGCGAGGCGATGGATCGGCTTCAAAGTTGCCATGACCGGTCGTCTCGCTTGCGGCTTCAATCGTCGAAACTTCAAATGCACCGCGCTCGCTCGATCTGTGGCCGCACGAAGGGGCACCTGCTATGTTACCGGAACAGACTTGGACCAAAACCTGGACGGAGACTTGGACAAAGATTTAGGCAACAAAGCGTCTCGCCTCGTTTCCTCCTTCACCTTTTCGCCCAACGGCAACAAATGAAGCTCCGCAAAGCCGTCTTTCCCGTCGCCGGGCTCGGCACCCGGTTCCTGCCGGCCACCAAGGCCATGCCCAAGGAGATGCTGCCGGTGGTCGACCGGCCGCTGATCCAGCACGTCGTCGATGAGGCCCGGCAGGCCGGCATCGAACATTTCATCTTCGTCACCGGCCGCAACAAGGCCGTCATCGAAGACCATTTCGACCGCCAGTTCGAGCTGGAAATGGCGCTGCAGGAGCGGCAGAAGCAGCACGCGCTCGACGTGCTGCGGCAAGACCTGCCGGATCCGGGCTCGACGAGTTTCACCCGCCAGCAGGAGCCGCTCGGGCTCGGCCATGCGGTGTGGTGCGCCCGCGAACTCATCGGCCACGAGCCGTTCGCGCTGCTGTTGCCGGACGTGCTGGTGCAGCACGAGCGCGGCTGCCTGGCGCAGATGATCGACGCGGCGCGCGAACTCGGCGAGCGGGCGAATATCGTCGCCGTCGAGGAGGTGCCGCCCGAGCGCGTCGACCAATATGGCGTGGTCGGCGTCGGCGCCCGCAAGGGCAAGATGTTCTCGATCACCGGCATGGTGGAGAAGCCGTCGCGCGAGCGGGCGCCATCGAACCTCATCCTCACCGGCCGCTACATCCTGCAGCCGGAGATCCTCGATGTTCTGGCCAAGCAGGACCGCGGCACCGGCGGCGAGATTCAGCTCACCGACGCTATGATCGCGCTCGCCCGCACGCAGCCGTTCTACGGCCTGAAATTCGACGGCCGCAGCTTCGACTGCGGCTCGAAGATCGGATTCCTGGCCGCCAACGTGTCCTACGCGCTGGCGCGCCCCGATATTGCGCCCGGTTTTCGCGCCGAGATCAAAAAAATCCTCGCCGAGATCAACGGCGAAGCCGAGTAGCGTCAATTTTTGAATATCGGCGGCTGGCGCCCTCGATGCGATCGGGTGGCGCGGCGCCGTTAAACGCCTTGTTGCGGCGGGACGCAGCCTGTATCCTGCGCGCGCAACGCTGGAGATTGAAATGGCTACAGGGACCGTGAAGTGGTTCAACCCGACCAAGGGATATGGCTTCATTCAGCCCTCGGGGGGCGGCCGGGACGTCTTCGTCCATATTTCGGCCGTCGAGCAGGCCGGGTTGAGCACGCTCAATGAGGGACAATCCATCGAATACGAGATCGAGAGTAATCGGGGCAAAGACGCCGCGGTCAAGCTCAAGGTCAAGTGACGGCCCTATCGGGGCGGCGGGCGGCGTTGACCGCCGCCGACTGCCGGATTTGTGGGGCGTGCTGCGCGTTTTCGGCGGAGTGGCCGCGGTTCTCATTGGAAACGGACGCCGATCTCGCTCAAATCCCCGGCGCCTATGTCGATGACGAACACGGACGCATGCGGTGCAGCGGCAATCGCTGTGCCGCGCTGATCGGGGAAGTCGGCGTCACCACGGCCTGCGCGATCTACCGCGTGAGACCCGAGGTTTGCAAAGCCTGCCTACCGGGCGACGCCGCCTGCCGCATGGCGCGACGGCGCTTCCATCTCCCGGAGCTTTAGCAAAGTCCGGCCGTAGCGATCACGCCGGCCGGCGGGGACCGCGAGATGGCGGATCTTTTGGACAAGATTTTGTAACAGCGGCGCCGGAAGGAAGCTCTGCTGGCGCCGACGACAGCAGGTGAAGACTTCGGAGAGGAGCGGTCATGCGCCTCGCCGCGATCGCGACAGCGGCTGGTGTGCCGGACGGCGGTTTTGCCGGGACGGTTGAGCACGTCTATCCGCGGGTCTGCCTGCTCGGGCTCGCCGATCAAACGCTTGTGACGCTGGCGACTTCTGCCGTCGGCCATTTGCCGCGCGGCATCACCCTCGATTGGTCGGCGGAATTCCCGAGTCACGTGGCACCCGGCTGCGAATTTGCCGCGCGCGCTGGAATCCTGCGTTTTTCGGCAAGCACTCTTTCGGTCGATTTGCGTCGCTCGCGCCGCTGGCAATGCGACCTCACCAGTTTGAAGCTCGACATTAATAGCGTGCCGGTCCGTCAGGCATGGCAGGCGGCGCTCGACGCACTACGCCGAGACGGGCGAAGCAGCGGATTGCAACGGGCGGCCGGCTCCACAATTCGAGATTTGACCGCAGCGGCGCGTGGCTTCGCAGCCGGTGCGGCCGGCGAGATCGTCGCCGCCCTGGTCGGTCTGGGCGAGGGGACGACGCCCGCCGCTGACGACTTTCTTGTCGGCTATGTCGCCGGGCTGCTGTCGAGCGTCGGTATCATCGAGGCGCGGGCGCGCCTAGTATTGACGCTGTGCGAACAGCTCAAGGCCGCGGCGTCGCGAACACATCGTGTGAGCCGGTTTTATCTCGAGGCGGCCGCCGAAGGACAGATTTCGGAGCGGCTCTTTGCGCTTGCGACCTGCATCGCCACAGGAGCTGGGGAGGAAACCGTCACCTTTGCCGCGGAGGCGGCATTGAACGTTGGCCATAGCTCGGGAGCCTGCGGCATTCTCGGCCTGTTGATGGGCTGCACCGCTTGGGAGGAATGACGGAAACGCGGAATGGGAGCAACAGATGAGCGCAAGCGCGAAACTGGCGGTGGTCGCGATTGGAGGAAATTCGCTGATCCGCGACCAGGACCACCAGTCGATCCCTGATCAGTACGAAACCGTGACGGTCACGGTGCGTCAAATCAGCGACATGATCGAGGCCGGATGGAACGTCATTGTCACACACGGCAATGGTCCGCAGATGGGCTTCATCCTGCGCCGCTCGGAACTCGCCATCCATGAACTGCCGCCGGTGCCGATGGACTATGCAGGAGCCGACTTGCAGGGCTCGATCGGCTACATGTTCGTCAAAGCCTTCCATAATGAATTCCGCCGGCGCGGCTTACGCCGCGAGCCGGTCGCGGTCGTGACCGAGATTCTCGTCGATCGCAACGACCCGCGTTCAGCGAGCCAAGCAAGCCTATTGGATCATACATGGACGAAGCCAAGGCCAAGGCATTGGCGGCGGCCCAGGGGTGGAGCGTCAAGGAAGATGCCGGACGCGGCTGGCGGCGCGTTGTCGCCTCCCCGGTGCCGCGGCAGATCATCGATTCTCAGGCCATCAATCAGCTTGCCCGCTCCGGTTTTGTTGTGATCGGCTGCGGCGGCGGCGGCGTCCCGGTAGTCGAGGACGAGAACGGAGATCTCGTCGGCATCGAGGCGGTGGTCGACAAGGATCTTGCCTCCAGCCTGCTGGCGCGTTCAATCGGCGCCGACCTCTTCCTGATCGCGACTGGAGTCGAACGGGTCGCCATCGATTTCAACACCCCCCGGCAGCGCTGGCTCGACCGCATGACGGTGAGCGACGCGCGGCGCTATTACGCGGCGGGGCAGTTTGACAAGGGCAGCATGGGACCGAAGATCACGGCGCTGGTCGAATTCCTGGAGGCCGGCGGGAAACAGGCGCTTATTACCAACCCGCCCAACATCGCCAACGCGCTCGCCGGCGTAAGCGGCACGCTTGTCGTCCTCGGATAGCAGTCAGGCGCAAACGCGGACATCGCCGCCGCCGACCCATGCCGCGTCCGCAGTGCGGCGCCGCCGAGCCGACCCGATGTGGATCGTGCCTGGAATATCGGCTAAGTTGCTCCGTGCCTGCCGGCACGATGCCGCAGGCCGACAAACAAGCCATCTGGAAACGCCAACCTCCGGAAACGCCATGCAGCTATCGCCGGGTCAGCTCCGCGAGTTCGACGAGCAGGGCTATCTGTTCTTTCCGAACTGCTTCAACGAAGAGGAAATCGCGCAACTGCGCGACGATGCCGAAGCGATCCTGAAACTCGATCGCCAGGAGGTGTGGCGCGAGAAGACCGGCGCGCCGCGCACCGCCTTTGCCGCCCATACCTTCAACGAGACGTTTCGTCTGCTCGCCTGCCATCCGCGGCTGGTCGAGCCGTTGCGCCAACTGTTCGGCGAGGACGTCTACGTGCATCAGTTCAAGCTCAACGCCAAGGCGGCGTTCGAAGGCGACGTCTGGCAATGGCATCAGGATTACGGCACCTGGGCGCGCGACGACGGCATGCCGCAACCGCGCGCCATGAATATCGCCGTGTTCCTCGACGAGGTGATGCCGATCAACGGCGCGCTGATGCTGATCCCGAAGAGCCACAAGCAGGGCGTGCTGTCGGCCGGACACGACACGCTGACCACGTCCTATCCGCTGTGGACGCTGGACAAGGAGACGGTGACGCGGCTTGCTGCCGAGGGCGGCATCGTGGCGCCGACCGGCAAGCCCGGCGCGGTGCTGATGTTCCACGGCAATCTCGTGCACGCCTCGCCGCCCAACATCACGCCGTACCCGCGCAAGATCGTCTATCTGACGCTGTGCGCGGTCTCCAACCACATCACCAAGTTCACGCGGCCGGAATGGATCGCGCACCGCGATTTTTCGCCGATCGTCCCGGTCGCCGACGACGCGCTGCTCACTTATGCGCGCAACCGCCGCGTCGCGGCGGAGTAGGACCGTCGCGGCCGATGGGTCGGTGATTACCGGACCTCTCTGGCATCGGCCAAACTCACCGCGGCGACCGCGCCGACGATGAGCAACAGGCCGACTACCGTCGTGGCGTCCAAGGGTTCTGCGAGAAACGCGGCTGAACTCAGCAGGCCGACCACCGGCACCAGCAACAGAGTCAAGGAGGTGGTCAACGCCGGCAGCGTCCGCGCGATCGTGACGAAGGCCCAGAACGGAAAGGCGGTGATCACGGGACCGCTGTAAAGTGCCAGCAGCACGGTATCCAAGGAAAAGCGGAAGTCGGGGGCCGGCCCCTCGATCCAGCGCGCCAAGGCGAGCATTGGGATGAGGCCGACCAGCATCTGCCATGGCGCCAGCGCCAGCGGCGTACCGCGCCAGTGATGGGCGCGCACGTGGACCGTCGTTCCCGCCCACAACACAGCGGCCGCCAGCAGGTAGCCGTTGCCGATGATCGCCTTGCGGTCGCTCCAGTCAAATCCCACCGGATTGAACATGAAAGCGACGCCGGCGAGCCCCAGCAGCAGTGCCACCGCCTTGGCCAAACGCAGCCGCTCGCCGAGGATCAGGATGGCTCCCGGAACCACCCAGAGCGGCGTCGTGTAGCAGAGAATGGCAGAGCGCCCAGCCGCTACGTTGGCCAAGCCGAGATTCATCAATGCCAGCATGGCCGCCATTTGCACCAGGCCAACGCTGAGCACGATGGGCAGATCGGCCCGCGCCGGCAGTCTGATGCCGCCGCTGCGGAAGGCCTGGACCAAAAACAGACTGGCGGCTCCCACCGCCATGCGGATGCAAGCGAACCACAGCGGGCTGATGTAAGTGAGAATGACCTTATTGATGGGCCAGTTGCAGCCCCAAATTAGGACCATGCAACCCACGAGTACTATCGCACGGCGCCGCTGTGTCGCCTGGGCGCCGCTCGCCATCTCCATGGGTGAAGCCCTTCACCAATGACCGCGTCTGTGAGTTAACCCAATACTGTGTCGTTCGGCATTGGATCGGGATTTCGAAAACTCAAGTCTATGGTCGGGGTGGGGTGTTGTCTATCGAGCAACGATAACGGCTTCGGAACGAGCGCATCGCTGCCGCATGACCGAGAAGTTCGCGCTCGTGGATTCCCTTCACACGGGCGAGACCGCAGGTACAATCCCTCCTGCGCCCGCCATCCTGCATGGAGACGCTGCGCGCCGCGCATACCAGGGTGACGGAACCGCGAGGGAAACATGAATCTGCAATCCCTCCTCACCGCGCGCGTTGCGGCCGGTAAGCCGGTCCGCGTCGGGCTCATCGGCGCGGGAAAATTCGGCTCGATGTTTTTGGCGCAAGTGCCGTCGATCGCCGGCCTCGACGTCGCGGTGATCGCAGACCTCGATCCGGAGCGCGCCAAGGCGGCGTGCCGCAGCGTCGGCTGGGACGCCGCCCGCATCGCGCGCACGCGGTTCGCCGAACGCGGGCGCGATGCCTGTCGCGACGAAGGCGTCGAGGTGGTCGTCGAGGCGACCGGCGATCCCGCGGCCGGCATCGCCCACGCCATCGAAGCGATCGAGGCGAAAAAGCATATCGTCATGGTCAATGTCGAAGCCGACGCACTCGCCGGCGCCTTCATCGCACGCCAGGCCCGCGCCGCCGACGTGACCTATTCCATGGCCTACGGCGATCAGCCGGCGCTGATTGCCGAAATGGTCGACTGGGCGCGCGCGGCCGGCTTCAGCGTCGCGGCGGCGGGCAAGGGCACCAAATATCTGCCGGCCTATCACACGGTCACGCCGGACGGCGTTTGGGAGCATTACGGTCTTTCCGCCGCAGAGGCCAAGCGCGCCGGCATGAACGCGCAAATGTTCAACTCGTTTCTCGACGGCACCAAGTCGGCGATCGAGATGGCCGCGGTGGCGAATGCCTGCGGGCTTGATGTGCCGCATGACGGCTTGAGCTTTCCGCCGTGCGGCGCCGACGACCTTGCCAGCGTCTTGCGGCCGCGGCAGCTCGGCGGCGTGCTGGCCGCTGACGCCATGGTCGAGGTCGTCTCGTCGCTTCGCCGCGACGGCCAGCCGGTCGAGCGCGATCTGCGCTGGGGCGTCTATGTGGTGTTCAAGGCGGCGAACGACTACGCCGCGGCGTGTTTCAAGCAATACGGCCTGCCGACCGATGCTACCGGCCGCTATGCGGCGATGTACAAGCCCTACCATCTGATCGGGCTTGAACTGTCGATCTCGGTGCTCAACGTCGCGCTGCGCGGCGAGCCGACCGGAAGCTGCCGGGCCTGGCGCGGCGATGCCGTGGCGGTGGCCAAGCGCGCCTTGCAGGCCGGCGAGATGCTCGACGGCGAAGGCGGCTATACCGTTTATGCCAAGCTCATCCCGGCGGCGCGCAGTCTCGCGCTCGGCGCGTTGCCGATCGGCCTTGCCCATCGCGTCCAGCTCGCGCGCAACGTTGCTGCGGGGGAATTCGTGAGAGCGGCCGACGTTGCGCTGGACGGCAACTCGCAGGCCGTTCGCGTCCGACGCGAGATGGAGAGCGAGGCGCGGCAGACGGTGCAGATCATGACAGCCTAAAGGCGGCGGCAGTTCGGTTTCTTTTCCACACAGCGACGTGGCGCGTGGCTAGACTAGGGCCGTATTTCGCCAGCCTCACCGTGCGGTGCAAACATGCGCATTGAGATTCATCCCGGCGACGCCGCCTGGCAACAGGCGGAACCGCTCTTCGCGGCCGTATGGCCGCCCGAGGCGCTGGCGACCCTTTCCTGGGGGCGTGTGGTCTTTGCCCATGCGCAGCAGCGCGTGCTGGTCTGGAACGACGCCGGCGAACTTGTTTGTCATGTCGGCATCCATTCACGGCCGGCGAAGTGGACCGACAGCGCGGTGCGGATCGGCGGCATCGGCGGCGTCATCACCCGCCAAGATTCACGCAACAAGGGTTACGCCTCGGCGGCGATGCGTGTTGCCGTCGCGCATATGAAGGAAGAAGATGACGCCGATTTCGGACTGTTGTTTTGCGAGCCGCACAACTTCGCCTTCTATCGCGGCTTGGGATGGCGCCAATTCGCCGGCCCGGTATTTGCCGAGCAGCCGGGAGGCCGGGTCCGCTTCGACGTCATGGCGGCATTCGTGTTCGATCTGCGTCCGTCGCCGCAGGACGGCGCGCTCGATCTGTGCGGGCTTCCCTGGTGACGCGAAGCCGTGCCGGGTTGGTTTCGGCAGCCGGCCTCAGCGCTGCAAGCGCAGGCCGATGAGAGCCGTGGTCGCGGTGTAGGTGAATCCGGGCTCGGTAGTGGTCAACCAATCCTGCCGCAACTCCGTGCGGATCTGCATCTCGCGCGTCAATTTATAGGCCAGCCCGACGGACACGAAATAGCGATTGTCGGTGAAGACGCCGACATAATTGTCGTTGCCATAGCCGCCTTTCAGCGTGCCGACGAGCCAGTATTGGAACGCGTGATCGATCTGCAGGCTGACGTCGCGGCTGAGCTCGCCGGAAGCGCCGGCCACGATGGTCTCGTAAACCTGCGAAGTGGCGGTGAGCTTGGCGCTGGTCAGCGGCGTCGCCTGCCACAACAGCGAACCGTCGGCGATCACGCCGCTGACGTTCGGCAGCGTCGGATCCTGGTAGGTGCGCTCGACATAGCCGACGGCCATCTCGCCGGTGAGCGAACCGAACAGATCGACGGCCGCCCCGACCTTGCCGCTCGCTCCCACCGAGTCGCGCTGTAGCCCGTTGCGATCGAACTGCTCGTCGTGGATGCGCTGATCTCCCTCCAGCTCCACGAACGGCTTCAACCCGGGGTCGAGCTCATAGCCGACGCGCATGATGCCGGCATACTGGTTAAAGTTACGATCGGCGTTGCTCGAAGTCTCGCCGTCGGTGAGGAGCGATTCGTCGTAGGTGGAGCGATCGAAGGTGCCGCGGAGTGAAAAGGATAGCCGGTTGAACTGCTGCGCCACGCCGACCGTCTCGCCGACGTCGAAGTTGAGCGGCAGTTGCGCAAGTTGCGCCTGCAGGTTGGTCCGTAGGTTGGGGCTGCCCGGATTGTCGGTGTTGATGAGGAAACGCTGATCGAGAAGGATCTGAGTGTCGCGGGTGACGTCGACGCGACCGTCGATCTTGGCATTGAGATAGGGAACGTTGAGCGAGGGCACGAGGTTCTCGCCGTATTCGGTGTAGGAGCCGATGATGTCGGCGGTGAGCGAGTGGCGCTCCCAATCGGACCGCACTTGTAGTTCCGGTGCCTCGATAAAATAGGGAGCGCCGCCGGCGCCGGTCACACGTTCGGGATTGGTGTTGTAGCCGGCGGTCAGATCGAGCGACGGCAGCAACAGGAACGAACCGGCGCGGATGCCGAGCGCCGCGTAGGGATCGCCCGCGGCGAGCGGCAGCGGCCGCTGCGGCAGCGTTCCCGGCAAGAGCGTATTGGGCTGCGGCGTCGTCGGCGGTGGGGTGCTCGCCGCGTAGTCAAAATATTCCGGCGGCGGGACGGGCAAGACGGCGCCGGGACGGTTGGCCGCCGTCAACGGATGTACCTCCGGCGGCGGATTGCTCAACGGCGGCGGCTCGGGCGGTGGTGGCAACACGGCTCCGGTCCGTGTCGCCGCCTTAATCGGATGGATCTCCGGCGTCGGCGGCTTTTTCGGCGCGGCAGGTTTGGACGTTGCGCGGGACGTGTAGCTCCGCACCGGCGCGAAAGTCGTTTCGGGCTGCGGCGCGGCCCCGCTGCTCGAAGGCGGATTTTGCGCCAGCTTCTTGCGCCGCGGTGTGTTCATGGAATCGAAGCCGGTATCGGCCGCGCCGAAACCGGCCGGACTGCCGTAGATCGGCGTCGCGCCAAGGCGCGAGGTCGCGGTGAATGTGCCGGGGGGAAGCGATCGATTTCCCGACGTCGCTGCTTCCCCTGGCTGACGAAAGCGCGGCGGGTTTGCCGGATTACCATCAAGCGAGGGCTGCAGAAGATCACTCCCGGGACTAGCCGTCTGCGCCAAGCCCGGCATCGGCGACAACCCGATCGCCGCGGCAAGCGCGACGCCGACGGCGTTCGGCGCGGAGCACCAGCGCGTCAAGAGCGACCTCCACGCACCCGAGCGCACCGTCCCCGCTGTCCGCGTCACCCCGGAAGCTGCCAAAGCCAACCACCGTCAAGGAACTGCGCCGGCGCGCGGACCTTCCCGTGCGACGGCCGCACCATGACCAGCACGGGCCGCCGCGCTGGCCCCGATGGTTAACGGAGTTAGAACGGATATGGTTAACGACAGGTTGATGATGCGGACGCGGCTGCCGTCATTTCGGCTCGCACGGCAGCGAGCCCGGACGGCGCCGTACGATCACACCCAGCCCTTGAGCTCGCGCATGGCGAGCTGCCAGATCATCAGCATGCCGGCCTCGCTGTCGTTGAGGCACGGTATGGTGGCGAAGTTCTGCCCGCCGTAGCGCTTGAACACGTGCGCGTTCTCGACCGCGATCTCGTCCAGCGTTTCCAGACAATCGGCGGAGAAACCGGGCATGATCATGACCAGGTTCTTCACGCCCTTCTTGGCGAGCGCCTTCACCGTCTTGATCGTGTAGGGCTGCAGCCAGCGGGCGCGGCCGAAGCGGGACTGGTAGGTCAACATCAGCTTGTTTTCGTCGTAGCCGAGTTGCGCGCGCAACAGCTGCGTCGTGGTCACGCACTGGCTTTCGTACGGATCGCCCTTTTGCACGTACTCCTGCGGCATGCCGTGATAGGAGGCGACGATGACGTCCGGCGCGAACGGCAGCGCCTTCAGCTCGGCCTTGAGCGAAGATGCCAGCACCTCGATGTAATACGGATCGTCGTAGTAGGCCGGCAGGATGCGCAACGCCGGCTGCCGGCGCAGCGTCATCAGATAGCGGAACACCTCGTCGCACACCGTCGCGGTGGTCGGCGCCGCATATTGCGGATAGAGCGGCATGAGCAGGATGCGGTCGCAACCGCTGGCGATCAGCGCCTCGAGCCGCGACACGATCGAGGGATTGGCGTAGCGCATCGCCCAGTCGACGACGACATGCTGGCCGAGCGGCTCGAGAATGCCGGCGAGTTTTTCCGCCTGCGACCGGGTGATGGTCTTGAGCGGCGATTCATCCTTCTCGTTGTTCCAGATTTTCTGGTAATCGCGCGCCTTGCGCCGCGACCGCAGCGGCAGGATGATCCCGTTGAGCACGAATTTCCAAAGCAGCGAATTTTTCTCGATCACGCGCGGATCGGTGAGGAATTCCTTCAGATAACGGCGGACCGCCGCCGGCTCGGCGGCGTCCGGCGTGCCGAGATTGACCAGGAGCACGCCGATACCGGATGCCGCCGGCGCCGCGGCCGGGGCGGCCGGCTCGCCGAGAGCCGGCCCGACCATCGGCCGCTCGGGCTCACCCGGCTGAATGGGCGGCGCCAGTTCGTCGGCAGGCGTGTCCGGAATTGGCGGGACGGGCGGCACGTCGTTCATGGCTTCACCATACTCGATTGCGAATTCCCTTGCATGCGCGCAAACGCCACGCCGCGTAAATACCTGCCGGCAGGACGCATTTGCGCATTGACGGCCGAAACCTCAATGTGGCCCTATTCGGCGGCATACCGATTTATCGCCTCAACAAGGAAGCGATCATGGTTCGCGGTATCTCGTTGGTCATGGCCTTATTTTTGATCGCGAATGTCGCCTCAGCGCAAAACCGAGTCCGGCCAAACGCCGCGCCGGGCGACGACGCATGCAAGGCCGACACCCACCGCTATTGCCAGCACGTATTTCCTGCGCAGCGCGACCTGCCTCCGGATCAATTCGAAATGTTGTCCTGCTTGCAGGAGCATCGGGCGAAACTCAGTAAAGCGTGCAACGAGATGCTGAAGGGCCACGGCATATGATCGGCGCGCCCCACGCAACTTGATTGGTCGCGAGCCAACGCTCGCCGACGTATTTGGCTGCAGCACGCATCTCAACCGTCTGACGGCATCATTCCGCGGCTTTGAGCAGCACCGGTGAGCCGGCGCGGAATTGTTCAAGGAGAGCCGCCTCGTCGGCCTTGGCGGCGAGGAGATGCCGCTCCTTGACGTAGCCGAAGCCGCGGATCTTCTCCGGGATCGCCGCCAGTCCGACCGCGAGGTGGTGATTGTCGGACGTCAGCGCGGCGAGCACCTGATCGAGCATGGACTCGTAGTCCTCGATCAGCTTGCGCTCGGTGCGGCGCTCGAGCGTGCGGCCGAATGGATCGAACAGCGTGCCGCGCAGGAATTTGAGCTTCGCCAGCAGCCGGAAGGCCGGCAACAGCCAGGGGCCGAAACTCATCTTGCGCGGCAGTCCGGTGGTGCGGTCGCGCCGCGCCAGCAGCGGCGGCGCCAGATGAAACTCGAAGCGCAGATTCTCGCCCTCGAACGTGCCGGCAACCTGCTGGAGGAAGGCGACGTCGCTATAGAGCCGCGCCACCTCGTACTCGTCCTTGTAAGCCATCAGCTTGAAGAGATAGCGCGCCACCGCATCGGCCAGCCCGCACTTGCCGGGCGCGCGCGCGGCCTCCGCCGCCTTGACCCGGTCGACCGCCGCCTGGTAGCGCGCCGCGTAGGCGGCATTCTGATAAGCGGTGAGGAACTTCACCCGCCGCGCTACCGTCTCATCGAACGATTCGGAGAGATGCCGCGCGTCGCTGGTCGCCGCCGCCGCCGGGCTGGCCAGCGCTTCGACTTGCGCGCGATCGACTGCGGCGCGGCGCCCCCAGTGGAAGACAGCCTTGTTCATGCCGACCGCCTCGCCGTTGAGCTCGATCGCCCGCTCGATGGCGGTCGCCGACAACGGAATGGCGCCAAGCTGATAGGCGTAGCCGACCAGGAACATGTTGCTGCCGATCGATTGCCCGAACAGCGCAGTGGTCAAGCGCGTGGCATTGATGAAATGCGTCTTGTCGCTGCCGGCATCGGCGGTGATGGTGCGCTTGAGCCGTTCGCTCGGCAGCGAAAAATCGGCGTTGCGGGTAAATTCGCCGGGCAGGAATTCCGCGGTATTGACCACCATTTCGGTGGCACCACGCTTGACCGCGGCGAGCACCTTGCGCGTGCCGGCGACCACGATGTCGCCGCCGAGCACGAGATCGGCGCGGCCGGCGGCGACGCGGATGGCGTGGATGTCTTCGGGGTTTTCGGCGAAGCGAATGTAACTGAACACCGCGCCGCCCTTCTGCGCCAGGCCTGCCATGTCGAGCACGCCGACGCCGCGGCCTTCAAGATGCGCGGCCATGCCCAAGATGCCGCCGATGGTGACGATGCCGGTGCCGCCGACGCCGGTGACGATGATGTTGTAGGTCCGCGCAATGGCCGGCAGCTTCGGCTCGGGCAGCACCGGCAGCTCGTGATCGGCGGCGACGCCGGCACCCTTCTTCAGCTTGGCGCCGTGCACGGTGACGAAGGACGGGCAGAAGCCCTTGACGCAGGAAAAGTCCTTGTTGCAGCTCGATTGATCGATGGTGCGCTTTCGTCCCCACTCGGTCTCCAGCGGCTGCACCGAGACGCAGTTCGACTTCACGCCACAATCGCCGCAGCCCTCGCAGATGAGTTCGTTGATGATGACGCGCTTATCGGGATCGGGAAACGTGTGGCGCTTGCGGCGGCGGCGCTTTTCCGCCGCACAGGTCTGGTCGTAGATCAGCACGGTGACGCCGGGAATTTCCGCGAGCTGTTTCTGCACTTCCATCAAATCGTCGCGATGGTGCACGGTGAGGCCGGCCGGCCATGCCGTGCCGCGCGGATATTTGTCCGGCTCGTCGGTGACCACGACCACCCGCTTGGCGCCTTCGGCGGCGACCTGGCGGGCGACTTGCGGGACGGTCAGGCCGCCGTCATTGGCCTGGCCGCCGGTCATTGCCACAGCGTCGTTGAACAAGATCTTGTAGGTGATGTTGGTCTTGGCGGCGATCGCGGCGCGGATCGCCATGTAGCCGGAATGGTTGTAGGTACCGTCGCCGATATTCTGGAAAACGTGAGCGCGATTGGAGAACGGCGCCTCGCCGACCCAGTTGGCGCCCTCGCCGCCCATTTGCGTGTAGCCGAGCGTCGAACGGTCCATCCACTGCGCCATGAAATGGCAGCCGATTCCGGCATAGGCGCGCATGCCCTCCGGCACCACGGTCGACGAATTATGCGGACAGCCGGAGCAGAAATAAGGAATGCGCTGGGCGATGTCGCGCGTCTCCGCCGCGATGCGCTGGAATTCCTTCAAGCGCGCCACACGCTGCGCGATGTCGTCGTTGCGGTGGTACTTCAACAGTCGCTCACCGATGCAGATCGCGACCTCGTTGGGATCGAGCGCACCCTTGACCGGGAACAGCCAATTGCCCTCTTCGTCGCGCTTGCCGATGCAGACCGGCTGGTTGGCCGTGCCGTAGAGCTCCTCGCGGACCTGCACCTCGATCAGCGAGCGCTTCTCCTCGACCACGATGACAAGATCGAGCCCGCTGGCGAAGTCCTGGAGCTCACGCCGGCTGAGCGGCCAAGGGCATCCCACCTTGTAAAGGCGCAGGCCCAGTTCGTTGCATTTGACCTCGTCGATGCCGAGCTCATCGAACGCCTGGCGGACGTCGAGATAGCTCTTGCCAGTGGTGATGATGCCGATCTTCGGATCGCGCCCGCCCGAGGTGATGGTGCGGTTGAGCTTGTTGGCGCGCACGAAGGCGAGCATGGCGTCGCGCTTGAAGTCATGCAGCCGGGCTTCCTGCGCCAGGATGGGATCGTTGAGCCGGATGTTCAGCGCGCCTTCCGGTATCTGAAAATCGCTCGGGATGACGATGTTGATCCGCTCCAGGCTGGCGTCGACGGCGGCGGTCGACTCGATGGTCTCGTGCATCGTCTTCAGCGCGACCCAGGCGCCGGTGAAGCGCGACATGGCCCAGCCGTAGAGACCGTAGTCGAGAACCTCCTGCACCCCCGCCGGATTGAGGATCGGAATCATGACGTCGATGAAGTGGTATTCGGACTGGTGCGCCGTGGTCGAAGATTCGGCGGTGTGGTCGTCGCCCATCAACGCCAGCACGCCGCCGTTTTTGGCGGTGCCGGCCAGATTGGCATGGCGGAAGACGTCGCCGGTGCGGTCGACGCCGGGGCCCTTGCC
This sequence comes from Xanthobacteraceae bacterium, assembly GCA_049512975.1. Classification (GTDB taxonomy): domain Bacteria; phylum Pseudomonadota; class Alphaproteobacteria; order Rhizobiales; family Xanthobacteraceae; genus BOG-931. Next base: position 71,257 of record JBEKWO010000005.1, on the reverse strand, counting down.
ATACCACATGGCAAAGACGCCGTCGTATTTGCCTTCGCCGCGCAACTCGGCCTGTTGGGTGCCCCACACCGCGGTGGCGGCCAAGTCCTCATTGATTCCGCCCTGGAAGCGGACGTCGCTCTTGGTCAGGAACGGTGCAGCGCGTTGGAACTGGCCGTCGAGACCGCCCAGCGGCGAGCCGCGATAGCCGGTAACGTAGCCCGCGGTATTGAGCCCGCGGCGGCGGTCGAGTTCCTTCTGCATCAGGCAGAGGCGAACCAGCGCCTGGAACCCGGTGACGAACACGTGGCTGTGGCCGAGGTCGTATTTGTCGTCCAGATTGACGTCGCGCAGCGCCATGGGGGGTGGCCTCTACTTGGGTCCTCGGCCAGTCTGCCCTCGCGGCCTTGATTCCGCCAGAGGGCCGGCCAATGCAGGTGATATAGGCGCCGCCCCGCCCGCGGCAATGCGACACGCGACGCCGGTGCTGCGCCGCTAATGCCCCTCGAAGCTGACCAGCGTGCGGACCGGCACGCCGAGCCTCCTGATCTTGTCGGCGCCACCAAGATCCGGCAGATCGACGATGAAGCAGGCGGCCAAAACATCGGCGCCAAGCTGTTTCAACAGCTTGACCGCGGCCTCGGCGGTGCCGCCGGTGGCGACCAGATCGTCGACCAGGATCACGCGCTCGCCTTTGGCTACCGCGTCCTCGTGCATCTCCATTTCGTCGATGCCGTATTCGAGCGAATAGCCGATGCTCACGCGCTTGAACGGCAGCTTGCCCTTTTTTCGGATCGGGACGAAGCCGGCCGAAACCTGATGGGCGACGGCGCCGCCGAGGATGAAACCGCGCGCCTCGATCCCGGCAACCTTGTCGATCTTGCCGCCGGCCCAGGGCTGCACCAGCTCATCGACGGTGCGGCGGAACGCCCGCGCGTCGCCGAGGAGCGTGGTGATGTCGCGAAACATGATGCCCGGTTTGGGATAATCCGGAATGCTGCGGATCGCAGCCTTGAGGTCATTGTCGAACGCCACGGTGGTCATGGTCGGGCCCATCTCATCCTCCGCTCATTGCTGCACGCGACGAGCGGAAATTTAAGCCAGTCATCCGGGTTCATTCATCCCAGCAGCACATCCATTGCATCCCGGCAAGGCGGACTTGCAGCCAGCCGCACTCTGGCGAACGATGATGGCCGACGCAACCGGAGAACCTCGTCATGAGCGATACCGCCCAGCGCTTTGTCATCGTCGACCTGCGCATCCCGTTTGTCCGCCTGGTGCTGTTCTTCGTCAAAGCGGCGCTCGCCGCCATTCCGGCGGCGATCATCGTCGGTTTCCTGCTGACGCTGCTGGCCGCCGCTATCGCCGCCGTCTTCGGCGACGGCGGCTTCCTCATGATGCGGCGCTGGTCGTTCTGAGCGGAAATCAGCTGCGCCGGTATTCGGTCGGCGGCCGCGGCTCGGTGAGCTCGGGGTGATGCTTGACCTCATGCCAGATGCGCTTCTTGGTGAAATAGAGCAGGCCGGTCAGCACGATGAGATACACGAACACCTGGAAGCCGAGCCGCTTGCGCTCATCGAGCTTCGGCTCCGACGCCCAGGCCAGGAAAGCGGCGATGTCGCGGCCATATTGATCCACTGTGGTGGGAGTGCCGTCGGTATAAGCGACCTGGCCGTCGCTCAGCGGCTTGGGCATGCCGATGGCATGGCCGGGGAAATATTTGTTATACTCCGCGCCCGGCGGCAGCGTGAAGCCGGCAGGCGGATTCTCGTAACCGTTGAGAAGGGCGTGGATGTAGTCGGGGCCTTCCTCCTGGTATTGCGTGATGGCGTCGAAAATAAACCACGGAAAGCCGCGCTCGTAGCCGCGCCCCTTGGCAAGCACCGACATATCGGGCGGCAACGCTCCGCCCAGCGCGGCGCGCGCCGCCTGATCGTTGGGAAACGGCGGCTGGAAATGATCGGCCAGCCGGCCAGGCCGCTGGAACATCTGGCCCTGGTCGTTCGGACCGTCGGTCACCTGAAATCCGGCCGCGATCGCCTCCGCCTGCGCTTCGGTGAAGCCGGGGCCGCCGGGATCGGCGAGGTTGCGGAACGCCAACAGCTTCAGGCCGTGACAGGTGGAGCAGACCTCACGATAGATCTTGAAGCCGCGCTGGAGCTGCTCCGGATCGTAGAGCCCGAACGGCCCGGCAAACGACCAACGTTGCGGCGGCGGCGGAACTTCCTGCTCTTGCGCCAGCGCCGCTCGCAGGCAAGGCGCCGAGAGAGATGCCGCGACCGCGAGCGCGAGGATGGTGCTGCGATGAAGGTTCATGGCCGGCCCCTTTAAGCCCGTCCGCCCGACGGCGGCGGCGCCGAGGCACCGAGCGGAACGCCTTCGCGCAGCACCGCCTCCGAGATCGAGTTCGGCAGCGGTTTGGTTTTCTCGAACAACCCGAGCAGCGGCAGGATGATCAACAGGAACGCGAAGTAATACACGGTCAAGATCCGCCCCGCGATCACGTAGCCGCCCTCCGGCGGCTTCGAGCCGAGATAACCCAGGCCGATCACGACTAAGAAGAAAATCAGCAGAAACTGCCGGTAGAGCGGCCGATAATTCGCCGAGCGTACACGCGAGGTATCGAGCCACGGCAGAAAGGCGAGCAGGACGATCGAGCCGCCAAGTGCGATGACGCCGAAAAGCTTGCTCGGGATGGCGCGGAGAATGGCGTAGAACGGCAGATAGTACCATTCCGGAACGATGTGCGTCGGGGTCTGGCTGGGATTAGCCGGAATGTAATTGTCGGAATGGCCGAGATAGTTGGGGATGTAAAAGACGAACCAGACAAGGAACAGGCAGAACACGCCGATAAAGAAGGCGTCCTTGACGGTCGCGCAGGGCGTGAAGGCAACGGTATCCTTCTCGGTCTTCGGCTCGACGCCGGTCGGGTTGTTTTGCCCGACCACGTGCAGCGCCCAGACGTGAAGCACCACGACGCCGGCGATGACGAACGGCAACAGGTAGTGCAGCGAGTAGAAACGATTGAGCGTCGGATTGCCGACCGCGTAGCCGCCCCACAGCCAGGTGACGATGGGGTCGCCGACGATCGGGAACGCCGAGAACAGGTTGGTGATGACGGTCGCCGCCCAGAAGCTCATCTGGCCCCACGGCAGCACGTAGCCCATGAAGCCGGTGACCACCATCAGCAAGAACAGGATGACGCCGAGGATCCACAGCACCTCGCGCGGCTCCTTGTAGGAGCCGTAATACATGCCGCGGGCGATGTGGGCATAGACGGCGACGAAGAAGAACGAGGCGCCGTTGGCATGCAAGTAACGCAACAGCCAGCCGTAGTTGACGTCCCGCATGATCGTTTCGACGGAATTGAACGCGAAGTCGACATGCGGCGTGTAATGCATCGCCAGCACGATGCCGGTGATGATTTGCACGCCCAGCATGAAGCTGAGAATGGCGCCGAACGTCCACCAGTAGTTCAGGTTGCGCGGCGTCGGATAGACGATGAAGGACGAATAGACCAGGCTGGCAACCGGCAGGCGCCGCTCCAGCCATTGTATGAGAGGGCTCTGCGGTTTGTAGATGGAATGTCCGCTCATGGTCCAACCTTGTGCGTTCTCGGGCGCGGTCTTGGAAACGAGTTGATAGGGCAGCAGTAACCCGGGGAAGGTAGAGAAACGACGCAATCCGGCGGCGTTTTATTGGCACCCTTACCGCGAGAGCGCAAGTGTGCCATCGAGGGCACCCTGAAAGCTCGGCACGGCGGCCTGTCCGCCCGCGCCGCAGCCGGGAACAGCTTGCAATTGACGGCCCTCCTCCTGCCAGTCTCGAGTGTTCCGCATGCGCATCGCCCTCTATGAGCCCGACATTCCGCAGAACACCGGAACGATTTTGCGGCTCTGCGCCTGCCTCGGCGTCGGGGCCGATATCATCGAGCCGGCCGGTTTCCCCGTTACCGACCGCGCCTTCCGCCGCGCCGGGATGGACTACCTCGACGCCGTCGCGATCACGCGGCACCGATCGTGGCAAAGTTTCGCAGCCTGGCGCAGCAGCCAGGGGCATCGTCTGGTGCTGTTCACCACCGCGGCTTCCGTCTCCTATCTGGATTACCGCTACCGGGCAGACGACATCCTGCTGTTCGGGCGTGAATCGGCGGGCGTGCCAGAAGCGGTCCACGCCGCGGCCGATGCCCGCCTTACGATCCCGATGCGCCGCGGCCTGCGTTCGCTCAACGTCGCGGTCGCAGCCGCAATGGCCGCCGGCGAAGGGCTGCGGCAGACCGACGGGATCGCTGTTTCAACACACAGTGAACGGCGAACTTAAGCCGCCACTACGCCGGCACGGCCGCCCTCGACCGCGAACGTCCGCAGCGTCGCAATGTCGGCCTTGGGGTCGGCGGCATCGGAGACGACACGCATGCGTACCTGCATGTGTGCGCGCTCAAGATCGACGCAGACATAGCCGCGCCGCCGGCTTTCGAAGAAATGCACATGCGGGTTGTCGGACAGCGCCCGTGCGATCCATTCGTAGGGCGGCCCGTACGCCGAGATCGAGGTGCCGACGAACTCGGTCGCAACAACGGGCGATGCCGCATCGTCGAAATCCAGCCGCAGGTCGTTGGCGAGGAAAGAATGGGCATCGCCGCCGACAACGACCGCATTGGACACTCGGGTGTCGCGGATATGCTTGAGCAGCCGCGCACGATTGGCTGGATAGCCGTCCCAATCATCCGTCGAGAAGGCGTCGGCGTTGTCGTGCTTCAATCGGAACTGCGCCATCAGCACGTCCTGCGCGATCAGATTCCATTGCGCCTTGCTGTGGGCGAGCGCGGAATGAAGCCACGCTTCCTGCGCGAAGCCGAGCATGGTCCGCCCGGCATCACGCCGCTCCGGACAGCTCGCGTCGGTCTCCAGGTGCGTGCCGCCCTTGTCCGGCGGCGCGTAACAGGCTTCGCGCGAACGGTATTGCCGGCCGTCGATCATCGAGATTTCGATGAGGTCGCCGAAGGTGAAGCGATCATAGATCCGCATTGCCGGGCCTTCGGGCCGCGACAGGATCGGCCGCACCGGCATGTGCTCGTAGAAGGCGCGGTAGGCCGCCGCGCGCCGAACAAGGAACCGCTCCGGGTCGTCGAAATATTGCGACCATTTGTCGGCGTAATCGTTCTGCACCTCATGGTCGTCCCAGGTGACCAGCGCCGGGACCTCGGCATGGAGCCGTTGCAGGTCCGGGTCGAGCCGATATTGCGCGTAGCGATTGCGGTAGGTCGGCAGCGTCGCCGCCTCGATGCCGTCGGAGTGGCGGCGCACGATCGGACGCTTTTCCTCGATGTATTCGTAGATGTAGTCGCCGAGATAGAGCACGAATTCCGGATTTTCATCGGCCAGATGCCGGTAACCGGAGAAATAGCCGTGCTCGTAATTGGAGCAGGACACGAAGCCGAAGCGCAGCCGGTCGAGCGCCGTCCCCGGCGCGGGCAGCGTGACGGCGCGCCCGATGCGGCTCGCGGCATCGGCGCTCATGAAGCGATACCAATACGGCCGGCCGGATTTGAGCCCCGCGACGTCGAGATGCACCGAATAGGCGTAGGCCTGCTCGGCGGTTGCTTCGCCGCGCCGGACGATGTCGCGCATGGCGGGGTCGGTCGCGATCTCATAGGCCACGGTGACATCGTTGCCGCTCATGCCGCCGGGGGTTTCCGGATTGTTCGATAAGGGCTTGGGCGCCAGCCGCGTCCACAGCACAAAGCCGTCAGGACGGGGTGCGCCGGCAGCGACCCCGAGGCTGAACGGATCGCCCCCGCCCGCTCCGCCAGTGCCGCCCGCCCGCCAGCTCTGCGCCGCGGCCCGCCGCAACACGGCGGGCGCCGCGATCATGGCAAGGGCGGCGCCGGCCGCGCCCGTGAGCAGGCGGCGCCGCGTCGGGCGGTTCGCGGATATCATGATCGGCGCCATTGGTGTTCCCATCGTGGGTTTCGCCATGCGGCTGGAAAGATCAGTATAGTCGCGCAGGAATGTGACATTCTGGACAAGGCCCGCGAGCAGTTGTACCGCGACGCTGCAAGCCGTGCGAACCTCAAACCGACCGATGGACGCCAACCTGATCGAAACGCGGAAAGACCGCGCCCGCGCCTGGTTCGAAACGCTGCGCGATCGGATCGTGGCCGCCTTCGAGGAGCTGGAGGACGCCCTGCCCGCCGGCGCACCGCTGGCGGATCGCGCCGCCGGCCGCTTTGTGCGCAAGCCCTGGAACCGCACCGATCACCGCGGCACGCCGGGTGGCGGCGGCGTCATGGCGATGATGAAAGGCCGCGTGTTCGAAAAAGTCGGCGTCCACGTCTCGACCGTGTTCGGCGAGTTCGCCCCGGAATTCCGCAACCACATACCCGGAGTCGCCGACGACCCCCGCTTTTTCGCCACCGGCATTTCACTGATCGCGCATCCGCACAATCCGCACGTGCCGGCGGCGCACATGAACACGCGCTTCGTCGTCACCACCAAATCGTGGTTCGGCGGCGGCGCCGACCTGACGCCGGTGCTGGCGCGCCGCCGCACCCAGGACGATCCCGACACGATCGCCTTCCACGCCGCGATGCAGGCCGCCTGCAATGCCCATGCCGCGGTCGCCCCATACGATAAATTCAAGGCGTGGTGCGACGAGTATTTTTTTCTGAAACACCGCGGCGAAGCGCGCGGCATCGGCGGCATCTTCTACGATTGGCTCGATAGCGGCGACTTCGAGGCCGATTTCGCCTTCACTCAGGAAGTCGGCCGCGCTTTCCTCGGCATCTACCCCGAGTTGGTGCGCAGAAATTTCAACAAGCCCTGGACCGAAGCCGAGCGCGAGGAACAACTCGTGCAGCGCGGACGTTACGTCGAGTTCAATCTGCTCTACGACCGGGGCACGGTCTTTGGCCTGCGCACCGGCGGCAATGTCGAGTCGATTCTTTCTTCGATGCCGCCGGTGGTGAAATGGCCGTAAGCGCCGTAAAAAATATTTGGGGAGGTTAGGCATGGACCTTGGAATAGCCGGCCGCAAGGCCATCGTCTGCGCCTCGAGCCGCGGGCTCGGGCGCGCCTGCGCCACGGCGCTGGCGCAGGCCGGCTGCGACGTCGTGATCAACGGCCGCGACGGCGACCGCGTCGCCGCGACCGCCGCGGAACTCCGCCAAGCGACGGGCGCTAAGATCACTGCCGTCGCGGCCGACGTCGCCTCGGCCGACGGGCAGAAGGCGTTGTTCGCGGCCTGCCCCGAGCCGGATATCCTGGTCAACAACAATGCCGGCCCGCCCTTCCGCGACTTCCGCGAACTCGACCGGCAAAAGATGCTCGACGGCGTCGTCGCCAACATGATCGTGGCGGTGGAACTGATCCAGAAAGCCATCGACCCGATGATCGCTAAAAAATTCGGCCGCATCGTCAACATCACCTCGTTCTCGGTGAAGATGCCGCTCGTAGGGCTCGACCTGTCGTCCGGCGCCCGCGCCGGCCTCACCTCCTTCCTCGCCGGCGTCGCGCGCAGCGTCGCTGCATCGAACGTCACCATCAATTTCCTGCTGCCCGGAGCCTTTGCGACCGACCGCTTGCGCTCCTACGTTGAGACAACGATGAAGACGAAAGGCATCAGCGAGGAAGCCGTCATGGCCGAGCGCGTTGCCACGGTTCCGGCGCGGCGCGTCGGCGATCCCGCCGAGTTCGGTGCCGCCTGCGCCTTCCTCTGCTCGGCGCAAGCCGGCTATATCACCGGCCAGAACCTGCTCATCGACGGCGGCGCATTCCCCGGCGCGTTCTGACAACCGGCGCGTGCTCGCCACGGTCGCGTCCAGACAAGGAGTATCCCGATGAAACTCGTCCGCTACGGCGCGCCCGGCCGGGAAAAACCCGGCATGCTCGATGCCCAAGGGCGCATCCGCGATCTGTCGAAAATCGTGCCGGACATCGCCGGCGACGTGCTGTCGCCCAAGGGCCTCGCCAAACTGCGCAAGCTCAAGCCCGACACGCTGCCGCTTGTTCGCGGCACGCCGCGGCTCGGCGCCTGCGCCGGCAAGGTCGGCAATTACATCGCCATCGGGCTCAATTATGCCGACCACGCCGCCGAAGCCGGCATGCCGTTGCCGACGGAGCCGCTGATCTTCAATAAGGCGCCGAGCTGCATTTGCGGGCCGAACGACGACACCGTGATTCCGAAAGGCTCGACCAAGCTCGACTACGAAGTCGAGCTCGGCGTCGTCATCGGCAGCCGCGCGCGTTATCTGGCCAAGAACAAGGCGATGGAGGCGGTCGCCGGCTATTGCCTCGCCAACGACGTCTCCGAGCGCGTCTTTCAGCTCGAGCGCGTCGGCCAATTCACCAAGGGCAAGGGCTGCGAGACCTTCGGTCCGCTCGGGCCGTGGCTGGTCACCAAGGACGAGATCAGGGACCCGCAGCGGCTCGATATGTGGCTCACGGTCAACGGCGAGAGTAGGCAGAAGGGCACCACCCGCAACATGGTGTTCGGCGTCGCGCATCTGGTCTGGTACTGCTCGCAGTTCTTCGTGCTGGAGCCGGGCGACGTCATCATCACCGGCACACCGCCCGGCGTCGGCATGGGCTTCAAGCCGGAGCCGAAATACTTGCGCGCCGGCGACGTGGTGCGGCTCGGCATCGACGGGCTCGGCGAGCAACAGCAGAAGATCGTGAAGTTTAGGATGTGAACGTAGCAAGCCCTGGAACACGCAGCGGGAGAACGCCATGGGAGCGAATTTCGGCACCGTCGGCATGGACTGGCAGCAGCGGGTCAATTGGGACCGGCTGCGCAACTACCGCACCGAGCGCGCCCGCGCGATGATGAAAAAGCACGGCCTTGGCGCCATGCTCTGCATGTACGACGAGAACGTGCGCTACCTGACCGGCACGCTGACGCCGGGCTGGAACCGGCTGAAGCCGGGGCTGCGCTATGCCATGCTCTGCGGCGACGGCGCGCCGATCCTGTTCGAGCAGGGCGACCTCGGCTTCCAGATCGAGCGGCATTCGCCGTGGCTGCCGAAGGAAAACGTCCGCCACTCCTTCGCCTGGATCAAGGGCGCGGCCGGGCCGGCCTCGACCCAGCAGGTGACCAAGTTCAGCAACGCCGTCCTCGAAGAGATGAAGCGTCACGGTGTCGCCGGGCAAAAGCTCGGCGTCGATTTCATCGACATCAACATGCTCACCATCTTCAAGGAGAAAAACATCGCCTGGGTCGACGGCATGACGCCGATGATGGAGGCGCGCGCGGTCAAGAACGTCGACGAGCAGGAATGCATGCGCATTGTCGGCGCCATCGGCGACGCCACGCACTGGGAGTGCATGAAATTCCTGCGCCCCGGCATCACCGAGAACCAGGTGACGGCGCACCTGATGCAATATCTCTACAATTTCGCCGGCATGGAGGACGTCGAGGACGTCATCGTCTCCTCCGGCCCGAACACCTGGCCGAATTGGCGCAATTTTTCCGACCGCATCATCCAGCCCGGCGACATCGTGTTCATGGATTTGGCGGCGCTGACCTGGAACGGCTACAAGTCCTGCTATTACCGCACCTATTGCGTCGGCAAGGAACCGACCCAGGAGCAGAAGGACACCTACGAGATCGCGCTGAAGTGGCTGTACGATTCGATCGGCGCGGTGAAAGTCGGCGCCACCACCCGCGACATCGCGCTGCAATGGCCCTCGGCGATGGAGACCTGGGGCTACGAGGACGAAGACCAGGCGGCGGCCAACCTGTGGGGCCACGGGCTCGGGCTGGCGCAATATGACCAGCCGGTGATCTCGCGCATCTGGTCGCTCGATCATCCGGTCGAGATCAAGGAGGGCATGACCTTTGCGCTCGAGACCCAGCACGGCAAGAAATTCCGCTACGGCGTGCGCATCGAGGAAATGCTGATCGTGCAAAAGGATTCGATCGAGATCGTGTCCAACTTCCCGGTCAAACAAATCACTGTGGTCGATCCGCTTCCCGGCTACGGCGACCATGTGAAGTGACGTCGAGCTCTGGTATGATGCGTTTCCTCCTTCCACTCTCCGACCCTGCCACGGCCGATGCCGAGCGCGCCGGACCGAAGGCCGCGAATCTGGCGGCGCTGGCGCAGGCGGGGCTGCCGACGCCAGGCGGTTGCTGTCTCACCGCGGCGGCTTATCGGCGGCAGATCGCTCATCTTGGTCTAGCAGACGTGGTGCGCGATTACGCCGACGCGGACCCGCCGCTGCAACGCCGGCTCGCCGTCGAGATCCGGCTCAAGCTTTATCAGGGCGACCTCGCGCCGGAGCTTTCAGCGGAAATCCTGGCGGCCTGGCGCGATCAACCAAAGCCGCTCGCGGTGCGCTCCTCGGCGCTGGTCGAGGATCGCGCCGATACCAGCTTTGCCGGCCAGTTCGAAAGTTTCCTCGGCATCAGCGACGAGACGGAATTCTTGACCGCGTTGCGCGCCTGCTGGGCGGCACTGTGGACCAGCAACGCGCGGCGCTCGATGGCGCAGCACGGCCTCGCTCCGGCCGGCACCGCGATGGCCGTGCTCATTCAGCCGCTGATCGCCGCGACCGCCTCGGGCGGCGGCTTGAGCGAGACCGCCGACGGCCACATGCTGATCAGCGCGACCTGGGGGCTCGGCTCCGCGATCGCACAAGGCGAAGTAGTGCCGGACCGCATCGTGCTCAGCCGGGCGGGCTTTCTGCGCACGATGGACAGCGGGCGCAAGCACCACCGCGAAATCTGCGTGCACGGCGCCGGCGCGCAGCCGCAGGCGGTGCCCGAAGCTCTGGTGCACGCGCCTTGCCTCGAGGCCGGCCAGGCTACCGCGCTCGGCCGGCTCATGCGCAAGACCGAAAGCGTGCTCGGCATGCCGGTCGAAGTCGAGTGGGCGCTCGACGCGACCGGCTTCAAGCTCCTGCAGGCGCGGCCGCTGCGCGTTGCGCCCGCGCACGTGCCGGACGAAATCTGGCTCAAGCATCCCGGCCTCAATGGCCATCCCGCCGGCATCGGCTGGGGCTCCGGCCGCGCCGTGGTGGTGAATTGCGAATGCGAGCTCAGCCGCGTCGCGCCCGGCGACATTCTCGTCACCCGCGTCGCCGGTCCGGCGCTGAGCCATATCCTGCCGCGCGTCGCCGGTGTCGTCGCCGAGCTCGGCGGCTCGACCTCGCACCTCGCCTCGCTGGCGCGCGAGCGTGGTATTCCGATGGTGCTCGGCGTGCTTGACGCGACGCAACGCATTCCCGACGGCGCCCAGGTCGCCGTCGACGGCGTTGCCGGCATCGTGCGCTGGCTCGCTTGATGCGCGCCGCGCCACGCCCGCGCATCTTCGTCACCCAGCCGGTGGCGAAAAGCGCCGTCGCGCGGCTGCGCCAAATCGCGGCCGTCACGGTCAACCCGGACGCAAGCCGCATCATCCCCCGCCCGGCGCTGCTCGCCGCCGTGCGCCGCTGCGATATTTTGTTTTGCCTGTTGCACGACCGCATCGATGCCGGCGTGATCGGCGCCAATCCGCGGCTGCGCCTGATCGCCGCGCAATCGATCACGCCCTCGCATGTCGACGTCGCGGCGGCGACCGCGCGCGGCATTCCCGTCACCGTGGTGCCGCCGCTCACCGCCGAGACCACCGCCGATCTCGCTTTCGGTCTGATGCTTGCGGTGGCGCGGCGGATCGTCGAAGGCGACCGCCTGGTGCGCGCCGGCAAATTTCCCGGCGCACAATCGAGCTATCTGCTCGGCTCCTTCGTCTGCGGCAAGACGATCGGCCTCGTCGGCGGCGGCGGCCTGATCGGCAAGGCGGTGGCGCGCCGTGCCCGCGGTTTCGACATGCGGGTGCTCTACTGGGCGCCGCGCCGCAAGCCGGAAAGCGAAGAACGCGAGGCGGGATTGACCTACGTGCCGCTCGACCAATTGCTGCGCGAATCCGATTTCGTCTCGATTCACTCGCCGCTCAACAGCGAGACACGGCATCAGATCGGCGCGCGCGAACTCAAGCTGATGAAGAAGACGGCTTATCTGATCAATACTGCCCGCGGCGCCATTGTCGATGAGGCCGCGCTCATTCGCGCATTGACCAACAAGCAGATCGCCGGCGCCGGCCTCGACGTGTTCGAGCACGAGCCCAAGGTCGGCAAGGAATTGCGCAAATTATCCAACGTCGTGCTGACGCCGCACCTCGGTAGCGCCATCGGCGAAATACGCGAGCAGATGGCGCACCTCGTCGTCGATAATATTGTCGCCTTTCTTGCCGGCCGGCGGCCGCCCAATTGCGTCAACCCGCAGGTGCTCGCGCTTTGACCGTCGCCATGCCGGCCGGGTGCCGGAGTTGGTCGACGCCGACTGAAAAGCTTACGCCTCGGCGTCAGCGAGTTGCGGGGCGGCGGCAGGCGCGCCGTCCGCCGACTTCTTCGGCTCGAGCGCGGCGGCGACCGCCTGCTCGACGCGTTCGAGCCAGATGAACACCATCTCCTTGCGCGCGATCTCGGGAATGTCGTCATAATCCCTGCGGTTGCGCGCCGGCAGCATGACCCGCCTGATGCCGGCTGCATGCGCGGCGAGCACCTTTTCCTTGATGCCGCCGACCGGAAGCACCAGGCCACGCAGGCTAATCTCGCCGGTCATCGCCGTGTCGCTGCGTATCGTCCGCTCGGTCATCAAGGAGACCAGCGCCATGAACATGGCGACGCCCGCGCTCGGGCCGTCCTTCGGAGTGGCGCCCGCCGGCACGTGAACGTGAATGTCGCTCTTCTCGAAGCGGCTTGAATCGACGCCGAGCGCGGCGGCGCGGTTCTTGACGATGGAGAGCGCGGCCTGCGCGCTCTCCTTCATCACGTCGCCGAGCTGGCCGGTGAGGATCAATTTGCCGGAACCCGGAATACGCGTTGCCTCGATGAACAAAATATCGCCGCCGACCGGCGTCCAGGCGAGGCCGGTGGCGACGCCGGGTACGCTCGTCCGCATCGCCGTCTCGCTTTCGAACTTTGGCGCGCCAAGGATCGGGGCGAGCTCGGCGCGCGTGATGCGGATCGGCCCGCTGTCGCCCTCGGCAATGCGCACGGCGGCGTTGCGCAGCACCTGGCCGATCAGCCGCTCCAGGCTGCGGACGCCCGCTTCGCGGGTGTAATGCTGGATGATGTCGCGAATCGCCTCATCGTCGAGCTCGACCTGGCCGGGCTTGAGACCGTTCGCCTCCATTTGCCGGTGCACCAGATAGCGGTGGGCGATCTCCAGCTTTTCGTCGGCGGTGTAGCCGGCGAGGCTGATGATCTCCATGCGATCGCGCAGCGGCCCAGGAACGGTGTCGAGCATGTTCGCCGTGGTGATGAACACCACCCGGCTCAGATCGAACGGCACGCCGAGGTAATTGTCGCGGAACGTGTTGTTCTGCTCCGGATCGAGCACCTCGAGCAGCGCCGCCCCCGGATCGCCGTGGATGCCGGCGCCGAGCTTGTCGATCTCGTCGAGCATCATCACGCAATTGCGCGAGCCGGCCTTGCGGATGGCCTGGATGATGTTGCCGGGCAGCGCGCCGATATAGGTGCGGCGATGGCCGCGGATTTCGGCTTCGTCGTGCACGCCGCCGAGGCTGACGCGCACGAATTTGCGGCCCATGGCGCGCGCGATCGACTGGCCGAGCGAGGTCTTGCCGACGCCGGGCGGCCCGACGAAGCAGAGGATCGGTGCCTTGCCTTGCGGCGCCAGCTTGCGCACGGCGAGATATTCGATGATCCGCCGCTTGATCTTGTCGAGGTCGTAGTGGTCCTCGTCGAGAATGCGCCGCGCCTCGACGATGTCGATCGGCTTCTCCTCGGGCAAAGCCCAAGGGAGTTCGATCAGCCAATCGAGATAGGTGCGCACCATGCCGTATTCGCCGGCCGCTTCGGGCATGCGCTGCAGCCGGCGCAATTCCTTGCGCGCCTGCTCCTCGATCTCCTTCGGCATATTGGCTTTGCTGATGGCCGCGTCGAGCTCGGCCATCTCGGCGGCCTTGCCCTCCTCGCCTTCGCCGAGCTGGCGCTGGATCGCCGCCATTTGTTCGCGCAGCAGCACCTCGCGCTGGCGCTCATCGAGCGACGCCTTGGTTTGCCGGCCGATCTCCTGCGACAGCCGCAAAATTTCAATGCGGTGGGCCAGCAGCCGCAAGACCTTGTCCATGCGCGCGACAATGTCGATGGTCTCCAGGATCTCCTGCTTTTCTTCCGGCTTCACGTCCATGTAGGCGATCGCCAGATCGGCGAGCGCCGACGGCGTTTCGATCGACTGGATGGCGGCAAGAAGCTCGGCGGGCGCCTGCGGCAGCAATTGCACCGCTTCCAGCGTCTGCGCCTTCAGATTGACGAACCGCGCCTCGACCTCGGGCGTGCGCACGTCCGGCTCGGGGATTTGCAGCACGCGAGCGACGAAGAACGGCCAGCCGCTGAGATACTTGACGATCTGGAAGCGCTGCTCGCCCTGGCAGACCAAGTGGTGCGAACCGTCCGGCGCGGTGATGTAACGGACGATGTTGGCGAGCGTGCCCATGCGATGCATGTCGATCGGGGTCGGATCGGCGACCTCGGGATCACGCTGCAGCAGAATGCCGACCTGGCGCTGATCGCGCACCGCCTGTTGCGCGGCGGCAACCGACTTCGGTCGGCCGAGCGTAATCGGCAATACCAGGCCGGGAAACAGCACGGTATTGCGCACCGGCACGATGATCAGCGCGTCGGGCGGCAACGGCGGCAGCGAGCCGCCGCCTTCGGCCGACCCGGTATTGGCACGCATTTCGGCTTCAGCCACGGCTCGGCCCCGCTTTCTGCAACGTGATCACCAGGCAGCCGTCGACGACGGCGCGGCGCACGGCGCTGTAGTGTCCGGCCGGAAGCTGCAACCGGCGGTAAAAGCGGCCTTGCGGCAGTTCGAGCCTATGAATCACAGCCGTGCGTAAGGCGGCCGGATAGGTACGCACGCCGGTGATGACAAGGTCGCCGTCCTCGATCACGGCCTGCGCCTGCTCGGCATCGGCGCCGGGCAGCGCCACCAGGACCAAGACTTCGTACTCGGTCTCTAGAATATCGACCGGCGGCTCCCAGACCGGCTGCCGCGCCTGGGTGACGCCGGGTCGAAACAGCTCACGATGCATGCGCTCGGCGCGCGCGAGCATCTCGCACGCCTCCGACCACATCCAATCGCGCGCCACGTCACGGGCCATGGGTATTCCCCTCCAGTCTGATGAAATGTGTGGAGTGGAGGGGCGAAATTCAACGCCGGCTGGTCAGCGGCGCAGGCTTTTGGCCGCGAGGCCGGAATGACGGGCTTCCAGCACGCCTTCGGCAAGCGTCCGAACGAGATCGGTCACCGAGCCGACGGTCGCCGCCGTCGCCTTGCCTTCCGCGCTCAGGCTTTTGCGGATCGCTTCGACCAGCGCCGAGCCGACCACGACGCCATCGGCGGCCGCCGCAATGGCGCGTGCTTGTTCGGCTGCGCGCACGCCGAAGCCGACGCAGACCGGAAGCTTGGTGTGCTGCTTGATGCGCTTGACCGCTGCCGCGACCTTGGCGCTATCCGGCGCCGCAGAGCCGGTGATGCCGGTGATCGACACGTAATAGACGAAGCCCGACGTGTTCTTAAGCACCGCCGGCAGCCGCTTGTCGTCGGTCGTCGGCGTCGCCAAGCGGATGAAATTTAAGCCGGCCTTGAGCGCCGGCAGGCACAATTCGTCGTCTTCTTCCGGCGGCAGATCGACGACGATCAGCCCGTCGACGCCGGCGCTCTTGGCATCCGTCAAAAAACGCTCGACCCCGTAGACGTAGATCGGATTGTAGTAGCCCATGAGCACGATCGGCGTCGCCTCGTCGCCGCGGCGGAAGTCGCGGACCAGCGCAAGCGTGCGCTTCATGTTCTGCCCGGAGGCAAGCGCGCGCAGTTCCGCGGCCTGGATCGCGGGCCCGTCCGCCATCGGATCGGTGAACGGCATGCCGAGCTCAATCAGGTCGGCGCCGGCCTGCGGCAGCGCCTTGAGAATGGCGAGCGAGGTCTCGTGATCCGGGTCGCCGGCCATGACGAAAGTCATCAGCGCGGCGCGGCCTTCTTCCCGGAGCGCGGCGAAGCGGCGATCGATGCGGGTGGTCATCGCCCTTTGCCACCCAAGTGCCGCGCGACCGTATCGAGATCCTTGTCGCCGCGGCCGGAGAGATTGACCACCATCAGGTGATCCTTGGGCTTTTGCGGCGCCAGGTCGAGCACCTTGGCGATGGCGTGCGCCGGCTCCAGCGCCGGGATGATGCCTTCGAGCTTGGAGAGGAGCTGGAAGGCGTTGAGCGCCTCGTCATCCGTGGCCGAGAGGAAGGTGACGCGGCCGACATCGTTGAGCCATGCGTGTTCGGGGCCGACGCCGGGATAATCGAGACCGGCCGAGATCGAATGCGCTTCGTTGATCTGCCCGTCCTCGTTCATGAGGAGATAGGTGCGATTGCCGTGCAGCACGCCGGGCCGCCCCCCGGCGATCGAGGCGGCGTGCTGGCCGCTTTTGAGACCATGGCCGGCAGCCTCGACGCCATAGATCTCGATCTCTTTCTCGTCGAGGAACGGATGAAACAGGCCCATCGCATTCGAGCCGCCACCGATGCAGGCAATCAGCGAATCCGGCAGCCGACCCTCGGCCGCAAGCATCTGCTCGCGGGTCTCGCGGCCGATGATCGATTGGAAGTCGCGCACCATCATCGGGTACGGGTGCGGCCCGGCGACGGTGCCGATGCAATAGAACGTATTCTCGACGTTGGTCACCCAGTCGCGCAGCGCCTCGTTCATCGCGTCCTTGAGCGTCTTCGATCCGGACTCGACGGGCACCACCTTGGCGCCGAGCATGTTCATGCGAAAGACGTTCGCCTTCTGCCGCTCGACGTCGACCGAGCCCATATAAACGATGCATTCCAGCCCGAAGCGCGCGCACAGCGTCGCGGTCGCCACCCCGTGCATGCCGGCGCCGGTCTCGGCGATGATGCGCTTCTTGCCCATGCGCCGCGCCACCAGGATCTGCCCGAGCACGTTGTTGACCTTGTGCGCGCCGGTGTGATTGAGCTCCTCGCGCTTGAGATAGATTTTGGCGCCGCCGCAGTGCGCGGAAAGCCGCTCGGCAAAGTAGAGCGGCGACGGCCGGCCGACGTAGTGCGCGAGGTAGCCGTCCATCTCTTTCTGGAATTGTGGATCGGCTTTCGCTTGCGCGTAAGCTTTCTCCAGTTCGAGGATCAACGGCATCAGCGTTTCGGCGACGAAACGGCCGCCATAAATGCCGAAGTGCCCGTTGTCGTCCGGCCCGGTGCGGAACGAGTTGGGTTGCTGCACGGTCATGCCGGACTCGTCACTGGCTTGGCGGCAAGACGGGCGGCGGCATCGCGGGCCGCGCGCACAAAGGTCCGGATCTTATCCGGGTCTTTCTGTCCCGGTCCGCGCTCGACGCCCGAAGACACATCGACGGCCGGCGCCCCGGTGATGCGCAGAGCTTCGCCGACATTGCCGGCATCGAGTCCGCCGGACAGCATGAACGGCAGGCCGGCATCGAGATTTTCCAGAAGCCGCCAGTCGAACGGCCGGCCAAGACCGCCGGGACGGGTCGCTTCGCGCGGTGCCTGGGCGTCGAACAGCAGGCGGTCGGCGACCGCAACGTAGGAAGCCGCCGCGGCAACATCGTCCCTCGCCGCAACCGCGATCGCCTTCATGACCGGCAGGCCGAAGCGTTTTTTGAGGGCCGCGACGCGGGCGGGCGGCTCCTTGCCGTGAAGCTGCAGCAGGTCCGGCCGCAAGGCTTCTGCTACCGCTTCGAGCAGCGCATCGTCGGCGTCGACCGTGAGCGCCACCTTTTGCGCCCGACCACGCACGCGCGCGGAAAGCATCCGCGCCGCCGCGAATGCGAGATGACGCGGCGACGGCGGGAAGAACACGAAGCCGACCATATCGGCCCCGGCTTCGAGTGCGACATCGAGGGCGTCCGGGGTCGAAAGGCCGCAAATTTTAACGATCGGTGACATCGCCTGTTCCTGCGCCGCGGTTCTACATCGCCGCGCGAGCTTTGTCTTGCGCAAGAGCCGCGATGGCTATCGGACCGGCGGCCGCAGCCGCAGGTGCGGCGGAGGCTCGCTCTCTTTCGGCACGACGGTGGGCTCGGTTTGCGCACCTTCAAGCGCGGCGACTTTTCCGCGCAGATGCTGCAGTTCGCGCTCGAGGCGGCGTGCGGCCTGCCGCCACCGGCCTTGCCGTAGCCATACCGCCAAGCCGCCGATCAGCACGCCGAAAATGAGCAAAAGGATGACCAGCGCGAACAGCGGCAGCGTCACCGCTGCGGCCGGCGCATTGGCGTTGAACGGATCGAACGAAACCGTGACGCCATGGCGGTTCGCCACCGCAAAGGCGATGATGATGACGGCGAGCGGCACCAGGACGACAAAGGTGACGATCCTACGGAGCAACTTGCGACCTCGGTATGCATCCATCCCCGCTCCGCTGCGTATCGCGGTGGAGGATCATGTGCGAGCGGCTCAGGCCTCGGCCGCCTGATTGAGCCGTTCGCGCATTTCCTTGCCGGTTTTGAAGAACGGCACGCACTTCTGGTCGACGGCGACGTGCGCGCCGGTGCGCGGATTGCGCCCGGTGCGTGCCGGGCGTTGCTTCACCGAGAACGCACCAAAGCCGCGCAGCTCGACGCGGTCGCCGCGCGCCATCGCCGCGATGATCTCGCCGAGGATGGCATTGACGATTTTCTCGACGTCGCGCTGGTAAAGATGGGGGTTCTGCGCGGAAATGCGTTGCACGAGTTCGGACTTGATCATGGGGTGCCCGCGAGCATGCCTTCGGTCATCGGAGGGTGACATAACGGAGCGCCGACGCACGCTCCGCCGCTCAATTCGCGCCCGCAGGGTGCCAAAGCGCCAGCAGACCGTCAAGGTTGAGCCGTTCGACCGCCTGGATGCCGCCCCAATCGTCGATGCGGCGGGCGAGCGTGGAAAGCCCCGCCGCGTCGAGCGCCGCCGCGGCCATCGCGTGCAGGAACGGCAGATCGCCGAAGCGGCTGTGCAGCTGATAGTCGCGGACCGGCAGCTTTGAGTCGACGCTCTTGGCGCTGGCGAGCCAGGCGATGCCGGCCCGCTCGTCGCCGATCTCGTCGACCAGCTTCAGCCCGATCCCCTGGTGGCCGGTAAACACGCGGCCATCGGCGACGGCCTGCAGCTCGTCGTCGTTGAGATGGCGGCGATCCTGCACGAGGCCGCGGAACCAGGCGTAGGAATCCTTGATAATCGACTCGATCGCCCCGCGCGCCTCCGGCGAGGTCGGCTCGTAGCCGTTCGGCGCCGCCTTGAGCGGCGACGATTTGATGCTCTCGACCTTGACGCCGATCTTGTCGAGAAGATCGACGACGTTGGGATATTGGAACAAAACGCCGATCGAGCCGACCAGCGAGGTCTGCTTGGCGACGATGTGATCGCCGGCCAGCGCCGTGATGTAGCCGCCGGAGGCGGCGAGCCCGTCGACGACGATGACCAGCGGCTTCTTGTCCTTCAGTCGCATCAGCGCGTCGTACAGCTGCTCCGATCCGGCGGTGGTGCCGCCGGGGCTGTCGACATGCACGACAACGGCGCGCGCCGTCGACGACCGGGCCAGTCGATCGAGCTGCTGCACCCGTTCCTGATCGTCGCGGATCAATCCCTTGATCGTCACCCGCGCGATGTAAGCGCCGGCGCCGGCAAAACCGGTGCGATCGCTCACCTGCACGGCCGCGCCGATAACGGCGAGAGCGAAGATCACGATGGCAAACACGCGCCAAAAGGTCAGCTTGCGCCGCATGCGGCGGCGATCGACGATCAAGTCAGCGTCAAGCGACATGTGCTCGTCTCCTTCGAATAATTCGCGCGACAGTGCCGCGTCCCCTAGTGTCGGTCAATGGCAACCACTGAAGCGTCGCGATTGTGACAAACCTCGGAAATGTTATTTCGAACCGCAGAGAATAAGTGCCTTTCATGAGCCCGGACCCACGATGCGAACTTGAGCTTTCACGATATTGCCGCTCATGCCGGCGAATTTACGCGATACCCCAATAATAAGTCGTTCGGCGTTAGGGGCGATCTTGTCGAGTTCTGTTGTGCAGTATTCATCGTCTTCGACGCATACGCCAACAAATCCCTTGCGGTGAAGCTCGGTGGGATAATCGAGCCAAGGATTATGGTCTGGGTTAAAGTCAGCATACATTCGGGGGTGATCGGGACTGTAAAAGACTACGGCCGCCGCGACGGAGAACCTGGAAACGACGAGCGGCAGCGGCGAGTTGTAACGCTCCCGCCAAAGACGCGTAACCTCCGGAGCGATCTCAGAGAACGGGTGGTAGGACCCTGCGTTCGGCCGCACGCGGAAGCTCAGCCAAGGATAGACCGGGGCAGCGACCACCATCAGCAACAGCCAAACACCCACAATCAGCGCGCTCG
The DNA here is from genome assembly GCA_049512975.1 of Xanthobacteraceae bacterium. Taxonomy (GTDB): domain Bacteria; phylum Pseudomonadota; class Alphaproteobacteria; order Rhizobiales; family Xanthobacteraceae; genus BOG-931. The sequence goes on along the minus strand of JBEKWO010000005.1, from coordinate 50,849 downwards.
AGGCCACGGCGCGACGGGTGATCCGCAGCCGCGGCACAAGCAGCAATGCCATGATCGGCACCAGGAAAAACAGCGACTTTCCCCAATCCGATTTCAAGTGAACGTGCAAAGGAATGGCCAGCAGCAGCGGCGAGCAGACCAGCACCGCGCCAATCACCAGGACGAGAAATGCCGGAGAGGTAAGTTTCCGCTCCTTGCCCGCCCCGCTCCACCGAATCGGCCAAAGCGCCAATGCGGCGCCGACAAGCGGCATGATGAATAAGAATGCGTGATCATACAGATAATGAAGCACGCTTTCGGCGGTACTCTCTCCCGTTATTTGCGCCTCGACCCATCGTAGTGAGGAATAGTTCCGATTGACCAGCCAAACGAGGTGAGGAGACAAAGCAAGAAAGCAAACGGCGGTGGCCCAATATGGCGATGGCGAAGTAAAAAAGCGGCGGCGATCCCGGTGCAGAACGGCCGCAAGCCCGATCCCAACAACACAAATCAGCACCGAATAATTGGTCAACGTGGCCGCCCCTGCGGCGAGGCCGAGCAACACCCCGGAGCCGGCGGTGCGCCTTTCGAACGCGTTCAGGAAAGCGAGAACCAGAAGCGGCAGCAGCGCCAGCAGCACCTGGTAGCAGTTGTAGCGATCCGAGTTCAGATGAAACAGCGGATACAACATTAGAACAAAGATGGCGAACGTGGCCCGGCGAGCGTCGAGCGCGCCGCCCGATAAAGTAGACCGAGATCAACGAAATCGCGACCATAACGTGGGAAAGCAGATAGGAGGACCAGTTGGCCGCCGGGAACAGGCGATACCAAACGCCGGCGATCCAACCGGTCATCGGCGGATGCCGACCGTAGCCGCCGAGGAATTGCTGGCCCCAGGCGTAGGCCTCGACGCTATCCTGGAATAGGTCCTGCGGCCACTTTACGCCAACCAGAATCGGCACCAAAAGAACCGCGTAGCCGAACAGGCAGAACGTCACGACGCGCGAGTTGTCCGTGAACGGCGAGATAAGCGCCGCGGCTCGCACCTGCAGCCCCTGCAACAAGGATCGCTTGGCCATACCGCGCCGCATGTTCACGCGGTATGCGCCAGGACAAGGCGCGGCGGAGGCCGGCGCGCCGGCGCGACGATGACTTGAGCGGCCAGGACGCAGCTCGGTCGCCGGCCGCCCATGAGCCGCGCTAGTCCTTCTTCTCGGATTCTTCGACGCTTTCCTCGCCCTTGCGCTTGAGCGCGGTGCCCAGGATGTCGCCGAGCGTCGCGCCCGAATCGGACGAGCCGTATTGCGCGATCGCCTCCTTCTCCTCGGCCACTTCGAGCGCCTTGATCGAGACCGAGACCTTGTGGGCGCGGCGATCGAATTGGATGACGCGGGCATCGACCTTCTGGCCGGCGGCAAAGCGATCCGGCCGCTGTTCGGAGCGGTCGCGCGCCAGCTCCGAGCGCTTGATGAAGGAGGTAAAGTCGGTGCCGACGATCCTGACGTCGAGGCCGCCCTCCTTCACGTCCATCACTTCGCAGGTGACCACGGCGCCCTTCTTCAGCTCGCTGGAAGCCTCGGCGGGAGCCGCGGCGCCGCCGCCGTCGGCAAGCTGCTTGATACCGAGCGAGATGCGCTCCTTCTCGACGTCGACGTCGAGCACTTGCGCCTTGACCTTGTCGCCCTTCTTGTACTCGTCGATGACCTGCTCGCCGGGCCGTTTCCAGTCGAGATCGGAGAGGTGCACCATGCCGTCGACGTCGCCGTCGAGACCGAGGAACAGACCAAATTCGGTTTTGTTCTTGACCTCGCCCTCGACGATCGAGCCGGGCGGATATTTCTCCAGAAACACCTCCCAGGGATTGCGCATGGTCTGCTTGAGGCCGAGCGAGATGCGGCGCTTGACGGGATCGACCTCGAGCACCTGGACTTCCACCTCCTGGGAGGTCGAAACGATCTTCCCGGGATGCACGTTCTTCTTGGTCCACGACATTTCCGAGACGTGGATCAGACCCTCGATGCCGGGCTCGAGTTCGACGAAGGCGCCGTAATCGGTGATGTTGGTGACGCGGCCTTTGAAACGGGCGCCGACTGGATATTTCGCCTCGATGCCCTGCCAGGGATCGTCGAGCAGCTGCTTCATGCCCAGCGAGATGCGGTGGGTCTCATGGTTGATCTTGATGATCTTGACCTTGACCTGCTGGCCGATATTGAGCACCTCGGACGGGTGATTGACACGCCGCCAGGCGATGTCGGTAACGTGCAGCAGGCCGTCGATGCCGCCGAGGTCGACGAAGGCGCCGTAATCGGTGATGTTCTTGACCGCGCCGTCGATGACCTGTCCCTCTTCGAGATTCTGCACCAGCTCCTGACGTTGCTCGGCGCGCGTCTCCTCCAGAACGGTACGGCGCGAGACCACGATGTTGCCGCGCCGGCGGTCCATCTTGAGAATCTGGAACGGCTGCGGATTGTTCATCAACGGCGATACGTCGCGGATCGGCCGGATATCGACCTGCGATCGCGGCAGGAAGGCCACGGCGCCGTCGAGATCGACGGTGAAGCCGCCCTTGACCTGGTTGAAGATGATGCCCTGGACCTTTTCGTTGTTCTGGAACGCTTTTTCGAGCTTACCCCAGCTTTCCTCGCGGCGCGCCTTGTCGCGCGAGAGCACCGCCTCGCCGAGCGCGTTCTCGATGCGCTCGAGATAGACCTCGACGGTATCGCCGATTTTGATTTCGGCGGCGCGGCCGGGCCCGGCGAATTCTTTCAGCGCAACGCGGCCTTCGGTCTTTAAGCCCACATCGATGACGGCGACGTCTTTTTCGATCCCGACAACCGTGCCCTTGACGACGGATCCTTCCTGCAGATGGCCATCGCTGAACGATTCATCGATCAGCCTGGCGAAGTCCTCGCGCGAGGGCGCGGCGGTAGCAACTTGAGCCATGAATACTCCGAGCCCCGTGAAATGGAACGGTCCCGAACGCACAGCAGCCGCCGGGGAAGCCGGCGGTTGGGGCCAAAGCCAGACGATCGGGACGAAGCTTTGTCCGGGGCCTCGCATGCGAAGCGGCGAACGGGCGGAACCTCCAATGACGAAAGCGCAGTCAACCGCGCCTTCGGCCCGTTCGGGCGGCCTCGATGATCTCAACAGCGGCCCGGAATGCGGCGTCTATACCTAAATGGGTGGTGTCGAGCAAGTGCGCATCCGGCGCCGCCTTGAGCGGCGCAGCGGTGCGCCGGGAGTCGCGTTCGTCGCGCCGGAGGAGGTCGGCTAAGACCTCCTTCTCATCGGCCTCTTCGCCGCGCGCCCGAAGCTCACGGACGCGCCTAGCGGCCCGCACCTCCGGGCTCGCTACCACGAACAATTTCACGTCGGCGCCGGGGGCGATGACGGTGCCGATATCGCGGCCGTCGAGCACCGCGCCGGGCGGCCGCGTCGCGAATTGGCGCTGATAGCTCATCAGCGCCTGACGCACCTGCGGGATCGCTGCGACCACCGAAGCGGCCTCGGTAATGGCCGGCAATTTCAGCACATTGTCATCGAATTTTGCCGGATCGAGCGCGATGGCGGCTTCGATGGCGCGTTCCACATCGCTGGGCGAATAGCCGGCGTCGAGCACCGCCTTGGCTACGGCGCGGTAGAGCAGCCCGGTATCGAGATGATGCAGTCCATAGACGGCCGCGACTTGTCTGGCGATCGTCCCCTTGCCCGAGGCGGCCGGTCCGTCGATGGCGATGATCATGACAAAATCCCGCCCAGCGATCGCATCAAATCCAGAAAACCCGGAAAACTCGTGGCGATGAAGCTGGCGTCGTCGATCTTCACCGGCTGCTCGCTGGCAAGCCCCAGCACCAGCGCCGCCATGGCGATGCGGTGATCCATGTGGGTTGCGACGAGGCCGCCGCCGGGGGCCCGGCCCTTGCCGTCCACGATAAGATCGTCACCTTCGATGTCGGCCGCAATCCCATTGGCGCGCAACAGGTCGGCGGTCGCGGCGAGGCGGTCGGACTCCTTCACCCGCAACTCCTTGAGACCGCGCATCACCGTCGTGCCCTCGGCAAAGGCGGCGGCAATCGCCAGCACCGGATATTCGTCGATCATCGCCGGCGCGCGCGCGGCCGGGACCTCGACACCGCGCAGTGCGCCAGCCCGCACGCGCAGGTCGGCAACGTCCTCGCCGCCTTCCTGGCGCCTCTCGATCTGCTCGATCGAGGCCCCCATCTCGCGCAAAGTCGTGATCAGGCCGGTGCGCAGCGGATTGAGCATCACGCCGTCGAGAATCACGTCAGAGCCCGGCGTGATCAGCGCGGCGATGAGCGGAAACGCCGCCGAGGACGGGTCGGCGGGGACCCTGATCGGCTGCGGCGAAAGCTCCGGCTGGCCGGCTAGCGTAACGCGGCGGCCATTCGCCCCCTGCGGCTCGACCCGGACGTCGGCGCCGAACAGGGCCAACATCTTTTCGGTATGGTCGCGCGTCACTTCCGCTTCGATGACGACCGTCTCGCCCGGCGCTGCCAAGCCGGCAAGCAGCACCGCCGACTTCAATTGCGCCGACGGCACCGGCGGCTCGAACACGATGGGGATGGGCGCGCGCGCGCCGGCAAGCGTCAGCGGCAAGCGGCCGGCCGTCGCCGCGAGCGTACGCGCACCGATGCGTTGCAACGGGTCGAGCACCTGTTGCATCGGGCGCTTGCGCAATGAGGCGTCGCCGTCGAAGGTCGCGGTGATGGGGCAGCCGGCTACCGCCCCGAGCATGAGCCGGCACCCGGTGCCGGAATTGCCGAAATCAAGGAGCGCCGCAGGCTCGGCGAAGCCGCCGACCCCAACGCCGCGGACCCGCCATTCCCCCGCCGCGGGCCGCTCGACCTGCGCGCCGAGCGCCCGCAACGCCTTGGCGGTATTGAGGACATCCTCGCCTTCGAGCAAGCCGCTGATCGCCGTCTCGCCGACCGCGAGCGCGCCGATGATCAGGGCCCGATGCGAGATCGATTTATCGCCGGGTACGCGCACACGGCCTTTCAAGGGGCCATGGCGGCGGGCGGTGAGGGTCGGGGGATCGGCGTGCATAGGGAAAGAATCCAGCCCGCGTCCTCTATCACGGGGCGGCGGCAATCCGCTATTGACAGGCGCACCACGACTAGCCAAGTGAAGCTCCCAAATTGAAGGATTTCGGCCGTGGCGAAAGCGGAACTTGGCACCAAGCGCATCTGCCCCGACACTGGGCGCAAGTTTTATGACCTCAACAAGGATCCCGTGATCTCGCCGTATACCGGCAAAGTCGTGCCGGTGGAAACGCCGATCTCGCGGGCGCGGCCCGAGCAGCAGGCGGCGGCTCCACGCACTCCCGTTCCGGCAGAAGAAGTCGCGGTGCCGGAGCCGGTGGAAGCCGAATTCGTCTCGCTGGAAGATGCCGACGCCGAGGCGCAGGGCGGCAAGAAGGCGGTCGAAACCACCGAGCCCGACATCGAAGAAGATGTCGAGATCGGCGAGAGCCTGGACGATGCCGCCCTCATCGAGGAGCAGGAGGAAGAGGACGCCGATGTCACCGACATCATCGGCGGCGACATCGAAGACGAGGAGGAAGGCTAATCAGGCATCGGTAGTCAGCAATCAGTAATCAGAACGTGCCCATGATTACTGACTACTGTTCCATGATTACCGATACCTGTTCTCTGGAGGGGCCATAGCTCAGTTGGGAGAGCGCTTGAATGGCATTCAAGAGGTCGGGGGTTCGACTCCCCCTGGCTCCACCACTTAAGCTACTGATTTTTATACATATTATATGAGAGATTCCCGGCGAGCCGTGATGGGCTCGCCGCGGGGGAAGCACCTGGAAAGCAGCGCAAGCGCTTTTCCGGGACTGGCCTGCTGAAAAGCAGGAAGAACTCGCGGCCTCCGCGTTCGAAGCATTACACCAGGGCGTCGGGTCGTGGCTTCGTGAATCTCGAGCGACGCAAAGTGACGCGTAGGCGCTAGGCGAGCGCGCGTTTAATGAGTTGCTTGACCCACCGTGGCAGCCATCGCGCAATGTTGTCGTGAGTTTTCTTCCTCCACTCGACCACAACGTCCGGCGGAACACGGCTCAGGCGCCTGCGCAGTAGGTCGACTTCCGGCCCGCTGCAATTGCGCGCCTCTAACTCGTTCCAGCACGTCCGGAACAGGTCGCGTACCGCGTTCATCGACGGCATGGAGAGGCCTGCGATCAGTTCTGGAGTCAGCGGCGTGTCGAAGCAGGGTGCATCGCGGATACCCGCCGCCAGGAAGTTAAGGCGAGTCATCACGCACTTTTCGCACGCTCCGCAGTTCTTACCGGGGTCGTCGCCCGCCCAGCAGACCTTGACGGCAGCGAGCACGGCCGGGTACGGCGTCAACATCTCCACCTTTTCAGTACGGCCAAATCCGCTCCCGTCCGTCACCACGCGGAACCAGTCGCCTGATGCTAGCGATTCGACTGCCGTAGGATGCGAAATGCCGAACCGTGGGATTCCGTACGGTGCGCCGGAGGAGACCAGGGCGATCGGCGCCAGATGGCCGAAATGCGAGAGAGCACTCACTGTCAGCGGGATCGCGGAATGCGGCCAGGTCCGTCCGTCCAGCTTGCTGTTGGTGCGCACGACATGAAAGGGAACGTCGAGCAGCTTTATCGTCGGCTCGGCGCGGCGGCGCATCGCATCGAATTGATCCATGCGATCGAGCGATGCGTCGAAGCCATGGATCATCACCATCGCCTCGATGGGGATCGTGGCCTCGCCTGCCAGCCCGAGCCCATGCCGTACGGCGGTGAAGGTTGAGTCTAGGCCGCCGGACAACGCAGCGATCGCCTTCGACGGCTCATGAGCGTCGCGCGCGACTTCGAGGATACTGTCCGGACGCACTTCGATCACGCGCGGGTAGCGCTCGGGCGAGAGCCGTTGACGGACTTCGATCAGCTGACTCAGGTTGTACAGGCCACCGGTGCTGACCGGCCCGTGCACGACGACGTCCTGGTCCGACATCGCTGCCCAGAGCAACGGGCCCCCGAGCAGGGAGTCGAGTACTGGCGGCGTTGGGAGGGAAGCGATACCCGGAATACGCCACCACAGGTCGAGACGAGGCGCGCCGCGGCCCACGACGCCCTTGCAGACGAGCCGGCGAACGACTTCGCCGCCCTCCTGACCTTCCACGAACCAGATGTGGACGGGTTGCGACATCAGCGTGGCCAGATGGGCCCCAGGCCGGTGGCGGAGGCGAGCCAGCGGCGCACTTCCACGCTCGCGGCGTTTGCGCGATCCCGTTCGACTCGGCGACGAAGTGCCAGATGTAAGCGCGATCCGGGTGTTGACCAGTCTGAAGCAATCTCGGTTGCTTCCGCGGCGACGATCGGATCGCTCCACTGCAGCCGCGCAACCTCAAATGCGGTTGGCGGGGGCAAAGCATGGTGAGAGGTGCCGGCGGCCGCGAATGCGAGCGACGTGATGATGCAGCCCGAGCAGGCTCCGCAGGGAGAAGTGAAGCGAGGTCGCTCGCTGCAGCCGCTGATGGCAGCCAGCAGAAACGGAGCATGCTCGCGAACCTCGCGCACCATCTGCGTCGGGGTTGTCGCCCCGCCATCAGCACGTATCAGCATTCGAGAACCGCAGAATACATCGGGAAATGCGGGTTCTGGCCTCGGGTAACGAAGCTGTGCCGAGAAAGGCCATCGTCGAGCGTGAAAGCCGAGCTTCAGGTCCGTGGCGGTGAGATGCAGCGCTGCCGCAATCACTGGCAACACGCCCATCTCGGTTTCGACGAGACCGACCTCATGCGCGTTCGTCACCACGCATTCGGCTGTCGCGCCGAGTCGTTCGGCATGCTTGTTCACTTCAGCCGCAATCGCATCGGTAGAGACCGTTCGCGCGTCACCCTGCAGGCCGATAACGTGAACAATCCGAGCAACCTGAACCGCTCCCGGCACGCTGCGGGCGTAATGGCGCACGAGGGTATGAGTAGATCTCAAACTACCCGACCAGGCGAAAGCCGCTCGCGGGGACAACGTTGGCACCGGCGGATCGATGATGCAGTCTGCGCTGATGCGCAGGGCACGGTAGTGATCGACATTCCAATTTTCCCAGCCTTCACTGGCGTCGATCAGATTTCGCACGATTTCCCGCGTCAGTGTGCCCGCGACATGCACGGCGCCATCGGCGCGGAGAAGCGCGGGCAGCAACACGGCAATGAAACCATCGAGATGCTCAGACGTCTCTAGGCGTCGCCCGAGACTCTCAAACGAGATACCGACGGGCTGCCTGCCGGGTCTGGCAAGCACCGCCGTGTGTCGGGTATCGGATTGCGGCTCGAGCGCGAGCTGCGAAGGCAAATGGGTCGTTGGGTCGAATGTGGAGGGCATGGAGTTTCGAATACCTCAGGGCGACCGCCGGCCCGCAAGCTTTCGGACGCCGAGGCCCGGCCATACTCAAACGGAGGGAAACCATCAAACGAAAGACAGCTCGAGTTTCAACTCGCCGATCTGATCTCTCCTCGAGTTGATCACGCAAGACGCACCAATCATTGCCGTTCGGCGTTGGCGAGCGCAGGTCGAATTGGTATCGACCCTCGAGAAGCTGCGGCTCCGAAACGTGCCTTAGCCAATCTCTCAGGCCATGAAAACGATACGGATCGTCAGCCGATTCGACGAACAAAACTGGCGTGCCCAGTGCCAGGCAGGGAAGCGCACAGTGCAACCTTCCGGTCACAACAGCTTTGGCCGAAGAATAGTGCGCAAGCAGCCATGCCGCCCTATCGAAGCGAGCTTGACCGGTCAGATCATGGTCAGCGTGCGTCAGCCGGGTGATTGGGACATCGCTGTGGCAGGCAAGAAATGCAAAAACCTCATCTGAAACGTCGACGGCATAGATCTCGCCCCGGCGGGGAGAATGTGGTGCACGCAAAGTCAGAGTCAGGCAGCCCGAAAAGTACGCGCGCACGCCCGCTGCTCGAAGTTGCTCAAGAGTGTCCAGGTCGCGCGCGCCGATGGGTTCATGATTTTTGAGATATCTGATCCCCTTTGGGCCAAGAACCGTCGAGCTTGGCGCGACCTTGCTGAAATTCAAGTCCGAAACTCGGCGTGTCAGATGGAACGAAACAATCAGGGGATGAAGACATCGAGAGGGCGGCCAATGCTCTGGCCGGCGAAGAAACCATCCGTTCAAAATGATTTTGTGGGTTGTATCCGATAAAAAAGCACTCAACTGGTCGCGATCCGCCCATGCATCGACGCGCGGCAGAAACCGCAAGGCCGCAATCGTTTGAATTTCGTCCCCGAGATTGTTTGTCCCGAAGTAGTTAAGAGCCGCATATTTCGCTGGCAGACGCCGTCGACGGAAAAAGTTCAGCTTCACTGCAGCCGACCATATGCAGTTAACACCTGCTGACATCCTTCTCAAGCATTGCGGATTTCAGGGAACGATGGAGGTTGCATGACGGCCCTGACCCACAAATCTCGATTGCCCAGTGCGATCGATAAGTTTCGGCGCTGCCTGTGAAGCAGGGCCACTCGTGCCATTCTGGCGCTATGGTCACTGACTTCGATCCTGACCATGATGCACCGTGCAGGATATCATCAAGCTGCTCATGATCAATGCGGAGGAGGCCGGCCGTCTGGTCACGCGCCTAGCGCGGGACTTTGCGAGCACAAGGCTTGCCCGATTAGCACTGATCGCGCTGCCTCCTCCTAGGCAGCCATCTCCAGCGGCGCACTGATCAAGGGAGCCAATTACGCTGAAAAATGCCCATTCCAAGGGATTTATTGAAATATCTAGGAAGGTTGAGGAAGCAGCAGGAATTAGCCACCCTTAAAATGGGCATTCAAGAGGTCGGGGGTTCGACTCCCCTGGCTCCACCAAAACATTATCCCACCAAGCTGACCGACGCCGAACACGGCGGGCCTGAGCACACAATCACCACCAACGGAATTTTCGCAGCCCCGATTGCTATGCTATGCTTTTACGTCACGCGCGGCACGGGAGGCGCTTAGAATGCATCGGCGATTGATCGAAGCAGCGTTGATAGCCGGCCTCGCCCTGGGAATGGCCGGCTCGCCCTGGGCGCAGCAGCCGCAGACGAGACCGGCTCCGGCGCTGCAGTACGATCCAAGCCTCGATGCCAATGATCAGCTCGCGCCGTCGCAGGTGACACAGCCCATGCCGGCTGCGGTCCCGACGCCGACCGTCCCCGGTCACGCGCACGCGGCCAAGCATGCCGCGAGCGACGCACCGGCCGCGCCTCACACCGCCACCCGGAAACAACCGCGGGCTGCGATCTTTCGCGACGTCGCCTGCAGCGGTCCGTTCGCCAAAGACTCGGGCAATCTGAAGCTCGCCATGGCCTTCGACTCGAGAAACGTCACCTTTAGCGATATCGACGTCAACGGCACCAAGGTGGGGGCCTCAATCCTGTTCCCCAAAGACCCCAAGCGCCGCCTCGAAATTTGGTGGTCCAATTCGACGAACCGCAGCGGTATCTATCTCATCCTGATCAACGGCCAATCGACCTGGGGGGCGCCGGGCGGTATGCGGCTCGGCCTGACGTTGGCGGAGCTGGAAAAGCTCAATCACAAGCCGTTCAAGCTCAAAGGCTTTGACAAAGATAAAGCGAATGCCGCGACCGTCAGCGACTGGGATGGCGGCGCGCTGGCGACGCTTGCCGGCGGCTGCAAGTCCGGCGTCAGCCTGCAGGCCGACCCGAAGGCCCCCGCCGATGCAGTGACCGCGTTGCCGGCCGACCATGAATACAGTTCGTCCGATCCGGCGCTGCGGGCGGTCAACCCGGCGGTCAGCGAAATTCTGCTCGGCTATTAGGTTCGCACTGCGGCCGATCTTAAGGCCGCGGGGAAAGTCGGTTAGCGCGCCGGCTTGGCGCCGCTCGGTGCACCCTGCTGCTGCTGCTGCTCATTGCGCATGGCTCTGACGTCGCGCGCCATTTCCAGACATGTCAGCAGCTCGGTGTAGCTGGACTCCCCACCCATCCTCGATTCGTTCACGCAAGAGGTCTCGTCGGCGGCGGCAAAGCTCGACCATTGCTTGACGAGTTCCTCGCGGACGGCCTGCTCGCTGTCCAGGCAGTTCTTCTTCTCCTGGGCGATGGCGGGATCATGGAACGTCACGCCGCCCTGCTGGGCGATACCCTCACAGACCTGCTCGACGTTGAGCACAGGAACGCCGTCGGCGACCGGCATCATGAGCTGCGCGCCAAGCGCCAGCGCCGCGGGTAGAATCATGTTCGTGTTCTCCGTGCCATCGCTGGGGTTATTATAACACCCGGTCGCCGCGGAAGCAGCAAGCAGCTTTTCGCCCTCGCGGCAAAGAAGTGTTGACCGCCGCCGATTCTCCCCGTGGCTGCGCTGCAAAGAACTGTGTAGGAGATGTGGTTTCTCATCGAGAACTCCATCATTTGCGTCGGACGCAACGATCCGAGCATGCCGACCCAACGCGCGGCCACGTGGTGCGTCCCTGCTCGGCGCAAGTGGTTGCCGAACGCCACTCCCGGCGTTCCGGCGCCGCAAAATTGCCGACGCGCAACCGTGGTCGGGCCATACTTTTGCGGCGGGATATGTCCGCGCGCCGCCAAAGGAGGCTCGATTTGACCACCGCAAAGGCGGCGTGCACTCTATAAGGGGCTTCTCAAGCAGCGCAGATTCGGCACGCCAGGCGCCCAGTCACGGTCATGTGGTTCGCGCCGGGGAGGATCCAGCATGTTCGGCATTGGCGACTTGTTCCAGTGGGAGCGGTTCGTAACGCCCACGATCATCAAGGTCTTCTACTGGCTCGCCGTCGTGATTTCGATCCTGCTCGGGGTCGCCGGCGCGGTGTCCTCGCTCGCCACCATGGCGTTCAATCCCTTCGTCGGCATGATCACTCTCATCGCCAGCCTGCTCGGCGCCTGCATGGGCGTCATCTTCGCGCGCATCATGGCCGAATTCGTGCTCATCGTGTTCCGCATCAACGAGCACCTTGGCGCCATCAGGAATCAGGGAACAGGGATCAGAGGACAGTAATCAGATTCCTTTGATTACTGATTACTGACACTGAGATTCACGTCGCGAACCGGAAGTGCATGACGTCGCCGTCCTGGACGACGTAGTCCTTGCCCTCCAGCCGCATCTTGCCGGCATCGCGCGTTCCGGCTTCGCCGCCGTACGCGACGTAGTCGCCGTAGGCGATCGTCTCGGCGCGAATAAAGCCATGCTCGAAATCGGTGTGGATGACACCCGCGGCTTGCGGCGCCTTGGTGCCGCGCGTCACCGTCCAGGCGCGCGTCTCCTTCGGCCCGGCGGTGAAGAAGGTCACGAGGTCGAGCAGCGCATAACCGGCACGGATCAGGCGATCGAGTCCAGCTTCCTCAAGACCGACAGCGGCCAGATAATCGTTGCGTTCGTCGCGCGCGAGCACCGCGATCTCGGCCTCGATCTTGGCCGAGATGACGATGGCGGCGGCGCCCTCCGCCGCGGCTCTGGCTTCGACCTGGCGCGCATAAGCGTTGCCGCTCGCGGCCGAAGCCTCCTCGACATTACAGACGTAGAGCACCGGCAGCGAGGTGAGGAGCCCGAGCATGTGGAACGCGCGCTCCTCCTCGGGCTTGCGCGCGGTCAGGCGCGCGGGCTTGCCCTCGCGCAAGAGCGCCAGCGCGCGATTGATCAGGTCGAGCGTTTCCTTCGCTTCTTTGTCGCCGCCTTTGGCCTTTTTGCTTAATCCGTCGACGCGCCGCTCCAGGCTGTCGAGATCGGCGAGCATCAATTCGGTCTCGACGGTTTCGATATCGGCGATCGGATCGATGCGGCCTTCGACGTGGGTCACGTCGGTGTCCTCGAAGCAGCGCACCACATGCGCGATGGCGTCGACCTCGCGGATATTGGCGAGAAACTGGTTGCCCAGCCCCTCGCCTTTCGAGGCGCCGCGCACCAGGCCGGCGATGTCGACGAAGGTGAGCCGCGTCGGCACGATCGTCGCCGATTTGGCGAGCACCGCCAGCGTTTCCAGCCGCGGGTCCGGCACCGCGACCTCGCCGACATTCGGCTCGATGGTGCAGAACGGATAATTCACCGCCTGCGCCGCCGCGGTTTCGGTCAACGCGTTAAAGAGGGTCGACTTGCCGACATTCGGCAGGCCGACGATGCCGCATTTGAAGCCCATGAACGATTTTCACCGGTTAGCCGGCGATTCACGCGCCGGCGTGATCGCCGTTGGAGTCCTGGTCTTGCTGTCCAAATCCCTTCGCCACCATGGCGAGGTGGACCTTGTTCTGAAAACTCGCGTCCTCGCCGCGGACGAGAAAATCGACATTGTCGGCGAGGATGTCGGTGAGCGCCTCGACCCAGCGCTGCTCGCTCTTGGCGAAATCGCTGAGCACATAATGCTCCACTAGATCCTTGTGGCCGGGATGGCCGACGCCGATGCGCACGCGATGGTAATCGTTGCCGATGTGCTCGCTGACCGAGCGCAGCCCGTTATGCCCGGCAATGCCGCCGCCGACCTTGACCCTGACCTTGCCCGGCGCCAGCTCGATCTCGTCGTGGAACACCGTGATATCGGCAAGCGGCAGCTTGTAAAAATGCGCCGCCTCGGCGACGGCGCGGCCGGATTCATTCATATAGGTGCCGGGCAGGAGCAGCAGCACGCGCGCGCCGCCGAGCGTCCCCTCGCAGGCGACGCCCTGGAAGCGGCGGCGCCACGGCCCGATGCCGTGGCGCTTCGCGATCGCCTGAACCGTCATGAAGCCGACGTTGTGGCGGGTGCCGACATAGCGTGCTCCCGGATTTCCGAGTCCGACCAGGAGCAGCATCGGCTTCGTCCCGCGTGCGCGACCTCACTTCTTCTGGGCCGCTCCGGCGGCCGGCGCCGCAGCGGCGGCGGGCGCCGCAGCGGCAGCAGCGCCAGCGGGGGCTGCGCCAGGAGCCGCACCGGGCGCTGCGCCCTCGGCGGGCGCGCCGGCGGCGGCCGCGGCAGCAGCCGCAGCGGCGGCGGCGGCAGCAGCCTCGGCGGCAGCTTTCATCTCTTCCGCATAGCCCGACGGCGGCACCACCGTGACCAGCGTTATGTCCCTGGCGGCGACAACGCGGACGCCCGGCGGCAGCGTGATATCGCTGAGGTGCTTGGAGTAGTTGATCTCCAGCTCGCTTACGTCGACCTCGATGGCGCCGGGAATGGCGTCGGCCTGACAGCGCACTTCGATGCTATGGGTCACGATGCTGACTGTTCCGCCGCGTTTGACGCCCGGCGACTGGTCGGCGTTCTTGACGTGGATCGGGATATTGACGCGGATCGTCGCGCCCTCGCCAAGCCGCATGAAGTCGACATGCAGCGGCAGATCGCGGACGGCGTCGAGCTGGAAATCCCGGGGAATGACGCGGTGCTTCACGCCGTCGATCTCGACGTCGTGAATGGTGGTGAGAAAATGCCCCGCATAAATGCGCTGCCGCAGATCGGCGTAGTCGAGCGAGATCGGCAGCGGCGGCTTGCCGTCGCCGTAGATGATACCGGGTACGCGGCCGGCGCGACGCTCTGCCCGGGCGGTCCCCTTGCCGGCCCGTGGACGCGCAGCCGCCTTGATCAGATTGACGGTCGCCATGATGTAGTCCTCGTCTTAGCCTTAATAAGCGTGGATCCCCGCGGCTGCCTCCAGGGGTGCAAAAATCCAGTGCTTTGCCGCGGTCGCGGCGCTTATAGCGGCGCGGGTCGTGAAAAACAAGGAAGGCGCGTGGGCGACGTTATGGCCTCAGAGCCTGCCAGGATTGACCCCCGGAGTGGCCGGTCCCGGGGCCTCGGACGGCGAATTTGCTCCGGCGAGCCTCGCTTCGAGCGCCGCGATCCGGGTCTTGAGCACTTCGTTCTCTTCACGGGCGAGACGGGCCATGTCCTTGACGGCCTCGAACTCCTCGCGCTGGACGACGGCGAGGTCGCGCAGGATGCGCTCCGCCTGGCTGCGGAACAGCGTCTCAAACTCGCGCCGCACGCCTTGCGCAACACCGGCCGCGTCGTTCATCAAGCGAGCCACCTCGTCGAAAAACCGGTTCGTCGTCTGCACCATCTCCGCCTCCGAACCCGGTTGGCGAGCCCCGTCGCCCGCACGCTTGCTATGCTCGCAGACAATGGCAATGGTACGGCGCCATCGCAAGTGCGCGGGGCTGAGAAACCCGGCACCATGAAGAAGGGCGCGGCGCGCCCGCGTGGGACTCCCCGATGCTGATCCTGCCGGTCCTGCCGTTCCCTGCGATCAATCCGGTGCTGATTTCCATCGGCCCGCTCGCGGTGCGCTGGTATGCGCTCGCCTATATCGTCGGCATTATCGCCGGCTGGTTCTATGCGCGCGCCGTCATCGTTTCGCGGCGGCTGTGGGGCGGGCCGGCGCCGTTCACTCTGGTCGACTTCGACGACTTCGTGATTTGGATCACCCTCGGCATCATCCTCGGCGGCCGCATCGGCTACGTGCTGTTCTACAATCTGCCGCACTTCGCGGCGCACCCCCTGGAAATTTTCGAGCTGTGGAACGGCGGCATGTCATTCCACGGCGGCGTGCTGGGCTGCATCCTAGCCACCGTGCTGTTCGCGTGGCGCCGCAACGTGCCGATGCTGTCGCTCGGCGACGTCACGACCGCGGTCGCCCCGATCGGACTGTTTCTCGGCCGTGTCGCCAATTTCATCAATGGCGAGTTGTGGGGCCGGCCGACCGACGTGCCCTGGGCCATGATCTTTCCTTACGGCGGCCCGATCCCGCGCCATCCCAGCCAGCTCTACGAGGCGGTGCTCGAAGGCCTGGTCCTGCTCGTCGTGCTTGGACTGCTGGTGCGCATGGGCGCGCTCAAGCGGCCCGGTGTCGTCACCGGAGCTTTCTTTCTCGGCTATGGTGTCGCCCGCATTGTCTGCGAATTTTTTCGCGAGCCGGACGCGCAGCTCGGCTTTCTCTGGGGCGGCCTCACCATGGGGATGCTGCTCTGCATTCCGCTGATATTGGCCGGCATCGCCGTGCTCGGCTTTGCCTTGACCCGCCAGCCGATTGCCGAACATGGCTGAGGAACGCTCGCCGCTGGAAAACGCGATCCGGCGCTTGATCGCCATCGCCGGGCCGATGTCGATCGCCGAATACATGCGGCTGTGCCTTACGCATCCGCAATACGGCTATTACGTCACCCGCGATCCGCTCGGCGCCCATGGCGACTTCGTCACCGCGCCCGAGGTCAGCCAGATGTTCGGCGAGCTGATCGGAGTGTGGATGGTGGCGGTGTGGCAGCAGATGGGGTCGCCGGAAAACGTGCGCGTCGTCGAACTCGGGCCCGGCCGCGGCACGCTGATGAGCGATGCTTTGCGCGCGGCGAAAGTCGCAGCCGACTTTTATGCAGCCGCCGTCGTTCATTTGGTCGAAATCAGCCCCAAGCTGCAGCAAGTGCAACAGCAGCGGCTGGAAAGTCTCGGCGTGCCGATCCTGTGGCATAGCGTCCTCGCCGAGATTCCGAGCGGCCCCACCATCATCATAGCCAACGAATTCGTCGACGCGCTGCCGGTTCACCAGGCGATCAAACAAGCCGACGGCTGGCAGGAGCGCGTTGTCGAGATCGCGCCCAGCGGAGAACTTGCCATCGGCATCGCGCGCGATCCGCTGCCGCATTTCGAGGCGACACTGCCTCGGGGCTTGCGTCAGTCGCCCGTGGGCTCGGTCTATGAATGGCGCTCCGACACCGTCGCGCTCGAAATCGGACGGCGGGTGCGGACCGACGGCGCCGCTCTGATCATTGACTACGGTCACGCCTGGTACGGGCTGGGCGAGACGTTGCAGGCTGTTACCGGGCATTCCTTTACCGACCCGCTGCGCGCGCCGGGCGAAGCCGATCTCACGGCGCATGTCGATTTTGCGGCGCTGGCGCAAAGCGCGCAAATTATCGGCGGGCGCATCCACGGCCCTATTTCTCAGCGCGATCTGCTGCGCGGGCTCGGCATCGACCAACGCGCGGCCGCGCTCAAGGCGCGCGCGCCGGAGAGGGCAGCCGAGATCGACCAGGCGCTCGCCCGGCTGACCGCGACCGGCCCCCGCGGCATGGGTGAGTTGTTCAAGGCGCTTGCCATCGCCGACCCGAAGCTCGGAGAACTGCCGGCCTTCGAGACGTAGCGATGATGATCCAAGCCCAGACCCTTGCGCTTCCCGGCGTCCGCCACGCCTTCTTCACGCGGCAAGGCGGCGTCTCCGGCGGCCTCTATGCCAGTCTCAATGGCGGTGTCGGTTCGCGCGACAGTGCCGCCCATGTCGCGGAAAATCGTGCGCGCATGGCGGTGGCGCTTGATGTCGAGCCGCACCGTTTGCTCGCCGCCCACCAGGTCCACTCGCCGCATGTCGTCGTCGCTACGGCGCCTTGGCCGCCGGAATCGCGTCCGCGCGGCGATGCCATCGTCACCTCGATGCCCGGCCTCGCGATCGCGGTGACGACCGCCGATTGCGGTCCGATCCTTCTCGCCGATCCGCGGGCCCGCGTGATCGGCGCGGCGCATGCCGGCTGGCGCGGTGCGCTGGCCGGTATTCTGGAGGCAACGGTCGCGGCGATGGAGCGGCTCGGCGCCGAACGCAGCCGGATCCGCGCCGCGCTCGGCCCGATGATCCGGCAACATAATTACGAGGTCGGCGCCGACCTCATCGCGCGCTTTGCCGCCGAGGATTCGGCCAGCGAGCGTTTCTTCGTGCCGGCATCGCGCAGCGGCCATGCGCTGTTCGATCTGGCGGCCTATATCGCGGCCCAGCTGCATCGGGCGGGTATTCGCGAGGTCGAGGATGTGGGCCTGTGCACCTACGCCGATCCGGTGCGGTTTTTCAGCTTCCGCCGCTCGACCCACCGCGCCGAAGCGGATTACGGACGTCACGTCAACGCCATTGCCCTGACCAGCGCGAATGGCGCGTAGCGAGCGGCGAACGGGTACGTAGACCCGGTCCTATCTGCTGCTCACATTCGCCATTCGCTGCCCACCATTTACCAAGCCGCAAAGCTATTGCGATTGCAGCCGAAATCCTGCGGGGACAAGACCGCGATTCATGTTGCCAGCCCCCGAAGCGGCTTGTATCAGGTCCTGGCTTTTGTTTGAGCCTGATCTTGTCCGAAAACCGGTACTACTTTTCGGGATCATGCTCTGACCGCGCGGGCGCGCAGGGGAGCGGAATGGCGAGCAACAACGGAGCCATCAAGCTCATCGCCGGCAACTCGAATCCTGTGCTGGCCGAGGGGATCGGCGCCTATACCGGCATCCCGTTGACCAAGGCGGTGGTGCGCCGTTTCGCCGACATGGAGATTTTTGTCGAAATCCAGGAGAACGTGCGCGGCGCCGACGTTTTTGCCATTCAGTCGACGTCATACCCGGCCAACGACCACCTGATGGAATTGCTCATCATCATCGACGCGCTGCGCCGCGCCTCGGCACAGCGCATCACCGCGGTGATCCCCTATTTCGGCTACGCCCGGCAGGATCGCAAACCCGGCCCGCGCACGCCGATTTCCGCCAAGCTGGTCTCCAACCTGATTACCCGCGCCGGCGCCGACCGCGTGCTGACGCTCGATCTGCACGCCGGACAGATTCAGGGCTTCTTCGATATCCCCACCGACAACCTGTTTGCCTCGCCGGTCATGGTACGGGACATCAAACAGCGCTTCGATCTCGCCAAGGTCATCGTGGTGTCGCCCGACGTCGGCGGCGTGGTGCGCGCCCGCGGCCTCGCCAAGCGCATCAATGCGCCGCTCGCCATCGTCGACAAGCGGCGCGAGCGGCCGGGCGAGTCCGAGGTGGCCAACGTCATCGGCGAGGTGGACGGCGGCATCTGCATCCTGGTCGACGATATCGTGGATTCCGGCGGCACGCTGCTCAACGCCGCCGACGCCTTGCTGGAAAAGGGCGCCAGCGCAGTCTACGCCTATATCAGTCACGGCGTGCTGTCGGGCGGGGCAGTCGCCCGGGTGAATAATTCCAACCTCAAGGAACTGGTGATTACCGACTCGATCCAACCCACCGAGGCGGTCACCGCCTCCCGCAACATCCGGGTGCTGCCGATCGCGACGCTGATCGGGGAGGCGATCAACCGGATCGCCGGTGCCGAGTCGGTATCGAGCCTGTTCTTCGACTAGCGGCCGTATTCAATTGGAGCCAACCCATTGAACTGACTCTGTCTTGCCGCTTCGCGAGACGGGAACGAGTCATTTCAATGAGTTACGTCTAGTTCAATCCAGGCCCTCAAGGCCGCTTCCGCCGCCCCCACCCTACCCCCGAGTCAAACTGTCGCAGACTGGTCTGTGGACGGCCTGTCTTCCCGCTTGTGCCGCGGCGGCAAATCACTTCATGAGTGCCGGTACGAGCCGCGCGCCGGACAGCTCCAGCGCCGGTTTTGTTGGAAGGAATCGCGCGTTCTATAGTCGGTGCGCCGAGTGATTCGCGACGTTCAGTCAAGCCGCCGGGCGAGTTGTCCTGCGTCAAATCGCAGCCCGGCTATCGGCAATGTTCAGTGGCGTGCGCATTTCCACTCGAGCGGCGCTGTGGAGGCGGCATGTCCATTATCGAAATCGCGCGAGACCCGGCCGCCAATCCCCTCGACGTGGTCGAGCACATGGCGGCCGGCCACAACTGGCCGTTCGAACGCGCCGGCGAGGACGAAATCTCGATCGTCGTCACCGGCCGATGGACCGATTATCAGATTTCATTCACCTGGATGAGCGAGATCGAAGCGCTGCATCTGGCCTGCGCCTTCGACATGCGCGTGCCGGAGCCGCGGCTGTCCGAGGTGCAGCAGCTCGTCGCGCTGATCAACGAGCAATTGTGGGTCGGGCATTTCGACGTCTGGATGCAGAACGGCGTGGTGATGTTCCGCCATGCGCTGCTGCTGCCAGGCGGCGTCGCCGCTTCGGGCCGGCAGTGCGAGGCGGTGTTCGGCGCCGCGCTCGACGCGTGTGAACGCTATTATCCGGCGTTCCAGTTCGTCGTTTGGGCGGGCAAATCCGCGCGCGAAGCCATGGACTCCGCCATGTTCGAGACATCCGGCGAGGCGTAACAAGACGCCGATGAGCGCTTCAGATCCTGCAATCGCCGGCGTTTCAGATTTGCGCGACTTTTCCGGTCTGCTCGTGCTGGTCGGCGCCGGCAAGATGGGCAGCGGGCTGCTCGACGGCTGGCTGCGGTTCGGCCTGAAGCCGACGAATGTCGCGGTCATCGAACCCTCGCCGTCGCCGCAAATCAGGGCGCTGGCCGAGCGCGGCGTGCGGCTCAATCCCCGCGCCGGCGCACTGACCGGCGCTGCCGCCATCGTCATTGCGGTGAAGCCGCAAATCGCCGAGCAGGTGATGCCGGCGCTGGCGCCGATGATCGCTGCGTCGACGATCGTGATTTCGATCATGGCCGGGCGGACGCTGCAATTCCTGTCCCGCACGCTCGAGAGCGCGAGCGCCTTGGTGCGCGCCATGCCGAACATGCCGGCCGCGATCGGGCGCGGCATCACCGTCGCCGTGCCGCTGCATGCGAACACCGCGCAGCGCGAACTCGCGCACCTCCTGCTGTCGGCGACCGGGACGGTCGAATGGATCGAGGACGAGGCGCTGATGGATGCGGTGACGGCCGTGTCCGGCTCGGGACCGGCCTACGTCTTTTTGCTCGCCGAAGCGCTGGCGCAAGCCGGCGCCGCGGCCGGCTTGCCGCCGCCGCTGGCGGCAAAGCTCGCCCGCGAAACCGTCGCCGGCGCGGGCGAATTGCTCCACCGCTCCGCGCTCGACGCCAGCGCGCTGCGCGAGAATGTCGCCTCGCCGGGCGGCACCACCGCCGCGGCGCTGAACGTGCTGATGGGCAAGGACGGCTTGGCGCCACTGATGAATAAGGCGGTCGCGGCCGCGACGCGACGTTCGCGGGAGCTGGCCGACTGACAGCATGCCGCCTTGGAACCGGGGGCGCGGGCGCCTACATTGATTTATCAGTCCCGCGTTCAAGTCCCCGTCCAGGAGTTCGGTCATGGCCCGCAGACCCGCCCGTAAATCCGCCGCCAAATCCGCCCGATCCTCCTCCAGCCGCAGGCCGGCACGCCCGGCGGCCCCGGTCAGCGAGCGCGATAAGATCGTCGCCGCCTTTCTGGCGCTCCTGGCGGAGAAACCTTTCGAGGAGATCGGCTTTGCCGATATCGCCGGCCGGGCCGGCGTGTCGCTGACCCAATTGCGCGGCGAGTTTGCCTCGACGCTGGCGATGCTCGCCGCCCACATCAAAGCGACCGACCGCGCCGTGCTTGCCGAGGATTTGAGCGACATGGCCGAGGAATCCCCGCGCGAACGGCTGTTCGACGTGTTGATGCGGCGGCTGGAAGCGCTGGCGCCGCATCGCGAAGCGGTGCGCTCGCTGTTGCGGTCGGCTCGCCGCAATCCGCCGCTCGCCGTCGCGCTCAACGCGCTCGGCGTGCGCTCGCAGCAATGGATGCTGACCGCCGCCGGAATCAACGCGTCCGGCCCGCGCGGTATCCTGCGCGCGCAAGGCCTTGCCATGCTGTTTGCTTCGGTGCTGCGCACTTGGACCCACGACGAAGATCCGGGGCACGCGCGCACCATGGCCGCGCTCGATCGCGCGCTGGCGCGCGGTCAGCGCTTTGCCGGCTTTCTCGACGATCTCTGCTACATCCCCTCGCGCATCTGCCGGCTGCGCCCCCGGCGGCACCGCGACGAGGATTCCGAGGAAGCCGCCGCGGCCTAGTGTGGCGGTTCAGAAGTCCGCATCATTTTTGCCGCGAACTTGTCATGCGGACTTCTGAACCAAAGCCACACTAGATCAATACGTTGCTAGTGTTCTTCGATTCCGAAGTTCGCAAACAAGGGTGCCGCATGATGATGCGAACTTCGGAATCGGGACACTAGTCCGCGCACCGGTCCTTACCCATTCTTGACCATCGGTCGAAATGCCGGCGGCCGGCAGGAATTTGATAGCCGTCGCGCGCTATAAAGGGCGCGCTAAGGGACGATAGGGCCGGTGAGAGTGTTGGAACGCAATCAGCTTAGAAAAGCTAAAAACACGGCCCTTTTTGATTGAAATCAATTCTCGTCGGCTCTAGATAGGCATAGTTTCAAGTGATACCAACGCAACGCCGGGCCGCTCTCCGATGATCGTCTGCTCCTGCAACGTATTCACCGACCACGACGTCCGGTCGATCCTGTCCGGCGACCCGGCTGCCCCGCGTACCGCCGGCCAAGTCTATGGCTGCCTCGGCTGCAGCGCCCAATGCGGGCGATGCGCCCGGACCATCCGCCGCATCATGGACGAAGCACTCGGCTGCGCCGAGACCTGTTGCCAGGCCGGCGGCCGTTCCTGACCTCAGCTCTAGCGTCCGGCAATCGGGGTTGCGCAACCGCCGCGGCGGCTTTCCGCGTTCGTGCTAAGGGCTATAATTGGCAGGCGCACGATTCCGTGCGGCGTCGACATTGCGTTGCAGGAGCACGATCATGAGAGGCGAGCCCGGAGTCCTCGACTACCTGAACAAGGCCCTCCGGCACGAACTGACGGCGGTCAACCAGTACTGGCTGCACTATCGTTTGCTCGACAACTGGGGCTACAAGTCGCTCGCCAAGCAATGGCGCAAAGAATCGATCGAGGAGATGCAGCACGCCGACAAGCTGGTCGAGCGCGTCATCTTCCTCGACGGCTTCCCGAATATGCAGGTGCTCGACCCGCTACACATCGGCCAGACCGTGAAGGAGGTGCTCGATTGCGACCTTCGCGCGGAACTGTCGGCCCGCGCGCTGTACGAAGAAGCCGCGACCCATTGCCATGCCGTCAAGGATTACGTGTCGCGCGACTTGTTCGAGAAGCTGATGCACGACGAGGAAGAGCACATCGATTTCCTCGAAACGCAGCTCGACCTGGTCGCCAAGCTCGGCCTCGAGCTCTACGCCCAACACCACATCGGCAAGCTCGACGACGACGCCGACTGAGCGCGGCGAGACAGACCCGCCGCCGGCTGAGCCGGATTTGGTATAACCCGAGGGAAAAGCTGAACGATTACGGTTAAGCGTTAAGGTTAAGACCCATTTAAGGATTTCCTGACATTTTGGCTTCCTCAACGACGCGTTGCCCCCTGTGCGGCCGCGCTGAGGAAAGGACGAAGCCAATGGTCAGCGTAAAATCCTTCATTGCCGCCGGAGCGGCAGCCTTTATCAGCACTGCGGCGTGCGCCGCCGATATGGCGCTTCCTCCTCCGCCTCAGATTCCCTACCAGCCAGTCGCGAGCGGCTGGTATTTGCGGGGCGACATCGGCATCGGCATGACCGACAACTTCAGTCTCGAATATCTGCCGAATCCGCTCAACGCACCCAATAACTTCGCCTTCCAGCACTCCTCGATGGCCGATACCATGTTCTTCAATGTCGGCGTCGGCTATGAGCTGAACAACTGGCTCCGCTTCGACGTGACCGGGGAATATCGCGCCAAAACGGCGGTCAATGCCTTCGGCACCTATACGAATAGCAGCGGCGGCACGGCCATCGATTCCTATCAAGGCAACTTGAACTCCTGGGTCGTGCTGGCCAACGGCTATGTCGATCTCGGCACTTGGTGGTGCATCACGCCGTTTGTCGGCGCCGGCATCGGCGGCGCCTACAATACTATGGCCGGCTTGACCGATATTGGAATTCCCACTGCCGGCAGCGGCATCGGCCGCAACAGCGCCTCATGGAGCCCCGCTTGGGCGCTCTATGCCGGCCTCACCTACAACGTGACGCAGAGTTTCAAGGTCGACCTCACCTACCGTTACCTCAATTACGGCTCGGTCACCGATACCATCGACTGCGCCGGCGGCTGCAATCCGGACTCCTACAAGTTCGGCAACCTGTCCTCGCAGGACATCATGCTGGGCGTGCGCTTCCTGCTGCAACCGGAACCAATGCCGGTGATGCCGCTGATGAGCCGCGGCTGAGCCGTTCCTGCTGCACGCTGCAAATCCTGACGGACGACGAACGGCGCGGGCAACCGCGCCGTTTTCGTTTGGCGGCGCGCGCCCCGAGCTAACGCTCCATTAAGGTTAATGCTCGATGATCGTGCCGCTTGAATACGCGCCAAAAGGATGAGAGGCGGGCGATGCGTCGGGTGATCTGTGCTCTAACTGTGCTGGCGCTGGCGTCGCCGGCGTTCGCAGCCGACCTTGACCTCGACATATTGCGCGGCTCGCAACCGGTCGGGCCCGCGACCTTCACCCGCTGGAGCGGCTTCTACTTCGGCGGCCACATCGGCTTCGGCGACGCCAACGCGGACTTTTCGGGGGCAACGCAGCCGCTCGTACACTACAGTTTACGCGAATCGACGCTCGAGAGTGAAAATTCGATATCGACTTGGCCGGTGCTTGGCCGCGGGGGCAGTGACGCTGTCGGCTATGGTGCGTTTGTCGGGTACAATACGCAATGGCAGGACCTCGTCCTCGGTCTCGAGGGCAATTATACGCACACCGCCTTCGCAACCACCGCCAGCTCTGCGCCGATGGTCGGTCAGGCTGGTCGTATCGTATCCGCTGGGAGCACCCAGTACAGTGTCAACCTGACCGGCACGGGTCAGTTGGAGATCACCGATTATGCGTCGCTCCGCGCCCGCGCGGGATGGGCCCTCGGCAACTTCCTGCCGTACGGCTTCGCTGGCTTGGCGCTCGGGCGAGGAAATTACAGCGTCACCTCGCAGGTGTATGGCCAAGGAAATTCAGCGACGCCCGCTACTTTTCCGTGCACGGTAGGCCCGACCTGCGTTGACTACGACTACAGCAACAGTGCTGGGCAAAATGGCGCGCTGCTGTATGGCTTGTCCATCGGCGGCGGTCTCGACTGGGCGCTCACGCAAAATATTTTCCTGCGCGGCGAGCTTGAATACGTCCAATTTGCACCGATAGCGAACATAGTGGCTTCCATTGTCAGTGCCCGCGTCGGCGCCGGCTTCAAGTTCTAAAAACAGGCGATAGACAACGAACGACGGAGGACGGATCGAAGACGTGACCTGAGCCCCGAGTTTCATCCGCCGATGGGTAGAGTCCTAGCTCCATTTGAGCCTTGATGGCTCGGCAATGCAACGGGGCGGGGCGCGAAGCCCTCGATGTAGCGCAGCGCCCCGTCCCGTTGCATTTCGGGAGCGCTGAGTTTGGCATAGTCGGCTGGCGGCAGATTGCCGAGCGAGCTGTGCGGCCGGACGGTGTTGTAATCCTCTATCCAGATTGCCAGCGCTTCGCGGACGTGGTTGAGCGAAGTGAAGAGCGTCTCGTTCAACAGCTCGTCCCGCAGTCGTCCGTTGAAGCTCTCGATGAAGGCATTTTGCTGCGGCTTGCCCGGCGCGATGTAATGCCATTCGACCCGGGTCTCCTGAGCCCAGCGCAGGATCGCCATGCCGGTGAGCTCAGTACCGTTGTCAGAGACGCACATCGCGGGACGGCCGCGAGCCGCAATGAGGGTATCAAGCTCACGCACGACGCGCATCCCCGGCAGCGAGGTGTCGGGCACCAGCGCCAGGCATTCCCGCGTGAAGTCGTCAACGATTGCCAGGATGCGGAACCGCCGGCCATCGGCGAATGCATCCGACAGGAAGTCCAAGCTCCAGCGCTGATTGGCACCCTGTGGGATCGCCATCGGCGCTCTTGTGCCCAGCGCACGCTTGCGGCCGCCGCGTCTACGAACCTGCAGCTGCTCCTCGCGGTAGAGCCGGCGGAGCTTCTTGTGGTTCATGATGATACCTTCGCGCGTGAGCAGGATGTGGAGCCGCCGATAGCCGAACCGCCGGCGAACGCCGGCCAGCTCACGTAGCCGAGCCCGCGCCGCCCCGTCGTCAGGCCGGCTGCTGCGATAGCGCACCGAGGTGCGATCCGCTCCGAGTGTCGAACACGCCCGCCGTTCGCTGACCTCATACGCGACCCGAAGCTGAGCGACGGCCTCTCGCCTGGCGGCGGGCGTCACCATTTTTTTGCGGCGATATCCTTCAACATCGCGTTGTCGAGCATCGCCTCGGCCAAAAGCTTCTTCAGCTTGACGTTCTCGTCTTCCAGCGCCTTCAGGCGCTTGGCGTCCGAGACATCGAGGCCGCCATACTTGGCCTTCCACTTGTAAAACGTCGCGCTGCTGATCCCGTGCTTGCGACACACGTCAGCCGTCTTCGCTCCGGCCTCCTGCTCCCGCAAAATCCCGATGATCTGTTCTTCCGTGAACCGGCTAGGCTTCATGTCCATCCCCTTCCAGGTGATGGACTCTACCCATTTTTGGAGGAGTTCTCGGGGCTCAGGTCAGCCGATCTGCCGGATAGTCTTTATTTCGTCCGCCGTCTGTCATCCGCCATCGTCGTCCGACGCCCGCTATCCGACTTGACGTCCCCCCGCCACTTCCGTATGTCCGACCGCGGGACACCCCTCCCCACCGAGGGGCGCCTATCTGGAAGGATAGATCATGACCATAGCGAAGCCCGCCGTGCGGCCGACCGTGCCGCATTTTTCATCCGGCCCCTGCGCCAAGCGCCCCGGATGGACCCCACAAGCCCTCAGCGGCGCCGTCCTTGGCCGCTCGCATCGCTCGAAAATCGGCAAGGCGCGGCTCAAGCGCGCCATCGATCTCACCCGTGAGGTTCTGCAGGTCCCCGCCGATTATCGTATCGGCATCGTGCCGGCTTCCGATACCGGCGCCGTCGAAATGGCGCTTTGGTCGCTGCTGGGCCCGCGCCCGGTGACCGTGCTGGCCTGGGAATCCTTTGGCGAAGGCTGGGTGACCGACGTCGTCAAACAGCTCAAGCTCAAAGATGCGACCGTGCTGAAGGCCGGCTACGGCGAATTGCCCGACTTTTCCAAGGTCGATCCGGCAAGCGACATCGTCTTCACCTGGAACGGCACGACGTCGGGGGTACGGGTCGCCAACGCCGATTGGATCGCCGCCGACCGGGCCGGACTGGCGATCTGCGACGCGACCTCGGCCGCCTTCGCGCAGCCGCTCGATTGGGGCAAGCTCGATGTCGTCACCTTCTCCTGGCAGAAGGCGCTGGGCGGCGAGGCCGCGCACGGCATGCTCATCCTCTCCCCGCGCGCGGTGGCACGGCTCGAGAGCTATACGCCGCCATGGCCGCTGCCGAAAATCTTCCGCATGACCAAAGGCGGCAAGCTGATCGAAGGCATCTTCCAGGGCGAGACCATCAACACGCCGTCGATGCTGTGCGTGGAGGATTACATCGATGCGCTCGAATGGGCGAAATCGATCGGCGGATTATCGGCACTGCGCGCCCGCGCCGACGGCAATGCCCAGGTCGTCGCCGATTGGGTCGCGCGCTCGGCGTGGATCGATTTTCTCGCCCGCGAGCCGGCGGCGCGCTCCAACACCTCCGTCTGCCTGAAGGTCGTCGATCCGGCCGTCGCCGGCCTTGCGGCCGAGGCCCAGGCGGCATTCGTCAAGGGCATCGCCGCGGCGTTGGAGAAGGAAGGCATCGCCTACGACATCGCCGCCTACCGCGATGCGCCGCCGGGGCTGCGCATCTGGTGCGGTTCGACCGTCGAGCGCGCCGACATCGAGGCGCTCACATACTGGCTCGACTGGGCCTATGCCCAGGCCAAGGATGCGCTGGCGCAAGCGGCGTAACCAAGTTTCCCTCTCCCTTGCAAGAGCGGGTTTTGAGCTAGCTCCCTTAACACCAACGTTTCTGGATCCACACCATGTCTCCCAAAGTGCTCATCTCCGATGCGCTGTCACCCGCCGCCGTGGCGATCTTCAAGGAGCGCGGCATCGAGGTCGACTTCCAGCCCGGTCTCGGCAAGGACAAAGACAAGCTCGCCGCGACCATCGACGGCTTTGACGGGCTGGCGATCCGCTCCGCCACCAAGGTCACCGCAAAAATTCTGGAACAGGCGAAAAGTCTGAAAGTGATCGGCCGCGCCGGCATCGGCGTCGATAACGTCGACATCCCGGCGGCCACGGCGCGCGGCATCATCGTGATGAATACGCCGTTCGGCAATTCGATCACTACAGCCGAGCACGCGATCACGCTGATGCTGTCGTTGGCGCGGCAAATCCCCGAGGCCGATGCCTCGACCCGCGCCGGCAAATGGGAAAAGAACAAGTTTCTCGGCGTCGAGATCTTCGGCAAGACGCTCGGCGTCATCGGCTGCGGCAACATCGGCTCGATCGTCGCCGACCGCGCGCTCGGCATGAAGATGAAGGTGATTGCCTACGATCCGTATCTCTCCGACGAGCGCGCACTCAACCTCGGCGTCGAAAAGGTCGAGCTCGATGAGCTGATGCGTCGCGCCGACTTCATCACGCTGCATACCCCACTCACCGACAAGACCCGCAACATCATCAACGCCGAGTCGCTGGCTTTGACCAAGAAGAGCGTTCGCCTGATCAATTGCGCCCGCGGCGGGTTGGTCGACGAGGCGGCGCTGTTCGAGGCGCTTAAATCCGGGCGCGTCGCCGGCGCCGCGCTCGACGTGTTCGCTACCGAGCCGGCCGCGGACAGCCCGCTGTTCGGGCTGCACAACGTGGTCTGCACCCCGCATCTCGGCGCCTCGACCACGGAGGCGCAGGAGAACGTCGCGTTGCAGATCGCCGAGCAGATGTCCGATTATCTCATTCGTGGCGCCATCTCCAACGCCGTCAACTTTCCCTCAATCAGCGCCGAGGAAGCGCCGCGGCTCAAACCCTTCGTGGCGCTGGCGGAAAAACTCGGCTCCTTTGCCGGCCAGCTCACCGAGACCGGCATCAAGCAGGTGCAGGTCTCCTATGAGGGCATCGTCGCCCAGATGAACACCCGGGCGCTCACCTCGGCGGCGATCGCGGGGCTCCTTCGCCCCATGCTGCAGGACGTCAACGTCGTCTCGGCGCCGATCGTCGCCAAGGATCGCGGCATCATCGTCGAGGAGACGCGGCGCGAAGCCGAGGGCGATTACGAGAGCCTGATCACCGTCACTATCGTCACCGACCGGCAAACGCGGTCGGTGGCCGGCACGGTCTATGCCGACGGGCGCCCGCGCCTCATTAACATCAAAGGCATCCGCATGGACGCGGAATTCGGTCCGTCGATGCTCTATGTGACCAATCTGGACAAGCCAGGCTTCGTCGGCCGCTTTGCCACGCTGTTGGCCGGCGCCGGCATCAACATCGCGACCTTCCATCTCGGCCGCGACTCCGCCGGCGGCAACGCCATCGCCTTGGTCGAGATCGACGGCACCGTTTCGCCCGACCTGCTCGCCAAGGTGCAGCAGATCCCCAACGTGCAACAGGTCAAGCCGCTGCGATTCTGATGCGTCACCGCCTGGTCGCAATCGTAATCCCGGTAAAGACCAGCGCGTAGCCGATGGCGTGAAAAAGCTCGAAGCGCTCGCCGAGCAGCACGATAGCCAGCACCGATCCGAACACCGGAACGAGATGCATGAAAGGTGCGGCGCGATTGGCGCCGATCAACTCGATGCCGCGGTTGAGGCAAAGATAGCCGAGCAACGAGGGAAATACGCACACATAGGCAAAGCTCGCGAACGTGACGGCGTCGAGCACGATCCGCTTGCCGCTGGCAAGCTCCCAAACCACCAACGGAATGAGGAAGAGGCCTCCCAAGCCCATTCCCACCGCGAGGAACGAAAGCGGATGCATCGGCGGCCGCTTGCGCAGCCAGGCGGTATAGAAACCATAGATCGCCAGCGCGATCAGGAACCACAGGTCGCCGCGATTGAAGGCAATATGAGTGAGGACGGTGAAACTGCCGCGACAGATGATGACGAGAACCCCGGTCAGCGACACGCAGATGCCGCCGGCCTGGCGCGCCGTCAGCCGGTCGCGGAACAGTGCGAAGGTCCACAAGGCGACGAACAGCGGCCCGATCGATTGCAGCAATAGCCCGTTGATCGCGGTGGTGTATTGCAGGCCGTAGTAGGCCATCGTGTTGAAGGCCGAGAAGCCGGTCAACGCCAGCACGATCATCAGCACCCAGTGCCGGCGGATGGTCGGCCAGTCGCGCAAGAGAGGCAGCGCGGCGAACGGCAGCAGAATCAGGAAGGCGCCAGTCCAGCGGATGAAAGCGAGCGTGATTGGCGGAATGTGGCCGGCGATGAAGCGGCCGAGCACCGTGTTGCCGGCCCAGAACAGCGACGTGAGCGACAGCAGGAGATAGGGCCGGTCGAACAGCCCGCCGCCCATACGGCTGCGAAAGTCGGCCCCGGCCCCCGGCATGCTGCGTCCCCCTTCGCGCATCGACCTAGTGGCGCGTGGATTTTGCGAGCGCATCAGCTATCGCGGACCGCGGCAGACCGCCAGCGGCCGCACCGCATGACTGCCCCGGCATGAGCCGGCTTGCGACAATCGGCCCGAAGCGGCAGGCATCAGGCCGTGCGGATCACCGCCTCGGCACCCCAAAGCCATTGGGAACCAACGATTTAGGGTCTCGCGCGGGGGCCTTGCGGCAGCGGCTTTGCCTTGCTTCGCATCGCGTCATCCATTATCCGGGACAGCGGCTGCGGCCGGTATCCGATCCGACCTGCGTTCACTCGGTCTCCTGGGGACAAATCCTCATGGCAAATGTTGTCGTGGTCGGCTCCCAGTGGGGCGACGAAGGCAAGGGCAAGATCGTCGATTGGCTGTCCGAGCAGGCCGACGTCGTCGTCCGCTTCCAGGGCGGCCATAATGCCGGCCATACCCTGGTCATCAATGGGACCACCTACAAGCTGTCGCTGCTGCCGTCGGGCGTGGTGAGGCCGGGTAAACTGTCGGTCATCGGCAACGGTGTCGTGCTCGACCCCCACGCGCTGGTCAACGAGATCGCCCAGCTCAAGAAACAAGGCATCGATGTCAGCCCCGACAACCTGCGCATTGCCGAGAACACGACCCTGATCCTGCCTCTGCACCGCGAGCTCGACGCTATCCGGGAGACCGCCAACGCGTCGCTCAGCATCGGCACCACGCGGCGCGGAATCGGTCCCGCCTACGAGGACAAGGTGGGACGGCGCGCCATCCGCCTGATGGACCTGGCCGATGGTGCGACGCTCGACCGCAAGATCGAGCGCCTGCTGACGCACCATAATGCGTTACGCAAGGGCCTCGGGCTCGAACCGATCGAGGGCCAGGACCTGCGCAGGGAACTCGTCAACGTGGCGCCGGCGGTGCTGCCCTACATGGACTCGGTGTGGTCGCTGCTCGATCAGAAACGCCGCGAAGGCAAGCGGATCCTGTTTGAAGGCGCCCAGGGAGCGCTGCTCGATGTCGACCATGGGACCTATCCGTTTGTGACCTCCTCGAACACCGTGGCCGCGCAAGCCTCGACCGGGTCGGGGGTCGGGCCCGGCGCGATCGGATACGTGCTCGGCATCTGCAAGGCCTACACCACGCGGGTCGGCGCCGGTCCGTTTCCGACCGAACAGAAAAACGAGATCGGCCGCATGCTGGGCGAGCGCGGCAAGGAATTCGGCGTCGTCACCGGCCGGCCGCGCCGCTGCGGCTGGTTCGATGCGGTGCTGGTGCGCCAGAGCGTGCGCACCAGCGGCATCCAAGGCCTCGCCCTGACCAAGCTCGACATTCTCGACGGTTTCGACGAAATCAAGGTCTGCGTCGGCTATCGTCTGGAGGGCCGCGAGATCGACTATCTGCCGGCGGGCGAGCACGCCCAGGCGCGCGTCGAGCCGATCTACGAGAGCATCGCCGGCTGGCGGGAAAAGACCGCGCAGGCACGCTCATGGGCCGACCTGCCGGCGCAGGCGATCAAATACGTCCGCCGCTTGGAGGAGCTGATCGGCTGCTCGGCTGCCGTGCTGTCGACCAGCCCGGAACGCGAAGACACCATCCTGATGCAGAATCCGTTCGAGATGTGAAACCAGATGAAAAATCAGGGAGGCGAGCGTAAGCTCAAGAAATGACTGACTATCACCCGCTCATCGCCCGCGCCGTCGACGGGCTTGACAAGAGCACCGGGGAAGCCCGCCGGACCCTCTATGAACGGGCGCGCACCGCCTTAGTCGCGCAGTTGCGCGCCGTGGAACCGGCGCTTTCAGAGTCGGAGATCACAAAGGAACGTCTGGCCCTCGAAGATGCGATCCGCAAGGTGGAGGCGGAAGCGGCGCGCAAGTCGCGAACGGAACCGCGCCCGGCCGCTCCGCCGCGGCGCGAGCGCGCAAGCCCGCCCGCGGACGTAGCACGAACCGAGGCAAGGCCGGGCGGCGGAACGCACGCCAAATCGGCCGCCGATGCAGGCGAAGCGGACGGGCCGCGTCAGGCGCATGAGCCGACCGCGCGCGAGCGACTGCTGAGCGCACGCTCGTCCGTGCCGAGCCGGGAAAGCATGAAGGGCTTCCGCGACGGCGCCAACGAAGGCCGCGGTCGCGGCGGCGCGACGGCTAAAGCCACGCAATTCACGCGCGACACGCGCGATTCATTTGGACTGGTTTCGTCACATCCTTTGCCGTCAGACGAAGAAGCCGTGGGGTCTTCCCTGCATGACGGCTTCCAGCCGCAACTCGACGCCGAGGAACTGATCTCTTCGTCTTACAGCTCTCGGCAAAAGCGGAGCCGCGAACTCGTCGAGGAGCAGCCCATCGAGCATCCGGCGATGCCGCAATCCGCGCAGCAGCCGCCCCACATAACGACGCTGCCGGAAACGACGCACGAACCGCCGCGTCCGGCGCGTTCCTATCGCGGCCTGATCAAGCTCCTCGTGGTGCTGATCCTCGTCAGCGGCGCGGCGGCGACGATCTCTTGGCAGTGGTCGAGCCTCACCGGGCTTTATCAGATCCTGACCAAGCACGGGCCACGACAGCCGAGTCAGACGACACGCGAAACCCCGTCAGCGCAGCCGAAATTTTCCGGACGGGTTCCGCAGGAGCAAAACGCCGGACAAGCGCCCGGAACGGCGCCGGGTAGCCAGACGGCGCCCGCCGTGGCGCAGCGCGTCGTCCTCTACGAGGAGGATCCGAACGATCCGCAGGGCCGGCGCTTTGTCGGCTCCGCCATCTGGCGCACCGAGACGGTTTCGCCCGGCCCCGGGTTGGCACCTGAACTCGCGGTACGCGCCGATGTGGAAATTCCCGAACGGCGGATGACCATGACCTGGTCGCTGCGTCGCAATACCGACAAGGCTCTGCCCGCCAGCCACACCATCGAGATCATGTTCAATCTGCCGGCTGATTTTCCCGGCGGCGGCGTCGCCAACGTTCCGGGAATCCTGATGAAGCAGTCCGAGCAGGCGCGCGGCACGCCGCTCGCCGGACTTGCCGTCAAAGTGACCAACGGCTTCTTCCTCATCGGGCTTTCTGCGGTCGACGCCGACTTGCAGCGCAATGTGCAACTGCTCAAGGAGCGTCCGTGGTTCGACATCCCGGTCGTCTACGCCAATGGCGGCCGCGCGATCCTGGCGATGGAAAAGGGTCCGCCCGGCGACCGCGCTTTCGCTGAAGCCTTCGCCGCCTGGGAAAAGAAGTGAGCGGCATTGCCGTTCGCCGGCACCGCCGCGATCGGAGTTATCGGAGATATTTGCAAAGATGGGTTCAGCTGATGCCAGGGTGTTGAAACCGGCGCCGCACGCCTTCATTGCCTCGGCGCTGCGGACGCTGGACACCGAACGCGAGGGCCTGGCGGCGCTGGCGGCGGCCATGTGCGACGGATTGGGCCCCGCTTTTGTCGACGCCGTGGACACGATTCGCCGGGCCCATGGCCGCTTGATCGTGAGCGGCATGGGCAAGTCCGGCCATATCGCCCGGAAAATCGCCGCGACCTTCGCCTCGACCGGCACGCCGGCCTTTTTCGTGCACGCCGCCGATGCGAGCCACGGCGATCTCGGCATGATCACCACGGACGACGTGATGCTGGTGCTGTCGTGGTCGGGCGAGACCGAAGAGCTCAAAAGCCTGATCGACTATTCGCGCCGGTTCGGCATTGCCCTGATCGCCGTCACCGTCAATGCCGAAAGCACGCTCGGCAAGGCCGCCGACATCGTCTTGGCGCTGCCGCAAGCGCGGGAGGCCTGTCCGCACAATCTCGCGCCCACGACGTCGTCGCTGATGCAGCTTGCGCTGGGTGACGCGCTTGCGATCGCCTTGCTCGAAAGCAGAGGATTCACCCCGGTCGATTTCGGCGTGTTTCATCCGCGCGGCAAGCTCGGCGCCGCGCTGAAGTTCATTCGCGACGTCATGCATCCGGGCGCCGCGCTGCCCTTGATCGCGCGCGGCGCGTTGATGTCGGAGGCGATCGTGGAAATGTCTGCCAAAGGATTCGGCTGCGTGGCCGTCACCGACCCAGACGGCAAGTTGGCCGGCGTCATCACCGACGGCGATTTGCGCCGTCATATGCGCGTCGACTTGCTGCAGGCCACCGTCGACGAAGTCATGACCGTTTCGCCGAAGACGGTCAGGCCCGATCAGCTGGTCAGCGAGGCGCTGCAATTGCTCAATGCAGCGAAGATCACGGCGCTCATCGTCGTGGACATGGAGCGGCCGGTCGGCATCGTGCATTTCCACGATCTGCTGCGCGTCGGCGCCGCGTGACGGGCGCTTGCATCAATACAAGCCGCCCTGCGCCGCGGCTTGGTCATTAGGCGGACGGTTACCGGCAGGCGACGCCTGCGCCTCGTTTTTCTCGACAGTAGCGGCGGGCGCGGCGGCGTCCGTCTTGGCTCGCTCGTGCGCAATGAATTCGTCATAGCCGGGAGCGCCAGGCCGCGGCGGAACGTCGTTGGGCATACCGCCGGCCCAATGCGGCCAATGATCGGAAACGGTCCCGGCCACCGAGCCGCACGACCCAAGCGCCAAGCCGAGGCCGAGCAACATTGTTGGCGTGAGAAGCCGCTTGATCATGCCGGCCGCCAAAGTCGAGCCTCGACCCTCCCCGATTGAAACGAGCCTGCGAGCTTTCGACCATGCTCTGCAACCGCCGGCGAGCGTTCAATCGGCCAATGGGCTTTCAAATGAAGAGCTTTCATGGCGGCACTGTGTCGGCAGAAGGCGTGAAGTCCCTGCCACGGACGGCGAATGGTCGTCACCTGTGCGCCCTCCCCGCCTTGGTCTCGACCGGGCTTTAAACAGGTCGGCATCAAGGATTTGCCAATCGTTTCAATCTGAAGCTATTGCACTCTAAGACGCGCTCAATTGCCTCGGCCGGATTTTCAGCATAGTCGTTGATGCAAACGGATGAACGAGGATGGCCGGGGTTGACCTCGAGAAAGCAGCAAGGCGCCTCGACCTATCTGCAGAACGCCGCCTACGCAGCGCTCCTCCTCGCGCTCGCCGCCGCTACCGGCTGCAGCAGCCTCAGTGTATCAACGGCAGACGTCCCACCGTCCGGTGCAGACCCCGCCTACGACGGGATGGTCGCCAATCGCGTCAAATCATCATTCAAAGAGCACGCAGCCTACGATGCATTCGAAATATCGGATTATCGCTGGGTGCATTCGGTCGGCGGCTGGAGCTGGCTCACCTGTGTGCGTTTCCAGGATCGCGGTCACAGGCGGACTTATGCCGTGTTCCTCAGAGGGAAGGATATCATTGAAAATCGCTACGCCGTTCAGGCCGACGGCTGTGACACAGCGAGCTATGTTCCATTCGATCTGATGACGGGCGCGGCAACGCCGGCGAGCGCCGGCGCGTTGGAACCACTGTATTAGGTGCCTCGGATGGTCGTGACCCGGATATTGGTGACCGGGGCTTCCGGCTTCATCGGCCGTGCCGTCGTGGCGGCCTTTGCGCAACGCGGGGACGCGCTCCGCGCCGCCGTGCGCCGGCCGCCGCAGCCGCCGTTCGCCGCCGCTATCGAAGTCGTGCAGCACGCGGATTTGGCGCAGCCGATCGACTGGCGTCCGGTGCTCGACGGCGTCGATCAGGTCATCCATCTTGCCGGCATTGCCCATATCGGCCGCGGCGTTGCACCCGAGCTTTATGACCGCGTCAACCGGCTGGCGACGGCGCAGCTTGCCGCCGCCGCGGCAGCAGCGGGCGTCAGGCATTTCGTATTCGTCTCGTCGATCAGGGCGCAGAGCGGACCCGCCGCCGACCATGCCTTGACCGAGCGCGACCCTGCGGCGCCGACCGATGCCTATGGCCGTTCCAAGCTCGCCGCCGAGGCTGCGGTCCGCGCCGCCGGCGTGCCATTCACGATCTTGCGGCCGGCTTTACTTTATGGTCCCGGGGTGAAGGGAAATTTTGCTCTGCTCGCGCGCGCGGCCGCGTCACCGTTGCCTCTGCCGGTGAAAGATTTCGGCAACCGCCGTTCACTGCTCGGCATCGACAATTTCATCTCGGCTTTGGCCTTCGTGCTGGCGACCCCCGCAACCCTCGGCGAGACCTACGTCGTCGCCGATCCCGGCATGCCGCCGCCGCTCTGGGCCGTACTTGCGGCGCTGCGGCAGGCCACGGGCCGGCGGCCCTTCATCTTGCCGATGCCCAAGCACTACGTCGAAATTCCGCTGCGCGTGATGGGCCGCGTCGACCTTTGGGACCGGCTCGGCGGCAACCTGCGAGTCGATGCCGGCAAGCTCATGGCCGCCGGCTGGCGCCCGCCGCACGACACGCTGACCGGGCTGGCGGCGATGGTTCGGTCAGTCACGCGGCCTGACGCATCGCCAGCGCCTGATCGACCGCCGCCATGACCTGAGACACCGTGAGCTCATCGAGACATTGGCTATGGCTGTCGATGCGGCGCTCGCAGCCTTCCAATTGGCACGGCAGGCAGGGCAACGGGTTCTGCACCAGCCAGACGTTGCCGCGATGCTGGATGGTGCCGGCCGCCGCCCATGGCGGATCGAGGCCGCCCGCGGGCCACGGCCCCCAAATGCGTGGATCTGTCGGTCCGTACAGCGCCACCGTCTGCGTCGCCTTAGCGGCGGCGAGGTGGGTGACGGCGGTGTCCGGACCGATATAGACGCGCGCGACGCCGATCAGGGCGGCGAGCTCCGGCCAGGCGAGCTTGCCGTCGAGACGCGTGACGTCGCAGTCGCGCCAGACCTCGTCGAGATAGGCGCGGTCGGCGGTGCCGCCAGTGACGACGGTCGCGAGCCCGCGTGCGCGCAGCGCCGCGGCAAGTAGCCGCCAGCCATCGATCGTCCAGCGCTTGTAGGTGAACATCGGCGCGGCATGCACGACGGCGTAGGGTTGCGACGGCAGCAGCCCGGGCCGCACCGCCCCGGCCGGGCAGACGATCTCGGAGAGCACAGGAATACCGAGCAGTTCGGCGAGGCGGAGCGTTTCGAGTACGCGGTGCTGCGCTCGGTCGGTCACGCATGAGCGGCTGAGCGCCAGGCGTTTGAGTGAGGCCGACAAGCCGCTTGCTTCGAGCAAGCCCGCGCTTTGCCGTCCGGCGATGAAGGCGAGCGTCGTCGGGCGGTCGCCGGGCTGCACCGAAAGCGCGAGGTCGTAGCGCCGCGCCAGCCGCCCGAACAGCGCGAGACTTGCGCCGGCACTCAGACGCTGCGGCATGGCGATGACGCCGGCGAGATCGGGATTGCCCGCCAAAATTCCTTCCGTTCCGGCGAACACCAGCGCCTCGATGGCGGCGTCGGGATAGGCGTGCTTGATGCTGTGAATCAGCGGCGTCGCCAGCAGCACGTCGCCCAGCCGCCGCAACACCACGACGAGGATGCGGGGATTGCTCGGCAATCTGATCGGATTCATGGCTTGTTCATTGGCTTGGCCACGGGCGATGCGGTAGCCGCCATGGTCTGCTCCCGCAGCACCATGCCGCCGCCGACGCCGACGCCGAACACATAGAGCCAGCCCTGCGTAAAGTCGAACAAATGCGAGTTGAAAAGCGAGGAGACGATGTTCTGCACGACGACGATCAGGCCGATCCAGGCGATAAATCCGCTACCGCGAAACAGCATGACATGCGCGGTCCACATCGCCACCAGCACGACCGTACCGAGGAGGCCGAGCTGGATGGCGACGGCGAAAATCTGATTGTGCGGATTGCTCGACGCCACCGATGACGCGCCGGTCTGGCCGACCGCCGCCGCTTGGCGAAACTGCTCCGTTATTGAACCGGTGCCGTGGCCGATGATGGGAGCCGTCTCCACGAACAACAACGACTTTCGCAGAAACTCGAGGTGCAGACCGGTCGGGTTGGCCGCATCGCTGCTCAAGTAGTCCTGCAATTCCGTCACCGACCTTTCCAATCGCCCGTGCAGATACGGCGACTCCAAAAAGAGCGCGGCACCGACGGCGCCGCCCAGCAGCGCGGCGGCCAATAGCCCCTGCCAACGGAATCGTCGCCAGCCGAGCAAAAGCGCTAGCACCGGCGCAACAAGCAACACGGTACGGCCGGTGGCCACGAAAGCGATATTGACCAGGAAGAGGACGGCGAGGCCGACAAGACTTAAAATGAAAAGTGGATTTTTTGCGCCGCGCCCGTCAAACGCACGCCCCAGAAGCACAAAGGCGCAGATCAGAAAGGTCTCGCCCTGAATGATATAATCTTTCACCGGCACGCCGAATTCTTTGCCCGGCCACGGCAACGTGGGAAATGCCACCGCAACCCAGGACATCAGCAGCAGGCCGAGCATCGAAGCGAAAAATCCATAGATCACCCAGATGCCGTGCTCGGACCGGCGAAACTGCGCCAGCAGCAAAGGAATCACCAGCAGCCGGTGGAATTTGCCCAGGCCGCCGATGCGCTCGGCCCAGCTCACGTCGGCCCACAACATCCCGACTGCCGCCAGCACCCAGAGCAGGACCGGCAAGCCGCCGGCGGCGGTCGCAAGTTCGCGCCGGACCGAAGCCGCGTCCAAGGTCGGCAGAACGGTGACGAGCCAAACGGCGATGAGAATCCCGGTCGCCGACGTCGACCAGGGCAGCGACACGGCAACGCCGACGGCAAGCCAATCGGCCAGCCGCTCGAAGCGGACGCGATCGAAGCGCGATAGGATGGAAATGGAGGTCATCCGATCAATTCATAGTCGGGAAGCATCGCGGCCTCTTCGCCAGCGCTCGTGAGGCTGTGCTAAGCTCGAATACGATGACTGATGAGGACTTTGTCAAGCCGACGGACGTGGCTCGTCACCGCGCTCGATCAGCTACGATGATGCAGCTTGCCGCGACTCCGCCCGGTGCCGCATCCATCGCAGCCTCCTCGCCGCAAACAGGGCAGGAAATGGAGTTGGGATAAGCAGATGTTTGGTTCGGACGACCAGGTCATCGAGTGGCTGAAAGGAACCCGCGCCTATCGCAAGTATCGCGGTAGCCTGTCCTACGATATTGTTCGGCAATACGGCAAAGTCCTCAAGCGCGCCATCAAGTTGCCGCGCTATCTCGGCGCCGAGTATCAGTGTCCAGTTTGTAGCACACGCCTTCGCGCCTTCAGACCGGTGTGGAACTCCTATCGGCGCAATGTCGAGAAATACGCCCCTATCCATCCCGCCAGCGCGATGGAAACGTTCAACCTGGCGGCCTTCACCTGCCCGAGCTGCGACGCCTTGGATCGTGACCGACTGACCGCAATTTATCTCGACCAGGTATTCCACGCCCTCGATCACCGCCGCACCTATCGCTTGATCGAATTCGCCCCGGGGGACGCACTCCACAAGAAGCTTAGGCGTTATCCCTTCATTGCCTATCGCAGCGCCGATCTTTCACGCAAAACCGTCGATGAGCGCGTCGACCTCACCGCAATGGACAGCTATGCCGACCGTTCCGTCGACATTCTGCTGTGCTCGCACGTCCTCGAGCATATTCCCGACGACCGCAAGGCGATGCGCGAGATCCGCCGCGTGCTCAAGCCGGAAGGCTTCGCGGTCATCCTGTTGCCGCTTATTATCGGTCTTGACGAGACCCACGAGGATCCGAGCATCGATACCGAAGCACTGCGCTGGAAATACTTCGGCGCGGGCGACCACGTGCGGCAATACGGCAAGCGCGACTTCATTGACCGGCTGGAGGCCGCCGGCCTGAAAGTTGATCAATTGGGCATCGAGCACTTCGGCGCCGAGACATTCCGCCGGGCCGGCATCGCCGAGAACTCCGTGCTCTATGTCGTGCATCCGCGTTAGGCAGCCGAACAGTTCGCTTCCAGACTAAGCGTTGCCGGCGCGGCTATGTTGCCATGGCGCAGGCGCCGTGCCACAACGCCGCGCAGCGCATTCGACCGCGAAGGGCCCTCGCGCGTGAGGGATAATCCCGAGGCAGCGCCATCACCTCGATATGAAGGTTTCCGGATTTACGTTCGTGCGGGATGCCGTCCGGTTGGATTATCCGATCGTGGAAAGCATCCGATCGATCCTGCCGATTGTCGATGAATTTGTGGTCAATGTCGGGGCGTCGAACGATGGCACCCTCGATCTGGTCCGCGGCATCGTCAGCCCCAAAATCAGGATCGTCGAGAGCGCCTGGAATCCGAATCTGTCGTCGGGCGGCTATGTGCTGTCGCAACAGACCAATATCGCATTGTTCAACTGTACCGGCGACTGGGCGATCTATCTGCAGAGCGACGAAGCCATCCACGAGAGGGACCACGAGCGGCTGCTCGAGCTGATGAGCAGATACCGCAGCGACGATCGCGTCGAAGGCCTGGTGTTGCAGCGGGTGAGTTTCTACGGCGATTACCAAACCATCCTCAACGTGCATCCGTTGCGTTGCGAGCTGGCCTGCCGTGTGGTCAAGCCGCACCGTTTCGTGCTCTCGCGCGGCGACGCGTTGGGATTCACGGTGCATCCGAAATACAAGGAAAAGGGCCACCGCATCCGCGTCGTCGATACCGGCCTCGACCTCTTTCACTATCTCGACGTTCGCTCGCCGGCGAAGTCCAGAGCCTTCATCGAGGAGAAATCGAAACTCTGGATCGGCGGCTCCGAGCGCAATCCGAAGCCGCTCGAAATGCACGATTACTATTACCACCAGTTCCCGCGGCAATTCGTGATGGCCTATCGCGGCGGCCATCCGGCGCCAATGCAGGCGCGCATCGCCGCGCACCAGACGCGGCTCGATCTCAATTCGCCGCGCTGGCGCACCACGCTCACCGCTGCCGAACGCAGGCTCTATCTGCGAACCAAGCTGATCGATCTGTTCGGCTGGCGCGCCGGCCCCGGCCGGTCGAGCCGAAAGATTGTCGGCTCGCATCGCCGCGACCAGGGGGCGTTCAGCGCAGGCGGCGCGGGACATTCTGCGTAACCTTTCCCATGGCAAGCATGGTGAGTTTCTAATTCACGCATCGCAATGCGTTTTGGCGCGGCGTCGCTAAATGTGCTGTGATTGCACGCGTTTGTTGCGAGCGGTGACAACCGCAACCAACGCCTAGCGCCAGCCGGGAAAGCTATGCTATTTGATACCGATGCCGAAACGCGGCTTCAATCTAACCTCTACGTCTCCGCTTATTCTAACGGCAACGTCCGCCTTAACGCGAAACGCAAGCATAGTGCTGGCGATTGCCTGCATTGCCTGGTTTGTCATCCTCTGCTTCGTTGCCACTTTGAGGGCAAACGTGTTTTCTGTCGCCGACGAAGCCGGGTACTTGTTGCCTATTCTCTATGGCTTTGATGCCGAGAAGTACCACCGCTGGTCTATTTTAGGAGCGTATCCCTCTTATCTTTTATTTTTGGGTCTATTCGTTCCTGCCACCGCATGGCCTTCCTGCAAGCGCCAAGATGTTAAACGCCGGATTTATTGCTGCGACGGCGATACCCGCATATGCGGTGGCACGGCGTTGCGTGACCATCCCGGTTGCAGCGGCTTTTGCCGCTGTTGTGGTGCTTTCACCGATCTGCTTGTTCGTCTGGTATGTGATGCCGGAGCCGATGTACCTTCTCGGTTTCTGGTTAGTTGTCCTGGTTGTGCTTTCCACCCTGGACAAATCGCCATTGCTGTCGGCGGCAGCCGGTGGCGCACTGATTGGCGCGCTGTCGCTGGTCAAACCGCACGCGCTCGCGCTGGCGGCAGGGATCGGCTTGTTCTTTCTGCTGCGAGACGGCTTGCGAATGCGCCGTGTCACCGCGGCCGCCACCGTATTTCTCGCCTACTACGCCGTTCGTAGTGTCCTTGCTTACTTTCTCACCGGCGAGTGGGTGTGGTCTGTCTCTGGGGCGAACTATGGCGGAATTTTATTGCGCCATCATCTCGACCTCTTGGCAACAGCAGCCAACGCCATAGGCCATGTCAGTGCCATCGTCACTCTCATCGGCGTCCCGCTTGCAGTTACCCTTGTCATGGTCGTCCGCGGGCGCTTCATGCAGTCGGCAAAGATCGATGATGCCGCGCTGCGGCGCCTACTCGATCTCGGCTTGCTTGCGTGCTGCATTTTGGCGGCCATGGTGGCAATGACGATCTACTTCTCGCAGAGTGTTTATCAGATCAGCCCAGAAGTGGAGCGCTTCACTCGCTTACACGGTCGATATTATGTTTATGTTCTGCCGTTGTTCGTGCTGGTGACGATTGGATTGTGGCAAAACGGCATCGACCTCTCGCAAATGCTTCCCAGATCGGCGGTCATTGTTCTTTGCGGCGCAATGGTGGTGGCGGCGGCAGTCATTGTTTTTAAATTCGAGATATCCTCTATCGACTTCCCTGATCTAACTCTAGTTCGCAGGTTCCCCTTCGCTGCAATGGGGCTACTCTTTGTCGTGTTTATACTCAGCTATGTTGGTTGGGGCAGGATTGGGACAAACCTCATCATCGGCGCAACGATATGGTGGGCGGCGATAGGTCTTGCGACGACCACGGCACTGATAGTCCGGAACAAAACACTTGTACTGAACGGCCCGGTCGATGCTTCGTTTTTCGATCCGACAGACCGTAGTGGTCTGCGCGGCTTGGTCAGCCGCAGCGACGGCATTATCATTGGTCCATCGAACAGCGCTGGCGAAGCATATCGTGCGATGTTCTATTTGCGCTCGCTCAGCGCCGGAAGGCTTGTTTCTTCGGGTGCCGAAATCACCGATGGTGATTTGCCAAAAGAGCACGCTGGGCAGTGCTATTGCCGGGGGTCCATTACGCCGGTTCGTCGCGCGTGACGCACAGCGGAGCGCTTGTGATCGTTTGGCGGTAACGAGAGTGGGTCACACATGCTGCCGCTCAGGACCCGATGCGGCCCCGACGCACTCGCTTCGCTCCAAAGACCAGCGAGAGCTGGAAATAATCGACACACATGAGATTCCATCATCCCGGCGGTGATTGCCGCAAGCCCTGTACAATTTTTGTGGTGCTGTGGTCCGGCACCAGCTCGACCAGGATGACATCGCCGCCCGCCGCCTCGACCACGTCGCGGCCCACCACCTCCTCGCGCCGGTAATCGGCGCCCTTGACCAGCACCGCCGGGCGCACGCGCTTGATCAGGTCGAGCGGCGTGTCCTCGTCGAAGACGACGACGAGGTCGACGGCCTCCAGAGCGGCGAGCACTTCGGCGCGGCCGTCGACGGGATTGATCGGCCGGCCTTTGCCTTTCAGCCGCGCCGTCGAGGCGTCGCCGTTGAGCCCGACCACCAGCCGGTCGCAGGCGGCGCGGGCCTGCGCCAGCAGCCGGACATGACCGCGGTGCAGGAGATCGAAACAGCCGTTGGTGAAGCCTATGCGCAGGCCATGGCGGCGCCATTGCTCAAGCCGCTCGTCGAGCACCGACCAGTCGAACACGATCTTGTCCTCCGGCGCCAGCGACGCCGCGGGCAGGATGCGGTGGCGCAATTCGGCGAGCGAGACCGTTGCCGTGCCGCGCTTACCGACCACGACCGCGGCGGCGGCATTGGCAGCGCGCATGGCGGCCTCGTAGGGCGCCCGCATCGCCAAGAGCACCGCCATGACCGCGGCGACCGTGTCGCCGGCGCCCGAAACATCGCGCACCTTGACCGCATAAGCGGGAATATGGGCCGGCGGATCACCTTCAACGTGAAGGCTCATGCCGGCTTCGCTGCGGGTGACCAGCACGGCTTCGCTGCCGGCGAGG
Organism: Xanthobacteraceae bacterium; assembly: GCA_049512975.1. Taxonomy (GTDB): domain Bacteria; phylum Pseudomonadota; class Alphaproteobacteria; order Rhizobiales; family Xanthobacteraceae; genus BOG-931. Next base: position 7,057 of record JBEKWO010000005.1, on the reverse strand, counting down.
CGCGCCAGTTCAGCGGCGGCCACCGCGATCTCCGCCTCGGTGGTCAGCGGCCGATGCACCGCGGCGGCCAGCTCCCTGGCATTCGGCGTGATCAGCGTCGCGCCGCGATAGACGCGGTAATCGTGGCCTTTGGGATCGACCACGACCGGTTTGCCGAGGCGCCGCGCCGCTTCGATGATGGCGCGAACGACGCGCGCGGTGAGCGCGCCTTTGGCATAGTCGGACAGCACCACCGCGCCGGCTTTGGGCAGCGCCGCTTCGGCAAAGCCGATGATCGCGGCTTCGCTTTCCCCGCTGGCCGCGTCTGCGGTCTCCCAATCGGCGCGCAGCAGGTGCGTGGAGTGATGCTCGGAAACGAAGCGCACTTTGCGCGTGGTTGGCCGGGTGTTGTCGACCACCAGCTCGGACGTGATCGACCCGAGCTTGCCGAGCTTATCGGTCAGTACGCGACCGGCCTCGTCGTTGCCGATCAGACCGACGAAGATGCAGCGCGCCCCGAGCGCGGCGATGTTGCGCGCGACGTTGCCGGCGCCGCCGATCTCGACCTCGCTCCTTCCCACGGTGAGAACCGGCGTCGGCGCCTCCGGCGAAATGCGCGCGACGTCGCCGTAGACGAAATCGTCGAGCATGACGTCGCCGACGCAGAGCACGGTCTGCTCGGCGATGCGCCTGAGGGCTTCTTCAAAATCAAACATGCGTTGCCCCGACCTGCCCCGCGATCCCGCTCACCGATGGCGATCGACACGGTCAAGATAACAGGTCACGTAGCGCTTGACCCCCTCTTCGAGGGTCGCGAAGTCGGCATTGAAGCCGGCGCGGCGCAGATTACCGATCTCGGCTTGCGTGAAATACTGATAGCTGTCGCGAATGGAAACCGGCATGTCGATATAGTCGATGGCCGGCTCGCGGCCGAGCGCCGCGAACATCGCCAGCATCAAATCGCGGAAGCTGCGGGCCACGCCGGTGCCGACGTTGAAGATGCCCGACACCGAGGGCGTTTCCAGCAGCCAGCGGACAACGGCGACCGCATCGTCCACATAGATGAAATCGCGTTTCTGCTCGCCGTCGGCGACGCCGGCGCGGTGCGATTTGAACAGCTGGATGCGCTCGCCGGCCTTGGCCTCGTCGAAGCGCTTCGCCACGAGACTCATCATCTCGCCTTTGTGGGATTCGTTGGGCCCGAAGACATTGAAGAATTTCAGCCCGGCCCATTGCGGCGGCAGCTTGTCCTTGCGCGCGACGCGCTCGACCACGGCGAGGTCGAACAGATGTTTGCTCCAACCGTAAAGGTTCAGCGGCTTGAGCCGCTTGAGCGCGGCCAGCGACCAGTCGTCGGAAAAACCCGCCGCGCCGTCGCCATAGGTCGCCGCCGAGGAGGCATAGATGAACGGCGTGCGCGTCGCCGCGCACCACTCGAACAAGTGCAGCGACAGCCGGAAATTGGTTTCGATGACGAGATCGGCGTCGGTTGCGGTGGTCGAGGAAATGGCACCGAGGTGCACCACCGCATCGAGCTTGCGGCCGTCGAGCCAGCGCAAGAGGTCCGCCGGCGGCACGAATTCGGCGAGTTGGCGGCCAGCCAGATTGCGCCATTTGCCGTCGCTGCCGAGCACATCGTTGACGGCAATGTCGGCGCGGCCGGCCTCGTTGAGGCTCGCCACCACATTCGATCCGATGAAACCGGCCCCGCCGGTGACCAACAACATCGACGCCGCAAGACCGGTTAAGGTTGTATCGGCTCTTCTCCGACTGCCCGCTCCTTTGCCCCAGTCTGGCGCGCCGAGCAACAGCGAGGTCGTTCTTATAGAAATGAACTATATTTCATATTTAAAATCGAAAGGCGCGGGCTTGATACTCCCGCAGGATGTGAACCGCGGCTATAGTGCGCTTTGGCTCCTTCGCACATTGTCGCCGGCCCTCGCTCATGCAGAAAATCTCAGCCTATATCCTGACGTTCAACGAAGCCGAGAAGATCAAGGCCGCGGTCGAGAGCGTGCTGTGGGCCGACGAGGTCGTGGTGGTCGACTCCAACAGCACCGACGGTACCGCGGAGATCGCCACCGGCCTCGGCGCCCGCGTCGTCCAGGTGCCTTTCAACGGCTTCGGCGAGTTACGCAATCGCGCCGTCGACCTCTGCCGTCACGACTGGATTTTCAGCCTCGACGCCGACGAGCGGTGTACCAAGGCGGTGCGCGACGAGATTCTTGCCCTGCTGGCAGGTTCGTCGCCCTTTGAGGTCTATCGGGTGCCGCGGCGCAACTACATGATGGGACGCTGGATCCGCGGCTCCGGCTGGTATCCGAACTTCCGCCAGCCGCAGCTCTTCCGCAAAGGCAGCATGCGCTACACCCTCGACCCCGTGCACGAGAGCTACGAAGTCCTCGGCGGCAGGCCGGTCGGCACGCTGCGCAACGCGATCTGGCAAATGCCGTTTCGCAACCTTGAAGAGATCATCAGGAAAATGAACCGATACTCTTCGCTCGGCGCGGCGAAGCTCACGCACAAACGCGTGTCGATGGGGAGTGCGCTCGGCCATGGACTGTGGTCCTTCCTGAAGCACTATATTTTCAAGCTCGGCTTCATCGACGGCTGGGCCGGATTCGTCATCGCCTTCGGCAATTTCGAGGGCACGTTCTACCGCTATGCCAAGCGCTATGAGGCGGCGCAGAATTGGACGCCGCCGGTGAGCGAACCGCTGACGCGCGAAACCCCGTTGTGAGCCGATGCTCGCGGACTTCATCGGCGGCGAAAAACAATGAATAAAGATTCATATCATAAAGGGGCTGACCGGAGGGGCGGCAGCGCGGACCGCGCCCCCATCCTCATCGTCCCATACATGTGGATTGGCGATTTCGTGCGCTGCCATTCGGTGGTGAACCTTCTGCGCGAGCGTTTCCCCGACCGTCCGGTCGACATGCTGGCGACCACGTTGTGCGCACCGCTGGCCGATTACATGCCTGGGCTGCGGCAGGCGGTTGTCGCGGACTTGCCGCGCGGCCGGCTCGCACTGGCCCGGCAGTTGACGCTGGCCAAGCGCCTCAAGGCTGAAGGCTACGGGACCGCGCTCATCATGCCGCGGACCTGGAAATCGGGGCTGGCACCGTTTCTCGCCGGCATTCCCGAGCGCACCGGCTTTGTCGGCGAGGCACGCTTCATCCTGCTCAACGACCTGCGCTTTGGCGAGCGGCGATTGCCGCGCATGGTCGACCGCTGCGCGACGCTGGCACTGCCGCCTGGCGCCGCCCCACTGGCCGAATGGCCGGTGCCGCAGCTCAAGGTCCCTGCCGCCGAGGTCGCCTCATGGCGCAATAGCCGCGGCCTGGCTGGCGAAGGCCGCCCGATCGTGGTCCTGGCCCCGGGCGCCGTCGGGCCTTCGAAGCGCTGGACGACCGCCGGCTATGCGGCGCTCGCCCGCCGGCTTCTGGCCGACGGCCTCGCGGTTTGCGTGGTGGGCGGTCCCGGCGAGAAGGCGCTTGCCGCCGAGATTGTCGGCAACACCGGCGCCCGCGATCTCACCGGCAACGATCTGCGCGATGCCATTCTCGCGCTCGCCGCCGCTTCCGCGGCGGTCTCCAACGATTCCGGCCTGCTCCACGTGGCTGCAGCCCTGGGCACCCCCTCGATCGGCATTTTTGGCCCCACGAGCCCATGGCACTGGGCACCGCTCAATCCGCTGGCGGCAACGGTCGAGACCAAGACCGAGCTGAGCTGCCGGCCCTGTCACCGGCCGGTATGCCGGCTCGGCCACCACCGCTGCATGCGGGAGATCGCCCCCGAAGAGGTCCTCGCCGCGACCCGCAGCGCGCTCAAAGCTGTCGCTGCCGCCGGCTGACCCGGCGGCGGCGCCATAACGCCGTATTCATCAAATCAGCGTATGGCGAGGACGCACGCAAACGGGTTACGGGCATGACGGTCCTGGTCACCGGCGGAGCCGGCTATATCGGCAGCCACATGGTGCGCGAGCTCGTCGATGCCGGCGAGCGCGTCGCGGTGCTCGACAACCTCACCACCGGATTCGCCTGGTTGGTCCCGCAGGGCGTGCCGCTCGTCATCGGCGACACCGGCGACCAGGAGCTGGTCGCTCGTCTGATCCGGCAATATCGCGTCGAGGCCATCATCCACTTCGCCGCCTCGATCGTGGTCCCCGATTCGGTCCGTGACCCGCTCGCTTATTACCGCAACAACACCGTCAATTCGCGCGCGCTGTTCGAATGCGCGGTGAAAAACGGCGTGCGCCACGTCATCTTCTCCTCGACCGCCGCGGTCTACGGCAACACCAGCGAAGCTCCGGTGAACGAAGATGCGCCGACGCAACCGATCTCGCCCTATGGCTGGTCGAAGCTGATGAGCGAAATCATGCTGCGCGATGCCGGCCGCGCCCATGGTCTCGGTCATGTGATCCTGCGCTATTTCAACGTCGCCGGCGCCGACCCGCGCTGCCGCACCGGGCAAGCGGGCAAGGCATCGACGCATCTGATAAAGGTCGCGGTCGAGACCGCGCTCGGACTGCGCCCCAAGATCGAGGTGTTCGGCAGCGATTATCCGACGCCGGACGGCTCCTGCATCCGCGATTACATCCACGTCAGCGACCTGACCCGCGCCCATTCCGACGCGCTGCGTTATCTGCGGTCCGGCTTGCCGTCGCTGACGCTCAATTGCGGCTATGGCCACGGCTATTCGGTGCTCGAAGTGATCGACACGATCAAGCGCGTGTCGGGAGCCGACTTCAAGGTCGAAATGGCGCCGCGGCGCGAGGGCGACCCCGCCCGGATCGTCGCCGATTCGCAAAAGATCCGCGCCGCGCTCGGCTGGCAGCCGCGCTTCGACGATCTCTCGACTATCGCCACCCACGCGCTCGCCTGGGAACGCGAACTGATAACGCGGCGGGCGGCTTCGCTCGATCACGGTGAACAACGCGCGCCTGCCGGCATTGCCGCGGCGGGTTCCGAGCGGTCGTAGCGGCGCTGAAATCGCTTGAAAAATCCGCCCCTTCGGGGCATGGAACGCCCGGGGCACGCTGGCGCGCACCGTTCGGCCGCACGGGATGCAAGGATCGCGCATGACAGTTTTGACCGGCGGATCCTCGGATAGCTATTCGACGTTCGCCCTGGTGCGCCGGCTTCTGGTCAACGAGGCGCTGACACATTGGCCGCGCTACGCCGTCGCCTTCACGCTGATGGGGGTCGCCGCCGCCGGCACGGCGCTCAGTGCCTACCTCCTCGGCAAGATGACCAACGAGGCTTACGTCGACCGCAATTTCCACGGCATCGTGATCGTCGCTGTTGTCGCCATGGCGATCTTCGCCATCAAGGGTATGGCGTCATACGGCGCCACCGTGATGCTCTCGGCGATCGGCAATCGCATCGTCGCCGATAATCAGCGACGCATGTTCGACAAACTGTTGCAACAAAATATCGGCTTCTTCGCCGACCGCCATTCGTCCGAATTCATTGCCCGGCTCACCACCGGCGCCAACGCCGTCAGCCAGGTGATCAATCTTCTCATCACCGCCATCGGCCGCGATCTGATGTCGCTCATCGGGCTGTCGATCGTGATGGTGATCCAGGATCCGGTGATGTCGATCGCCGGATTGATCGTGACGCCGCCGGCGCTGTTTTTCCTGCGCAAGGTGATCCGGCGGGTGCGCGGCATCGCGCGCATGCAGTTTACCGGCGGCACGCGCATCATCGAGACTATGCAAGAAGCCCTGCAGGGTATGCGCACGGTCAAGGCGTTCTCGCTCGAGGACGAGATGCGGCGAAGGCTGGCGGTCAGCGTCGCCGCGGTCGAGCACGAATCCAACAAGATGGCGCGGGTCGGCAATCGCGCCAGTCCGATCATGGAGACGCTCGGCGGCATCGCCATCGCGCTGGCGGTCATCTACGGCGGCTACCGCATCATCGAAACCGGCGCGACGCCGGGCGCGTTCGTGTCGTTTATCGCCGCGTTCCTGTTGGCTTACGAACCGGCCAAGCGGCTGGCGCGGCTCAACATCGATCTGAACAACAATCTCGTGGGCGTGCGCGTCCTCTACGAGGTGGTCGACAGCCCGCCGGGCGAGCCGAGCGACGATGACCGGCCGCCGCTCAAGCTTGACACCGCGCGCCTCGAATTCGCCAACGTGCGCTTCGGTTATCGGCCCGGCACCCCGGCGCTGCGCGGCATGAGCTTCGTAGCGCAGCCGGGCAAGGTCACCGCGCTGGTCGGCCCCTCGGGCGGCGGCAAATCGACCGTGCTCAACCTGATCTTGCGCCTCTACGACGCCGATTCCGGCCGCATCCTAATCGACGGCCAGGACATCGCCGCCGTGTCGCGGCGCTCGCTGCGGCAGCAGATCGCCTATGTCGGTCAGATCGTGCAGCTGTTCCGCGGCACGATCCGCGAGAACATCGGCCTCGGCCGGCTCGGCGCCAGCGAGGCGGAAATCGTCGCCGCGGCCAAGGCCGCGCATGCGCACGACTTCATCCTCGGCTTTCCCGCCGGTTACGACACGCCGGTCGGCGAACACGGCATGCAGCTGTCCGGCGGTCAGCGCCAGCGCATCGCGGTGGCTCGGGCGCTGATCAAGAACGCGCCGATCATCCTGCTCGACGAGGCGACCGCAGCGCTTGATTCGGAATCCGAGCGCCACGTGCAGGACGCCATCGCCGAGCTATGCAAGGGGCGGACGACGCTGGTGGTCGCGCACCGGCTGACCACCATCATGCATGCCGATTGCATCCTCGTGGTGGAAGACGGGTTGATCGTCGAATCCGGCCGCCACGACGAGCTCTTACGCGAGGGCGGCCGCTATGCCGCGTTCCATCGCCTGCAGCTCAAGGAGCGGGGGCCGGCGCGCGAACCGCTCGCCGTCGGACGATGACGAACGAATGACGGTGGAAATCCGTCTGCCGTCATCTGCGCGTCAATGGAACTTCGGTAAAAGTGGCGGGTTAGAGCAATTTCCGAAAAGACTGAATCGCGGGATTCCCCTGCGGGAACGAATCGGATTCAAGGTTCGTGCTGGAATGGAGGCCAGCATGGATGGCGAAACCGTATTCGGAGGATCTGCGTGCGC